>QEVF01000005.1 GCA_003576915.1 Planctomycetota bacterium | reverse complement strand
GCGGCCATGTACCCCGCCACCCGAAAACGGCAAGCGTTTTCGGGTCCGCTCCCGTTGTTGACACGCGGGCCTGTGGCGGCATCGGCGTCTTGCCGATGCCGCCACAGGCGAGAGACGTGGCATCGGCGTCCCGCCGATGTCCGCAGGCGAGAACACTCGCGCCACGCCCCCGCCACCGCGACGTCAAACCATGGCAAGAAACTCGTCTTCACTGAGAATCTTCACGCCCAGTTCCCGGGCCCTTTCCAGCTTGCTGCCCGCGCCGGGGCCGGCCACCAGGTATGTCGTTTTCCTGCTTACGCTGCCCGAGGCCTTGCCGCCGCGCTCGCGCACCATTTCCTCGGCGGCCTCGCGGGTGAATTTCTCGAGGCTGCCGGTGAAAACGAAAGTCATTCCGGCGAACTTCAAATCGGCGGGCGCCCTCTTTTCGACGGGCCTTGGCCTGACCTGAGCCAGCAGGCGCGTCACCAGGGCGACGTTGCGCGCCTGAGACATGAAGTCCATGACGCTCTGGGCGATCACGGGACCGATGCCGTCGGCCTGCTGCAACTGCTCAGGCGTCACTTTCAGGAAGCCCTCGGCCGTGCCGACGAGGTCGGCAATCAGCGACGCGGTGCTTTCGCCCACGTTGCGGATGCCGAGGGCGTAAATGAAGCGGGAGAGTTTGGGCTCGCGGGAAGCGTTGATGTTGTCCAGCAGGGCCTGGGCGCTCTTTTCGCCCATACGCTCGAGGGCTGCGAGGTTTTCCAGCGTCAGCTTCTCATAGATGTCAGCGCAGTCGCGCACGAGGCCCGCGTTGAGCAGCAGCTCGACGCGCTTTTCTCCCAGGCCTTCGATGTTCATGGCCAGGCGGGAAGTGAAATGGGTGAGCGAGTAAATCAACTGAGGCGGGCAGCCAAGGGCGTTGGGGCAGCGCACCACGACTTCATTTTCGTAATGCACAAGCTCTGTTTTGCAGGCAGGGCACAGGGGCGGCATCTCAAAGGGGCGCGCAAACACGGGGCGCTTTTCCTTGAGCACGCGAAGCACCTGGGGAATGACGTCTCCGGCACGCTGCACGACCACGCTGTCGCCCTCGCGGATGTCGAGGCGGGCGATTTCGTCCCGGTTGTGGAGGCTGGCGTGGGTCACGGTCACCCCCCCAACCTTCACGGGCTTGAGGATGGCCACGGGCGTGACGGCCCCCGTGCGCCCCACCTGAAGTTCGATGCGCTCGCAGAGCGTTTCCTTTTCTTCGGGCGGAAACTTGGCGGCGAGCATGAAGCGGGGCGAGCGCGAACGCATGCCAAGCTGCCGCTGGAGGGCGAGGTCGTTGACCTTGACGACCATGCCGTCAATTTCAAAGGGCAGGCCGTGGCGGTGGCGCTTATAGTTCTCAAACAGATCGACCAGCGCGTCGGCGCCGCGGACCACCTCGACGCGGATCTTCGCCTTGCGCAGCAGGGCCTCGCTGGTGACAAAGCCGAACTCCGCCAGGGCGCGGGCGACCTCGGCCTGGGTCTTGAGGCCGAGCTGGTCGGCCTCGACGATGGCGTACCACACGGCGGAAAGCGGACGCTTTGCCGTGACCTGGGGATCGAGCTGGCGCAAGGCGCCGCTGGCGGTGTTGCGCGGGTTGACGAAGGTCTTCTGGCCGGCTTCCTCGAGCTGGCGGTTGAGCCCCGCGAAGTCTTCCTTATTGATGTAGACCTCGCCGCGCACCTCGAGGCGGGGCGGAAACAAGCCGCTGAGCTTTGGCGGCACAGACTTGAGGGTGCGGATGTTGGGCGTGACATCCTCGCCCACGTAGCCGTCGCCGCGGGTGGAGGCCACCTTGAGCGCGCCCTGCTCATAGACAAGTTCGCAGGACAGGCCGTCGTACTTGGGCTCGCAGAAGAGCTCGAAGTCGTCGTGGCCAAGTTCATCGGCCACGAACTTGTGCCATGCCCGGGTTTCCTGCGGGTTCATGGAGTTCTGGATGCTGACCATGGGCAGGCGGTGCTCGACCTTGGCAAGGTCGTCCCGGGCCTGGCCGGCGACGCGCTGCGTGGGCGAGTCGGGAGAGACGAGCTCAGGGTGAGCTTTCTCCAGGGCCTCGAGTTCGCGCATGAGCAAGTCGTAGCCGGCGTCGCTGATCTCGGGGGCGGATTGCTCGTAGTAGAGCCTGTCGTGGCGGCGAATCTCGGCGACGAGTTCGGCGTGCCGCCTCGCAAAGTCCGGGTAGCTGGGCATGGCGGCAGCATATTCAGGGGCGCGACGCGATGGGGCAGATTTTCTCAAGTTGCGGGGGGCGGGCAGCCGAAAACTGGTTACGGCCAACGGGCCCAGAACCAGAACGCCCAAGGGCGAAACCGGGAGACACCATGCAGGAAACCATCCAAGAGCGCAGGCTGGCAGACCGTCGCGGCGAAGGCCGCCGTGTCGAGGACATCAAACTCAGGCTTCTGGAAGAGAGCCTCAAGGAGCTGCCCCGCTACTTCCTGGCTTACTCCGACCCTCAAAAGGGCGTGTACAGTTTCTTCTACTCCGACCTTGAAGACGCGGAGAGCATGATGCGCGCGCTGGTGGACGAAGGCATCGCCGAGCACGCCATCGGCCTCTACGAGCTCAAGCGCCAGACGGAAGAGTAGACATAGGCAGGGGTGTGCAGGTGCGCTTTGCGTATGGCGCGCCCCGAGCTTTCGCCGACGCCGGGATTCCGGCGTCGGCCCTTTTTGCGTTGGCTCAAAACCGCGGCAGGCCCAGGGGCACAAAATACTGGTTGACGACGGCCACCACAAAGGCCGCGAAAATCAGCAGCAACAGTGCATAAAACCCCCACTCCACGAGCGTGAAACCCAGGCCCGCATTGGAAGCCTTCGGCCGCGCCCTGGCCTTGACCTCCGTCTGCTTGGCCACGATGGAGCGCGTGGAGACGCGCCGCGCGCCGGGATCGTTTTCTTCCTCCAGCTCGGCGACGGATTTCGCCGGCGCAGGCGCCACGGCCTTGGCCGCCGCGGCCGCCGCCTGGGCCGCGGCCGGGGGCAGGGCGCCCTCACTCACGGGCCTCGGCAGGTCGGCCAGGGGCTCGGGCGCGTCGTCGCGGGGCAGGACTACCTCGGCCGTGGCGTTCGTGGAGAAGGTCAGGTTGCCCAGCGTCGGGCTTTCGGCGGCAGCGCTCACGGCCGCCTGCCGCGCCGATTCCATGCGCTCGGCTTCTTCGAGGAAGCGCTCGAGTTCCTTGACTTCGTTGCTGCTGTCGCGCCTGGGCATCAGGCTCTGGGAGATGCCCTTCTTGACGCGGGCGGCTTCCGCGGCGGCGCGCAGACTCTCGAGGTAGGCGGTGCTCGAGGAACTGCGCAGGTCGCGGTAGGAGATCGCGCGGGTCTTGCTGGCCGAAGCCGTGGGCGGCGCAAAGTGGCCCGAGTTGCCCGCGGGCATGACCAGCCCCGGCGGCGCGACCCAGCTTTCGAAGACCTTTTTCTTGCCGCGCTCGAGGCGCTCGCGGCGGCGGATCTTGGTTTCGCCCGTGAGGCTGTGGCCGACGCGGCCGAGCTTGAGCTTGCTGGTCGTGCTCTGGAAGGCGGTGCTTTCAGGGCTTGGGCTCTGGCGGCCTGAGGGCGGCTTGTGGGGCAGGGGCTGGGTGGGCTGGCCGGCGAGGTCGCGGGGGACCTTCATGGTCTCCATCTCGGAGACGGGCCGGGCCGGGGGCTCTGTGGCCCCCACTGGCGTTTCGCCAAAGACCGTAGGCGCGTTGCCGTCGGCGTTCTGGGGCCCGGCCTCCCGCACCAGTGCCGCGAGCGAGGCCGTCTCGCGCCCGGCCTGAGCCTGGGCGGCAATCTGCTTGCTGCTGTCGCTGGCCTGCGGCGGCGGCGGCTGGGTGAGATGGGGACGAAGGTCGGCAATGCCCTTGCCGCAACTCATGCACACGGCGGCGTAGCTGTTCTGGACAAAGGGAACGGCAAAGCGGCTCTGGCAATTGGGACAGCAAATCTCCACCAGTTCAGCCATGGGCCTTCCGTACCTGAGTGTGACGAAAGCGTGATGATAGCTTGGGGCCCGTGCCGCAACAAAGGCAACGCGCCTGACCGCCGCCGGCCATTTAATCTGCCCGGCGGCGCCAAGGCGCGGCACAATCGAACCATGGTTGAGTTCATGGACTTCTGCAAAGCACTGCTGGCCAAGGCCGGCGCTGCGGGCTTTGGTGTGCTGGCCGAGCGCAAGCTGGACTACGGGCGGCAGTACGAGCTGTCGGATGCGGGCGGCGCCAGGGCCGTGCTGTCCTGCTACCACGGCAAGAAGGGCTTCTCGTTTGTGACGGGGGGCAAGCAGGGCCACAGGCTGCAGGAGGCCCTTGGGGGTGCGCCGAAGGCCGCCAAGACCAGCCAGCTCGACCCCTTTGGCCTGGGCTTTCCCCACATCGGCGGCGACGAGTCCGGCAAGGGCGACTTCTTTGGCCCCCTGGTCGTGGCAGCGTTTTACACCCACAAGGCGGGCGCGGCGAAGCTCATTGAGATGGGCGTGGCGGACTGCAAGACGCTCTCTGACGCCGCCGTGGAGCGTCTGGCGCATTTGCTCAAGCCGGGCTCGCTGACCGAGGCGGGCCTGGGGCTATCCATGACGCTGATGCCTCGGGAGTACAATGTCCGCTATGGGGCGACGGGCAACCTGAACGTGCTGCTGGCCCAGCTTCACGGCGAGTGCGTGGCGGAGCTGTTGCTGCGCCTGGGCTCCCTGAGGGCCAAAGCGGCCGCGCCCCAAGCGGTGCTGATTGACCAGTTCGCCAGCAACCCGCGGGTGCTGCAGCAGGCCCTGAGCCTGCCCGAGGGCTGCCGGCTGGTGACCCGGACGGGAGGCGAAGCAGACGTCGCCTGCGCGGCGGCCAGCGTGCTGGCGCGGGCCGAGTTTCTCAACGGCCTGCGGACCCTTTCCACGGAGTACGGGCAGGACCTGCCGCCGGGGGCGGGCACGCCGGTGATCAAGGCGGGCCGCGAGTTCAAGCGGGCCTTTGGGGCCCCGGAGCTGGCCAAGGTGGCCAAGACCCACTTCAAGACTCTGGCGTCGCTTTAGGTGGACAGGCAGTCTGCCCGGTTGACAGGGTGAGAAGGGCGACTACCATCTCGCGGTCCGAATGCCGGAAGGAAGAAGAGTGACGCGACTCGTACGTTGGCTGGTTCCCGCTGCTCTGGTTGCCGTGGCTGCCGTTTCCCTGCTCTCGCATGTGGGCGCCCAGCCCGCCGCCAAGCCCTACGAATTCAAACTTGGCGACAAACCCCTCAGCGACGAAGACGCCCGGAAAGTGACGCTCAGGCCCGCCTTCAAGGCCGTGGCCGACGACAAGTTCGAATACGAAGTCTACCTCGACAAGAAGACCCATGGCGGCAGCAGCGACGGCGCCACGCCCGCGGGCGGCTTTGCCCGCCGCGAAACCTGGATGGCCCTGTGCGAGATCCTGCTTGAGGAAGACGAGCTCAACGGCCGCAAGGACCTGCGCGCGGCCTTCCGCTTTGGCCCCCTGCACTTTGACCTCGCCGACGGCGAAGAGTCCTTCTCGGGCTACATCGGCCCCGGCGGAGGTGACCCGACCGACCGCAAGGACGCCACTTTCTGGAAGATCGAGCGCGACGGCAGCCGCACCCAGGCCTTCAACATCCCGGGCTGGGCGGGCGTCAACGCGCGCGGCGTGGAAAGCAGCCGCAACACGCAGTCGATGATCGGCAACGCCGCGGCGTGGATGAGCATCAGCGAAAGCGGCCGCGCCCACAGCGAGCTTTACTTCGCGGAGTTTGACGTGGCCGACCAGCGCAACTATCCGGGCCGCTTTCTTGATCCCGTGCAGTTGCTGCTCGGCATTCAGCCCGAGTTCGCCCCTGAAGCTTCCGTGCAGGTGGGCGGCACGCTGTCCGTGCGCCGCCGCTTCCCCGTGGGACTCTCGGGCAGCCTGGACTACGACTTGACCTACACGCTCGAAAAGATTTACGGCACGGTGGAAGCGCCCACCGCCGCGGTGTTCCGGTTTGCGGGCAAGCCCGTCACCGCCGAGCAGGCGCAGCGCCTGGGGGGCCTTGACGTGCGCTACACGGCGCCCGAGATTACCGACGGCTACCTGCTGCTGGACCTGGTCAAGGGTGTGGCGGCGGTGGTGAAATGGAAGTACGCGCTCAAGGGCGAAGTGCAGGAGCCCGGCAGTGCGCGCAAGTCAAGTTTTGCAAGCGCGGCCGAGTTTTCGGCCTCGCTGCGCAAGCAGCAGAAGTAGAGATATTGGACGCTTCTGCCGGAGTCTTTGCGCGAAGTGGAGCCGAGCCAGCGGCCCTTGGGCCCTTTGCTCCGCGCCATTTTCGCGACGGCTCCGGCAGGGCAACAGGGAAGGCGGGCCGGCGCGGCCCGCCCAAGGAGACTGAACTTCGAAGTGAGCTCCCCATCCACGCCAGACGGCGAAGGGGCCAGGGTTGAAGCCACAAAGCAGGGCGACGACGCGGTCAGGCAGCACCCCCCGGCAGCTCCGCGGCGTTTTCGCCTGCGCTTTGAAAAGCGCGGGGCACTGAAGTACATCTCGCATCAC
Source organism: Planctomycetota bacterium (assembly GCA_003576915.1). GTDB lineage: Bacteria > Planctomycetota > UBA8742 > UBA2392 > UBA2392 > UBA2392. The sequence continues at coordinate 215,772 of QEVF01000005.1, read as the reverse complement.
GACCTGATGCGGACCTTTGAACTTGCCCTGAGGCGTGCGGGCGTTGCTGTCGCCCACACGCAGGGATTCAACCCGCGCCCGCGGTTGTCCTTTGCCATGGCGCTTCCGCTGGGCGTTGAATCGCTGGACGAGATCCTCGACATCGACCTGCGCCCGGAAGTCGCGGCCACGCCTCAATCGCTGGTGGCCGCCCTGGCCCCCCACCTGCCGCCGGGCATCCGCCTGATCGATGCCTGGCAGGGTCGGGGACGCCCGACGGTCAGCGCCTGTGAATACAGCGTGCATCTGGAGCTGGACTCGGCCTCGCTCGAGGGCCTGGCCCGAAGGCTGGCCGAGTTCATGGCGGGCGGGGCCGTGAGCCACACCCGCTCAAGGGGACGCGGCAAGCCGGCGCGGGTACTGGACGCCAGGGCCTTCACGCTGGAGGCAAGCCTTGACGGGTCCATCCTGCGCATGAAGCTGGCCTTCACGCCGCAGGGCGGCATGAAGCCGACTGATTTGCTCGAGGTGCTGGGCCTGGACCCCCTGGGCCATCCCATCACCAAGACGAAGACGCATTTCACCCAGGCGCAGGACAGCGCGCCCGCCGGGGGAGAGCAACCTTTGGAGCAGCAATAGCAAGAGGGGATCGAGGATCCCCGCCTGGCGCCCGGGAGGCGCCGAAAAACCAAGGGCGCACAGCGCCGAAGACAGGAGAATATGGCTAAGAAGATTCTGATGAACGTTGCCGAGGGCGACGAATGCCGCATCGCGGTGATCGAGGACGGCCGGCTTTACGAGTACTTCGTGGACCGCCCCTCCCAGCTCAAGCATCTGGGCAACATCTACAAGGGCCTTGTCAGCAACGTCGAGCCCGGCATCCAGGCCGCCTTCGTGGACCTGGGCATGGATCGCAACGGCTTTCTGCACGTGAGCGACACGCTCAACGCCTATGCGCGCATCCAGAACGTGGCCGAGCTCTACAAGCCCGTCTCGCGCGTGGGCAACGAAGCCGAGATGCCGCCCTACACCGAGCAGGTGCCGCCCCAGAGCGTGGCCGAAAGCGACTTCGTGGACTCGCCCCAGAGCACAAGCGACGAGAGCCACGAGGAGTCCGGCTCCAACGGCCATGAGCCCGCGGCGCCGCCGGCCCCCGCCCAGACAGGCGACGCGCCCGCCACGAACGACGACGAGGCCGAGGGGGAGTCCGAGACCCAGCGCCACAGCGAGCCCGAGTTCCTCGACAAGCTCACCCAGGTCAGCCCCGGCCACAACGTCACCCATTCTCCCACCGAAGTACTCAACGACCGCCAGGCGCCCGAGCCCTTTGAACGCTCGGCCCAGCCCAAGCCTCCCGAGCCCGACGTCACCCCCGGCGTCGTCAACGAACACGAGGCCCTGGGCTACACGCCCCAGCCCAAGCCGCCGCGCAAGAAGCGCCCTCAACTTGATGTGTTCAAGCCCGTGGACACCGCCAGCGACTTCCAGCTCCCTCCGCCCCCCAAGAAGAAGGCGCGTCCCTCCGGCCAGTTTCCCGCCGTGCCGGACAGCGGCCAGACGCCCGAAGAGCCCCGGGGCAACTTTGACCGCGACGGCCAATCCACCTCGGGCGAGGGCAGCGACAAGCCGCGCGCCTTCATGCGCGGCCCCCTGCCCAAGATCCAGAACCTGCTCAAGCGCGGCCAGGAAGTGCTGGTACAGGTCACCAAGGCAAGCCAGGGCGGCAAGGGCCCCGGCCTGAGCACCTATCTGAGCCTGCCCGGCCGCTACATGGTGCTGATGCCCAACAGCAACAAGGGCGGCGTCTCGCGCAAGATCGAGGACGACGCGCAGCGCGACGCCCTGCGGCGCATCCTGGATTCGCTGCCGGTGCCCCAGGGCATGGGCGTGGTCATCCGTACGGCGGCCATCGGCCGCACGTTTGACGAACTCAACCGCGACCTGAACTACCTGCTGCGCCTGTGGAACGTGATCGTGACGCGCATGCACGAGGCGGAGGCCCCGGCGTTGATCTACGCCGACACGGACCCGGCCATCCGCGCCGTGCGCGACTACTTCACGGCCGACACCGACGAGATCATCATTGACGACAAGTCCGCCTATGAGCGGGTGCTGGCGTTCTTTGACATGATCATGCCCAGCTTCAAGGAACGCGTGAAGCTGTACGAGAAGGACGTGCCCCTGTTCTACGCCGAGGGCATCGAGACGCAGATCGACCACATCTTTGACAAGAAGGTGCCCCTGAAGTCGGGCGGCTACCTCTACATCGAGCAGACGGAGGCCCTCGTCGCCATCGACGTCAATTCCGGCAAGTTCACCAGCGCCGGCGACGCCGAGCAGACGGCCTATCGCACGAACCTCGAAGCCATTCCGGAGATCGTGCGCCAGCTCAGGCTGCGCGACCTCGGCGGCATCATCTGCAACGACCTCATCGACATGCTCAGCCCTTCGCACCGGGCCGACGTCGAGAACGCCCTCAAGCGCGAGCTGCGCAAGGACCGCGCCCGCACCAAGATCGCGCGCATGAGCCCCTTTGGCGTGATCGAGATGACGCGCCAGCGCGTGCGGCCCAGCATCCGGGCCTACACCTACGTGTCCTGCCCCACCTGTTCGGGCTCGGGCCACGTGCGCAGCGCCGAGACGCTGTGCCTGACGCTGGTGCGGCAGATGAAGCTGGCCCTGGCCGAGGAGCGCGTCAAGTCGCTCATTGTGCAGGTTCATCCCCACGTGCTCAGCCACCTGCACAGCGAGTTCCGCGAAGACATCGACCAGCTCGAGGAAACCTACGACAAGCGCATCATCTTCGAGTTCGCGCGCGACCTCGTGCTGGGCGACACCCGCATCTTCTACATCAATGACCGCGATGCCCGCGTGCTCTACGACCTTGACCAGAAGATCAACCAGTACGTCAAGGAGGCCGAGTACCAGAGCAAGGTCAACGTGGCCCTGCCCCCCGCCAGCCTCGGGGTCGCCGGCCAGCCCGAACCCGAAGTCAGGTTCTCCGACCGGCGCGGCCGCCGCGGCGGCCGCCGCCAGCGCGACCGCGACCTCGAACGCCAGACTCGCATGCTGCGCTCCCAGGCCGAGAGCGCCAAGGCCGTGCCCAGCTTCGGCGCCGAAATGCCCGAACTGCCCACCGTGACCGCCCCGGCCGAGGGGACCACCGTCCCCGTGGCCGCGCCTGAAAACGGCGAACGCAGGCGCGAATTCCGTGACCGGCGTGACCGCCGCGACCGCGGCCGTGACCGGGGCCGGGAACGGCGCGAACCCCAGCCCCAGGCCAATGCCTCCAGCGGCGTTGCGGCGCCCGAAGGCGCCCCCGGCGCCACCGAGCAGCCCGCCAACCCCGCCCAGGCCCCCGCAGTCGGGGCGCCGGCACAGCCTGGCCAGCCGACCCAGGGCGACGGCCAGGGCCGCCGCCGCCGCGGACGGCGAGGCGGTCGCCGCAGACGCGAACGCGAGGAGCGCCGCCGCCAGGCCATGCAGCAGGGCCAGTCCGGCCAGCCTCAGCCCGCCGAGCAGGCGCCCGTAGCGGAGGCGGGAGTGCGTGAAGCCGCGCCGCAGGCGTCCCTGGAAGCGCAACCCCAGCCGGGCGAGCGGGAGATTCAGCCCGCGGCCGAACAGCCCGGTGCCGCGCCAAGGCGCCACCCAAGGCGCGAGCGCGGTCCGCGCCCCCAGCCGGCGCCGCAGACCGTGAGCCAGCCCGAGCCCAGCGCGCCCGCGCCACAGCCGGTGCAGGTCCCGGCGGAGGCCCCGGCAGCTCCGGCGGAGCCACTGGCTGAAGCGGTCGAGGCCGGCGCCAGGAAGCCCCGCGCCCGAAAGGCCGCGGAGCCCAAGGCCAAGCGGACCCCGGCCAAGAAGGAAGCGGCCAAGCCGGCGGCCAAGACCGCCAAGAAGCCTGCCGCGAGAAAGACGGCGGCCAAAAAGCCCCCGGCCCGGAAGTCGGCTGCAAAGAAGAAGTAACAGCCGCCCAAAGCGCAGCCCATGGGGGGACGGCCTGGCCGTCCCCCTTGCCTGCGCCCGGCCTCAGAACAGGCGGCTGCCAGGGCCCGCAAGCCCTGCTAGAATCATTCCAAGACCTGCTCAACCAACCACAGGGAGGCAGCCATGGCAGAACAGAAGAAGAAGGGTTCGCGTCCGATGCTGCTGTTGTTGTTGCTTCTCGTCGCCGGCGCCGCGGCATGCCTGATCGGCTGGACACAGCCTCAAGTACCCCTGCTGGGGCCGGCCATGACCACCGTCAAGGGGATGCTGGGCCGGTAGGAGGCTGCTATGGGCGAAGGCAAGAAGAAGGGCGGCTCCAGGCTGGGGCTCGTGCTGTTATTGCTCGTGGCGGGCCTGCTGGTGTCGGGCGCGGTGGGCTACTTCAGGCCCGACACGCCGCTGCTGGGTCCCCTCGTGGGCATGGTGGTCAAGCAGGCCAGCCTCGCGCGCGACACGGGCGGCATCTATGAGGTGCGCATCAGCGAGTTGCGCCTGGCCGATGAAGAGTTCAGCGCCGGCGAAGCCCTGGACCTGCAGGTGCTGATCTTTGCCGTGGATGCCCAGGGCAACCTCTCGAAGGAACCCCTGTTCGACACGCGCAAGTTCGGTGATCGCCTCGCCGAGGCCGGAAACCGCGACAAGCCCGTCGTCGCTCGCTGGCCCGACCAGGCCTTCCGTGTTGCCTGGAAGCCGGGCGAGGAGTTTCTCGTCCAGGTCTGGGACCGCAAGGGCAGCGATACCCTGCTTTCGGAGTGGCGCAGCGAGAAATCCGGCGGCTTCCCCCTCAGCGGCCAGGTTGCGTTTCCGGTCGTGAACAAGGCTGACGCGAAGAAGCCCAAGGGCAACTACATCAAGTTCGATGCCTCGCCCACCACGGCGAAGTAGGCACGCGCGGAAACCGTCCATGAAACTTGGTCCCTATCAGCTCAACGGCAAACGGCTCTTCCTGATCGCGGGCCCCTGCGTGCTCGAAGACGCGGACATGCCCCGCCGCGTCTGTGAGCAGATGAAGAAGACCTGCGCCGAAATCGGCATCGACTACATTTTCAAGGCGAGCTTCGACAAGGCCAACCGCACCAGCAACAAGGGCTTTCGCGGACCCGGTCTTGAAGCGGGGCTGAGGCAGCTTGAGGGCATCGGGCGCGAGTTCAATGTGCCGGTGCTGACGGACGTGCATGAAACCTCCCAGTGCGCGCCCGTGGCGGAGGTCTGTGACGTGCTGCAGATTCCGGCCTTTCTCTGCCGCCAGACGGACCTGCTGTTTGCCGCTGCGGAGGCAGCCGTGGCGAAGAACCGCGTGGTCAACGTGAAGAAGGGGCAGTTCCTCGCCCCCTGGGATATGAAGAACGTCGTGGCCAAGATGAAGGAGTTTGGGGCTGAGGGGCGTGTGCTGCTGACGGAGCGCGGCGCGAGCTTTGGCTACAACACGCTGGTCAGCGACATGCGCAGTATTCCCATCATGCAGAAGTTTGGCGTTCCGGTCATCTTTGACGCCACCCACAGCGTGCAGATGCCGGGCGGGCAGGGCGAAAGCTCGGGCGGGCAAAGGGAGTTCGCGCCGGTGCTGGCCCAGGCCGCGGTGGCCGTCGGCGTGGACGGCCTCTTTGCCGAGACCCACCCCAACCCGGAAGCCGCGAAGTCGGACGGTCCCAATATGATCTTCCTGCGGGACATGCCCGCGGTGCTGCGGCGCCTCAAGGCCATCTTTGACCTCGTGCGCCAGCCCGCCTAATCCCCATACCCGGGCAAAATGACCACGCCGAGGTCCGTGATGCCCTCGGCGGCGACGAAATCGATGCGCCGGTCGGGCGTCATTTCATCGCGGGAACGGGACCATAGGTAGAGCACGTAGCGCTTGCCCGGCACCAGCCCCGTTTCGAGGTTCATGTAGCCGTGGTCGCTGCTGAACAGCCGCGAGCGGGTGCTGTACCACGCCCCCTCGCGCCTGAGCCATTCCCGCGAGGCAGGGTCTGCCAACTTTTCCAAAAGTTCGTTGAGGCGCAGCGCGTCGGGATGACCGGCCTCAACATCCTTGGCAGCGAGCTTGCAAAGCAGCTCGTAGCACTCCTCCATTTCCGCCGCGCTGCCCATCCAGTGTTTGCGCAGCCGCTTGGAGGCCACGTCCTTGTCAAATTCCAGCACCGTGCCCTCCACCCATGGCAGGCCCGCGAGCCCTGAATCCACGGCACGCAGCACCAGACCTTCGCCGCGGGCCGCCACCGTCGTTCCCCCCAGGGCCAGCTCGCGCCGCTGCCCTTCATCGGGGCGCACCACGACCGTGTGGGCCGCGCGCTCCACCCGGCCGCCGATCAGCTTCAGCGCCGTGACCAGGCCCTGCCCCTCAAAGCTTTCCGGGCCGCGCTCCACGTAAAGGCGCAAAGTCCCGTCTGACTGCCAGGGTGCCGCGCCCCCCGGACTGTTCACGCCGTTGCACGTGGCCTCAAGGTGCATGCCCAAAGCGGCCAGGGTGGGAGAGGGGCAGCTAACCTGGAGCAGCGAGACGTCGATCGTGCGGTGGATCTCCAGGATGCGGCTCTCGCCCAGTGCAATGGCCTCGCGAAGATTGCCCCTTGGCCGCAAGAGCTGGGGCGAGGAAAACTCGAGCTCGACGCTGCTGTCCGGCGGCAGGTCCAGCCACCAGCGCCCCAGTGGCGCATGCCAGGTGCCGCTGACCTGGCGCGGGCCCGGGTTCTTGCCCTTGGGCTGGCTGATGTCGTCCTCAACCCAGAACGTGGGCGTGACGGGGCAAGGCGCGGCGATGGATACAATCAGCCGCCGGTGGCCCTCAGGGATCCGTAGAACGTCATAGAGGTCAGGCTCGCGCGGCAGCGGCAGCGGCTCAAGCAGGGAGCGGCAGCCCGGGTCTTCAGCGCCACAGAGCTCGCGCTGCTCCATCACGGCCGCGAAGTCGGCCGGAACATCGTAGGCCGTCACGTAGTGGTCCCAGTGAGCTTCAGTGAAGTCGCCCTCTACATGAAACTGGCTCGTGCCGAACAGTGCCTCATCGAGCTCGAAGCGTATGGCGCCCGGTCCGCCTGCAAAAACACGTACGTACCACTTGCCGTTGTCCGTAGGGAAACGCTGTGTAGTGGGGCTGGATGGCCGCACCATGCGGCGGCTTGAGCTGCTGCTGCCGCCAAGACCCACCGCAGAGCGCGAGGGCTGGGGCGGCTCCCGCAGCACGCGCCTGGGCCGCGGTGTGCGCTCGACCACCGTCGTTACAGTCCCCGGGGCAGTGTAACGGGGCGGCAGCGGGAGGTAGGCCAAAGGCTTGCCCTCCTTGTCGGTGAAGCTGAGAACGATGATGCGCCGCCAGTGAGGCATCTCCAGTCGCTCAATGCGCAACTCGCCGCGCGATACGCCAAAGGCCCGCGTCACGGCGCCATAGGGCCCGCACCTGACGACCAGTTCATAGGCGCCCGGCTCGAGCCCGCCGCCGTCAAAGGCATCGCAGATGATGGCCGTGCGCGCGGCATTCAGCCTGGCTCCCTCGCGCAACCAGTGCTCGCCCACCTTGCGCCAAAGCTCATATTCAACCCAAACGCCGGGCTCAAGAGGCTGGCCCTTGGCGTCAAGCAGTTCAAACTCCACGCGCCCCGCGCCGCGCCGCACGCCGTCGCCGTAATCGGCTTTCCAGAGGGGCTGCTCGGCGACGACGGGGTCATCATCGACGAAGTCCGCCTGCGCTACTTCGCGGTCCGGCTCCCGGGTAGACGTCGAAGCGGCCTTGGGGGCAGCAGGGGCTGAGGCGCCCGAGGCAGCGCTTGAAGGCGCCCAGGCGCTGGCCGGCGAGTGCTGAACGGGACCAGAACACTCATCACGCCGCCCGGCATCGCGAGCAGGTCCGCGCCAGTCAAAGAGCCACGCGCTGAAGCCCAGCGCCAGAACGCTGAAAACCAGCAGGCTTGCGGGAAGCCAGAATCGCCCTGATGTGCCCATGGCCATGTAGACTCAAACGGCAAGAATGCCTTTTGGTTCCCCTCAGTTTCCCCGCCGCGTCCCATGAAAAAGGATGCCACTCTCAAAAGCCCCCTGTCCAGACGCTTTTTCCTGCTATAAGAGACCCTGTCGTACCCCTGAGCCTTCAATCCTGCGGTGCCATACCAGACGAGGCAGCCCTGGTCCGTGAAGTTTGCCGCGGGCAAAGGACAGCACAAATACGAGGGAACCCTTTGCACGGAGCTGCCCCTTACACGTAGAAGCCATGAGCGGTCCGGACAGGCCCCCCCACATCATCAAGCAGCCGCAGCTTCGCCTGCCTCAGGGACGCGGGGCCCGGCCCGCGGCTGCTCCGACCGTGGCGCACCCGGCTGCGCCCGATGAAGGAGGAAGCGCCGCCATGCCCTTTGGGTCGTCCGTCGCAGGGGCCAAGGGCGGCATTCCCTCCTGGGCCATTGCCTTGATCGCGACGGTCATCATCGTGCCGCTGATTGTAGTCGGCATCTTTGCCTCTGTGCCGGACGGCGCGCCGGGCCCCCGCGGGAGCGACGCGACTGTCCAGGAGGCCCGCTCGGCGGAAGCCCGGGCGACCCTCGGCGCCCTCGGCGATCGCGCGCGGGTGGTCTATCAGCGCAGCCCGCACACAGGGCTTGACATCAAGTCCCTGGGCGCTACCCGCGAAGAACTCACGGGTCGCTTCTTCGATGCTTCTGCCTACACCTGCGGCGGGACACCCGACAACTGGCGTGCCAGATGCAGGAACGTCTTCGAAACGGGCGATCCGGACCTGGAAATCACCGTGAACCTGATTACGGGGAAGTCCAGCTTCAACCGTTGAGCGGGTCCCGGGGCGGCCGCTTCGGGATGCCTGAGAGCCTCAACCGGGTGATCGGCAACGAAGCCGAGCCCTGGCCGCTGAAGCAGACCTCAACCAGGGCGGCAAGCACCGCGAACTCGGACCGTGGCCGCCGCCCGGGGGTCTGGCTGGGGCGAAGGATGCGCGGCGGGCCCTGCCGCTGTTAGACTGCACCTGTGGCGACCCTCTACGAATTCCTGGCCCGCCTGTTCAAGACGGGTGAAATCGTGTTCGAGCGGCGCCCCGCCCCGGCGCCGGAACGCAACGCCCACGAAATCCGCTACCTCGAACAGGAGTTTGAACGCTACGCCCTGACCGTGCCCGGCAAGGCCATTCGCTTTGATGCGGCCCCGGCACTCATGGCCGCGGAGTTCATCCGGCAGGCGGCCTGGTTTCTGGTCAGCCGCGACGAACCAGACACAGAGGTCGCCCGCCACGTTGAAATGGGGCCAAGTCCCCGCACGCCGGGCCAGCACCTGTCGGCGGACCTGCTGCTGCGCTTTGCGCCCCAGTTGCTCAAGCGCGCCCGTGCGCTTGCACCCGACGACGTGCTGGTGCGCCAGCTTGAAAGCAACCTGAGGCGTTGGCCCCTTTCAGGCGTGCTGGCCGAGATATCGGAGGCGCCGGTGACCGCCCCGGACTTCGCCCACGACGGCCTCGCCCTGCTCTACGCCGAGCGCCTGACGCTGGCCTTCAGGCCGGCCTGGGAGCCCCAGGGCGCGGGCCTCGAATTGCTGCAACGCCTGCGCGCCCAACGTCAAGCCGCGCCTCCTGCCCCCCAACCGGGGCCGGGCGGCGCGACCTAGCAGACCGTTGAAAGATGGACGCCGGACGGGAGCCATGGATGGCTTGCGCATTTCACGCGGCTGGAAGGCCGCTTGAAATGGAGGTCGGGACGAATTCGCTTCGGCCCGGCCGGTTTGAAAAAGTGGCCGGATGCCGCTTTTTCAACGGCCTGCCAGTCAACGGGCGGGATGGATCAGCGTTTGTCGATGGGAACAAAGGGCACGTCCATGGCGCCGGTGTAGGCGCAGTCCGGACGAATCAGGCGGTTGTGCGACTGCTGTTCGATCACATGGGCGCACCAGCCTGCCACGCGGCTCACCGCGAAAATCGGCGTGAAAATTTCCGGCGGCAGGCCCATCGTGTAATAGGTGCTGGCGGAGTAGAAATCGACGTTGGGATAGAGGGGCTTCTCGCGCGTCTTCATCATCTCTTCGATCTTGACGCTCATCTCGAACCACTTCGTGATGCCGGCTTCCTTGCCGCTCTTCTCGCTGTATTTCTTGAGCACGACGGCGCGCGGATCGAGCGCCTTGTAAACGCGGTGGCCAAATCCCATCAGTCGGAAGCCCTTGTCTTTGGTCTTCTCGAGAATCCAGGGCTCGACTTTGCTCGCGTCGCCGATTTCCAGCAGCGTTTTGATCACGCCCTCGTTGGCGCCGCCGTGCAGGGGGCCCTTCAAAGCGCCGATGGCGCCGGTGACGGCCGAGTACATGTCGCTGAGCGTGGCCGCAATCACGCGCGCGGTAAACGTGCTGGCATTGAAACTGTGTTCGGCGTGGAGCACGAGCGCGACATCCATGGTCTTGACCACAAACGGGCCCGCCTCTTTGCCGTGCAGCAGCCACATGAAATTGGCGGCGTGGCCGAGCCTGGGGTTGTTCTTGACGGCGTCGAGCCCGCGGCGCGCGCGGTAATCGGCGGCGACGATTTCCGGGAACAGGGCCGTGAGGCGGATGGCCTTGCGGTAGCGCCCCTCAGGGGTGTCGTCGTTGGGTTTGGGGTCGGTCAGCGCAAGCTGGCTCACGGCGGTGCGCAGCACGTCCATGGGAATGCTGCTCTTGGGCGCCTTCCTGATCGTGTCCAGCACGTCGGCGGGCAAGCCGCGCGCTTCGATCAGTTCTTTGGAGATGGCGGCCAGCTCGGCTTTGGTGGGAAGCTTGCCCTTGAGAAGCAGGTGGACGATTTCTTCGTAGGAGCAGTTCTCGGCCAGTTCAAGGATGTTGTAGCCGTAGTAGAGCAGCTTGGGCAGCTTGCCGTCGATGAAGCAGATTTTCGATTCGTCCACCACTACGTCCTGGAGGCCCATCGCGATCTGGATGCGCCCGCTGGTCAGGTTCTCGGCTGTCATGAATGTCCCCGGCAAGTGCCCGCTGTGTGAGTATCAGGTGCGGCGATATTAGCCTTGAGTTTTCCCAGTTCAACAAGAGCGGCGCGAGGGACGCGGCGACCTGCTTGAAACCTGAAACACATTCTATGTGCTTGTGGGCGAAGCCTGCCATCGCTAGAAACGGGCATACCCGCGGGTTGAACCCATGTCCGCTGACCGATGTAAGTTCAAACGGCCCCTGGTGAAGATCTCGGGGGAGGCCTTCTGCGAGCCCAACGGTTTTGGCATTTCCGGCGACGAGCTGCTGGCGCTGGCCAAGTCCATCAAGAACGTCCACAAGGTGGGCGGGCAATTGGCTGTGGTGGTGGGCGGCGGCAACTTCGTGCGCGGCGCGCAACTGAAGATTCCGCACATCCAGCGGGCCACCGCCGACTACATGGGCATGCTGGCCACGGTCATCAATGCCATGGCGCTGCAGGACGCCTGCGAGAGCATCGGGCTCGAGACGCGGGTGCTTTCCAGCATTGACGTTCCCAGCGTGGCCGAGAAGTGGATCCGGAGGCGGGCCCTGCGCCACCTAGAGAAGAACCGCGTGGTCATCATCGCGGCCGGCACGGGCAACCCCCACTTCACAACGGACACGGCAGCCGCCCAGCGCGCCATCGAGCTGTCCTGCGACGTCATCATCAAGGCGACGAAAGTGGACGGGGTCTACGACAAAGACCCCAAGAAGCACTCAGACGCCGTACGCTATGAGCGCGTGACCTACCTTGAGGCGCTGCAGAAGGGCCTGCGCTTCATGGATGCCACGGCCGTGGCGCTGTGCATGGAACACAAGATGCCCCTGATGGTGCTCGACATGAAAGTGGAGGGCGAAATCGAGCGCGCCATTCGCGGCGACAAGGTGGGAACGCTGATTGAAGCCTGAAGCCGTGTGCCTTCAAAGAATCGGCAGACGGAAGCAGGCAGGCCGCAGAACCACGGATTGCGGAAGCAGTTCCTGAGCGGCTTGCCCACTTCAGGCGGCTGAGAAGCTGCTGAAATGCAGGTCAGGCCGGGCGCGCCCCGGCCGGAACAGGTTGGGAAAGTGGCCGGATGCCACAGGCTCAACGGCCGCCAAGGCGGCAAAGGAACGACGACGAACGAATAACGGAGAACGAACATGGGCCAGACGCCGGATCAGATCACGAAGGCCGCAGAGGCCGCCATGCAGAAGGTGCTCAATCACCTCGCCGAGCAGTTTCATGGTGTCAGCGCCGGGCGCGCCAGCCCTGCCATGGTCGAGAACATCAAGTTCGACTATTACGGCACCCCCACGCCGCTCAAGGGCGCTGCACAGATCAGCACGCCTGACGCCGGCACTATCCAGATCAAGCCCTTTGACATCAGCCAGGTGAAGGCGATTTCGGGCGCGATTTCAGCGGCCAACATCGGCATGACGCCCAAGGACGACGGCAAGATCATCACCCTGAAGCTGCCGATGATGACGCAGGAGACGCGCCAGAAGCTGGCCAAGCAGGTCAAGGACATGGCCGAGCAGGCCAAGATTCCGATCAAGAACGCGCGCCACGAGGCCATGAAGCACGGCGATGCCTCGCTCAAGGAATCGACCATCACCGAAGACCAGCACCGCAAACTGAAGGACGACATCCAGAAGCTGACGGACAAGTACAACAAGCAGATCGAAGACAACCTGAAGAAGAAGACCGAAGAAGTCATGAAGGCCTGAGGCAGGGCACCCAGCCGCCAGGCGGCGCCGGACTCCGGCGCCGCGCTGGTTTTCGGCGATATCGTCGCGGGAGTTCTGACATGCGGACATGGCTGGCGGCCACACTTCTTGCCTTCTGCGCCCCCCTGCTGGCGGGCACACCCATCGAACGCCTGGAAGCTGACCTGGCCCAGGCAAAGGCCGAACTTCAGGAACTCAAGGCCGGGGCCGGCGAGGAAGACCAGGGCCTGGCCACGCGCCTGCGCGACCACCTTTTCACCTGGCGCAGCCAGGACGGGCGCTTTGCCCTGAAGATGGAGTCGCTCGTCCAGTTCCGCTATCTCTACCGCGACGTCCGCGCCAATTCCGGTCAGGGTGGAGACAACGGCGCAGACTTCCATAACTTCCGCGTCCATTACCTGCGCCTGCGCTGGGAGGGCCACCTCTTCGGCCCCTCCTACAGCTACAACGTCGAACTCGCGCCCCTCTCTGAATCCGGCGGCCTGGCCTTTGACGAACTCTGGTTCCGCTGGGAGCCCCTGCCCCTGTTCAACCTCACGGCGGGCCAGCAGCGCACTCCCTTCAGTTACGAGCAGGGCGTGGACCCCGGCCGCCGCACCTTTCTTGAGCGTTCGTCGGCGGACAAGGCCTTTGACCAGGGCTTTGCCAAGGGCCTTGAGATCGCGGGCGTGGCTGACTTCTGGGCCGAGCGCGTGCTGTTCTGGAGCGTGGGCATCTACAACGGCGTGCTGGAGCGCAAGAACGCAAGGCCCGCCACCGCCACCATCGATTTCGCCGGCCAGCGCTCCGACGGCGTGCGCGTGCAGAACGCCGCCGCGCTCGAAAACCAGGCCGGCAACTTCCGCAACTCCGACCGCGACCTGCTGGAGGACCGCTTCGACGATTCCGTGGACGCCGACTTCATGCTCAATCTGCGCGTGGAGTTCCACGCCATGGGCGACATCGGCCTGCGTGCCTCCGACGGGCGCAGCAGCGAAGACTGGGACGACTGGAAGTTCATGGTGGGGCTTGCCGCCTGCTACTTCAACGCGCGCGTGGACGGCGGCGGCACGCTGCTGGGCAACAACTTCCATGCGGTGCAGGCCCCCAGCGGCGTGATTCCCTCGCCCGGCAGCGGGCGCAGATTCATCCGTGCCGAGACCCTGGCCATGACCGTGGACGGCCACTTCCGGGGCTTTGGTATTTCCGTGAACTGGGCGCTCTTTTACCGGCGCGTCGAGTTCCACCATCACGGCCGGCTCGAGGGCTCCAACCTGCGGGGCCGCTATATCGCGGCCGCCGCGCAGGATACCGGCTTCAGCGTGGACATTGCCTACAAGATCGAGGCCATCGACACCCTGCTGGCCTCTCGCTGCTCGCTGGTCAACTACGACGAATTCGGCAGTCAGACGGTCACCGGCCAGCCCGTGGACGGCGACAGCTTCGGCGCCGACACCGTGGAATGGGGCGGCTCGGCCAGCCTCGAACTGCACGGCGACCACCTGAAGCTCACGCTCGACTACCGTTACGTGATCCAGCAGTTGCCGCACGGCACGGGCAAGGGCAAGGACTCGACCAGCGGCGTCGAGCGCGTAAGCGAGTACCGCAACTTCCAGGAAATCCGCCTCCAGCTTCAGTGGATTTTCTAGCGGCTCCCTGCAAGTCAGCATGGCGGCCGTGAGCTAGCTCGCGGGCCGGGGGCCTTCACCCGGCGCGGCCTTGGGCTGGACGTCTGGAGCGGGCGGCGGGCTTTCAGGGCGCGGGACGGCAGCAGCGTCCTGCGCCATCCTTTCCGCCAGGCGCTCGGCATCCGGAGGGCCGGCCGCCTGGGCTTTCGCGTCCGGCCCCGAGCCCGCCGGCTTGTCCGTCGTCAGCTTGGCCAGCGTCGCGGCACGGTCGCGCTCCTCGACGGACATGGCAGCCAGTTCCAATTCGTCGGGCAGCGCCTCGCCCCGGGACGCGCGAACAAAGCGCAGCACCGCGGCGCGCTTCTTGCGCATGGCAGAGGCTGAGGCCTTTTCGTCCGTTGCCCGGTGGCTGACCACGCGCTGGGGCCGCGGAATCTCGATGCCGAGTTCGTCGAACTTCAGCTTTACACGCTTGTGGTACTCGCGCGCAGCCCCCCACTGCTCGCCGGCGCGGGTCTTGAGCAGCACGCGAATCACCACCGCGTTTTCGCCCAGGCCCTGCACACCCATGACCACCGAGTCAAGGATCTTGCGGCCCCAGACTTCGTCCTGCTGCATGGCCCTGGCCACGGCATCCAGCACGGCCATGATGTCTTCGACGTTTTCCTCGTGGGCGACGTTGATGTCCACAATCGTGCGCGACCAGAGCTTGGTCTGGTTGGTCGTCAGCGAAATCTGGCCGTTGGGTATGGTGTGGACGTCGCCGTTGAGCGAGCGGATCACCGTGGTGCGCAGATTCAGGCTCTCGATCGTGCCCGTCTTGCCGTTGATTTCGACGACATCGCCTATGCTGTACTGGCCCTCAAGCAGAATGAAGAAGCCGGCAAAGAAGTCCTTGATCAGTGACTGCGCGCCAAAGCCCACCGCCAGCGAGACACCGCCGGCAGCCACCAGCAGCGGGCCGTAGTCCACATCAAACTGGGCCATGATCGCCATGACCGCCGCCACGAAAATCACCAGCCGCGTGGTCGCCGTCATGACCGTGACCAGCGTGCGGCCGCGCTGGGCGTCGCTCACTTTGGCGTCCACCTCCGTGCTGGCGCGCCGGACGTAACGCTCAATCAGCGGACGGCTGCCCGCGCGGATCAGCCAGGTCAGGAACCATGCGGCGAGCACCACGGCAATCACCCGCAACGCGCGGTCTCCCGCGGTGCGCAGCAGGCTCTCGCGGTAGGCTTCGCGAGCCTGGGGCAACAGCACGCGCCGGATCTCCGCGCTGCGGTCTTCCAGCCTTCGCATGCGGCGGTCCAGCACCTCCACGCGCGTCTGCGCGTAGCGCGTATCGCGCCTGGCCGCGCCTTCCCGCTCCTGCTGGGCCTCCAGCTCCTCATGAAGCGCGGCCAGCCGCAGCCAGGGAAAATACAGGGCCTTGTTGCGTTCCGCCGACCGCACCTGGCCTGGGTCAGCCCCGGCCGGGGCCGCGAACGCGGCTTCCAGGGCCGCAATCTTGCCCTGGGTCTCGCCCACGATGGCGGCCACCCTGGCTTCAACCCGCTGCTTTTCTTCCCACAAACGCACCAGCGCCAGACGCTCCTCGCGCAGCCGTTTCAACTCGTCCTCGATGCCGGACGCCTCCACGAGAAAGTCGTCGATACGCTCGGACAGCTCCTGATACTCGGCAAGAGCCTTGCCCCGGTTCGATTTCTCGGACCCGGCATGGTCCTTGTCACGCGGCGCAGCCACACCGCGGTCCTTCAGGGTCTCCACTTCGGCGTCCAGCCGCTCCTTGTAGTCTTCGCGCAGGTCGATTTCCTGCTGCACCTCGCGCAGCCGCCCGATCAAGAGGGTGAATTTCAACCGGTCCGCCGGTTGCCTTCCCCTTCGGCGATCCAGGCGCTGCTCGATGTCGCCTTGCAGCGTGTTGACCTCCGCCAGGGAACGGGCGGCCAGCGGCAACGGCAGCGAGGCAGCCGGACTGTCGGCAAACAGGGGGTACTGCCCCTCGCGGGCCTCCCGGAGTGCCTGCAGGGCCTCCAGGCCCCGGGACTCATAGGACACATAGGCACTGAACACCTGCTCGACGAGATGGTCGTACTCGTCGAGCGAAAGTTTCAGCCGCTGCTCCGCCCAGCGAAGTTCGTAGTCGAGCTTCTCCAGGTCGTTGAGACGCTCGTAAAGCCGCGACTTGGGACCGTCAAATTCCCTGGCTTCGGCGGACAGCCTCGAGACCCGGCCTAGTTCCTCTTCCGCTTCGCGAATGGCCCTGGCCAGCGCACCTTCGCGCTCGCTGCGGTCGGCGCGCGGCTCGCCGATCAGCTCGGCCAGGGCGTCCTCCCCCCGCTTGACGAGCCGGTCGTACTCCTGGCGCGCCGCCAGTTGGGCCGCGCTGGGGCCCGCACGGGCCGCCTGGGCCGCGTTCTCCAGCGTCAGCACCCGCGCCTCCAGCGACGTGACGGCCTGCGCTGCCCGCTCTGCGGTTTCGCGGCGAGTGGTTCGTTCTTCTTCCGTGATGCCCGGCTCCACGGCACGGGCGTCGGCCTCGCTCTTGCGCTCGCGCGCCGCCCTCAGCTCGGCCAGGGCGGCCGCGGCGTGGGCCTTGAGCGCCTGCTCGTGCTCGCGCACATAGGGGGGCGAAGGAAGCTCGGGCAACGCGGGCGCCTCTTGTCCCGCCAGCGAGGCGCCACACATGGCCAGGAACAGGAAGACCAGCAGACTCAGGCGGCGGGCGGAAGGCATCACGCGATACCATGCGCCGTCACCGGGCCCAGTGCAACGCCAAGCCAAAAAAAATCCTGCTGCTTGTGCGGGCCGATTCCTCCCCGGCCGGCGCGCAAGGGAATCTGTCTCACCCCACCTGCGCGACGGCGCAGCGGGCTAATCCACCTCAACGCGGGAGACGCGGCCGTCAAGCCCGTTCTTGTGGAAAAAGGCCACGCGCACGAACTCGTCCTCGAACTTCAGCTCGAAGCTGGGGACCACGTACTCGGGCCTGGACTTCAACACCTCGATCTGGCACCAGTCAGCCGTGAGGGAGCCGCGCGGGTGATCAAACAGCTGGATCAGGCAGCCCTCGCGCACGTTGACCAGCTTGAGCGAGCGCGCTTCATCGTTTGCTACGGGGCCCCCGCGCAGGAAGTTGAATGCCTGCCCCGGATAATCGTTGAGGCTGCCCAGCGCGCGGCCCTTGGCGTTGTTCTCGCTGTAGAAGATAATCTCACCCATGAAGGCTCCTCTGCCCCTGTCGCCCCAATGGGCGCGGAGTATCTGCTGCATGACGGGCTGCCGCTGCTACAATCCCTCGCGGCCAATTGTAGCCGCTAACAGGTTCTTCATATTCTGGGTAACATAAGCGCCCCCTGCCGCTCCCCAGCCGCCATACGTGAGCCAGACGTCCGCCAGCAAAACCGAACCCGAACCCCAGCCTGAACCCGCACGCCCGCGGCCTTGGCTGACGCCGCTGTTCGCCCTGCTCATCGTCGTGCTGGGCGCCGTGGCCTACTGGCCGCAGCTTGGCAACGGCTTCACCAACTGGGACGACAACTGGCTGATCACCGAGAACCGCTGGATCCGTGAAATCAGCGTGGCCAACACGGTGACTATTTTCAATCCCATGGCGCCGCAGGAAATCCGCGAGGAGCTCGGAAACGAGTACCTGCCCCTGCGCGACTTGAGCTATTCGCTCAATTACGCCCTCGACGGCTACAACCCCCGCGGCTACCAGGCCACCAACCTGCTGCTTCACTTGCTCAACTCGCTGCTGGTCATGCTGCTGGCCGCGCGCATCTCAAGAAACGCCCTGACCGGCGGCCTCGCGGGCCTGCTGTTCTCCCTGCACCCCGTGCACGTGGAGGCCGTGAGCTGGCTTTCCTCACGCAAGGACCTGATGGCCACCTTCTTCACCCTGCTGGCCATCAACTTGTACTGGGTCGCGCGGCTGCCCCGCGCCGGGCTCATGCCCAGTCAGAGTTTCGTGCAACGCCTGCGCCAGAGCGTGCGCCTCAGTTACTGGCTGGCCCTGCTCTGCTTCCTCGCGGCGCTGCTCTCGAAGATGCATGCCGTGGTGCTGCCCGCGCTGTTGCTCCTGCTGGAACTTTTTGGCCGGCAGCGGCTGGGGTCAGCAACACCGGCGCGCCGCGCCATGATGCTGCTGCCGTTCTTCGGCATCGCCGCTATGTTCACGCTGCTGGCGATGAAAATCGGCTCGGGTCTGATGCGGCTGCTGGCGATGAAAATCGGCTCGGGTCTGATGCGGGAGCCCTACGGCGACAGCCTGGCGTCCACCTGGTTCACGGCGGCGGCCGCCATCACCCGCGACGCCCAGGTGCTGGTCATGGGCACGCCGCTGCAGGCCTGCGTGGACTTTGAGCTGCGACCCTACGTCACTCCGCAGGTGGGCGCGGGCATGGCCCTGCTGGCCCTGATGCTGGCCGCGGGCATCGGGGGCTGGCTCGCCCTGCGCCGCGCGCAGCCAAGCGCCTCACAGGCTCTGCTGGGCTGGCTGGGGTTGGGCGCCCTCTGGTTCCTGATCGCCCTGAGCCCGGTGAGCAACTTCTTCGTGCAGATCGGCACCGTCTTTGCCGAGCGTTACCTCTATCTGCCCAGCGTGGGCTTCTGCCTCACCGCGGCCGCCCTGGCCACCGCCGCCTGGGAGCGAGCGCGGCGCGCGGCAGCGCCCCTGAACACGGCGGGCAGCGCCGCCCTGGTGCTGATGGCTGCGGCCCTCTCCGTGGCCTGCATCTGGCAGGTCTCGCGCACCACCCTGAACTGGAAGGACAGCGAGACGCTGTGGCGCAGCGTGCTGGCCCATGACCCCGGCAACCACACGGCCTACTTCAACCTCGGGCGCGAGCTGCAAGAGCGCGCCCTGAGCGAAAGCGACGCAAAGCGCCGCGAAGAGCTGCTGCTGGCCGCCGAGATCAATTACACGAACGCCCTGAACTTCGAGGCGCGGACCTACCGTTATGACCCGGCCCGCGTCTATGGCGCCCTGGCCAGCGTTGAAATCCATCGCGGCAAGCCCGCCGAGGCTTTGAAACTGCTGGACGAGGCCCAGGCCCGCATTGACCTGCCCTGGCGCCCCCAGCGCGGCCGCGACGACATTGCCTCGATTCTCAACAACTATCGGGGGCTCGCCCTTTCGGCGCTGGGGCGTCACGAAGAAGCCCTGGCTGCCTTCCGGCGCGCCCTGGCCAGCTCGCGGCGCTACTCGAGCTACCGCATCAACCTCGCCAGCGAACTCGCCCGGGCCGCCCTGAACGAAAACAGCCGCGCGCTGCACCAGGCAGTCCTCGATGAGGCCTATGCCGAAATCGACGCCTACGAGCGCGAGCGCGGCAAGGACCTGCTGTCGACGGAGGCCCGGGCCCTGATCCTGAAGAAGGAGTTTGACCTCAGGCTGCTGCTCTCCGGAAAGGGCGGCGAAGCCGCCGTGCCGCCCGAGCTGGCGGACTTGCTCAAGCGCGCTCAGGGCGAGTACCGCCGCGCCGTGGCCCTGCGCGAGGCTGAGGCTCCCAACGCCAAGGCCATGGCGACCTTGCTGTTGGCGGCCGCGGAGGCCTTCCTGCCCGGCAGCCCCGGCGACAAGAACGCGGAGGCCTTCCTGCGCCGCGCCCTCATGCTTGACCCAAAGCGCGAGGGCCTGCGCTACCTGCTGGCGCGACTGCTGCAGGAGAGAGACGGGCGCGAGGCCAAGGTGGAGGCCACACGCCTGCTGAATGAAGAGCTGGAATTGCACCCGGACTTCAAGCCGGCGCGTTCGCTGCGGGCCGCGGGGGTCTTCCAGCAGGCACTCAACGAACTGGCGGGGCTCTACGGCGCCTTTGCGCCGGAGTACACGGCGGCTTATCCCGATATCAAGAAGCCAACCTGGACACAGATGACCCGGGCCTTCATCAAGCGCGACGCCTATCGTTCGCGGCTTGAAAAGAGCGTCGCCCTGTTCATGGAGGCCGCGAAGTGGGACAGCGAGAACCCCCAGTTGGCCGAGATCCTCAACCGCTCCATGGTGGAGGGCGGCCGCGAGGCCCTGGCGCTGGACCTCGGGCGCGGCCTGTGGTTCTTCGGAGGCGAGGTCGGCCGCGCCCAGGCCGAGGCGCTGATGCGCACGGCCTTCAACCTCATGCCCGTCGACGGCCCCATGAGCCGCTTCCTTTCGGGGATTTACCTCGAACTGGCGGAAAAGGCCGTGCGCAGCAGCGACCGCGACGAGCTGCTCAAGCTGATTGAGAACATGCTCCAGCTCAGCGAAACCGCGCGCAAGCAGATGTCGATTCGTCTCATCAACATGGGCACGGACATCGATGGCGGCAGGAAACTCAGCAACGTCAAGGACGAAGAATTCGATTGGTCGCTCGTGGACGCCGCCGAGCGCAGCAGGCTCGTGGCCGAGCTCATGCGCACCGCCCTGCTGCTCGACCCCGAGAGCATCCCCGCGCTGAACTGGCTCAAGCTCTACTACGAGAAGGAAGGAGAGCTGGAAGAAGCCATCATCATCTACCTGAAATTCGAGAAGCTGCTGGAAAGCAAGCCCGACATGCTCACAGGCGTGCGCATGGCCCTGGCCCAGTGCCAGTTCGACCTCGGTCAGCGCTGCGTGAAGGATTACCGCAAGTATCTGGACCTCGACCGTGAACGCGCCGGGCGCTTTGCCGGCCGCGC
Organism: Planctomycetota bacterium; assembly: GCA_003576915.1. Taxonomy (GTDB): domain Bacteria; phylum Planctomycetota; class UBA8742; order UBA2392; family UBA2392; genus UBA2392. The sequence goes on along the minus strand of QEVF01000005.1, from coordinate 194,908 downwards.
CATCGAGGTCTTCAACGACTGCGTGGCGACCTGCGACCGCGAACTCAAGGCCTCGAGCACACCGGCAGGCCACCTGCTGCGTATCAAGGGCCTGGCCTGCCAGCGCCTGGCCTACCTCGACGGCGGCCGCGCCCACTACTGGTATTCGCTGGCCATCGAAACCTATGAACGCGCGCCCCTGGACTTCCCCGACGAATTGTCCGAGGTGCGCCGCAAGCGCGCCTGGTTCACGGAAGACCCCTACCGGCGCCGCGACGACCTGCGGCGCGCCATCAGCGAGGCCGAGCTTCAGGGCAAGGACGCCGGGGCCCTCAAGGAAGACCTGATCAACGTCGAGAACCGCATCACGCTGGATGAGACCGAAGCCCTGCGCAGGCAGGGCAAGCTGCGGGAGGCGCTGGAGCGCATGAACGCGGGCTTCAAGGTGCCCAACCCGGCCCTGTGGCGCGCCCGCGCGGACATCGAATTCGAGCTGGCGCAGGGCGCCAAAGCCGCGCGCGATCCCGAAGCCTACGACCTCTGGATCGTCAAGGCCGCGCAGGACTATGTGCGGGCGTTTTCAGACCCCGAAGCCCTGATCAAGGGCGGCGAGCTCTACTACGGCGAGCTGGCATTGGCCATGGCCGAGCCGGAAACCTACAACACCAAGGCCCGCGTGGCCCTGGAAAAGGCCCAGCGCATCATCGATGAGGCCCTCGTCGCCCTCACGGCCGGCGACAGCCGCCGCGCGCAGCTTGAAGCCCTGAGCCAGCGGGCGCGCAAGACGCTGGGCCAGATGCAGCGACTGGCCCAGGACCTCTACCGCCGCGCCGATGAAGCTCTGGCCGGCGGGCGCGAACCCCAGGCGCTCGAGCTGCTGGCCCGCAGTCTTGAGCTACAGGGCGAAAACCCCCAGGCCTGGCTGCTCAAGGCCCAGGCCGAGCTTTCTCTGGCCCGCAAATCCGAAGGCGCCGAGCGCACGCGCTGGGCGCAGGAAGCCCGGGCCTCCCTTGAAAGCGTGATACGCAACGACCCGCCCCTGGCGCGGCAGTACCTCGAGGCCCAGCTCTGCATGGCGGAGGCCTGGCTGATGCTGGGGCTCAAACGCGACGCCGCCTTCTGGCTTGATGCCGCCGAGCGCCGCCTGGCCCAGGCCCTGAAGGACAAGCGCCTGACGGAGGCCGACTCGGGCAGGTTCAATGAGCGCCTGGCCACGCTGCGCAACCTGGCCCGGTAGGCAGGGGCCGCGCGTTACTTGAAGAGATCGCTGAATCGGAAGTCCACTTCCTCGTTCAGGTCGTGGCAGGAGTCGCAGGCCCGGCCCAGCTTGAGCATGCGCGCCTTGAAATCGTCGCCGCGGCGCGCCTGCAGCAGCTCGCGCAACGCCACGTCCGTGTCGTCGCAGGCCTGTTTCCAGCCGGGGTAGGGATAGGTCTTCTTGAACTGGTCGTGGATGACCCGCATGGGGGCCGCACAGGCCTGAAGGTCAAGGAAGGCCTGCTCGATGCTGCGCGTGGGCGGCTTGTCGCCCTTGAGCAATTCGGCATGCTGGAGCAGCTCGACACAACAGGTTTTCATCCGCTTCATGAGCGTGCCGGTCTTGCCGGGCACTTCCGCGGCTTTGAGCCCCTTGAACTTCGCTTCATCGAAGAAAAGCAAAGCCTCGGGCTTCACTTCCGGCTTGACCTCGGGCTTGACCTCGGGCTTGACCTCGACCGTACGAGTCACAAAGACCACACGGCGCGGCTCGGGGTTGACGGGATCATTCACGTCGTAGCTGTCGTGGCAGTTCACGCAGGCCTTGCGAATCTCCTCGCGTGCCTGGCGCTGATCGGCGTCGCTGTTGGCCGCATAAAGCCGACGGGCCCCGGCCTCCATGGCATCGACCCACTCGCGCCAGCGGCGCGCGCGAACTTCATCGAGGCGGCCGTCGGGCTGCAGGTTGTAGTCCACCAGAATGGGGCGCTCGGGATACTTTGCCCTTTCGTCCGCGGGCACGCGGCGCAGGGGCTCGCGCAACTGCCGGGCAAGCTGCCAGATGTCGCGGGCGTGACGGTGGGCGTCGTCCGGAAGGCCCTCGTGGCGCGAATGGCCCAGGGCGTCGTTGCGGCGCTTGAGCGCCTCCATCAGGTGCTCGACATCGTGGCGCGCAAACAGGCCCGCCCCCTGGCCTTCGCGCGCACCCACGTCTTCAATCAGGGGCCAGACCCCCAGGGCAACGCACAGCGCCAGAACCGCCAGAGAAAGCAGGCGCAGTGGCCAGCGCAGGCGCGCAGGTTCTGCGCTGACACGCTCCAGCCAGGGCAGCACCATAAGGAAGGCCGCAGCCCCCAGGGGCAGCACCACGAGTCCCAGCAGGTGCATGAACCCGGCCGGCAGCCACTTCAAGAGCTGATAGAGCGGCAGGGCATACCACTCCGGCCGGGCGTCCTCAAAGGGCTCACCCAGGTCTCCCGACAGGCCCAGGGGCGCGGGAGACACGCTGCCCAGGAACAGCACGAGCAGCACCGTGAGGCCAATGACCAGCACATGGGCGAGCAGTGAGGCCCGCGAAGTCTGGGCCTGCCGCGCGTCCCGCCAGAAACGGCGCAGCAGTACCAGCCCCAGGGCGGGCAGCACAATGGAGTGAAGTGCAAAGAAGCGGGCCACGGTGGCAGTGCCGATTTCATCGCCGCCCAGCAGGGCGCTGCGGAGAGCTTCGCCCGCGAGGGGCACTTCCGCCAGGTAGCCCAGACGGATGTGGGTGCCATGCACGGCGTTCTGGTCCATGGGCAGAAGCTGGCCCGTGGCGCCGAACATCAGCACCAGCAGGCATAGGGCGAGGGCGCGCCACCAGATCCAGTGCCCGGGCCGCCGGAAAAAGCCTGACCAGATCAGGTGCATGACATACACCACGCTCAGGTACACCAGCACGTTGGCACCCTGATAATGAATGGACCTCAAGGCGGCGCCGGCCGCGCTGTCGTGCATGGCGCCCACGGATGAGTAGGCGTCTTCAGCGGTAGGCGCAAAGCCCAGGGCCAGCCCGATGCCGCTGCCCCCCACCAGCGCCAGCGCCGCCAGCAGTGCGCTGGCCACCATGGCTGAGACGGGCGAGGCCGGGTGCATGACGCGGTAAACCGAAGTGCCGCCCACGCGCAGGGTGTCGCCGCTGAGCACCGTTTCAGCGTCGCTGTCGGCGGGAGGGCGCGACTTTCTGCGGTTTTCTTCCGCCGTGCGTTTGGCCAGTTCGCGCTCCGCCTCGGCCATCAGCTCCTGCTTGATGCGCTCGGGGTCACTGGCGGACGGATCGGGAAGCGGCTCGTTCATGGTCAGGCTCGGGCCCTGCGTTCCGCCTTGCCTATCACGAAGTCCTGCCACTTGATGAACAGCCAGGGCTTGTCATCTCTTGGCGCGATGGACACTTCCAGTGCATCCAGGCCCCGGGGCGAGGGCCCCTCCACCAGGCTGCCGTCGGCGGCAAACTGCGCGTCATGGCAGGGGCAGTGGAAGGATTTCTTGTCGCCTGCCATTTCCACGCTGCATCCCGCATGGGGGCAGATGGGACTCAGGGCCGAGAAGCAGTCGGCCGTCTGGCCCGCCTTCACGCGCCGCAAAAACACCCGCTGGCGGCGCGTGCGCAGGCGCCAGCCGTCGCGCCTTGCAATCGTGATTTCGACCGGCAATGCACCCCCCACGGCGCTGAGAGCCGCAAAGGGCCCCAGTTCATCGAGCACCTTTTCCATGGGCGCCACGGCCACGGCCGCGGCCTCTCCCGACGTCTCTGAGGCACTGAGCGTGAGAACCCCTGCCGCGGCGCAAGCCGCGCAAATTCCGCCCAGCAGGCCGGCGCGAACAAATTCGCGCCGCGCGGCATCAGGCGTCTGGGCGGGGTCTGCCATGCTCAATCCCGTTTGCTTTCGCGCCAGCACTCGCGACAGGTGCCGTAGATCTTCTGACTGTGGGAGGTGGGGTGAAAGCCCAGTTTGTGGGCGATCTTGTCCTGCAGATTTTCCATCTCTTCGCTGAAGAACTCGATGATCTTGCCGCATTTCGTGCAGCACAGGTGATCGTGGTGGGAGCGTCCGAGCGCCAGCTCAAAGAGGCGGTGGCCCTCGCCAAAGTCATGCTGTTCGAGGATCTCGCCCTCGGAAAGCAGGGAGAGGGTGCGGTAGACGGTGGCCTTGGAGACTCTGGGGCGCTGTCCGACGAAAGAGTCCACGAGGTCGTCGGCAGTGAAGTGCCGGGGCATCTCCAGCATCTTCTCGACGATCTGGCGTCGCTGCGAAGTGAGCTTGAGCTGCTTGGTGCGCAAGAAGGCGTCGAGCTTGTCCAAAATCGCGTCGGCGCTGGCCTGCGGCTCTTTGTTCTGGGCCATGCATTACCCCGTGGCGAGCTTACTCTTCCTCGTCAGAACTCTTACGGCGCGAAGACTTTGCGGCGGCCTTGTCGGCTGCGATGGCCTGGTCTATGAGCTTAGACACCGAGGAACGCTTTTCAATGGAATCGTCGTAGGTGAACTCGACGATGGGCGCCACCCGCAGGTCAAGGCGCGAGGCCACATGGGCCTGGACGAACTTGCGGGCCGATTCAATGAAGCGGGCCACGGTGCGCCGGTCCCGCTCCGATCCCAGCACCGTATAGAATACGCGGGCGTGGCCCAGGTCACGGGCCACCTTGACCCGTGTAATGCTGACCAGGCCCTTCATGCGGGGGTCCTTGAGGTCGCGGATGAACAGCTCCGCCACTTCCTGGCGGATGCGGCTTTCAATGCGGGCAATTCGACGTTCGGTGGCCATTTTTTGGTGCTTGCCTCTTGGATTGCTGGTTTTATGGTTCCTTCAAAACCCTGCGGCACGTTCAAGGACCAGGAACCTTTCAGGAATGCCCGAGCCAGAGCGCGCGGGCGAAGTCTAGCTTGTACGCCGCGAAGCGACAGCAAGGGGTCCAATTTCACAGGACTGGCTGCGCGCGAAGGCAGGGAGAGGCGCCATGTGGATCAAACGCTCGCTGGTCATCGTGCCCGTCGCCCTTCTTGTGTTCCTGGCTCAGTCCGTTTTCTGGGTGCCGGACCAGGACTCCGTCTCTGACAACGACAGCCGCCTCAACCGGCTGATGCTGTACATGGGCGCCAACCCCGAGGACATGAACCCCTGGACCTCGACCAAGACCAGCGACTCCACCATCAGCCAGTATCTCTACGAGGGCCTGGTCAAGACCAACCACATGTACGAGCTGGAACCCGGACTCGCCGAGACGGTGCTCGTCAAACATGACATCACCTGCTATCTGCCCGAGGACATGACCCAGGCCGACTTCGAGGCGCGGCTGCGCAAGCTGCTGGGCGCGCGGCTGAAATCCTTTGCCGGCGCTGCCGACGCCAAGAGTCCCGTGCGCCTGAACCTGACCACAGGCAAGACCCTGGCCGCGGGCGAGAACGCGCCCGAGGGCCAGGAGGTCCTTGAAATTCCCCAACTGGCCAAGGTCCGCTTCATGCTTGCCCCTGAACCCGTCAAGGGCCAGATCACTCAGGCCATCGAGCCGGAGTTTGAAGCCCTGCTCGAGACGGAACTGGGCCGCAAGCCCTGGCCCTGTTTTGACGCGGAGGAGTTACTCAAGCGCGTCTCCACGGAAACCCGCGACAAGCTCACCGACAAGGCGCTGACGGAGACGTTGAAGGAGGCGCTTTCCAAGCTGGACACCACGCCCGCCTCCCACTCGCCTGTCATCGAGTTCCATATCCGCAAGGGCATTCCCTGGGTGGACGGGCCCTTCTTTGAGAAGCGTGAACGCGTCTGGCAGGCCTGGTGCAACGGCGATCCCTGCGGCTGGGTCTATGCCGACTCCGAGAAAGAGGCCCTCGCCAAGCTGAAGGCCAAAAGCCTCGTCGCCAAGCCCGAGGAAGCCAGATATGAAGTGGCCAACTACGCCGAGAAGGACACCTTCGGCGACAAGGGCTACTGGTGGGGCAAGGGGCCGGACTGCACCGCGCGGGACGCCAAGCTGACCTTCGAATTCCTGAAGAATCCGGACTTCAAGAGTCCGCGCATGTCCAGTTACACCAGCATCAACGAAGTGCGCGTGTTCAAGGACGACCCCTACAAACTCGAAGTCGTCTACGGCGAGCTTTACTCGCCCGCACTGTACGATCTTGCCGGGCAGCTCCTGCCCTATCACCGCTGGAACCTTATGGCCTGGAAGGAAGAGGCCGTCCGGCGCGGCAAGGGACCCGCGGACGTGGGCCTGAATCATAATGTGTACAATCCCATGAAGTACCTGGTGAGCCGGGAGCGCGAGTACCGCGCCTGGCCCTCCATGAACGGGTTCATGGTCATTGAACCCCTAAACGGCGACGCCCTTCCCCTGTGGCAGAACGGCAGCCGCTGCCGCCTGCGCCGCAACGAGTTCTACTGGGACCGCAAGCCCGAGTACCAGTTCCTGGACTACTATGTGTTTGACCCCAACATGGGCCGCGAGACGGCGGAAGTGGTGTTCAACACGGGCGGCCTTGACGTCTACAGCCCGCGCGAGTTCCAGGTCGAGCGCTATGAGGCCAAGACGAAGGAATACAGCGTCATCAAGCGCATGCCCAACCAGTATGAATATCTCTCATTCAACTGCTCCAAGCCGCAACTCTCGGACAAGCGGGTGAGACTGGCCCTGTCCATGGCCATTGATGTGGAGCAGATCCTGAAGTACGTGGTCTACAACCAGGGGGTGCGCATCAACGGGCCCGCCTACCCCGTGCTGCCCTGGTACGACCAGAACCACATGATCGAACACACCTGGCGCAGCGACGGAACCGACGCCCAGGGCCGAAAGGTCGAGCGCAAGGGCAAGACCGAGAAGATCAAGTACCTGCCCTTTGACGTCGCGGAAGCCAAGGCCATCCTGAAGGAGTGCGGCTTCGAGGACGTCAATGGCAAGCTCATCGGCAAAGACGGCAAACCCCTGCGCCTGGAATTCATCAACAGCACGGGCGGCGGCGTGCGCAAGAACAACGCCCTGCTGGCCAAACAGAACTGGGAGAAGCTGGGCGTCGAGGTCGACTACAAGGAATACGAGTGGAACGTCTTCATTCAGCAATATGTGATGGCGCTGAAGTTTGACGTCTGTGTGCTGGGCTGGTCCGGCGGCATCGACCATGACAGCCGCCAGCTGTGGCACTCGACCTGCTGGCCCACTGCCGGCGGTCTGAATCTCGCGGCCTACGCCAATCCTGAAGCCGACCGGCTGATGGATGCCATTCTGAAGGTCTACGACCGCGACAAACAGGTCGAAATGAGCCACCGCATTTTCCGCACCATCGCGGCGGACTTCCCCTATGTCTTCCTCTACTCGCCTTTGGGCACCAGCGTCATGGACAGCCGTATCGTCTGGCGCAAGAAAGTGGGCGAGAAGGACGGCAAGCCGGTGTACGAGAACCGGCCCGTGAACCACGACTTCATCCGCAATGCCCGCGCGAACATGGTGTACTTCTTCGGCGAACTGAAGCGGGTCGAAACAGCCCCTCAATGGTCAGAACAGGACTACAAGCGATAAGGCCCCCCCGATGCTCTCCTATATTGTTCGTCGCCTGTTCCAGATGGCCCTGACGCTCTGGATCGTCAGCGTGCTCAGCTTTCTGATCGTCGCTCTGGCGCCGGGCGATCCCCTGGCCAGCCAGCTTGACCCCAAGAAGACACCCGCCGACCTTGAGCGACGCCGCGATGAGATCGGTTATGACGACCCCGTCGTCAAGAAGTACACCGATTTCTATTCGCGCTTCTTCTCCGACTTCGGCGCCGTCGTCAGCAAGCAGTTCGGCGGCGGAGACAACTACTCCTGGCAGCTCACCAGCGAGACCTCCAAGGAAGCCGTGCTGCCCACCATGTGGCGCAAGATGCTGGTGACCCTGCCCCTGGTGATCGTGAATACCCTGCTGGTGTGGTCGTTGTCCTTCCCCATCGGCATCTATTCGGCGCTGCGGCGAAATACAGTCCAGGACCGGGCTATCACCGTGCTCAGCTACACGCTGATCGCCTTTCCCGGCTTCTGGATATCCATTCTCATCATCGGATTCGTGACCAAGACCCTGGGCATCCCCATCGTCTCGCCCGAGACCATCGGCGTGGAGCTGGAAGGACCACGCGCTTTCTTCGACCGCACCTGGCACATCGCCATTCCGGCCTTCGTCGGGGCCCTGACCGGCGTGGCCACGCTCACGCGCTATGTGAAGGGCCAGATGATGGAGGTGATGGGTCAGGACTACATCCGCACCGCCAAAGCCAAGGGCCTGGACGATGACCAGGTCTACTACAAACATGCCCTGCGACCGGCCTCCTTGCCCTTCATCACCATGCTGGCGGGACTGCTGCCCTCCATCTTCGGCGGTTCCGTCGTGTTCGAGGCCATTTACTCGTGGCCGGGCCTCGGCCGCTGGGTCTTCGAGGCCGTCTTCCAGCGCGACATCTACATCGTGATGACCAGCCTGTTCGTGGGCTCGGCCCTTACGCTGATCGGCATTCTCGTCTCCGACATCCTGCTGAGCGTGGCTGACCCGCGCGTGCGTCTCTCGTAGAGGAAGCGAAGCATGTCCGACCAACCTCGCAAGTCTTCCTCACCCCTGGCCGACGCCCTGCGCCTTTTCGTGCGCAACAAGCCCGCCCTGCTCTCGTTCATCGCCATCGTACTGCTGGGCGTGGCTGCGGTTTCCGGCTCCCTGGTCGTTGGCCGCAAGGCCGACGCCGCCGACCTCATCCGAATGGAGGAGGCCAGCCTCGTCGGTGACCGCTTCAAGTCCGAGGTCATCAAGAACGCCGTCCTTGACCCCCACCAGCCCGAACTCAAAGACACCTTCCTGCCCCCCGCCTCCCGGAGCAGCGTCGATCACAACAAGACCTACTGGCTCGGCACCGACAACCTCGGGCGCGACGTGCTGGCGCGGCTTTGGGCGGGCAGTTCCATCTCGCTGACCATCGGCTTTCTGGCCGTGGGCATTTCCGTCTTTCTGGGCATTTCACTGGGCGGCATTGCCGGTTTTTTCGGGCGCAACCGCGTCGGGTTGCCGATGTTCGCGACGCTGATGCTGTTTCTCGCCTGGGGCGTCATGCTGGCAGCGGGCATCACAACTCCAGCCTGGGTCTGCTTCACCGTCGGAGCGCTGCTCTTTGCCTTCCAGTTCCTGCTTGCCGTGGCGGGCCAGCGCTGGCGAACCGTGGGCTTTTTCACGCTGGCCGCGCTGCTCTTCGGCGCTGTTTCCTGGTTCAACTGGCGCACGGAAAACCAGACGCCGGAGGGCGCGGTGCATCAGGCGGCCCTCGAAACCCATCGTCAGGCCAGAGAACTGCTGCTGGACCTGCGCGACGCGGGCCGCGAGTTCAAGGAGTTTGAAGAGGCCGACCCAAAGAACATCTCCAATCTGCTGGAGCAGAAGGACCTTCCGGCCTGGATCTATGGCCGCCAGTTCCGCCTTGAGGTCAGCACGCGCCGCCTCGACCTGCAGGTGGGCCGTTTCGAAATCCGCAAGTTCCGCAGCGCGCTGCTTGAGGCGCAACGGCTGCACCAGGAGCAGCAGGAGCGTGCCGAGCACCTCGAACGATTCGTGGACGACTTCAAAGTCCGTCACGAGCAGGCCCTGCAGGATGAAAAGGCGGCCAGCGCCCTGGCCCAGCAGCTTTTCAAATCCGGCAAAAACGAAGAAGGCCGTACGGCGAGCCTTGAAGCAGCGCACTACGCAGCCCGCGCCTCCACCTTCGACCCGGTCGAACTCAAGAAGCGCACCAAGCGCATGCGTGAAATCGGTGCCGCGCGCCAGAAGTACGTTGAGGCCGTATCGGCCGCCCTTGAAGAGCCCCTGAGCCAGCGAGTGGCCGCCCTGGACAAGGCCGAACAGAGCCTGGTCGCGCTGCTCGATGCAGATGTCAAGGATGCCGCCACCATGCGCAAGGCGCAATTCGACCTTGAGGCGGCCGTGCGCGCCTGGAAGCAGGCGGAAGCGGACTTCAAGGACGTAGAGGTCGCCAAACGTCTCGCCGCCCTGGAGCCCATGGTTGAAGCGCTGGCCAAGGAAAGTCGCGAGGATGCGGGTCTGGCCGACCTGCAGGCCGAACAGAAGCGTTTGGCTGCGGCCCAGGAGGGGCTCAAGGCGGCCGCCAAGTCGGCCGCCGACGATGTGGCCAGGCTCCAGGCCATCCGCAATGAAAGCGCGGAGGACGCGAAGAAGTCACTGCCTCTGCTCAAGGTTCAGGGCAGCAACGACCTGATGGACCGGCGCGGCCAGTTGCGCACACGCTTCGTGATCCGTTTCGACACGGAGGCCAAAAACGCCCTGACCACCCTGCGCGGCGCGGAACTGCTCAGCGGCCAGTATCGCTACGGCCTCTATCGCATCACCAGCCACTTCCTGATGGCCACTTTCCTGTATCTGCTGCTGGCCGTGGCGGCCCTGGCCCTGATGGCCTCGGGCCAGGCCTCCGTCACGGACACCAAGCTTCCGGTCAAGGGCCTGTTCCTGCCCACCATCACGGTGGACGACCTGGTCATGCGATTCACCGAGATCATGATGACCATTCCCGTCATCTTCCTGATCCTGGCCATCCTGGCCATATTCGAGAAGGATGTGTTCATCACCATGGGTGTCATCGGCCTCACGAGCTGGATGGGCACGACCCGGTTTGTGCGCGCGGAAATTCTGAGCCTGCGCGAGCAGGACTTCGTGCAGGCCGCGCGCTCACTGGGCCTGTCCGACTTCCGCATCATCTGGCGGCACCTGGTACCCAACGCGATTTCCCCGGTGCTGGTCAGTGCGTCCATCGGCGTAGCCGGCGCGGTGCTGGCGGAAAGCACGCTCTCGTTCCTGGGCATCGGCGCCAAGCCCGAGCAGACCACCTGGGGCCAGATCCTCAGCGAGGGCCGCGAGTACATTTTTGACGCCCCGTGGCTTACCTGGATCCCCGGACTCGCCATCTTGATCACGGTGCTCTCCTTCAACCTGCTGGGTGAGGGCCTGCGCGAGGCCTTCAATCCCAAGCTGCGCGGGCGCTAGCCATGAAAATCCTGCTCGCAGACGACGAACGCGGCATCCGCCTCACGCTCTCCGAAGACCTGGAAGACGCGGGACACAGCGTGACTGCCGTCGAGGATGGCGAAAAAGCCATGGCAGCCCTGGGCAAGGAGAAGTTTGACTGCCTGATCACGGACATCGTGATGCCCAAGGTGGACGGCATGAGCCTGTTGCGCTTTGCGCGCGAAAAACACCCGGACATCATCGTCATGATGATCACCGGCAATGCCACCACCGAGCGCGCCATCGAGGCCATGAAGCTGGGCGCCAAGGACTTCGTCGAGAAGCCCTTCAACAACGAGAAAGTCGTCCTGCTCTGCAACGGCTACGCCCAGAGCCAGCACACCGAGCGCAAGTTCGTGCAGCTGCAGCAGGAGGTCAAAACCGAGTTCCGCCTCGACAAGATGGTGGGCAGCAGCCCGCAGATGAAGCGGCTCTACGACGACATCCGCACCATCGCCGAGAGCGATTTTTCGGTGCTGATCCAGGGCGAGAACGGCACCGGCAAGGAAGTCATCGCGACCACGATCCACCAGCTCAGCCCGCGCCAGGCCGGGCCGCTTATCAAGGTCGGCTGCCACATTGCCAACGTGAATCTGCTCGAGGATGAACTCTTCGGCCACGAGCCCGGCGCCTACACCGGCGCCACGGCCCGGCGCATCGGCCGCTTCGAGCAGGCCAACGGTGGCACCATCTACCTCGATGACATTGATGACATGCCCATCGACACCCAGGCCAAGCTGCTGCGCGTGCTGCAGGAACGCGAAATCGAGCGCCTGGGAGGCGACAAGCCCATCAAGGTCAACATCCGCGTGATTGCCTCCACCAAGGTGGACCTGCGCAAGCTCGTGCATGAAGGAAAGTTCCGCCAGGACCTCTATTACCGCATCAACGTCATTGACCTGCAGGTGCCGCCGCTGCGCGAGCGTGAAGGCGACATTGCCGTGCTGGTCGAGCACTTCATCAAGCGCTACGCCGGCACGCGCCAGTTGAGCGTCGAGCCCGAGGCCATGGCCGCCCTCGTGGCCTACCGCTGGCCCGGCAACGTGCGCGAGCTGGAACACAGCGTGCAGCGCGCCATTGCGCTTGGCGCCGCCGGGGGGGTGCTGCGCAAAGAACACTTCCTGCGCGACTTTTCCCAGTCGCTGCCGGAGGGCAGTGAGGTCAAGACGCCGGGCGACGACCGCCGCACCCTGCGCGAGGTTGTGGCCGCGGCGGAGAAGGCGCACATCCAGAACGTCCTGAAGATGACGGACGGCAAGATTGAGGAAGCCGCCTCGATCCTGGGCATCTCGCGCAAGAACCTCTGGGAAAAGCGCAAGATGTACGGCCTGCTTGAAGGCGACGCGGCGGAGTAACCGGGGTGCCCTGCCATGCCCGAGTCTCCTTTTCTCGTGGGCGACCTGCCCGGCTATACGCCTGCCGTGGCGCGGCTTGTTTCCATCATCAATTACGCGCGGCTGACGACCGTGATGACCGTGGCCGACCTGAAGACCGACGCGCTCGACCACAGGCTGGATGAGCGCGCCAATTCCATCGGCATGCTGCTGGCCCATATCGCCTACTGCGAATTTGCCATGCAGATCGAAACCTTCGAACGCCGCCACCTCACGCCCGAAGAAGCGTACCGCTTCAAGCCCGCCCTGGACTTGGGCGACCTCGGGCGCGCCGAATTCGTCGGCAAGGACCTCGGCTTCTACCTCGATCTGCTCAACGGCGCGCGCCGCAGGACGCTAGACCTGTTCAAGACCGTGGACGACGCCTGGCTCGAAACGCGCGTGCCGCTCTGGGGCAGTGTCGGCAATTTTCACTTCATGTGGTTCCACGTGGGCGAGGATGAAATCCACCACCGCGGCCAGATGGCCCTGATCCGAAGGCGGCTGCCGAAGTGAGCCCCAACGCGCCATCTGCCCTTGTCGCGTTCAAGACGCTTCTGCGGCGCGAGCTGCTCGTCGAGCTACGCACGCGCTCACTCATGACCTCCATGGGCCTGTTTGCCCTGCTCGAGGTGGTGGTCGTGGGGCTGGGCGTTCGCGCGCTGCCGTCGGATGAGACCTTTCACCGGTTCGTGCCGGCCGTGCTCTGGGTCTGCGTGCTGTTTGCGGCCGTGGTCGGCGTCAACCGCAGCGCCCTGGCGGATCGCGAAAAGGGCCTCCATGGCGCGTTCCTGCTGCTGCCCTTTGATCCCGCGCTGATTTATCTGGCGAGACTTTCCAGCGCCTTTGTCTTCCTCAGCATGGTGGAGGTGCTGCTGGTGGCCGCTGCCGTTCCGCTGCTCCGGTTCCAGATTCCCCAGGAGCCCTGGATGCTGGCCGTGGTCGCCCTGACCAACATCGGCGTGCTCGCCCCGGGCGTACTGCTGGCGTCGGCCACCTCAAGCGCGCGCGGCAGCGAGGCTTTGCTCACGATCCTGCTTCTGCCGGTGGTGGTCGTGGTGTTTCTGGGGGCCGTGGGGGCGACGGATGCCCTGTCCGCGGGCCTGGGTCTGGCCGGAGCAAAGCCCTATCTGTTGCTGCTCTGCATCTGTGGCGCTATGTTTCCTGCTCTGGGCTTGCTGCTTTACGGAAGGCTGCACGAGGCTTGATGAAAGACCTTGGCACATCTTCGATGGTCACCATCATCCTGGCCGTCCTCGCCCTGCTGGGCGCGCAGGCCGCGCTCTGGCTGAGCTACTTCTATGCGCCGGTGCAGATCACGGCCGGGGCGCTCTTCGTGGTTTCGCCCACGCCGGGCGTCAACACGCTCAACCTTTACGAAAGCTACCGCATCTTTTTCATCCACCTGCCCTCGGCCTACGCCACGGCGCTTTGCTGCGGGCTGTGCCTGGTGGGCGGCGTCATGCACCTGCTGTCACGCTCTGAAAAGTGGGACGCCCTCACGGTGAGCGCCTCGGAAGTGGGCCTGCTGGCGGGCGCCATCACGCTGCTGACGGGCAGTTTCTGGGCGGACTACGCCTGGGGCACGGGGCGCATCGGCAGCGGCTGGAACTGGGAGCCGCGCCTGACCACCATGCTCATTCTGTGGCTCGCCTTTGCGGCGCTGCTGGCGCTTCGCGGCGCCATGCCCAACGTGCAGGCGCGCATGAAGTTGACGGCCGTGTACGGAATTCTTGTGGCGCCCCTTTACCCGCTGGTGCAGAAAGCCATCGAAATCGGCCAGGTCAGCCATCCCCGCAGCTTCTCTGACCTGTTGAGCGCCCCTGAAATCGGCACCACCAAACAGGTCGCCACGCTGGGCCTGCTGCTCGCCTTTGGCGCCGCCGTGGCCCTGCGCTACTCCGCCAATCGCCTCAGCTTTCAACTGCAAAAGGAGCGCGCGGCATGAGCAAGCCTGGCCCCTGTCCGTTACTGGTTGCCGGCTGCCTGCTGGCCGCGCTCTGGTGCACTCCTTTGCACGCCGAGGTGGACCGCAGCAGTCTTCCGCCGGCGCCCGTCAGCGCCGAGCAGCGCGAGGCCCTTCTCAGGGAGTTCCGGGCGGAGGAGACCCCGCGCCTGCGCAAGGAGCTGGAAGCCGAGCTTGAAAAGAAGTTCCGGGCCGAGCTTGAGCAAAGGCTCGAGCAGGAACGCAGGTCCTACGAAGGTTCGGTCAACAACCTCTGGGCCAGCAATGCCGCTGTGTGGGGAGCGCTCTTGCTGTTCATCGTCTGGCAGGCCTTGAGCGCGGGGCGTATGGCCCGTGAAGTGGCCCGCCTGAAGGCCGTGCGCGAAACGAGCTAGCGCCTCAGCACCACGGGCGGCGCCGGCGGCGGCAGGAGCCTGCATCATTCTTTCACGGCAACCTCAGGCGCCCATGGCCGAATCACTGTTCACGGAGCAAGAACTCGCCCGCCTGCGCCGCCTGCGCCTGGCCGGCGAACGCGTACGCGCGTCAGCGCTGCGGGGCGAGCGCCGCTCCCGCCAGTTGGGCTCCGGCCTTGAGTTCGGGGCTTATCGCCCCTATTCGCAGGGCGACGACCTTCGCCGCGTGGACTGGAACGTTTATGGCCGCCTCGATCAGCTCTTCCTCAAGCTCTTTGAGGCGCCGGGCCAGCTGCGGCTGCTGCTGGCGCTCGACGCGGCCCCGACCATGGACTTCGGCGCGCACAACAAGTGGCTTGCGGCCAAGCGCGTGCTGGCGGCCCTCGGGCTCGTGGCGCAGGCCACGGCTGACCGCGTGCTGCTGACCCGCTACGAAGATACTGCCGTGCAATCCTTCGATGCGGCAGGAAGCGAGCAGGCCTTCCTTGAGGCCGTGTCGGCCATGGCCATCTCCCGGGCGGCGCTGCCATCGGCCGCGCTGAGAAGCGCGCTGGCAGCCCGCGGGCGCGACACGGTGTTGCTGGCCGCCACTGACATGCAATCGAAAGATGGCACCCTGTCCCTGCTTTCCGAGGCCCGCCGCTTTGGCGTGCGCGCCGTGGTCATCTGCCTGCACGCCGATGAAGAACTTCAACCCCGGCTCGAGGGCCTGACGCGCCTGTCTCCCCTGGCCGGCGACGCGCTGAAGCTGCGCATCGACGCGCCCGTGCTCGAAGCCTACCGCAAGGAAGTGGAAGACTACCGCCGCGCCTGCCAGGCGGCCATCCGGGCCACGGGGGCCGGCTACATCGAGATGTCCAGCGACGTTGATGTGGAGCCCGTTGTCGTTGAACTCCTGCGCAGCGGCCTGCTGGAAGGCGCGCGCTGACGGATAACCCAGGCTGCCGACGTTGCTCCGACGGCCACCGGATGCACTCGCCAGTCAGCGCCACGCCTGTATCATCCCGACATGCTTGAGTTCGCGCGCGGTCAATTTCTGTGGCTGTTTGCGCTGGTGGCGCTGTTCTTCGTGGTGTTCTTCCTGGCCCGACGCTGGAAAAGGGCCACCGTCACTTACGGGTTCATCTGGCAGCGCGTGGCAAGGCGCGTTCGCCCCCCGGCCTGGAAGCGCCTGCTGCGTCTGTTGCTCACCCTGCTGGTCTCAAGCGCCATGCTGTCCTCCGCGGCGCTCTACGCGGCCGGGTTGCAGCCCGCGGCCCAGAACGAAACGCCGCCCCTGCTGCTGTTCATCGTCATCGACAACTCCCCAAGCATGCGGGCCTTCAGCTACACCCACAGCCAAACCCGG
This sequence comes from Planctomycetota bacterium, assembly GCA_003576915.1. Lineage (GTDB taxonomy): Bacteria > Planctomycetota > UBA8742 > UBA2392 > UBA2392 > UBA2392. The sequence continues at coordinate 178,821 of QEVF01000005.1, read as the reverse complement.
CAGCAGATGGCCCAGGCCCGCGCCCGGCAACTGCTCAACAGCCTCGCGCCTCAAGACCGCGCCTGCATTGTGCATTGGCAACTGGGCCGCCCCGTTGCAGGGCCCTTCCTCAAGCGCGGCGACGCGGCCGGGCCCGCTCCCCGTACGGACTATGCTCTGGCGCAAACGGAGGAACTGGCAGGTTGTTTCGCGGCAGTGGGCCTGCCGCCGCACTTCAGGCCGGCCCCCGAGGCGGTGCGCGCCGTATGGCTGCTTACGGATGACCCGCCGGCGCTGAAGTCAGCAGAGGCACCGGCCCGACTTGAGCGTGTTGCGCCGGCCGCGCGCTGGAAAAGTCTGGGGGGACTGCCCGGCGTCGTGGAGACATTCGGCGAGGCGGGGGAGAACGCGGGCTTCATCGAGGCCGTCTTCAAGCCCTCGCCGGCAGGAAGCGACGACCGCGGCCTTCTCACCGCCCGCCTTCGCGGCCAAGGCAAGGCTGAGGCCCTGTATCTGGCGTTCAAGTGGGACACGATGGAAAAGGATGCCCGGAGCTTTGAGCTTCCACTGAAGGTCCCCCACGACCTCGATTCCGACGGTCTGGACCTCCTGGTGCGATCCGAGCGCGACATCCTCACACTCGACGACTTCATTCGTGTGCCCCTGCCGCGCAGCCCCATCCGGCGGATTCTGATCCTGCGACCCAAAGGTGAAGAGCCCAACCCCCTGCTGCGCGAAGGCATGGAGTTGCTGCTTCCGGGACGCAGGATTGAAGAACGCGAGGCCGTAGCGGGAGAAGGGGCCGAAAGCGACCTGGTCGTGATGGACCGCGTCGCAGCCCAGCCAAGGGCCAGGGCCCTGCTCTGCTTCGGAGCCCTGCCGCCGGAACTGGGAGAGGTTGAGCCTGCCCGTGAAGCCAAGGCGGGCCTGTTTGAAGCGAGGGCGCAGCGGCCGTGGCTGGGCTTTGAAGTCCCCAATCTCCAGTTGCTGGCGGGCCGTGAGGCGTTTCCGTTGCGGCCGGGGGGCGGGCTCACCCCCCTGGCCACTCACATTGAAGCCGGCGTTCTCCTGGCCGCATCCACAGGAGAACGAGACGTGCTCTACGTCGGTTACTCGCCAAGGCAGAGCAATTTCCTCTTCGTCCCGGAGGGGCCTACGCTGCTGCAACGCTGGCTGAACGCGCTGCTGAGTCGCGAGAGCGCCTGGATTCCGCCCCTGCTGCCCATGTCGCAAACGACGGAGATCAACGCCGGGGCTCCCATGGCGCTCGAGGTCTGCCTCGACCCCGACGTAGGCCCGGGCTACGCCTATGGTGCCGAGAGCTATTCGGTGATGACGGGGCTGGACGGGCGCGCACGCCTGGGCCCCCTGGAGCAACCGGGGCTCTATCGGTTGCTGCATCAGGGGCGAGAGCTGGCGCGATTCAGCGCTTACTGGGTCGATGAGTCGGAGCAGGCCGCGGCCTTTGTGCCCCTGCCCCTACTGGATGAACAGGCCCTGGTGCCGGCCGCACGTGAGCCAACCTGGGTGGACTGGTTTCCCGAAATCCTGCTCTGGGTGGCGCTTCTGGGCCTGCTGCTGGAGTGGCTGCTCTGGCTTGCCGGCATCACCGACTGATTTCTTCATTTTTGTTCAAGGGCGCCCCCCTGGCCTGTCGATAGCCCAGGGACGTACACCCGTTTCCACACCCGGAGAGCGCCATGACGATCACCGTTCGTACGCGCGGCAGCGCCCAGAACATCCGCCCCCAGCCCGATTCGGGCAGCCAGTCTTCGCGCCGCGGCTCGGTGGGCCGCTGAACTTCCTCCCGCCAGAACCCTTCCAACAACAAGGCCGGACATGACCCGTCGCCGCCGCGCTGTTGCATTTGTGTCACTCTTTGCCCTTCTGGTGCTCGCTGTGGCCGCCAGCGGCTGCGCCCAGACGCAGGCCGAAGAGAAGGACTACTACTGGCGCGAACTGCCGCCGGGAGCCCACGCACTGCGCAAGATCACGGACCCCGCGCAGATTCCTGACTTTACCCGGGCCTTCTCCGACACCGCGCGCCTGGACGAAGCCTGCGCCAACAGCCTCAACTACCTTTCCAAGCCCTCCGCCGCCCAGTTCTTCCCCGTCAGCGGCATCTCGCACGAGCAGGTGCGGCTATCGCTGCAGGAGTTCCGTGCCATGCTGGCGGGAGGCCTGAGCGCGGCTGAACTCAACACGGAACTGCGCCGGCGCTTTGACGTTTACACGACCGTGGGCTACGACAACCAGGGCTCCGTGCTCTTCACGGGTTACTACACGCCCATCTTCGAGGCCTCGCTGACAAAGGACCACCGCTTCAAGTATCCTCTGCACAAACTGCCGCCCAATCACGTCAAGGACCCCGTGACGGGCCAGACCCTCGGCCTCAAGCGGCCTGATGGCAGCATTGACCCCAGTTACCCGGGCCGCACGGAGTTGATGCAGTCCGGCATGCTCGAAGGCCAGGAACTGGTCTGGCTGGCAGACCCCGTGGAGGCCTACGTCGTGCAGGTGCAGGGCAGCGCCATCCTGAGCCTTCCCGACGGCTCGCGCCTTGAAGTAGGCTACGCCGGCACCAACGGCGCCGAGTACAAGTCTCTGGGGCTGGAGATGGTCAAGCGCGGCATGCTCAAGCGCGAAGACCTCAATCTGCGCACCATCATGCGCTACTTCCGCCAGCACCCCGGGGACTTTGAGGCCGTCGTGGCCGCAAACCCGCGCTACATCTTCTTTCAGAAGAACAGCGGCGGGCCCTACGGCTCCCTGAATGAGCCCGTGATCCAGATGCGCAGCATTGCCACAGACAAGAGCATTTTTCCCCGCGGCTCGCTCGTGTTCGTGGAAGCTGACATCAGCGCCCGCGGCACGAAGGAACGTCTGAGCCGCTTCATGCTCGATCAGGACACCGGCGGCGCCATAAGGGCCCCCGGACGCTGCGACTTGTATTGGGGCGTGGGCGAGAGCGCCGAACGCTATGCGGGGCGGACGTTCAACGAAGGCCGCATGTATTATCTGATCCTGAAGGACAGCGAGCTGGAGCGCCTGAAGTCCCGTGTTGAACGTTGAGCCGGTCGAGCCCGGGCGAAGTCGGGGCCAACGGCAGTTCAGGGGCCGCCTCCAGGCGGCCCCGATGCATTTGCGGAATGGAAGCCGCCTCGCTTCCGTTCCGGACGAAACAGGAAAGGAGCACCCGTGAAGACTGCCAGAATCCTCGCCTTTTCCGCCAGCCTGCGGAAGGAGTCGCTCAACGCCAAGCTCGTCAGGGTTGCGGCCAAGGCCGCCGAGGCCGAGGGTGCGGTCGTCACGCTCATTCACCTGCGCGACTACCCCCTTCCCGTCTATGACGGCGACGTAGAGGCCGCCACGGGCCTGCCCGAGAACGCCGTAAAGCTCAAGGCCCTCTTCAAGGAACACCAGGGTCTGCTGGTCGCCTCGCCTGAATACAACGGGAGCTATCCCGGCGGCTTCAAGAACATGCTCGACTGGCTCTCCCGCAGCGCGCCCGGCGAGCGCCCGTTTGCCGCACTGGAGGGCAAGACGGCGGCGATCATGGCAGCCTCGCCCGGTGCCTTTGGCGGCATGCGTCTGCTGCCGCTGCTGCGCCTACTGCTGTCGGGCATGCGCGTGCTGGTGCTGCCCGACCAGCTCGCCCTGCCCAAAGCCCATGAGGCCTTTCAGGAAGACGGCAGCCTGCGCGACCCCAAGATCGCCGGCAGCGTCGAAGCCCTGGGCAAACTGCTGGCCCGCACCTGCACAAAGCTGGCGGAATAATGGCGGCCCTCCCCTTGTTCTGTTATTGTTCGACATAGAATTATATAGGGGGCAGTCATGATTTCCGTTCGCAAGGCGCAAGACCGCGGCCACTTCGACTTCGGCTGGCTCAAGACCTGGCACAGCTTCTCTTTCGGCGAGTACTTTGATCCGCAGCATCACGGGTTTCGCAACCTGCGCGTGATCAATGAGGATTTCGTCGCGCCAGGCCACGGGTTTCCCATGCACCCCCACCGGGACATGGAGATCATCACCTACGTCATGAAGGGCGCCCTGGAACACCGCGACAGCCTCGGCAACGGCGACATCATCCGCCCCGGCGATGTTCAGCGCATGAGCGCCGGCAGCGGCATTCGCCACAGCGAGGCCAACCCCCTGCCGGATGAAGCCGCCCACCTCTACCAGATCTGGATTCTGCCCTCCCAGCGCGGCATTGCCCCGGGCTACGAGCAGCGGAAGCTGTCCTTTGAGGATCGCGCCAATCGCCTCAAATTGGTCGCGGCTCCCCGGGGCGAGGGCGCCACGGTGAACATCAGCGCCGACGCCAGGCTCTATGCCGCCAATCTGGATGCGGGCAGGGAACTCTCGCTGGATCTGGCCAGGGGGCGTCACGCCTGGCTGCAGGTCGCGCGGGGTGAGGTTGTCCTCAACGGTCAAGCCCTGCAAAGTTCGGACGGCGCCGCCGTCAGCGACACGGCGCGCCTTGAAATCCGGGCGGCCCGCGACGCCGAATTGCTCCTCTTTGACCTGGCCTAAGCCGGCGCGCAAACGCCTTGCTGCATCGGGCGGCGCTGGCGACTACAATTCCGCGCCATGCGCTCAGCTCTGCTGGTGATGTTCGCCTTGACCCTGGCCGCCTGCGGCGGCGGTCAGGCCAATGATGCCCCGCCCTCCAACCACCCATCCAACGCCCCCGTCAAGGAAGACATCCAGTTTGAGCGCGTGCCTTTTGAGGAACTGCCTGAGCGCGACCCACCCTACGTCTGGCCATCGGACGGCTTTCGTATGGCGGCGGCCAGCTTCTGGGTTTCGTGGAAAACCACGGACTTCGTTCCGTCGCGCCTGGTGGCTTCGCGCGACGGCAAGCTCTGGTATGACCTGGGCACCACTGTGAACCAGGTCCACCGCATGCCCGTGGACCTGGCCGGATTTGGCAGCGACGTACTGTTCAGCATCGAGTTTGAGGAGCAGGGCCGGAAATTCCGCAGCAAGCCGCGTCGCGTGAAGTATGGCGCCGGCATTCGCTTTGGCGTGCGCGAACTGGATGTGACACTGGAAGCCAGGCCGGATCAGAAGGTGGAACTGACAGTTGAGGGGGGCGACCTGCAGGGCCTGTCCGCCGACGACTTCTGGTTTGCGCTGCTGCCCGATGAGCTGCGGATCTACGGGCTGCCGCGCCGCGACTCGGAAGTTTCAGGGCGCATCGAGCTGGTCATTGATGGAACGACGCTGCCCAAGGACGGCTGTTGGGGATTCATGGAAATGAGAGACAGCCGCAGCGACACGCGCGACCGCGTGCTGCTCAAGTTCCGCCGCAAGTAGACAGCTCAGTCCTTTAGGGCCTCGGGGTCGTAGATGGCTCCGGCAAACAGCAGCGAGCCGCTGGCGCGATCGACAATGGCCACAGCAAAGGGCCGGTCGGCCCTGAACGTGAAAGGCGGGTCCGCCGGGGCGCTCTCCGCCCTCATCTCGACGACGGTGGCGGCCGCCGCCTCCGCACCCTGTTCATTGACTTCGAGCACCGCTTCATGCAGCACCCGACCGATGTAGATCGGCCCCAGGGGGCTTGTGCCAAAGCGCGAGAAATCAGCTTCGCCAAAGCAGCGCTTCATGCCCAGCGCCTTCAAGGCATCCACGAGGCCTGCCTTGTATCGCACTTTGAAGCGCGGAATCTCAATGGTTCCTCCGCGGCTGTTCAGCCGCGTCATGGCGGAAAACCGGTCTGCGTCGAGGCCGGCCATGAGGTCAGACAGCTTCTTGCCCTTGGCGGGCAGGATGAACCACATGATGGCCTGACGCTCTTCACCGAAGTAGAGGCCCACGGCCTGCCAGTCGGCGCTTTCGTTGTAGGGCACATCTTCCCACTGACTCATCATGGGCAGCTTCTTCGTGGAACCGTCGGCCCGCGTGAAGTCGGCTTCCTTGGTGGAGGCCTTGTTGAACTGATGGGCCCAGCCGCCCTTGAAGTGAACAGCGTTGACCAGGTAGCTGACGGCATCGTGCGGAATGGCGTCGAGCATGTCCTTGATCTTCTGGTTGGTCTTTCCGGCAATCCAGTCGTTGATGACCTTGACGGAGGATTTGTCCGAGAAGTTCAGCGTGCGGACCTCCGCGCCGAAGAAATCGCGGCACTCACCCACAAACTCATCCTGCAGCGTCACGCGCGCCTTGTCGCTCCACAGCGAGTTGGCCACGCTGAGCTTGAAGTCCTTGCGCGAGTTGAGGGCGTCCAGCAGGGCCTTGTTGTGCGAAGGCAGCTTGAGGTCTGACACGCCCATGGCCTTGAGCATTTCGTCGCGCGTTTCGCCCCGCGCGCCGCCGGCCGTCATCTGCAGCGCCGTCGAGATGGAGAGCGGCGAGAGGAACAGATTCTCGCCCTCCTTGTGCAGCTTGCCCATCAGGTTCAGGCCGAACTGGTTGTTGCGCGCGGCCAGCACCTTGGGGTCGCCTTCACCCCTGGCCGCGCCCTCCTGGGCGCCTGTGGCAGCACAGCCGAGCAGCAGGACGAGCGACGCGGCCGCGGCGGCGAAACGAAGCATGGGCATGGAGTCTCCTGACAATGGGCTGCAGTATTGGACGCAAGCCCGGACGCCAGGTTTCCTGAAAGTGAAAACCGGCGCCTTGCGGCGCCGGAGGGAAGGCTTGGGTCAGGCGCCCGGTTTGGGCCCGCCACCCTTGAGTTTCTTGAGGGCATCCAGGCCCTTCTTGGCGGCGACACCGGCGCCCTTGTCCACTTTGCGGTCTTTTTCCATGTTGCCGAGGTTGACCTCGACTTCGTCCATGCCCTTGAACGCGGCATTGACCATGACGTTGGAGACCTCGACGGCTTCGCTGGCACTGACCTGCTTCTTCATGAGGCCGGCCGCCGCGAGTTCGCTGAACATCTTCTCCTGCATCTCGCGCATGGCCTGCATCATTTCGGGGCTGGCCGTTCCGCCGCCGCCGCCGCTGGCCTTGATGTCGGCCGCGGCCACCAGCTTGTCCTTGAGTTCTTCGCGAAGCCCCGAAAGCTCGCTCTTGATGGTGGCGATCAGCTCGTCCTGTCCGTTCCGCTTGTCCAGGTGGGCCTGCATGTCCGACATCATCTGCCGCACGCTCTTGATGGCCGTGCCGCCGACTTCAGCCACCGCCAGCTCGGCGCCGGCCGTGCCCACCAGGGCTTCCCGCAACTCGCCCAGCTTGTCGTTGATGGTCTCGTTCTGCTCGGTGACGGCCTTTTCCGTGTTACGCGAGATTTGAACGAGCTGCTTGAGCTGGGAGGCCATTTCCTTGATGGCGGCCTGGGTGTCGTCATCCAGCTTGGCGGAAGCCGAAACCTGCGAGACCACGCTGCCCTGGGCCGCCAGAGTTTCACGCAACTCAGAGAAACGGTCGTTCAGGAACTCCTGCTGCTGTTCCAGCATGGCCTGGCGGGTCATTTGCTCGCTCTGGGCGCGCGCCGCCTGGTTCATCATGAAGGCCTTGAGCTCGGCGATCTCGTCCGAGACCTGGGAGGTGGCCACCACCGCCTGGCTCTCGTTGCGCTGCGTCAACTGCTCGCGCAGGGCCGCCAGCTCCTCCTGCAGCTTGTTCTGCCCTTCCTGCTCTTTCTTCTGCTCGGCAAAGAGGCGCTTGAACTCCTCCATGGAGTCCTGAACGATCTGCTGCTTGTCTTCCTTGATGTGGGCGATATCAACGCCCGACCCCTCCATCTTGCCGATGATGTTCGTGACCGCCTGAGAGATCAGTTCATTGATCTTCTTGGCGTTGATGACGTTGACCTTCTTGAGGCCGCGCTCTTTGAAGGCGTCAATGTCGATCTGCCGCGTCTGATTCTTGATCAGGCTCGCGTAATCGACGGGATTTTGCGCAGTCTCAGCCATAGTTCACGCTGGAAGGGCCACCGCTTTGGCGCATGCACCGGTCGCGGCGAAATGGTTTTGGACTGTTCGGTGAAGTAAACCACCCCAAGCCGCTCCCGACAAGCCAATTCATTGCCCGGAGCTGCGGCTTGCTCCGGCTATCGTTTTTACTGTCATGGCTTTGCAACGAGCCGCCCTTTGGGGCATGGCCAGACTTCCAAGCCAATTATCGGCCACCGTTCAAGTTTCACTGAAGTATTATCGGACTTTGCCATGAAACGACCCGCCCGGGCCACACCCGCGGAAATTCAGAGCGCTTTGACCGCTTTGCCCCACTGGGAGCTGCGCGGCGCTTCCTTGTTCCGCCGGTTCAAGTTCGCCGACTTCAGGCAGGCCTTCGCGTTCATGACCTCAGTCGCCCAGGCCGCCGAGAAGCTCGACCACCATCCCGACTGGCGCAACGTTTACAACAGCGTCGAAATCGAGCTGACGACCCATGACGCTCAGGGCCTGACAAGGCTGGACTTCGAACTGGCGCGCCTGATCGAGGCTGCGGCCGGCGCAGTTCCTGCGTAACGCGCCAGGGGCTTGGGCGGTAGAGGCATTGAAGACCGACGGGGGGCCAAAGAGTGTCGGCAGAGGAAGCAGGCGAAGCGCTGTCGCGGCTGGCGGTGCTCCATCACGGGGCGCTGTACGGCTATTGCCGCCGGCGCCTGGGCCGTGACGCCGACGCCAACGATGCCCTGCAGGAGACCTTTTTGCGCGCTCACAAATATTGGGGAAGCCTGGACCAGAGCCGCGACGCCCGCAAATGGCTCTTCGGCATCGCCCATAACGTGTGCGTGGAGGTGGCCCGCAGCCGCGCCCGCCACGTGACGCTGGAGGAACTGCCCGAAGGCGGCGAGGCCCCCAGTGCGACGAGCGAGGCCCTGGAGCGCATCGCCCATGAAGAGCGCATGGTCCACATCCGGCGCGAACTGGAACGCATGCCGGACAAGGCGCGCCGCATTCTGGAACTGCGGTTCTTCGGGCAGATGGACAGCAAGGATATTGCCGCGCTGGAGGGCATGACGGAGACCTCGGTGCGCGTGACGGTGCACCGCGCCCTGGAATCCCTGCGCGAGAAGCTGGGCCGCAAGCTGGGCCAGGAGCCGGACGAAGCAACGGGAAGCACGAGGCAACCATGAACCATCCGCAACCCCACGACATCACGGCTCTGGCCTATGGCCTGGTGCCCAGCCCCGAGCGCGAGTCGCTGCTGGAACATGTGCACTTCTGCGCCCCCTGTCGCGACGCCTACGATCTCGCGTTGGCCGAACAGGCCGAAGTGCGCGAGGTGCTGCTGGAAGAAACGCGCGGCGGCGACGCGGAATCCCGCGCGCTCGATGCCGTGCTGCAGCAGCTCAAGAAGGCGGGGCAGGTTCAGAGGCCCGGAAGGCTGATTTCGCTGCGGCCCGCATCATGGGCCCTTCAGGCCGCCGCGGCCCTGCTGCTGGCGGCGGGGGTTTACTACGTGGCGGTCGCGCTGCCTGACGGCGAGACTGAGCCCACAACCGTGGCCGGCGGAGAGCCCCCGGGGGGCGGCAGCGTGAAGAGCCCCGATGCGGCCTCCCTGCCCGGGCTGGAGGCCGGCGGCCGCGTCACGGACGGCAGCGTGATGGTGGCCATGGACCCCGACGCCAACCCGGAGAGCGCGCGCTGGACGCGTTCGAAGGTGATTCCGGCCAACGTGTGGGTGCAGAGTTCCGGCGCGGGCCCCGTGGCCTGCGAACTGGACAACGCCCGGTTCTCGTTCGTTCCCGATTCCATGTTCAAGCTGGTGCCTGATGCGGGCACGCCCGGCCAGTACGCCATCTTCGTGCTGCGCGGCGACGCCAACGTCGCGGTCAAGGACCCGCGGCGCAGCCTTACCGTTCAGACCGGCACCGGCGACATTCTGGCCACGCCGGGCTCGACCTTCGACCTGGAATGCGACCCCGCCTTCGTGTTCGCCAATTACCGGCAGCGCGGCAAGGACCTGCCCAGCCCGCAGAAGGGCCGCGCCCTGGTGCGCACCCATGTCCAGAGCGGCGATGTGCTGTTCATGCCCTATGGTGAAAGCTGGGAGCGCCTGGAGGCCAGCCGGGTGGTGTCAGGGCAGACCCTTGAGGTGCAGACGGTGGTGCTGGACCGCATGCGACGCCTGCGCGCCCAGGGCGGCTCATCGGAGCTGGAGGAGGTCATGGACCTCGTGGAGCGGCTGCTGCCGGGCGAACGCAAGAAGTTCGAGGATGAGCTTGAGCGCATGCGCAGGCAGCTTGATTCAGCCCAGAAGATCATCGACCTTTCCGAAAACGTGGTGCTCAAGGTCAGCGTCAACGGGCGCGAATATGAACACTCCAACGGCGTCATGCAGATCGTCGACGGCAAGACCCGCGTCACCCTGCGCGTGACGGCCGCGGAAGTGCTGGGTGAAGCGGAGCTGGACGGCAAGAAGGTTGAACTGCGCGCCGCCGATTTCGAAGAGCTGGCCCGCCAGCATCCGCAGCTCAAAGAGCTGCTTGAGACGCTTTCACTCAAGGAAGTGCCCGGAGGCCGCCGCATTTTCCTGCGCAAGATGGCCGTGCAGCAGGAGTCGCGGCAGGAAACCAGCCCCCAGCAGCAGCGCTAGCCCGGGCGCACCGGCGCGCTGCGCTTGCTGCCGCGCCGGTCCGCTTCCACCTGCTGCGCGGCATCGGCCGCCTTGCCGCGCGTGACCGCGGCAAAGGCCCGCATGGCTCCGGCGCTGGTTCCTTCGGGGCGGGGAATTTCACCGTCACCGGCGGGCTGATCCTTGGGCGTGTCGGCCAGGGCCGAATACTGCAACTGGTAAAGCCGGTGGTAGATGCCGCGCAGGGCCAGCAACTGCTGATGGTTGCCCTGTTCTGCGAGCTTGCCCTTGTGCATGACGAGGATCTTGTCCGCGCGCTGGATGGTGCTCAGGCGATGGGCGATGATCACGCTGGTGCGCCCGCGGGTAAGCTTGACCATGGCGGCCTGGATCATCTCTTCGGTGTGGGTGTCGATGCTGCTGGTGGCCTCGTCCAGAATCAGGATGCTGGGGTTGAAGACCAGTGCACGCGCAAAGCTGAGCAACTGGCGCTCGCCCGCCGAGAATGTCTTGCCGCCTTCCTCAACCCTGGCGTCGTAGCCGCCGGGCAGCTTCTCGATGAACCGGTGCGCGCCGACATACTCGCAGGCCGCCTTCACCTGCTCGAGCGTGATGCTCTCCTCGCCCAGCCGGATGTTGTCAAAAATGGTTCCCGCGAACAGAAACACGTCCTGGTGCACGACGGCGATGTTCCGCCTTAGTCCCTGCAGCGTATAGTCGCGCACGTCGCGGCCATCCACGAGCACGCGGCCGCCATTGACGTCGTAGAAGCGGCAGATCAGGTTGATGATCGTGGTTTTGCCCGCGCCGGTGTGGCCGACAATGGCCACGCTCTGGCCGGGCTTGACCTCAAAACTCACGCCCCGCAGCACGGGCTCCTGAGGCTTGTAGCTGAAATGGACGTCGTCAAAGGTCAGTGAGCCCGAGAAGCGCCCGGGGGCCTGGGCTCCCTCGCGGTCCACAATCTCGCGCTTTTCGTCGAGGATCGTGAAAATGCGCTCGCCGCTGGTCATGGCGCCAACGATGACGTCGATCTTTTCCGTCAGGTCGCGGATGGGGTTGAAAAACAGCTCCGCGTACTGCAGGTAGCTGACCAGCACGCCCACGGAAATGGCCCCTACCGCCGTCAGTTCCGCCGCCGTGCTCAGGCCCTGGCCGCGGAACACCGCGCTGCCGCAGAACCAGAGCACCAGGCCGATGCCGCAGGCCGAAAGCGTGGTGGCCGCGGGCCGGAAATAGGCCCAGGCCTTGCGCTGCACGAGGAAGTGGCGCCGGAAGTCGCTGCCGATCTGATCGTAGGCTTCGTCGTTTCGCTTCTCCTTGTGGAAGAGCTGCACCACGCGCACGCCGCTCATGCTCTCGGCCATGAACGCGTTGAGGCGGCTCTGGGCGGCGTACCATTTGCGGTAGGCCACGCGCGAATACTTGCGGAAGATCAGCGCGGCCACGACCATGAAGGGAATCACGCTCAACACGATGGCCGCAAGGGTGACGTCCAGTACGAACAGCATGATCACGATACCCGTGAGCATGAAGAGGTCCTTGAGCACCGTGACCAGCGCTACGCTGAACATCTTCTCCAGGCTACCCACGTCGTTGGTGGTGCGGTTGACCAGCCGGCCCACGGGGTTGCGATGGAAAAAGTTCAGGGACAGCGAATGCATGTGGCTGAACAGCTCCATGCGGATGTCATAGAGGATTTTCTGGCCCAGATTGTTCAGCAGGTAGCCGTTGCCCCAGTCAATGAAGAAGGTCCCCACCCGCAGGGACAGAAACAGCGCGCCGAAAATGGCGAGCTTGTCCGCAGCCTCCAACTGCCGGATTTCAAGGGCGGACCAGGGCGTGAACAGGCTCACGGCGCCGGCAACAATGTCACCCGGCCAGCTCTGGCCCGTGTTGAACACGATGTCCACGAGCGCGCCGACGAACAGCGGCGGCATGACGGCCAGAAACGAACTGACCATGACCAGCAGGGTGCCTGCCAGCACCATAGGCCAGTAGCGACGGGCATAGAGCAGCATCCGGCGCAGCAGCACCGGGTCCCACGTCCTGGTCTTTATCCTCTCTTCGAGGAGATCATCCTCGAACTGGTCGTCGCTCATGCGTTACTCAGCTCCGCCTCCAACTGCTGTTTCTTGTGCAGGTCCGCGTAATAGCCGCCTTTGGCCAGCAGTTCCTCGTGCGTGCCGCGCTCCGTCACCCGGCCTTCGCCCAGCACGATGATCTCGTCGGCGTGCTCGACCGTGCTGACGCGATGGCTGACGATCAGGGTCGTGCACTCCTTCATGACTTCCTTCAGGCCGCGCAGAATGGCCTCTTCCGTCTGGGTGTCCACGGCGCTGAGGCAGTCGTCCAGCAGCAGGATGGCCGGCCTGCGCGCCACGGCGCGCGCAATGGCCACGCGCTGCTTCTGGCCGCCGGACAAGTTGACGCCCTTCTCGCCCAGCATGGTCTCGTACTGCCTGGGAAAGGCGAGAATGTCCGGCTCCACCTGAGCCAGCCGCGCGCATTGCTTGAGCCACTCCGGGTCGGGCTTGGCGCCGTGGACCCCCAGGCCCAGGTTCTGCAGGATGGTCTCACTGAACAGGAAGGTCTCCTGGGGCACGACTCCGATCTGGGTGCGCAGCACCTCCAGGGGAATCTCGCGCACGTCAATGCCGTCAATGAACAGGGCGCCCGGGGGCGGGTCATACAGCCGCGTGATCAGGTTCAGCAGCGTGCTCTTGCCGCTGCCCACCGCGCCCACGATGGCCAGAGTGCGCCCGGCCTTGACGCTGAGCGAGACATCGCTCAGGGCGGCCGGGCCGTTGTCGAAGAACCTGAATGTGAGGCCCCGGGCCTCGATGTCGCCCCGCAGCCTGCTGACGTTGGCCGGGCGCGGCGCATCCACGATGTCGGCCGGGGTGTTCAGCACTTCCTCGATACGCTTCATGCTGACGTTGGCGCGTTGGTACAGCGTCACGACCCAGCCCATGCCCACCATGGGGCCGGAGAGCTTGATCAGGTACATGAAGAAGGCCGAGAACTGGCCCACGCTCAACTCGCCCGAAATCACCAGATAGCCGCCGTAGATGACCATCGCGAGGTCCGCCAGAGCCAGCAGCAGCACCAGCAGGGGCTGCTCCAGGGAGTCGAGGGCGGCCAGCTTCAGGGCGCGGCGCTGATACTCGCGTGCCAGCTTGCCGAAGGTTCTCACCTCGCTGGCCTCCTGGGCGAACGACTTGATTACCTTGGCCCCGGCGTAACTCTCCCGCGCGCGCTCGGCCAGCAGGTCGTACTGCTTCTGGAGCTCGTCGTAGCGCTTCTCGACGCGGCTGGTCAGGAGCCAGACAATCAGGGGGATCAGCGGCAGGGTGCAGAGGCTGGCCAAGAGCAGCTTCCAGGAGATCATGCCCATGTAGATGGGCACCATCGTGAAGTAGAAGGCGGTGTCGATGCCGATCAGCACGCCCACCCAGAAGAATTCGCGGCAGGCGTTCATGTCGCTGGTGGCCAGGGTCATCAGCTCGCCGATCTTGCTTTTGTCGTGGTACTTGGCGGGCAGGCGCTGAACGTGGCTGAAGAACCGGCCGCGCAGATCGTGAGTCAGGTTTACGGCACCGTGGCTGTACTGCATGCTCATGTGGTAGCGGAAGAAGCCCGTCACAGCCACCGTGACAACGAAGAACAGGCCGTAAAACCACATGCCGCCCATGAAGCTTTCGGGGCCGAACCAGCCTTCGGGCAAAAGGGAGGTCAGGGGGCTGTCCACCACCTTGCCCACCGACTGCCCGCCCTGACCCTGGGTGACGAACACGAGATGGTCCACGGCCCACATCACGATCTTGGGCGCGAAGGTATCCAGGGCGTCCACGATCAAGAGTGTGAGCGTGCCCCAAAGGTAAGGCCGCCAGTAGGGCTTGACGTATCGAAGCAGATGGAACAAATCGCGAAGCATAGGGCCGGCGCGCCGGGGCGCCTGTTGACTCGGTGGCAATCAGAGTGGACTGATACGGATGAGGCGGCGCGAAGCGGAGTATCAGCGCCAGAAACCCGACGGGAACTGCGCGTGGAGAACGCCGCGAACCAACTTGAACATGGCTTTCTCCTTTCCGTGGGCGGCGCGCCATTGCGCCGACAAGACGCTGCACCCTAGTCAGCGGCACTGGCCTGTCAACACCTCGCCACCGTGGCCCATTGCAGGTTGTTCAAAAAAGCGGCATCCGGCCGCTTGTTCAACCCGTTCGGGCCAAAGTGAATCTGGCCCGACCTCCATTTCAAGCGGCGTTTCAGCCGCTTGAAATGCGCAAGCCGTCCCTGACTTGCGTGAGCAGGCCGTATTTCAACGGCCTGCCGGTCTCGCGCGGCAATTTGTCGCCCTGAAGGCAACCCCGCCCTGTTACAATCCGGGGCCTTTTACGCGGGCCGCGGAGATGCCTTATGAGAGCGACTTTCGGTTTGTTGCTGGCCTTTGTGCTGGCCGCGCCGCTTTGCGCGCGGGAACAGGGAGACTTCACGCCCCGTGGAGCGCTGCTGCACGCCCGCCTCTCCAACGCCCAGGCCAACCTCAAGAAGCTGGGAGGCGACAGCTACCTGGCGCCCTTTGAGCGCATCTGGGCCACGGCGCCCAGCCGCGACGCGGCCGAAATGCAGCCCCTGATCGACGAATTGCGCGCCTACATTCCCTGTGCGAACAGCCTGGAGTTCGCCCTGGGCGACATCATGGTGCGCGAACCCTACACCCAGACCATCACTGTGGTCGAGTTGAGCGAGGGAGCGCCCGCTGAGTTCAGCGAAGCGTTGCGCGAATGGGTCAAGAAGGAGTTCGGGCGCAACGGCAAGGCAGAGCCCAAGGCCCTGGACATGGAAACCGTGCGCGTGCGCCGCTTTCCCGGCCTGCTCGTGGTCACCACGGGCGAAGGCATGCTCAAGCACGTTGAGGATGTGCTGGGCGGCAGCACCGAAGAAAGCCTCAGCCAGGTCAAGCGCTTCAAGGACTGGCGCGAGCACGCCCGCGGCGACCTGGTGGCCTTTGCCGACATGAAGGCCTGGCGCAACTGTTTTGACCGGCTGGGCCGCGACGTAGACCGCGAACTGCTGGACGTTCTGGGCATTCTGGAGTGGTCCAAGTGGGATGTGCTTTCCCTCGAATTGGACATCACGGAGGCCGGCCTGAACCTGCGGGCCGACCTCAGCCTGACCGAGGCCCTGGGCCCGGCAGCCGCCCTGTTGCGCAGCGCCGGAGGCTACGCCCTCTTCGACAGCCTGCCCGCCGAAACCCTGGGCCTCATTGCCGCGCAACTGGGTAACGACCACGAGCGCAGCTTCAACGAACTGCTGCGCTTCTTCCATGACGTCGAGTTCCGCACCCGCTTTGGCCGGTTGGCGACGCAGATCGAGAACTACGAACGCTGGGCCAAGGAAATGGACGAGATGGCGGCCCGTGCTGAGTCTGAAGAGGAGAAGAAGTCCTACCAGGAGCAGGCAGCCTCCTATCGCGAAGAAGCCCAGCGCATGAAGGCCGAACTGGCTTCGGGCAAAATGCGCGCCTTTGAGCCCAACCGCGAAGAGCGCGAGCGACAGCAGACCCGCCCAAGCGAAGCCGAGCACTTCCTGGACGAATTCAATGAGTTCTGCACAGGGTGCGGCTTTACCCGCGAGCAGCTCTTCGAGATTCTGGGCAATGAGGTCGCGCTGGGAATTGTCGGACTGCCTGACCCCCAGCCGGAAGATGACGACCCCAGCATTTTCAGCGAGATGTGGTTCATGGCGGCCCGCACCCGGGGCGACATCAAGGCCATCCGCGAAAAGTTTCTGGAGGCCATGAATCGCGAGCGCGGCCAGCGTTCGCCCATTGCCGGCAAACCCGTGGAGGGCGGCGAAATCATCACCCCCGGAGACGGCGACTCCACGGTGATTTTTCTGGGAGAGGGCATTCTGGGCATGGCCGCCAATGACGATGTGGCCAAGCTGATACTTCTGGCCCACGCCGGCAAAGGACGATTTGCCCTGGGCAAAGTGCCGGGCGGAGTTCCCTCCGGCAGCAAGGTGATCTACGCCGACATCGGTGAAATGGTGGCGCGGATGCTGGCCGGTGATCGCGCCCGGAGCGCGCGCTGGGGCGCCCCCCCGCAGGCCATGCAGAACATGCGCTCCTACTTCAAAGACGGCCTGCGCCTTGCGGCCTATGACATTGAAAGCCCCACGCGCATCCAGCTTCAGGCCAGCACGGGGGGCACGGGCAGCCTGCGCGCACTCTTTGAACATCTCGCGGAAGACTTTGAATTTGAGCGCGCCTGGCGCCACGACGAGCGCGAACTCTATGCCCTCAGCGAAGCCTGCGATGCCTGGCTGTCCGCCAACCGCGAGGGGCTGGCCAAGCTCAAGGAGAGTGAGCGCAAGGATGCCATCAGGGCCGTCTCGCCCGCCACGCTGATGGCGCAGGGCCTGTACAAGCCGGTCGACGGCCTGCGCAGCGCCCTGGATCCCGCCATGGCCGAGCAGTTCAAGGCCATGCTCAAGGCGCGCGGCGACAAACTGGCTGAAAAGTCTGCCGTGCTCGATGAAAGCGGCTTCGAGTGGTTCGGCCTGCCCTTGGATGAAGTCGTGATCCGCAGCGACGAGAAGTATGACTACGGCGACCTGACGGACGCCTGGCTGGTGGCGGCCCATAAGGGAAGCTGGGCGCGTGAGGGGCGCATGTGCCTGCTGCAGTCGGGCATGAACATGCGGGTGGTGTGGCTCAGCGAATCTGACTACAACGCTTTGAAGCTCTCCAATAGTTCGGGCGGCCGCCTCAAGGCCTTCAAGCAGCGCGTGGAACTTCCTGCATGGAAGGTCAAATCCAAGCTGCGCCGCCTGCGTCACAACCTTTACTACACCCGCGAAATCTGCGAGCGCAAGCTGGCCGGGGACGAAGGCTATGCCGAGTTCAGCTTCAACGGCGCCGAGCACGAAGACGCCTATGAAGCCCTGCGCAAGGCATTGAAGGTCACGGAAGAAGACGGCTTCTGGCTGGATCGCCAAGCCGCTGACCACATGACCATCACCTCTTCGGCCAAGGGCTACAAGGTTCGCATCTCGATTCAGGGTGAGTGGATCGAGATGGACCACGAGGGCAAGATCAGCGCTTCCTGGAGCGAGTGATCTGCGCCCGCAATTCACGTTCCGCGTGCCCCGCCTCTTTGGGCGGGGCACGGCTTTGTGTGGCCGCGACCGCTGCCGCGGCCGGGCGTCCGTGCTATCCTCCCCGCCATGAAGAAACTCCTCTGCCTCTTGCTGCTGTTTCCCTGCGGGTGCGCCAAGGTCCTCGGCTACTACCCGACGGAAGAAGAGCTGGCCGCCATCCAGCGCGGCGAAGACCCCCGCGCCGACGAAGGCGCCAAGCCCGGCACCCGGCCCGCGGAAGAACCTCGCAACCGCAATAGCTCAGGCGGACTTGAAAGTGACAGTGGCAGAAACCCCGCTTCTCCCGGCTCGCCCGGCTCGCCCGGAGAGCCGGATGCGACGCCGCAGGCAGGCCCCACCTCGGCCAGCGTGCTGCGCTGGGTGGATTGCAGCCTGGTGATCGTGGAAGCCGACGGGCGGCGCGAGCGCCTGCGCCTGGCGGGCGTCAGTGTGCCCCGCGATTTTGTCGAGGCCCAGACAGCGCTGGAGCAGGCGCGCCAGGACTTCCCCTCCGGCACGAGGCTGACGTTGAGCTACCCGCAGAAGGGCAATGACGGCAAGTCCGTGGTATTCCGCACCGCCGAAGGTGAACTCCTCGCCACCATCGCCCGGGCGCCGTGAGGCGCCCAAGGGCTACCCTGCCACGGGTATGCGCCCGGGGTCAGCGGCCATGCGTTCCTCGCGAAGCCTTTCGTCCAGCCCCGCGGGTTCCTCGCGCAGCGCGTAGTAGAAGTTGCGGCGCCGGGGCGTGAAGCCCGCGTCGCGCACGAGATCGCGGATGGTCAATTCCGTCATGCGGAATGCCGCGCCGGCCAGCCGCACGACGTTTTCTTCGATCATGAGCGAGCCCATGTCGTTGCAGCCATGGCGCAGGCTCACCTGCCCCACCTGCCCCCCCTGGGTGACCCAACTGGCCTGGCAGTTGTCGAAGTTGTCCAGAAAGATGCGGGCGACGGCCTGCGTGCGCAGATACTCGCGCCCCCCCGCCACGGGGATATGGGCCATGCGGTTGTCGCGGTTCTGGAACGTCCAGCAGATGAAGGCGGTGAATCCCCCGGTCTCGTCCTGCAGGTCACGAAGGCGCTGCAGGTGTTCAATGCGTTCGGCCAGCGTCTCGACATGGCCGAACATCATCGTCGCCGAGCTGCGGATGCCGAGCTTGTGGGCCTGGCGCATGGGCTCAAGCCAGGCATCGGCGCCGCCCTTCTTGGGGCAGATGATCTCGCGCACGCGGTCTGACAGTACCTCGGCGCCGCCGCCGGGAATGCTGTCGAGGCCCGCGGCCTTGAGTTCGCTCAGCACGTCGCCAAGCGACATGCGCCAGAAAAGCGCGAAGTGCTGGATCTCGCTGGGCGAAAACCCGTGATTGTGCAGCCCCATGCCTTTGAAGAGCCCCAGCATGTCCTGGTAGTACTTCAGGGGCAATTTGGGGTTGTGGCCGCCCTGCAGCAGGATTTCCGTTCCGCCGAGGTCCAGCGTTTCCTGCGCCTTCGAGCGCAGACTTGACAGGTCAAGCGTGTATGCCTCGCTGTCCAGCGGGTGGCGGTAAAACGAGCAGAAATCGCAATCCGTGATGCACACGTTGGTGTAATTCACGTTGCGGGAAATCACGTAGGTCACCCGGTCGTCGGGGTGTTTGCGCATGCGCACGTGATGGGCCAGCACTCCCAGCTCGTGGTCCCCGGCGTTTTCCAGCAGCCAGAGAGCCTCCGCAGCGCTGATGCGGCGGCCATGGAGCACTTTGTCGGCAATGGCGTTGAACAGCTGGTTGCTGCTTGTCGCGATCATGGTAAGTCCCGGACCCAACAGGCCCCCCCGCATCGGCAATGCCCGCTCATGCCGCGCCCAGCTTCAAGATAGCCGACTTCGGCAGTATCTCAAGATCAACGGCGCGGCGCGCGAATTCCGTCAGCCCTTCGAGGCAGCGACGGTCCAGACGGTGGCGGATGGTGCGTGTGAGATAGTTGGTGAGAAACTCCTCGCCCTGGCGCGTGGACTCCCGTGCCGCGCGCACAAGCCTTGGCACCTCCAGCAGTCCAAGGTTCAGCGCATCGTGCAGTTTGCGCAAGACGGCGGCGCTCAGGACGCCGGGCCTTGCCGTCCATAGGGCAAACACAAAGGGCAGGCCGGTCCATTCGAACCAAGCCTGACAGAGGTCCAGATAGCGCCAGTTTGGCCACAACGCGCGCGCCCGCAGGCAGTCATCGCCGATGAGCATCAGCGCGCTCTCTGTGTAACTGGCAAAGAGCTCAGGCCGAACCTCGGCCAGTTTGATCTCGGGCTGGACGTCGAGCACCTTGAGGATGATGCGGGCCAGGGCGACGCTGGTGCGAGAGCGCTGGTCCATGCGCAGGCTGTCCGCCTCGACGGTGTCGCCGCTGGAAAGCCGCGTAAAGATTCCCACGCTGTCCACGGGCCCCTCGGCTGAAACGCCGAGATCCAGCACCAGCTCGGAGTCCGGCAGGCGCAGGGCCTCCACCGCGGGCAGCACACCGAGGTCGAGGCGCCCCTGCTCCATGAGGTCGGAGAGGCGGGCCGGGGTGTCCGGGATCAGCTCAATGTCCGGGTCATGCTCGAGCGCAACCCACAGGGGCTGAGCATTGAGGAAGGAAACCACACCGACACGAAGCCTGGCCATGGGCGCAAGAGGGTAGCCTTGGCCGCTGAAAAGCGACAGGGCATGTCGGCCGTTTACGGCCGGCGAGCGTCCAGCGCGGCACGGACCTTGCGCGCCAGTTCGCCCAGCGAGAACGGCTTTTGAAGGAAAAGGCCGCCGGCGCCCCCCTGGAACACACCGTTTTCCGTGTAGCCGGACATGAACAGCACCCGGATGTCCGGCCGGGCCTGCCGCAGATTTTCTGCGAGTTCGCGGCCGCCCATGCGCGGCATCACCATATCCGTGAGCACGAGGTCGAGGCGGTTTTCCTGCATCATGGCCAGGGACAGGGCCTCCAGACCGTCCTGGGCGACCTGAACGTCGTAGCCCAGCTTGCGCAGTTGCAGCAACGCGATCTCTCGCACGGCAGGCTCGTCTTCCACAAGCAGAATGCGCTCATGCCCCCCGGGCGGGGCCTCCACGGCGGCCGCTGGAACAGGGGCCGAGCCCTCCTCACAACGCGGCAGGTAGACCTTGAAGGCCGCGCCATGGCCGGGCTCACTGTACACGGCCATATGGCCGCCGTTCTGCTGCATGATGCCAAAGCAGGTGGCAAGCCCGAGGCCCGTGCCCTTGCCCACCTCCTTGGTGGTGAAAAAAGGCTCGAATATCTTCTCGTGCAGTTCGCGGGCGATGCCCACACCCGTGTCGGTGACCGTGACCACCACGTATTCGCCGGGTCGGACATCGCGGCGCGTCCTGACGTAGGTTTCGTCAAGCAGGCAATTGGCTGTCTCGATGGTCAGGCGGCCGCCCGAGGGCATGGCATCGCGCGCGTTGACCACCAGGTTCATCAGCACCTGCTCAAACTGATTGGGGTCGATGCTTACGCGCCAGAGATCCTTGGCCAGGACAATTCTGGTTTCGATCTCCTCGCTGAGGGCCATCATCCGCTCCATGCCGCGGATGACGTCGTTGAGAGAGAGTACCCGCGGCTGGGTCATCTGCTTGCGGGCAAAGCCCAGCATCTGGCGCGTCAACTCCGCCGCACGCTGGGAGGCTTTGCGCACCACGTCGAGTTCGGCGCGCTCGCGCGAGGATTCGGGCAGGCGCGCGGACACCATTTCCGTGTAGCCCATGATGGTCGTCAACAGGTTGTTGAAGTCATGGGCAATGCCGCCGGCCAGGCGGCCGATGCTCTCCATCTTCTGAGCCTGGAGAAGCTGTTCCTGCAGCCTGCGGCCTTCCGTGACATCGCGCAGGGAGCCGATCACGCGCCAGGGCATGCCCTGGGCGTCGCAAATGGCCTGGCCCCGCGCTTCCAGCCAGATCCAGGTGCCATCGCAGCGCTCCACGCGGAATGTCTCCGCATAGGGCAGGCCCTTCTCAAAGTGTTCGCGCTGTGCCGCGACGTAGCGATCGCGGTCATCGGGATGAATGCGACGCCGGATCTCGGAGAAGCTGGGCTCTTCGCCCCCCTCCGGCCAGGCCAGCAGCTCGCGCAGGGGACCGGCATAGCGGGCACGGTCTCCGGGAACGTCCCACTCCCAGATCACGTCGCGGGTCGACTCCAGCACCAGTCGATAGCGCTGTTCGTCCAGCCGCGCACTCTGGCCCTGGGGCCCGGCGGCGGCGGCCTCGATGGCCTGTTTGTAGGCGGTGATGTCGTCGGCCAGCGCAATGAGCCCCCAGGGAGCCGCGTGAACGTGGGCGAGCATGCAGCGCTTGCCCAGCCAACCCTCCACGCGGGCGGGCTTGCCGGTTCTGAGGACGTCGCGGTAGGCCGCCAGAGACCTGGTTTGCGCAAGCACAGGGAAGAGGCTGAGCAGGTTCCGGCCGACAAGGTCCTGAACCTTCATTCCGACGAAGCGCGCATAGGCCTCATTGCAGAATTCGACGGACATGTCCGGGCGCAGGGCCAGCACCATCCAGGGTTCACAGCCCAGGAGCGCCTCAAAGCGCTGCTGCGCCAGAGACAGATCACAGTCGTGGCCGGCCACAGACTCCGCAGGTTTGGGCGTATCGTTCAACGTGGATGCCCCCAAAAACCAATCATAACTCGCAACAGGCTCCAACGCCTTGCAGGAACGGAATGGGGTTTGTAGTCAATGATTCCGGTGCTGCCCGAGCCGGGGGGGATCATGCAGAGTCTTGGCCTGGTAGGTGCGCTCCTGGGCGCCATGCTTGGGGCCGTTATCTGGGGATTGGGCTTTGGCGGGCCCGGCGGGATGGAGGGCTCCTGGGTGGCGCTTTTGGTCGGCGCCCTTACCGGCTCAGGCTGCGCGCTGCTGGGCGGCCGCGGCATGAAGATGGCCCTGTTGGCCGGATTCCTCGCGGTCGCGGCCATGCTGGGTGGACGGGTCCTCGGTGCATGGATTGTGCTCAACCGGGAGTGGGGATGGAAGGACCGCCAGGCTATCACGGCCGGCGCCTTGCGGCGCGCCCCCTTTGAAGATGCCACGTACGACCGCATGCTGCGGCAGATCGGCGAGTTCAAGGAGACCCCGCCCGACCAGGTGGAGTCCTTCATCCTGCGCTGGGGATACGAACTGGGAGAGCCGGACCGGCAAGTCTCCGCGTTGGAAATCGAGCACTTTCAAAGCGATGTGGCGCCCCATCTGACAGCTTGGGCGAGCAAGCTTCCCAAACAGAATGAAGCACGGGAGGCCTATTACGACATTGTCGCCCGCGGCTATGAACGGCACTTCAAGGCCACAACGCCGCTCTGGCAGATTGCCCGTCCGCCGCTGGATCTGGTGGACCTGCTGTTTGCCATCGGCGGCCTTGTGGTGGCAGTCGCTGTCGTCGAAACCGTCACGGAGAAAGCCCGCATGGCGCGCGAAGCAGCGGAGCGGGCGGCCCGGCAGAAGGCCGAGAGAAAGCCCTTGCCAAGAGGCAAGCCCGCGCCCACGAAACAGGGCGAGGCCTGAGCCTCGCCCTGCTCAACGTGCGCCCGCCTGCGTCCTACTCGCCGACCTTGATGCGGGCGTAGGCTTTGACCGTCAGCTTCGCGCCGATGGTCTTGCCGATGTTCTCCACGTGCTGGCTCACGCTCAGCTTGGGCTCCTTCACGAAGGGCTGCTCGATGAAGCACTTCTCTTTGAGCAGGGCGTTGACCTTGCCCTCGGCAATCTTGTCGAGCACGCCTTCAGCCTTGCCTTCAGCCTTGGCGGCCTCACGGGCGATTTCCTTTTCCTTGGCCAGGTAGTCCGCCGGCACACCCGAGCGGTCCAGGGCAATGGGAGCGCTGGCCGCCGCGTGCATGGCCAGGTCCTTGGCCAGAGCCTTGGCCGTGTCACTCTTGCCCCCGTCGCCTTCCACCTGCACCAGCACACCCAGCTTGAAGTCGCTGTGCAGGTAGGTGCCGAAGAAACCTGCACCGCCCAGCGTCAGCCGCGCGCTCTTGCCGAACTTCATGTTCTCGCCGGTCTTGGCCACCATCGCCGTCAACCGGTCCTGGCGCGACGCCAGGTCACCGCCCTTGTCCGCGAAATCCTGGGCAATGGCGTCCACCATGGCCACGAACTGGTCGTTGCGCGCCGTGAAGTCCGTCTCCGACTGAACCTCGACCAGCGCGGCATGCTTGCCGTCCTTGCTCACGGCCACGCCGATGCGCCCCTGGGCGGTGCTGCGTCCGGCCAGCTTGCCGCCCTTGAGCGCGCCCTGCTTGCGGAGCAGCTCGATGGCGGCTTCCTGGTTTCCGTTGGTTTCCGTCAAAGCGCGCTTGGCGTCCATCATGCCGCAGTCCGTTGCGTCGCGAAGCGCCTTGATCATCGCTGCCGTAATCTCTGCCATGGGTCATTCCTCGTTGGTCGGTGATGCGCCGATCACAAATCGCGAAGTCAGAAGCCGGAGATCAGAAGCAAAGCCGGCTCTGACCCCCGCTTCTGACTTCTGAGTTCACAGGCTATTCCTTGGACTCGGCCTTCTCGCCACCCTCAGCCGGCGCGTCCTTCTTCTGGGCGCGGGGCTTGGTGCGAACCGTGGGGGCCGGAGCCGGAGCCGACTGCGCCTCGGCGACTTCCACGGCTTCCTTGGCCGCGGCCTCCGCCTCGGGGCTGGCTTCGTCTCCGCGGCCGCGCCGGCGCGTGCCGCCGCCGCCACGACGGTCGCCGCGGGGGCCTCCGCGTCCGCGATCGTCTTTGGGCTTGGGCGCCGCATCGTCATAGCCGACGATGCCCAGGCCTTTCTTGAGTTCAAGGCCCTTGCCCTGTTCGGCCAGCTTCTTGCCTTCAATGCAGGCATCGGCCAAGGCATGGAGCACGATCTGGATGCCGCGCACGGAATCATCGTTGCCGGGGATGACGATGTCCACGTTCTCGGGGTTGCTGTCAGTGTCGACGATGGCAATCACCGGCACGCCGAGCTTGCGGGCCTCGAGGATGGCCGTGCGTTCCATGCTGGCATCCACGATGATCAGGGCGCTGGGCAGGTTGTCGAGACGGCGCAGCCCTTCCAGGTTGCTGAGGATTTTGCGGCGCTCGCGGTTGACGACGGCCTGCATCTTCTTGGGCATCTTGGCGAGCTGACCGCTGGATTCGAGGGCCTCCAGCTTGTCGAGGCGCGCCAGGCGCTTGCGGATCGTGGGGAAGTTGGTCAGGGTGCCGCCCAGCCAGCGCTCACTGACGAAGGCCTGTTCGCAGCGCTCGGCTTCGGCGCGGACAATGTCCTTGGCCTGCTTCTTGGTGCCGACGAACACGACCTTGACGCCGGTGCTGACGAGGTTGCGCAGGAAGTGCTTGGCGGCGATCAGGCCGCGCAGCGTTTCTTTCAGATTAATGATGTGGATGCCGTTCTTCTTGTCGCGGATATACCCCTTCATGCGGGGGTCCCAACGGCTGGTGCGGTGTCCGAAGTGGAAACCGGCCTCAAGAAGAGCCTCGGGAGAAAGCTTGGGAATGTCCGCCTGACCGCTCTGGGCCGGCTGAGCCTGCGCTGTTGCCATGTCGTCTCGCCTGTTCCAGTCCGGGCTTTGGAGCGCCGTTGGTGCTGACCACGGCGCCGGCCCCGCTGGAGTCTGAATAGATGCCGCCACCTGGCCCTGTGCCCGGCGCGTCCGGCATTGAGGGGGGGAAGTGTAGGGAGCAGGGGCCGATTGTCAACCGGCGGACGGAGCAAAACCGAGCCCCCGGGGTCTCGGCAGTGCGTGACCGTGCCGTGACGGCCAAAACACTCTGCGCATAAGCTTGTGAGGGGCGGCCATTTATCCTCTTGACCTGCCTAGCACGACCGCTATCTTTCGTTTCTCACCCCCAGAGAAGCACATCATTCAACCAGGCGCGGTTGGGCGCTTGCTGTTTGCGTGTAGGAGTTTCGCGTGCATATCGCCACCAAGGTGCTGATCATCGTCGTGCTGCTGCTGAGCTTGATCCTGAGCCAGTATGTGGCTGTTGCGCTTGCCGGCAGCGTGCAATGGCGCGAGCGCTACGAATGGGAAGTGGCGGCGCGCCACCGCGACAAGGACCGCCTCGAGGCGGCCTACCGCGAGTATCTGGCGGCCCGCCACAAGAACCGCGAAGACAAGGCCGAACAGAGCGCCGAACTGGCCAAGCTCAACGCCTCGCGCGCGACCATGGAATCCTGGCAGGCGGACTCTGCGCTCGCCCGACGCGACGTGGAAGCCCGCGCCCAGGAACTTGAAGATGCCGTGCGCGACTTCCCGTCCATCACCCGCGACTACGACAACGAAGTGGTCTCCGTGCTCCAGGCCGCCGTCGCCGAGCGCACGGGCAAGAAGCGCGAACTGTTCACCGAGCGCGGCACCCTGCTCAAGCAGGTCGCCACGGCCCACAGCCTCTATGCGCGCCACCAGGAAGATTACCTGCGCATGGAGTTCCAGCAGTTCGTGCTGCAGGAGGAGCTGGAGCGCCGTCTGGATATGCGCGCCCGTTATCGCTCCCTGCGCCCCGATCTGCAGGCGGATCTGGGCGAAAACGGCCCGGTTATCTTCGCCCGCGTGGTGTGGTCGACGGCCACCAGCCTGCAATTGAACAAGGGCCGCCGCGACGGTGTGGAACTGTTTCAGAAGTACACCGTTACGCGAAACGGCGTGACGGTGGCCGTGGTCAACGTGGTGGAAGTCCAGAACGAAACCTGTGAGTGCACCATTGAGGACGTTCCCAACCGTCAGGTTCTGCCCCGCGAGGGCGATGAAGCAGTGACGCGCCTGTTCATGGCGCGCCTGACCGGCCGCCGCCCCTAGGCGATCGGGGAAGTCTCAAGGCTTGAGGTGCATGGCGAAGTCGAATACCTGCAGTGCAGCGCTGGAAAACTGAGGAACAACGATGGGCGTATTCTCCCGAACGATGCTGATGCTCGCCGTCGCGTGGCTTGTCGGCCTGAACGTGGCGTTCATCTTCATGCACATGGACCCCGAACCCGACTGGCGGGACAAGTGGGTCGCCGAGGCCAACATCCGGCGCGCCATTGCCTACCGCTACGTCGACCTGATGGGCGGCGTGGTGGGTGAACGCGGCCACGACAAGGGCCTGAACTCGGCCGACGCCCAGCTCTCTCCGGAAAGCCTCGGCGGCGCGCCTTACGGCCTGCCGGATGAAGGCGGCACGGGCGGCTCCGAAGACCCGCTGCCGGGCTCGAAGATTGACAAGCGCCACAGCCTCATCGAGCTGGAACGCAACCTCGGCGGCGATGCCAAGCGCGCCCATCTCGCGACCGTGGCCGAGATCAACAGCCAGCTTGCGACGCTGGAAAAGCAGATCGCGGAGAACGGACGTGCCTGGCGCAAGGCCCTGAACCGCTTCAGCGAGTCGCGCGACCGCGCCCGCCTCTTCGGCGCCGAAATGCAGGCCTTCCGCTACATCATCGCCAGTTTCCAGCAGAAGGTGTTCAACCTCGACTACGAAATCCAGCGCGTGATCATCGAGCGCGATGCCCTGACCGCCGAGCTGGCCCAGGTCAAGAACGACATCGAGCGCATCAAGAAGCAGGAAGCCGAGCTGGAGGACGTCTACTTCCAGTTGTCCCGCAATTACACCAACACGGTCAAGACGCTGGCCATGTACGAGCAGATTGACCCCAACATCCGCCGCCTCGCGGACATGTCCGGCCGCACCTGGCTCCAGGGCCGCGTCATGGCCGTGGGCGATGATCCGCGTACGGGCGTGGTCACCATCAGCATCGGAAAGCAGGCGGGCGTGGAATTCAACCAGCTCTTCACCATCCACCGCGCGGGCAAGGTCATCGGCCGCATGCGCGTGGAGCAGGTGGAGGACAACTACTCCGTAGGCCGCCTGACGGACGAGTTCCGCGGCAAGGTTACCGTGCTCGAGAATGACTCCATCAAGAGCGCGGCCACCTTTGGTTCGGCCGCGGTCCGGTAGCAGACCGGCTGGCGCAGTGTGATCGGATGTTTTCGGGCTAGGCCCGTAAAATTGTAACTGAGGAAGAGAAGACCATGGCCAAGAAGCCGCCACCCGCAGGAAAAGTTCCGCCGCCCGGAGCCGCAGGCGCACCGGCGCAGAATGAGGCCGTCGGAAAGTTCGACAAGTTCGCGCTGTTCGGCCTGACACTGCCGGCTACGCTGCTGGCGTTGACGGCGCTGGTGCTGGCGGTCAGCTATACCCACCAGCACATGGACACGGGTTTCCTCGGCTTCCTGCCCGGTCCCAAGAAAATCACAGACTATGAGTCGGCCGGGCCCAAGGGTCTGAACAAGCCCGACAACGTCCACATCATCGGCCTGGAGAGCCAGAACTACATCGGCCGCCTCCAGGAGGGCGATGTCGATGTGGCGGTTCTCGACGCCGGGTCGCGCCACGGAGTTCAACTGGGCGACGTGTTCACCGTCAAGGCCCAGGGCGACGCGGCAGTCCGCCTTGAGTTTGTGGTGTTTGACCTGCAGCGTGACACCAGCCGCGCCTATATTCTGCTCGGCCAGGATGTCTCGGCCTCCAACGGCGAGCGCAAGCACTCCCTCGCGCTTTCCAGCATGAAGACCCTGATCGGCGCAACGGAAGGCGCCCTGAACGTAGAGGTTCAGCGCAAGTGGGCCGACCAGATTGTTCGCCGCTACGTCGAGGCGCGCTCCAACAAGCCCTGACCTGCATCGGGTTGCACGCGCCGCCCCCTTGGGGCGGCGCTGCTTTTTCATGGACGAATTCCTGCGTGAGGATTGGCCCCTCCGCGGCACTAGCACTACAATTCTGGATTTCAGCCCCGGGCCAGAAGGCGGGGGCGTAACGCGAGATCGCCGTACCATGTCCCGCCGGGCGGGGCTGAATCCCAAATCCAGCGTGGTGGTGCCAAAACCCGTGCCGGCAGCTCGGTCAACATGGAAGAAGGAGGGCCACGCGGTTTTTCTGGCCATTGGGGCGGGCCGCCGCGTAATAGGCTTGGGGCAGGACTTATCCGCAGGACCGGGTGCCGGGGCCGAAGGTCACCGCAAACCGCAAACACGTTCAAGAGAGGGTTTCGCATGCCGCAGATGCGATGGAAGTTTGCCGCACTGTCTGTGCTCGCGCTGGGAATCAGCGCAGCCACGATATCCATGGAAGCCGCGCCGGCTCAGGCACAGGAGTTTCCGACGCTGAAGAAGCTTCAGGCCGAGCGCGTGGCGCTGGCCCGCAAGCTGACGCCCAGCGTGGTTGCCATAGCGGACAGCCGTCCCGACCTGAGCAATCCCCAGGCCACGGGTCTGG
Organism: Planctomycetota bacterium; assembly: GCA_003576915.1. Taxonomy (GTDB): domain Bacteria; phylum Planctomycetota; class UBA8742; order UBA2392; family UBA2392; genus UBA2392. The sequence goes on along the minus strand of QEVF01000005.1, from coordinate 149,976 downwards.
CGCAGGGCGCGGCCTTGGCGGCATCGGGCTTTGTGGTCGACGAAGAGTACGTCGTCACGAACTTTGAATCGGCGGCGACGAACAACCTGGAGCCCGGCTCCTCCTGCTGGCTTATGGCCCACGACGGCAAGGAGTTCACGGGCAAGGTGGTCGGCAAGGACAAGCGTAACCTCATGCTCCTGGTGAAGATGGACGAAGGACATCCGAAGTTGCCTTCGTTGAAGCTGGCCAACTCCGACAAAGTGGAGGTGGGCTCCACGGCGCTCGCCCTCGGCAATACCCTGGACAGCCTGCTCATCGACCGCCAGATCAGCTTCTCGTTCGGAACGGTTTCAGGCTTCTACCGCTTTGAGCCCATCGGCGTCATCAACCCCGACGAAGGGGGCGACCCCTACCGGGGCAACGTGTTCGAGGTCGACACCGCCATTCACGCCGGCGACCACGGCGGCCCCATCTGTAACCTGGACGGAGAAGTCATCGCCATGATGTGCCCCCACTGGATGGCCGGGCGCCACATGGGCTGCGCCGTTCCCTCCAACCAGATAGCTGCCGTCCTGCCGCAGTTGAAAAAGGGCGTCAAGGAAGACGACCTGGCCCAGGCCTCGCTGGGCTTCAAGGCAAAGTACTCGAAGGAGGCGGGCGCCATCATCGTCACGGACGTCACCCCGGGCGGCCCCGCCGACAAGGCCGGCCTGAAGAACGGCATGCACCTGATGAGAGTGGACAACTACAAGATTCCGAGCATGCCGCGCCTCAAGGAGATGCTGGGCATTGGTTTCATCGAGCGAGAGGTGGAGATGGAAAGCGGCTTCGGACGCAAACGCAAGACCAAGGTGGCCGTGAGTTACGGCCTGCCCATCGGCACGCACATCCAGCTCACGGTCAAAGACGCCGAGAGCGGGCGGGAAAAGACCGTGGACCTGATCACAGTCCAGAAGGAAGACGACTTCTAACCCTGGCACCCGGCCCGACATGCAGCCGGGACTGAACGACAAAGAACGACCATGAAAACCAAGTTCACGACTTTCGCCCTGCTGCTGGCCCTTGGCCTCTCGGCGGCGGCACTTTCGGCCCAGGAGCCCGTGCTGCACAAAGAGCTCGAGGCCCAGCGCATCAAAGTGGCCAAGTCCATGGCCAAGTTCACGGTCTCCGTCGAAATTGACTACGACCATGAAGCGGTGCGACCGCCCGCGCCGCGCACACCGCGGCTGCCCATTCCCGGCATGGGCGGTGAAGACCCCAATGACCCCTTCCAGCGCTACGACATCGGGCCCTTCTCGGGCCTGATCGTGGGCAAGAACCACGTGCTGATCTCCGATCGCACCCTGGGCGACTTCAATACCACAGGCGCGGGCCCGGGCGTTGAGGGCGTGACTGTGACCCTGCCCGGCGGCGACCGCTACCCGGCCAAGGTCGTCGGCCGTCACCAGGAGATCGACCTCGCCCTGCTGGAGATCGACGCCGACCTCAGCACCGCGAAGGATGTCGCCATAGCGTCTTTTCCCGCCGACGAACTGAAGCCCGAGCGCGGCCAGCAGGTTTTTGTGGTGGGCCGCGGCCAGAACCCCCTGCGCGTGCTGATCAATGACGGCATCGTCAGCGCCATCGATCGTGAGGCGCGCAAAGCCTTCCAGCTCGATGCACGCATCGGAAACGCCACTCTGGGCGCTCCCGTGGCCGACAACGACGGGAAGATCATCGGCATGGTCACCCTGCACAACCACGAGACGTTCGGCCAGGCCTCGGGCGTGAGCTACGCGGCGTACATGCACGAAGTCAAGCGCGCCTACGCATTGATGAAGGAAGGCAAGTTCGTGGAGCGGCCCAAGGCCCCCTTCATGGGCATCGGCGCCAACAAGAAGTGGCCCGACAAGCCGGGACTCGAAGTCGGCAACGTGATTTCGGGCTCCGGCGCCGAGAAGGCCGGCATCCGCACGGGCGACATCATCCTGAAAGTGGACGAAGCCGACATGAATGACGTTCCCGATCTGATTGCCCACATCGCCGGCCACAAGGTGGGCGATGTGCTTACCGTGAAGCTGCTGCGCGGCGACAAGGAAATGGAAGTCAAGGTCACCCTCGGCCCTAGGCCCTAAGCACTCAACACTCAACTTACTCCAGTTGCGGAGCGAAACATGAAGAAGCTGATGGCAGCACTTGCACTCTCGCTTTTCGTCGGCGGGTTTGCCGCACAGGCGCAGGACAAGAAGACGTCGGCGCCCTCGACCAACATCGACAGGATCGACCGCGAAACGCGCGACCTGGTCAAGAAGGTCTGGCCCGCGTTCGTGCATATCGGCGGCGGTTCCGGCGTGTGCATCAGCGAGGACGGCTACTTCCTGACCAACCACCACGTCTACAACGACGCCCCCAAGGGCATGGAGGCCAAGACCTCCGTGCGCATGGCCGGTAACTCGCGCAGGTTCACGGCCATTCCCGTGGGCGCTGACCCGCGCGGCGACATCGTGCTGGGCAAGATCGTGCTGGAGAAGGGCGAAAAGGTGCCCTTTGCCAAGCTGGCGGACAGCGAGAAGATCCAGATCGGAGACCTCTGCCTCAGCATCGGCGACCCCTTCCTGCTCTCGGGCGGCGGCTCCGAGCCCACAATCACCCTGGGCACCGTGACCGCGAAGAATCGCTTTCAGGGCGGCTACTGCGACTGCATCCAGATCGACACGGCCATCAACCCCGGCAACTCGGGCGGCCCCTCCTTCAACATGGACGGCGAGATCATCGGCATCAACGGCCGCAACATCGCCAGCCACGGCAAACGCTTCAATACAGGCGCGGGCTACGCCATCCCCGCCAATCAGATTCGGCACTTTCTTGACGCCCTCAAGGCCCAGGAAGGCGGCGCCATTGTCGTGCGCCACGGCCTCGTCAGCGGCCTGAAGGTTGCCCTGGGCGCCAAGGCTGAGGGCGCCCTGGTCGAGTCCGTCGAACCAGAGACCGAGGCCGCCGACGCCGGCTTTCAGTCTGGCGACATCATCGTCAAGATGGACGAATCCGTGATCTTCAACGCCTTCCGCTACTACGGCGTCATCGGCACCAAGCCCAGGGGCAGCACCTTCAAATTCACGGTCAAGCGCGGCGACAAAACCATCGAGTTCAGCGCCCGCAACGACCTGCCCTCGGAATCCGGCCAGTTCGGCACCATCCCGCGCAGTGACGAAGACGCCCGCCGCGACGGCAGCGGCGGCATCGCCGGCATGATGGACCCCTTCAAGCTCCCCCCCGCCAAGAGCTCACTGGGCATCGCCAACGGCGGCTGGAAGCGAAACCCGGACCGCAAGGTGGGCGGCTTCATCATGCTCAAGTTCGCCAAGGTCGGCGGTGAGCAGAGCCCGCTGGAGGCTGCCGGCCTACAGGTCAACGACATTCTTGTCAGCATTGGCGGGCGCAGGATTCACTATCTTTGCGACGTGAGCGATATCCTCATCTCCGTGGACGCCGGTACCCCCCTGCTCGTCAAATACATCCGCGACGGTCAGGAAGCCGAAGTCACCGTCATCACCGCCGCCAGGCCTTGACCCCATCAAATGCAGACGGGCGCGGCATGTCGCCGCGCCCGTCTGCATTTTTCGCCTTTCAAACCGCAAGCCCGTGCCTTCCCAGCAGTTCACGGACCCGGGCCAGAACCTCCGGCGCATGGGTCTGTTTGCGGGGCCAGTCTCGGGCAAAACCGTCGCGGCTGTCCTTGCTCGTGGCGTCAATCACCAGGCGGCCGGTGTGGCGCGCCAGTCTGACGCGGCCGGAAGACTCGGCCTGAGGGCGCTCATCAAAGATGCAGTCCCGCTCGGGGTCCATGTTCGCCAGGGCGGCCCACACCAGTTCCTCGCCGCTGCCGCGCGTCACCAGCCCCGCCTCCAGGACCACGACAGGCGGCAAAGGCGCGTCCTTGGCCCGCTGGAACAGCTCCCGGGCCAGCTCCTGCGCCTGATAGCCGCGCTGCTTCTGAATCTCCAGCACGTGAACGCCGCCGACTTCCCAGTGGCCGGCCAGGCCCAGGCCGTCGAGCGGCGGCATGGCCGCCGGACCCTCAGAGGCCAGGAAAAGCCCCGTCAGCTCTTCGCCGGGAAGCTTGCGGGTGGCATCGAGGCTGACCTTGCTGCCGAAGTGAAGGGCGCGGGTGGCATGGTCAAGGGTCTCCGTGGGCCCCAGCACGAACTCGACATCGCGTGCGAAATTGACACGCTCGATGATATGGCGCGCCAGGGCCGGCTCGTCGGTCATGTCAGGGGCGGTTTCATCGACCACGCAGATCACCTTGGTGAACATGGCCTGGCCCAGCCCCCAGACCGCGTGGGCGACTTTGCGGGCCTGTCCGGGGTAACTCTTGCGGATCTTGACCAGCATGAGGTTGTGGGCGACGCCGGCAAAGGGCAGGCGATAGTCGATGACTTCGGGAATGGTCTGCTGCATCAGCGGCAGGAACAGGCGCTCAATCGCCCGCGCCATCCAGGAATCCTCCTGGGGAGGCGGGCCCACCACGGTGGCAAAGTAAACAGGATCGCGGCGCTGGGTGATGGCCGTGACATGAAACGTCGGGTAGTCGTCGGCCAGCGAGTAGAAACCCGTGTGGTCACCAAAGGGTCCCTCGCGGCGCTTTTCATCAATCGCGACATAGCCCTCAATCACGAAGTCCGCGCTGGCCGGCACCTGGAGATTGACGGTCTTGCACTGCACCATCTCAACGGGCCGCCCCTGAAGGAAGCCCGCCAGGATCATCTCGTCCAGACCCGGCGGCAGCGGCAGCACAGCCGAAAACGTGACCGCGGGGGCTCCACCGATGGCAATCGCGGCCTCCAGGCGGTCCTTGCCGGCGCGCTTGGCCTCGCGCATATGTTCGGCGGCCGTGTGGTGCGTATGCACGTGAAAGCCCGTGGTGCGGCGGTCGTATATCTGGATGCGGTACATGCCGCAGTTGCGCTTGCCGTCGCGCGGCGAGTGCGTGAACACCAGCGGAAAGGTGATGAACGGCCCCCCGTCTTCCGGCCAGGTCTTCAGCACCGGAAGTCTTGACAGGTCAATGGCGTCGCCCGTGTGAACAACTTCCTGGCAGGGAGCCCGCTTCACATAGCGCGGAAAGTAGCCTGCAAGCTGCGAGAGCAGGGGCAGAGCCTTGAGTTTGTCCATCAGGCTTTTCCGCGGCGCCTGCAGCAACTCGAGAAGTTCAGCCAGGCGGTGCTTCAGGCCCTCGAAGTGTTCGACGCCGCACACGAGCGAAAGGCGCCTCTCACTGCCCAGCGCATTGATCAGAACGGGCAGGCCCGCACCTTGCACGTTGGAAAACAGCAGCGCGGGACCGCCCTTGGGCAGCTTGGATACGCGGTCGGCCGCGCAGGCGATTTCCTGATCCGTCGAAACGGGCTCGCTGATTTCAACGAGTTCCTTGCGGCGCTTGAGGTCAGCGATGAAGGAGCGCAGATCGGGATAGGGCATGGCGGAATCTGGTTACCTGGCCGTGAGCTTGACGCTGAGCTTCGATGAGATCACGTCGTCGTCCGTCTCCGCCAGTTGTTCGTTCAAAATGGTCAGGGTCAGGCGGCGCAACTGGCAGCGCGCACCCGCGAGTTCGACCACGCACTCCACGCGCCCGCCGTCATTGACGTAATCGGGGTCGCCCCCGGCATAGCGGCCCCGGGCCGCCACACGGCGCACCAGAAGGTTGTCCCCCACCAACTGCTCAATCGCCGCAGCCTCGGCATAGCCCTCGCCGCTGAAGTGGGCCGGCCCCTGGGTACGCTCATTGCGCCAGCCATAGGGCGGAAGGACGGGCGAATCACCCAGACCCAGGCAAAGCGCGTCGCACAGGGCGGAAATGGCCGGGTCTACGGCATCGGCCAGCGCGCGCGAGGCCGGCAGCGGATTGCGCACCAGACCAAACCACGGGCTGAGCTCCACCTGGAGTCGCAGTTCCTCCAGGCCCGGCACGGCCGCCGCCGCGCCCGGCGCAAACGTGACGATCAGCTTCCACAGGCCGCCGTTTTCCGGCGTGGCCGCGACTTCCACGCGCATCTCAAAGCCCCACTGTGCGCGGTGGTGCCCCACTTCGCCACCTTCACCTTCACCCGAGATGCTGACATCGAACTTCAGCTTCTCGCCCGCCGTCCAGCCTGGCGTGACGGCCCTTGGACCCTGCGCCTTGACGGGCGCCAGGCCCAGCAGCGTCATCACCTGGTCGCTGGGCCGCAGTAGAATGGAGCCGGGCACCTCCGCGTAAAGACGCCGCATCAGAGCCGCGGCCCCCGCTTCATCACCCAGAGCGCGCCGCGCCAGCGCCGCCATCAGCAGCGCCGTGCCGTCATCGGGGTCAAGGGCAAAGGCGGCCTCCATGTCTTCGGCGGCGGATTCAAAGCGCCGGAGCTGAACGCGCACGCGTCCGAGTTCAAGGCGCGCCGAGGCCTTGGCGTAATTGTCCTCGGCCTGTTGCCAGGCCTGGCTGAGCAGGGCTTCCGCCCGTTCCAGCATGCCGATGTTGCGCTCGCCGGATGAAACCGCTTCCTCGCGCAGCAATCGGGCCAGGTCCGTCAGCGCTTCGGAGAACGTGGGGTCTTGCTCCACGGCCTTTTCAAGCTGCGCCTTGCGGTTTCGCGGCGCGTCCGTCGGGGTGGCGGCCGCGATCCAGGTGCGCACGGCGTTGGCCCGGTTCTCTCCCTTGGTGAGCGCACTCCGGGCAATGCGCATCCAGCGCCGCGTGCCGCGATAATTGTCGCTCAGGGCGTTCAGCTTCTCCCAGTGCTTCAAGGCCTGCTGGAAGTCGCCCAGGTTGATGGCGGCAAAGCCGGCGCCATAGAGGGCCTGCAGGTTTTCCGGCCCCAGCTCCAGAGCCTGCTTGTAGGCAGCGAGGGCTTCCTCGTTGAACCTCTGAAGAAAGTTGACTTCACCCAGCATCAGCCAGGCATCAAAGAAGCGGGGGGCACGCTTGACCAGCGACTCCAGCAGGCTGCGCTGAAGCTTGAAGTCCGAGTCCCGGCCCAGATTGAGCAGGGCCATGTAGTCCGGCGCCGTGTAGAGGCCCGCCGCAATGTCCCGCGCAGCGCGAGCGTAACGCCTGGCATAGTCGTCTTCGGGGTCCAGCCTGGCCGTACGCGAGAAGGCCTCTGCTGCCTCCTCAAAGCGGCCCAGGTGCCACAATGCCAGCGCCCGCAGCCGCGACGCATCCGGCAGCTTCTCTCCCAGCTCTCCGGCCTTGTCCACGGCCTTCACCGCGCCCTCATACCACGAGTTGCGCGCTTCCACGTTTTCCGTGATCGCCTCGGCGCGGCTGATCAGGGCCTCCGCCGCCAGAAGGTGAATCTCCAGGAAGTCCGGTTGCAGTTGAAGCAGTTCGCCGCAGCCCTGAAGGCGCGCCTCGCCCCGCAGGCCGAACACCACTCGATACTCCCGCCAGCGGTCAAAGGGCCACTTGGCGTCACGAATCCTGCGCGCGGCGGACAGATCCAGCGCGCTGTCCACGTCGTTGTAGACCCGGTGCCTCAGCTCCAATCGGCCGATCAGCAGCTCCAGGTCGCCCGTCGCGCCCGCAACATCGATCAGAATCGCGTTCAAGCGGTTGGTCACGGGCGCATCCTCGCCCGACAGCAGAAGCGCAGCATCACACTCGCGACGCGCGTCTTCGTAGCGCCCGAGGCGCAGCAGCACCTGGCAGAGGGCCGCGCGCGCCGTAAGGTCGGCCGCGCTGGTCTCGATCACGCGCCGGTACAGTTTCTCGGCCCGTTCCAGCAGCTTCCGGGCCGCCTCGCCAAAGGGCCCAAAACTCCCATGCAGCTTTGAAAAGCTCTCAAAACGGCGCGCCCGGAAGTCCAGCTCCTGAGCCGCCAGGAAGCACACTTCTCCGGTCCGCGGGGTCTGCCGGCTCGCGCGCGCCAGCCAGGCAAGCGAGAGGTCCGCGCGGGGCGATGCCGCGCCCGGCAGGGTCTCTGTGGGGGCGATGATGTAGTCCGCAAGTTCCTGGAAAATCTCAACCTCGGCCTTCAGGCGGGTCAGCGCGGCCTTGACTTCGTCTTCCTTGCCCGGGTTGGGTGCGACCACGTCGGGCTGCGTGATGAACAGGAAGTTGGCGATCTCGAAGCAGGATTCGTAGTCGTCGGGGAAGTTCTTGGCCAGTGCTTCAGCCCACTTGCGGGCATCTTCAGCGCCCCCGGTGCTGCGCGTATAGAGCCGCAACTGCCAGAGCATGACGTCGCGGCTCTGGGGATCCTGCGCCAGGGCGAGGTCGAGCTGTTTCTTGGCAAGCAGGGGTCGGCCGAAGTCGATGAGCCGGCGGGCGCGCCGCACATGTTCCTGCGCCTGCTCCTTGGCAGGGCGCTTGTCTACCTTGGGGGCGGGTTTGGGGTTGTCACTCTCCTGTCCGTGATGAAGCGCCGTCATCATCGACAGGCAAAGACCTGCCGCCAGGGTGGCGGCCACGAGGCGAACGAGCATCGGCAATCACTCCCCACAGGCATTGGCGCGCCTGGACCTGCGGCTTCGTGCCGTCTGCTGACAGGGGCAGGGCCCCCTTGACCAAGGGCGCCACCCGATGCCCGGCACCAAGCCTTCCATGGCTTGCGCCCACACCCGCCCGAGGGCGGACGTTGAAGGCCCTTGTGATTATGCCAAAGTCCGGCCCTCATGGGGCCCCTGATCGCCCTCATACAGGATGGGCACGAGGAACTGCTGGGACTGGCGCAGAAGCTCGATGGACGCGGCATCGAGACGGTGCCCCGCCGCCAGGGTTCGTCCCTGGCTCAGGGACAGGTCCCGGCCCAGAATCATGCCGGGTCTGACGTGCTCGATGGACGTGGGGTGAAGCAAGCCCGCGGCGGGCGGACGGCGTCGGAAACGAAACAGGGGGTCCGCCAGGCGCGCGGCTTCTTCACGCTTGATCTGCTTGAGACGGGCCGCCTCCCGGGCGCGAGTGCGCTCGGCGTGCAGCGTGTCCAGATGCTCGCGGTGGCGCACCAGGAGCATGACGTAGCTGTAAAGTGCCATCGCGGGCAGTCCGAGCAGGACCGCCATGAAAACCATGCGCTCGAGCAGATAGGGCCAGTTCACGACATTCCGCCGACATCACGTATCTGATACATCGGCTGGCCGGGCGGAAATCTTGAGGGCTAATCGTCGCCGGCGATTCCGGTGCGTTTGCGGAACTGGGCAAAGTCGCTGGGTGGCGCCGCAGCCATGGCCACGTTCATGGCGTCACGCACCGGTCCGCCGTAATTCACGCCCTGATATCCGAGGAACCACATGGCGCTCTGGACGGAGAGTCCAAAGTGCGTCTTGTTCGAAAGCTGGTCTTTGAGGGCCTGCTCGGCCGAAAGCACTTCCTCAGACTTCTTGTAGTACAGCAGCACAATGAAGCCCACGTGTTGCACGCCCTTGGCGTCCGTGTGCTTTACGATAAAGCTGTAAGAGCGGTGCGGAGACCCCGGCTTGGGTGGCGTGCTCCAGGGCAGCTTCATGCCGCCCGTGGGCTGGGCAGAAATGGCCTCCAGGGCCTGCGTGAGGTCGGATGCCTCGATCACTTCGTTCTTGCCGCCGGCGCTGAGGGCAGAGCGCACGCGTTTCATGGCCTCGTCTACCGCAGTTTCGTAGGCCTTCACATCGAGCACTGTTTCACGTTCCTGCTTCTTGCGCTCAGCCGCGCCGGTTTGAAGGTTGCTGATCAGCATGTAGCCCAGAATCAGCACGGCAAGGCCCGCCACGACGACGAACACCATGCGCAGCATGGCCGTTGTGTCCTTCTTGCCGTGGGCCACGGTGAAGTCGACGGTGACCGGCTCTTCGGAATGCGAGGCTCCCATGGCGGCCGCATAGGGCGAAGAACCGGCCCCCTTGCGGGCGGCCTGCACCGGCCTGCCGTCCGGGCCTACGATCCTTCCCCAGGTGCGGCACTTGGGGCAGATGGGTTGGACCATCATCTGCTCTTTGGTGGCGGGAAAGCTGTTGCCGCAGGCCTGGCAACTGAAGTGGACGGTCACGGCTTGAGGTTGAGGTACGGGCATCGCTCGCGGGCTTCCTTGTGTGTCTGTAGAGCTATTGTACGCTGAAGGAGTGTATTCGCGGAACATTTGGTTACAGGCGGTGTTGAGTATGTCAGAATCAGTGCATGACGATGACGGAGGCCGGCCATGGACTTTCTAGCGTTCTTCAACCTCTCGACGGGTGAAATCATTGTCATCTGTGTGGTGGCGCTGATCCTCTTCGGCGGCAGCCTTCCCATGATCGCCAAGAACCTCGGAAAGAGCGTGGTCGAGTTCAAGAAGGGCATCAAAGACGTCAAAGACGACATCAGCGAAGCTGCCAGCTCCGACCCCAAGCTTGAAAACAAGCCCTCGCGCGAGGTGAATGTCGAAAAGTCCGAGCGCGAAACGGTTTCAAAGTAGTCTCCCCGGCCCTTGAAGGCCTGAGCTTCCTTTGTATCTTTCCCGCCTCGCCACGGCACACGTTGCCGTGACAGTGCACGGGTGGCGGAATTGGCAGACGCGCTCGTTTCAGGTGCGAGTGCCCGAAAGGGCTTGTGGGTTCAAGTCCCACCCCGTGCACCAAGAATTTTCAGGCAGCCTCGACGACGCCCCTGCGGGCGTCGTTTCGCTTGGGGCCCATCGCGCCGGGCGGGCCCCATGGCCGGTCAGCACGCCGCCCGCAGTGAAGGCATGCCCTACTTGCCCTTCACCGCGCCCTCAATGCCGTAGCGCTCGATCTTGTTGTAAAGGCTCTTGCGCGCCAGCCCCAGTCGCTTGGCTGCCAGCGTCTTGTTGCGACCGCAGTCTTCCAGGAACATCTTGATGACCTCGGCCTCGATCTCCTCCATGGACATCGAGAGCCAACGCCGGTTGCTCGTGGTGTCAAAACTCAGGGCCACTTTCTTGTCCAGCGCTTCCAGGGCCTCATCACCCAGCGTCATCCAGCGCACGACAAAGTTCTCCAGTTCGCGCACGTTGCCCGGCCAGGGATATTCCTGCAGCCGCTTCAGAAGGCCGGCCGCGGGCTTGGACGCAAAGCCGTACGCGCGCCCATGTTTGGCGATGAAGTGCTCGACAAGCAGGGGAACGTCCTCAGAGCGCTGGCGCAGCGGGGGCACGCGGATTTCAAAGGTGTTGAGGCGATAGAGCAGGTCGCTGCGGAACGTGCCTTGGGCCACCGCCTGCTCGATGGGCGCGTTCGTTGCGGCAACCACTCGCACGTTGATGGCAATGGCCACGACGCTGCCCAGGCGGCGCACCTCACGCTCCTGCAGCACGCGCAGCAGGCGCTTCTGAAAGGCCAGCGGAATGTCGCCGATCTCGTCTAGAAACAGCGTGCCGCCTTCCGCCTGTTCAAACAGGCCGATGCGGCGCTCTCGGGCGTCCGTGAATGCTCCGGGCTCATACCCGAAGAGCTCGCTTTCGATCAGCGTCTCGGGAATCGCCAGGCAACTCTGGCCCACAAATGGCGCGGCATGCCGGACACTGGCTGCGTGAATCGCCCGTGCGACGACTTCTTTGCCCGAGCCGCTTTCACCCAGAATGAGCACCGGATGATCGCTTGCCGCTACCTGGGCCACCTGCTGGCGCAGTGCGCGAATGCGCGGCGAGCTTCCGACAATGAGCTGGGCGACGACATCTGTGGTCATGTGTAAAAAGGTAACACCTGGAGGTCCGCTTGAAAAGCTGCTTGGGCGCATCCCTGGACTCAACACTTGACTCCCATCACAACCGATGACAAGAATTCCGGATTCACCGTATCCCCAATCGCCTTCCGTCCGTCAGTTCGGGACAACCCAAGGAGACCTCATGATCCGCTTTGCCTACACGATGTGTGCCGCGCTCTTCGTGATTGTTTGTGCCAACCTGATGCCCGCTCTCTCCCAGGACAAGGGCGGTGAGAAGAAGGAAGGCGACATGCACGAAGAGTGGGCCAAACTGCAGCAGCCCGGCCCCGAGCACAAGTGGCTCGCCGAGGAAGTCGGGGACTGGATCGTAGAAGGGCGGATGTGGATGGAGCCCGGCAAGGACCCCATGCCCTTCAAGGCCACTTCGAAGATCACGATGCGCTTTGACCGCTTCATCCACGAAGAGTTCAAGGGCGAAGGCGACATGCCCATGCAGGGCTTCGGCATTTTCGGCTACGACAACAGCAACAGAGAATTTCAGGGTCTGTGGACCAGTAACATGGGCACTTCCATGCACATCATGAGCGGCCAGCTCGATGAGAAGACGGGCACCATGACCATCACCGGCGAGTGGACCGAGAAGGGCATGGGCGGTATGAAGGTCAAGAGCCGCGTGGTGAACACCCGCAAGAGCAAGGACGAAGCCGTGGTCGAGGTTTTCGACACCTATGGCGACAACCCCGAAATGAAGATTGTCGAGATGACCTACAAGCGCAGGAAGTAGCGGATGGGCTGAGAAACAAAGCGGGCGCGGCACCTGCCGCGCCCGTGGCCGTTGAGTCGCGGGAATTATTTCGTATTTTTACGATGGATTTCATCGATGGCGCGTTTATCGTATTACTACGATGAAGCGCCAAACCGACAACTGCTGCACCCCGCCCGGGACGATCAGGAAGCTCGCCCCCGACAAGGAGCTGGCCAGGCTGGCCAAGGCCCTTGGACATCCCGCCCGCGTGCGCATTGTGCAGCTTCTGTTGCGGCGCGAAGGCTGCATGTGCGGCGACATCGTGGAGCATCTGCCGCTGGCCCAGAGCACCGTAAGCCAGCACCTCAAGGTGCTCAAGGACACCGGCATCATTTACGGCGAGACTGAAGGTCCCCGGATCTGCTACTGCGTGAGGCGCGAAGCGCTCAGGCGCCTGAAGGAACTTTTGAGCGAACTTGCGTGAATCTTTATGCGCCATTATATCGTATTTCTACGATAAAGGAGAAACGATGAAGACCCGTGTGCACATCAACCTCAGCGTCAGCGACCTCGACAAGTCGGTTGCCTTCTACCGCAACCTGCTCGGCGTGGCCCCCACCAAGACACAGCCTGATTACGCCAACTGGCGGCTCGACAACCCGGCCATTCACCTGGCTCTGGTTCACATCCCCGGCGCCCGTATCGCCGACACGCACGCGCGGCACTTCGGCATCGAGCTCTTCGACGACCGCGAGCTGGAGGGCTGGAAACAGCGCGTAGAGAAGGCCGGCCTGAACGTGCGCACGGAGCAGGAAGTGACCTGCTGCTATGCCGTCGCCGACAAATTCTGGGCCGCCGACCCCGACGGCAACGAGTGGGAGTTCTGGGTGCGGCACGACGAGGCCCAGGCCATGCACGGCGGCAAGGGCGCCACCAGCGCGGAAGGCGCCTGCTGCGGCGCAAGCGCGGCTGAAAACGCCAAGGCCATGGCCGCCGGCTCCTGCTGTGCAGCCGCGAAGCAGGAAAGGCCGGCGCAATCGGCGTGCTGCTAGCAGGCCGCTGAAATACGGCCTGCGGACGCAAGCCATAGTTGGCTTGCGCATTTCAAGCGGCTGAAAAGCCGCTTGAAATGGAGGTCGGGCCAGATTCACTTTGGCCCGACCGGGCTGAAAAAGTGGCTGGAAGCCACTTTTCAGCAGCCTGCTGGAACTCGTGCTGTCGTGAAGGCCGCAACCGGAAGCAACCCACCGATGGCGCAGGTGAACACAGATGACTGCGCCGTGCTTTCATCCCTGAAATCTGCGTCATCTGTGGGTTTGCTGTTGCCCTGATCTGCCATGCGCCAGTTGGCCTCCGAGTTCATGGGAACCTTCGCGCTGGTGTTCGCCGGCACAGGCGCCATCGTGATCAATGATGTCAGTGGCGGCGCGGTGACCCACGTGGGCGTCGCGCTGACGTTTGGACTTGCCGTCAGCGCCATGATCTACACGCTGGGTGACGTCAGCGGAGCCCACCTGAATCCCGCCGTCACGCTGGCCTTTGCCGTGGCCGGGCGCTTCAAAGTCGTGCGTGTGCTGCCCTACATCGCGGCGCAGGTGGCGGGCGCCTGCGCGGCAAGCCTGCTCCTGCGCGGCCTGTTCGAAAGCCACGCCACGCTGGGCGCAACGCTGCCCGCCGGCAGCGCCATGCAGGCCGCCGTTCTGGAGCTCGTCCTGACGCTGCTGCTCATGTTCACCATACTGGGCGTCAGCCAGGGAGCGCGCGAAAAGGGCCTGTTTGCAGGCGCGGCCATTGGCGGCGTGGTCGCGCTGGAAGCCCTCTTCGCGGGGCCTGTTTCCGGCGCATCCATGAACCCTGCCCGCTCCATGGCGCCAGCGCTGGTCAGCACCCGGATGGAAGGCATCTGGATCTATCTGGCCGCGCCGACTTTGGGCGCGCTGGCGGCCGTGCCGCTGTCGGCCTTCATTCACCGGCGGCCGGCCGGTTCATCCAACGGCTGATTTACGGGAGTGCCCCATGTCCAGAGTCCGGGTTCTGTTTCTGTGTACGGGCAATTCCGCACGCTCTCAGATGGCGGAGGCGTTGCTGCGCCATGCGGCGGGCGACCGCTTTGAGGCTCACAGCGCGGGGATCGAGCCCAAAGGGGTGCACGCCCTGACCCTGGAGGTGCTGCGCGAGGCAGGCATTGACACGTCAAGCTTACGCTCCAAGCACCTGCGAGAATACCAGGGGCGCGTGACGTTTGACTGCCTGATCACCGTCTGCGGCCACGCCGACCAGAACTGTCCCGCATGGACCGGCGTCTCTCAGCGGCTTCACTGGCCCTTTGATGACCCGGCGGCGGCGCAGGGCACCCTGGAGCAGAGGCTGGCCGTGTTCAGGCGTATCCGCGACGAGATAGCGGCACGCATCAAGGCCTGGGTCGGCAGGCAGGAACAGGACGCGCCTGAAACCCCGGCCAAGACCTGAAGTCAGGCCAGGCCAAGGGTCCAGACCTGCTCCTGGCCGTGGGTGAACGGCTGGCCGTCAAAGCCGCCCTCAAGTGAGAGCACCCTGAAGCCGCAACGCGCAAACAGATGCTCCATCTCGAAGCGGTAGCACCAGCGCAGCGTCAGCGTGTGAAGACGGCGGGAGATTGAACGACCCTGGGCGTCAAAGCGTTCCACGACCCATTGGTCCTGCATGCGTTGTTGCTCGGGTGAAAGCGTTCGTGAACTCCACACGATCAGCCTTTCATCGCCGTCGAGCCGGGTTTCAACGCGCGTTACGGGCCCCGGCAACCCTGACTGCATGTGGGCGGCCAGAATGCGCAAGTTGGGATCGAACAGGTTGATCACCAAACGTCCTTGACGCGTCAAGTGCTTCCGGCAGCAGGCCAGGCAATCCATCTGTTCTTCAACCGTGAGCAGGTGCTGGAAGGCCCTGAACGGAATGACAATCAGCGGAAAGCGCTCCCGCAGCGCAAACGCGCGCATGTCAGCTTCGAGCAGGCGCACACGACGCCGTACGGGAGTGTTCTCGCTTGCGCCCCTCTCGCGGGCCAGGGCCAGCATTTCACCCACCAGGTCCAGCGCCGTGACTCTGGCGCCAGCGCGCGCCATGGGCCAGGTCACGCGCCCCGTGCCGCAGGCCAGCTCCAGCACCCTGCGCGCGCCCCGGGCCAGACGGCTGAAGTAGGCCACGTCGCCTGCGACGCCGTGGCCTGAAATCAGGTCATAGTCGCGGGCGTTCATGTAGAACTCGCGGACGGGGTCGGTCATGGGATGCATATCCCGGCGGCGGCTTCAGGCTTCGCGCACATTGCTGACGGTTTCCGCGGCGAACAACTTCGTCTCCTTGCCGCCTTCCAGCTTCAAGGTGATGCCGCGGGCCGGATCCAGCTCAACCACCGTTCCCGTGAACTCCCTGTCACCCTGGGTCAGGCGCACTTTGCGCCCGCCCATGGGCACGAACTCGGCCCAGGCGCGGGCAATCTTGTCGTACTTCTTCTTGTGGATGAGCCGATACACGCTGTCGAGGTAGAACAGCAGGGGCCGCACCACGCGCACACGATTGACCGGGGCGCTGCCCGGCCGCTCGATACGCAGGCTCGTCGCAATACCCCTCAGCTCTTCTGGAAAGTCCGCCTGCTGCTGATTGACATTCAGGCCCATGCCCATCACATAGGTGTCCGGCACGGTGCTGCGGGCTTCCACCAGTACGCCGGCCACCTTTCGGCCGCGCACCATCACGTCATTGGGCCACTTGATCTCGCTGGGCAGGTGAATGAACTGCTGCAGCATGTTGGCCAGCGCCAGGCTGGCCGTCGCCGTCAGCAGGGCCAGCTTGTCCGGGGGCAGCTGCACGCGCAGGATCACGCTCATCCAGATGCCGCACCCCGCGGGGCTGTGCCAGGAACGCCCAAGGCGGCCGCGGCCATTGAGTTGGCGCTCGGCAAGTATGACGGTTCCATCCTCGGCGGCGGGGCTGGATTCCAGGAGTTTCCAGGCGGTCTCGTTGGTGCTGTCCACCTGATCGTGGATGTGAAGGACCTTGCCGACGCGCTCGGTGTTGAGGTCCTCGCGGATTTCGTGCTCGAACAGCCGGTCCGGAATGTCAATGAGTTTGACGCCCAGATAGGGATGGAACTCGATGTTGTAACCCTGCTCGATCAGCTCTTCGATGTCGCGGAACAGGGCATCGTTGGCGGGCCCCTGCCGGCCCGTACTCCTGGGCTTCTTCGACTTGCCCTTGGCCAGGGCGGCCTCGACTTCAGCCACCGCCGTGAAGTCGCTCTGCTTCTTGAGGTAACTCAATAGTTCGAAGTTCATGGAGCGCGCCCGTGGATGGGCGGGAGTGTACAAACTGGGCAAGCCCCACAAAAGGCGCGCCGGGGCCGCTTACTTGTTCTCGCGCTCGCGCACGACGCCGCGGTCACTTTCGCGGAAGAACCTGACCCAGTGCTGGGCCGGCTCGCAATCCTTGAAGTCCGACTCCAGCGATGCCAGCGCCTTCTCGTAGGGAACATCGCTGCGGAACAGGACCTTGTAAGCCTCACGGATCCTCCGGATCTGCGCTTTGGAGTAGCCGTTGCGCTCCAGGCCGATGAGATTGAGGCCGAACACGGCGCAACCCCAGCCCCCCACCCGCGTGTAGGGCGGAATGTCCAGGCTCGTCACGCTGCCCCCCGAGACCATGGCCATCTTGCCGACGCGACAGAACTGGTGAATGGCCACCGTTCCGCCGAAGACCACCTTGTCCTCGACCTTGACATGGCCGGCCAGCTGCACGGCATTGGCGGCGATGATGCGGTCGCCCAGCACGCAATCGTGGCCCACGTGGCAATAGGCCATGAGGAAGCAGTTGTTGCCGATGCGGGTGGTCAGGTCCGCGTTCTTGGTGGTGCCGCGTGAAAGCTGGACGTAGTCGCCGAAGAAGTTCTCGTTGCCGATGACGAGTTTCGTGGGATCGCCCTTGTAGCCCAGATCCTGCGGCGGCGCGCCGAAGCTGCAGAAGTTGCTGATGCGATTTCTCTCGCCGATCTCGGTGGGGCCGGCCAGCACGCAGTGGTGGCCTATCAGGGTGCCCGCGCCGATCTTCACCCCGGCTTCAACGATGCTGAAGGCACCGACGCATACCCCGTCGCCGAGCAGAGCGGACTTGTCAACGAGGGCAGTGGGATGAATCTGGGTGGGCATCGGCAGGGCAATGCAGGAGGTTCAGGTCTCGGGAGTCTGCGCGCAAGGCATCATGGCAGCAGATCCCCCGACGTCCTGGAATCGGGAACCGTGGAGGCCTACCTTCTCTGGAGAATGCTGAGGATGGCCGTGAGCTGCGTCTTCTGCATCTCGAGCTGGTCCTTGATGGCCGTGATGTCGCCGCTGGCTGCGCCGCCGCCTCCTCCGCCGGCAACAAAGTTCTCGCCGATGGTGCGCAGCAGTTCCTGAAGCTCGCCATACCAGCGAGCCTCGGGCATGCTGGTGACCAGTTTCTCCGCCAGCTCGCGGTTGGCCTTGCTTGAAGCACTCAGGTGCTTGAGCGCCTGATCGACGAGCTCGACGGCGCCGTCGTCAAAGCCGACCTTGCTGCCTTTTTCGCGAATCTTGCGGATCTCCCCGGTCAGGTCCTTGATGCCATCGCGGATGTCACCGAGGATGTTGCGCAGAGGAGTGAGGTCAATATTCACGGTGACCGGGCCCCCGCCGCCTCCGCCTGAAGGCGCGACCGGCGCGGTGGTGCGAGCCGGGGCGGGAGCCGCCTCCGTCGCCCCGGAAGAAGTCGCCGTCCCGGTTTCGTCGCGCCCCTCGGCGTCCGGCTCGTCAGGCGCTACCGGAGCCGTGCGGTCGTCCACGTTCTTGGGAGTCGCCGTCTTCATCCGCTTGGACAGGCTTGCGAGCTTAGCCAGGTCAGCCATTTCGAATTTCCTTTGAGCAGAAATCCCGCCGCGAAAAGCAAAGCGCCCGACCGCGATTTGGCCGGGCGCTCGGCTCTGAAACCGCAAGGGGATTCTATTCTTCGTTGCTCAGGGCCGCAAGCAAGCAGCCCTTGGCCGTGGCGTTGAACTGGTCCTCGGCGCGGCGGATGTCGGAGATCTTGATCGGGAAGTTCTTCGACACCTTGCTGAACTCGTCCTTGAACACCTCGATGAACCCGCCCACCATCGATGTGCCGCCGGAAACCGCGATCGGCACGGGCTTGGGGAAGTTCGGGATGTCCTTGGTGATTGCGAACTTCTTCATGATGTTTTCGAGCGAGTACTTGATGAGGTGGCGGTAGTAGATGACGATCGCTTCCTCTTCGGGGGTCTTGGGCGCGTTGATGTCCACGCCTGACTCCTTGATGTGAGTGATGCGCGAGGCAGCGCAACCCATGACCTGCGCGGCCTGCTGGTCAATCCAGTCGCCGCCCTTGGCGGACGAGAAGGAAATGACGTTCATCGAGCGGAACGCCACGCACACGTTCACCATGCCGCCGCCGCAGGAAATGCCGATGCCCGTGAACTCGTCGTCACCGAGCTCGGAGAAGACGATGGCCAGGCCTTCGTTGAAGGGCGTGCCTTTGTAGCCCAGGCGCTGCAGCAGGCCGTTGGCGATGTTCGTGTGGTACACGATGTTCATCGTGCTGTCCACCGGGTCCGCCGGGATGGAGTAATAGCAGGCTTCACCGTCCACGCGCGGCGGGCCAAGAATCTTCTTGAACAGCTCGACCTCCATGGGCATGGCGTCGGCGTCCGTGGGGCTGATCAGGCCGTTCTTCATCGGGCGGCGCATTTCGCGGTTGAAGATGTTCGCCAGCTCAAAGGCGTCCTGACCGATGACGTACAGCTTGTTTTCGCGCTTGATGTACGGCACGCCCTGGCTTTTCAACATTTTCAGGGTGTAGGGGTCTTCCGGCACGTCAAGGAACGCGTTGCGCGCGGGGAAGAACTCAATGCCGCCTTCGGCGTCCATGCGGGCAGCGACCAGGTTGGCCGTTCCCACGTCAAGGCCGCGTCCCAGCGGCGCTCCAGAATCGTCACTCACGAGAGAAACCTCCGACTGTGAATCCTTGGTGTTCGCGGGTTGAGCATGGCCGCCCGAGACCGTCCCGGAAACCCTGCCCCCGTCCACCCTGGGGTTGTTCTGACCTTGGCCTTTCGCGGCATGGGCCGCCCAAGCCTGTTCTATCTTCGCCTCTCTGGCGCGGCGGGTCTTCTGCTCCGCCTCCAGCCGCGCGATTTCCTGCTCCACCGCGCGCTTGTTCTTGTCCTTCTCGCTCTGCCGCCTGGCGTGCTTCTCGCGGCGGGCCGCCATTTCGCGTTCAAACTCGCTGCCGTGCTCCTGCGCGACCCTGATGCCTTCCTGCTCCGCGCTCTTGCGCCGCCGCTCCTGCTCAAAGGTATCCCGCGCGTCCTGCTGTTCGCGCTGGCGCGCCGCCTGCTCTTCCGCGCGCCGCCTCGCTTCACGCTGCTGCGCCTTCTCCTGCTCCTGTTGCCGCAGCGCCTCGGCCCTGCGCTGCTCGGCCAGGGCCGCTTCGTCGCGGCGCCTGCGCTCCTCCTCCTGCTTGCGCTTCTGGGCTTCCGCCCTCGCCTGCGCGGCCTTGCGGGCTTCCTCGGCCAGACGCCGCTCTTCTTCCTGTTGCTGCCTGAGTTGTTCTGCCTCCTGCTCCAGCCTCTGGCGCTCGGCTTCTGCCTCCAGTTCGAGGCGGCGCTGCTCGGCGGCTTCCCTCTCGGCCTGTTCGGCCCTTGCCTGCTCCAACCTTGCAAGTTCTGCCGCTTCCCTTTCTTCCTCTTTGCGGCGCCGTTGATCGTCGGCGCGGCGCGCAATCTCTGCCAGTTCCTCGTTTTCGGTCAGGCGGCGCGCGAGGTGGTCGCTGCGCACGATTCGCCCGGTCTCATCACGCTCATAGGTCAGGGTGCGGTCCGGCGCAACGGGCCCCCCGAGATCGGCCCGCGAAAATGTCAGCGTGTCGCCGCCGCTGTTCAGGGCTCCAGTGCCGAACGTGGTGGAACCCGCCCTCTCCTCACCAGACGTCAAAGAATCAGAGTCGGAACTTTCCAGCTCCGCTTCCGCTTGCGCGGGGACTTCCCCAATAGTTTCGAATGGCTTGCTATCTACCAGCTTAGAGTCCGTTGCGCCAGTGGCTAGTGGGGCGCTGTCCTCGGACGCCACGTCTTCGCCCCGGTCCGTGTCGCTTATCGGACCCAGTGTCAGATTCTGACCGGCTTCGTGTATGGCCATTGTCATTGGGCCGGCCTGCATGTCCGGGGCCGGGGGCAGGCCCATGGCGTCCAGCTTCATGTCCGCCACCGTCGCCGGCCCCGCCTCTCCCCTCATTTGCTCCAGCTTGGCGCGCTCAATGGCCTCCGTATCGTCCCAGCCTTCCTGGATCTCGCCCACTTCCGAGGCCTGCGCGTCGGGGTTGAACTCCTCCGGTCCGGCCTGCGCCGCAACATCGTCGAGGCTGATATCCCCCACGTCCTCGTCGTGCTCCTCCACGACTTCATGGCCGCCATCACCATCCAGCGAAATATCTCCAAGACTTTCGTCTTCCTCTTCCACCACTTCATGAACCTGGGAATCGCCCTCGTGGTGGGCTTTGCCCTTGCCGCGCTCCGCGGCCTGCCTCATACGCTCGGCCAGAGACGGAGCCGACCGGCGCGAACGTTCAGCGGCCCGTAGAAGGCGCTGCTCGACGGTCTCGGCGAGAGGGGCGACGTCATCCAGGCTCAGATCGAGGTCCTCGTCTTCTTCCTCGAAAACCTGGCCCTCATGCGGTGCATCGTCGTCTTGGGGCGGGGGAACGCGGGACATTGAGGGAGCCGGGGGCAAAGGTAGAGCGTGTCAAGGGGACCCGGGCGGGGCCGGCGGATTGTAACGCGCTTGAAGAGTGAAGCAAGCCGGCAACAGGGTACGGAACAGATTCGCACCAAAGCCCAGGCCCGGCCCCAAAATCGCGGCAGTGTCCCCGCCCATAGGGTAGAATCTTGATGGGTGAGCTATGGGTCCACGCAGGCAAAGCGCGCCGTCCCCGATTCTCCGCCAGGCGGCCGACTTGCCGCGCGTTCCCTACGGCTATGCGCCCCTGGCCACCTGGCACCGGCCCAGAAGTTCCGCACCCGCTTCCGTTCGCCTGGCGCAGCCACGCAACGGAGCGGCGTGGTGGGCCTTCAGCTTGGGCCTGTTTTCTCTCGGATGTGCCCTGCGCGCCCACGAAGATTCCCTGATCAAGACGGCCATCGCCTTTTCCCTTCTTGCCATGGCCAGCGGCATCATCGGGCTATCCGTCTCCGGATCTTTCCGGCTCAAGAACGGCCGCCTGCCCTCGGTCCTGGGGTTGGCGATGGCCGTCCTGGCATTGATGGTATCGCCGCGTCCTTCCGGCGCGACGCCCGGACCCGGCTTGATCATCTGCGAGCCCGCCAGCCCCCAGGAAGCCGAGTGTGTTCTGGAGTTGCCTCCACAGCCGCAAGCTCGCCCCCTGGCCCCACCCTCGCAGGCGCCCCCCAAAGCACCCGCTGCGCCGAAGGCACCCCGGGAGCGACAGACAGCACCCCGGCCGGCGCCTCCGTCGGCGGACCCCGACGAGCAGGAAGAACAGTTCTGATCGCGCCAACAAAGCACCGCCGGCCCCTTGACGGCAGGGCGGGCGCGAAGCAAATACTCCGCCTCAATCACGGAGAGTTTCCATGGCGTACTTCAGCAGCAAGCGAGGACACCTCAAGGCCAAGCGTCGCAAGATCGCCAACGCCCGCGCCAAGAAGCGCGCCGCGCAGCTCGCCAAGAAGAAGTAGCTACTTCAGTGCCTCGTCAGCATCCTGGGCCAGTTCAAGCTGGCTGATGATGTATTTCTTGCGGGCGTCTTCCGCCCGCTGAAGTCTTACCAGCGCCTCCACGGCCGCGACGTGGGCCAGCTCACGTGCCAGATTCTGAGCGTAGGTCGTGAGCCTCGCTCCCTGGGCTTCCATGTTTCCGAGCATGTGCAGGGAGAAGCGGCGGCCCGTCAGGGTCGTCAGCCGGCCCCACAGGCTCGTCAGGGGCCCGATCATCCAGCGCAGCATGGGCCGGCCCCGGCCAAAGAGCTCCAACAGGCGCGCGGCTTCCACCTGGCGGTCGCGCAGTTCAGCGGCGTGGGCCTCAAGGCGGGAACGGGTCTCGCCCAAATGGAGGCGGCCATGGGCCGCGCACACGTTGGCTGCCGTCAGGGAGGTCAGGTAGATCGCCCGCATTACGCGCAGGAAACGGTTGGTGAGCGCCCTGCGCTCGGAATCGTCCATGGGTTCAGCCCCCGTCGAAGGCCGTCCGCCATAGTGCTTTTGCGGGTGTGGACATGTCCAGCATTCCCCAGCTCGCCGCGACGGGGCTGCCAGCATTGTCTTCACGGCGGTCAAAGTGAGAACAGCCCTTGCGGCGGCCACCTCCCACGAGTTGAAGCGGTCGGAGTGACCATGCGTGTGCCGGAGATTCATGGCGCAGCCAATCTTCGGGCGCGGGATTGCGATGCTGCGGGCATGACTCAGACGCGACCTACGACATGCGTGATCTTCTGCCCGCCGCCGCCGGACGAAGGACGTCCTTCGACAGGCGTGCCCGTGCAGTGGGCCGATCACTGACGGCCGCGGCCTGTTTTCTTGAGGCTCTCCAGCAGGTTCTTCAGGTCGTCGGCGTGCTCTTCTTCCATCTTGAGGATGTCCTCGATCATGCGCCGCGTGGTGGGATCGTCAGTCCCGATCCACCTGGCGATCTCGGCGTAGGTCTCAATGGCCACGCGCTCGGCCACGAGGTCTTCTATGATCATGTCCTCAAGGGTTTCGCCCTCGGCATATTCGGCGTGGCTTCGCGTCGCGAGGCCTTCGGGGTTGAAGTTGGGCACACCGCCAAGCTGAGTAATGCGCTGTGCCACCCAGTCGGCGTGCATCTGCTCTTCATTCGCGTGCGTAAGAAACTCCGCCGCCACGGGCTGGGCATTGATGCCGCTGGCCATGAAGTGGTGGTTCTTGTAGCGCAGAATGCAGACGATTTCCGTCGCCAGGATCTCGTTGAGCACCTCGATGACTCTCCTGACGTCCGACTTGTTGGCCTCCGTCACGGCGCCGTCCATCATTCTGGCGCGGGCGCGCTTGCGGATTTTCTCGAGATCAGTCCTGAATGGCTGTTTCATGGCGATTTCTCCAGTAGCGCAACAACGCCGGCGTGTCCCTTTTCCTTCGCGAAATCCAGGGCAAGGCGGCCGTCATCGGTCGCTAGGGTGTGATCTGCGCCCCGTTCCAGCAGGACCTTGACCATCTCCACGCTGCCGTTTTGAGCCGCGCTGTGCAACGGAGTGAAGCCCCCGGCCTGGCGCGCGTTGGGGTCAGCCCCCCGCTCCAACAGCAGGTTGACACAGGCCAGAGAACGTCCGGCCGCGGCGCAGTGAATGGCCCGGACGGAAAGCGCGTTCTTGGAATGAATGCCGATCTGCCCGCCGCGTTCGAGCAGCAGCCGCAGGGCGTCCGGTTGGGCAAAGAAGGCCGCAAGGTGCTGGGGCTGGAATCCGTCTGAGGTCCACTCGTTGACGGCTGCGGGTTCGGCGTCGAGGATTCTTGCAAGCTTGTCCAGCTTGCCAAGCGCCGCAGCCTCGAAAACGTCAAGCTTGGCACGATAACCCAGCAGCGCTTCAACAAAAGCCATCTTGAACTCGTAGCGCGCCTGCATCAGCAGGCTCACGCCCTGCTCATTGCGGGCATTGGCCAAAGCGGAGTTGCCGGCGAGCAGCTTCCTGAAGCCGTCGAGGTCTCCGGCCTTGAGGGCTGCGAAAATTTCTGACGCGCCGGTCATGCTGGTTGAATGGCGCACCACCCCCAAAGGGGCGACTGCACGTCGCCCCTGTCACGGCGGTGCTATGCGATTTTCAGATCCTTGAACGCGGCCAGAGTCGGCTTGATCACCGGCGCATCGGGCAGCACGCCCGGCGCGTAGAGCGGGTCGAGCGTCTTGAGCCCCTGGCCGGTAATGCAAACCACGGTGCTTTCGTCCTTATTGATCCTGCCCGCCTTGAGCAGCTTCACGAACACGCCCAGCGTCACGCCGCCCGCTGTCTCCGTGAACAGGCCCTCGGTGCGCGCCAGAAGCTTCATGGCCTCGATGATCTCGGCGTCCGTGACATCATCTCCGCCGCCGCCGCTGTCGAGGCACAGGCGCGCCGCAAAGTAGCCGTCGGCGGGGTTGCCGATGGCGATGCTGCGCGCAATCGTGTCGGGCTTCTTCACGGGCTTGATCAGATCGCTCCTGCGCTTGATGGCATCGGTAATCGGGTTGCAGCCCGCCGCCTGCGCGCCCCAGAACTTCGTCTTAGGCGCGGCTTCGAGCAAGCTCAGCTTCTCGAATTCCTTGAAGCTCTTGCTGAGCTTGTTGATCAGCGAGCCTCCGGCCATGGGGCAGATGATGTTGTCGGGCGCGCGCCAGCCAAGCTGCTCGGCGATTTCAAAGCCCATGCTCTTGCTGCCCTCGGCGTAGTAGGGCCGCAGGTTCACGTTGACGATGCCGATCTTCGCATCATTGGCGATCTCGGAGCAAAGACGGTTGACGTCGTCGTAGGGGCCGTCGATTTTCACGAGCGTGGCGCCGTAAATCTGCGTGTTGGCGACTTTTGCGGGTTCGAGGTCCTTCGGAATCAGGATGATCGCCTTGAGGCCCGCCTGTGCGGCTTGAGCCGCGACGCTGTTGGCAAGGTTGCCCGTGCTCGCGCAGCCCACGGTCGTGAAGCCAAAGCGCCTGGCGCGCGCGATGCTCACGGCCACGACGCGATCCTTGAAGCTGAGAGTGGGCTGGCAGACGCCATCGAACTTCACGTAGAGATTCTTGACGCCCAGTTCGCGGCCCAGATTCTTCGCGTGCACCAGCGGCGTGCCGCCCGTGGTCAGGCCGGAAACGGGCTCCTGCTCGGGCAGCAGTTCCTTGTAGCGCCACATGTTGAAGGCGCGCTTGCCGATGCTCTCGCGCGTAAGCGACTTCCTGATCGCGTCGTAGTCGTAGTTGACTTCAAGGGGCGCGAAGTCGTGCTCGCAGACATTCTTGGGAGCATCGGCATATTCATGGCCGCATTCACGGCACTTCAGGCCAACAGCGAGGGCGGTGGGCATGGGCGTTCTCAATGGTATCGGCTCTCGGCCGGAAGGTTAGCAAGCCACGGATACAAGCCAAGCGCCCAGACACTGCCAAAAAAGGGGCCGCCGCGGCGGCCCGCCTGCCGATCCACGCTCTGCCCTATTCGCCGCGGATGCGCCACAGCGCTTCCGTGGCCCAGTAACGCACGTCTTCGTCTTCATCCATCAAGGCGTCGCTGAGGTCAGGAATGGCCGATTTGGCGTCGGGGCCGATGCGCCCCAGGGCTTCTGCCGCCGTAAAGCGGATGTTCTCGTCTTCGTCCTTCAACGCCCGCGCCAGCGCCCCCACCGCCGCCCGAGCCTCCGGCCCTACGGTACGAAGCGCCGCCACCGCCCGCCGCCGCGTGTGCGCGTTGCCCGTTTCCAGAGCCTTGACCAGGTGCGGCACGGCCTCCGCTGCGATGGCCCCCAGTGCCTCGCTGGCCACGCGGCTGACATCCCCCTTCTCGTCCTTCATGGCTTCAATGAGTGCCGGCACGGCGGAACGAGCGTCACGCCCGATGTTTCGCAGTGCCTCGGCCGCCTGGGTGCAGAGGGCGTCATCCTTGAGCGCCTCGATCAGCCACGGCACCGCATCGCGCGCCTCGGGCCCAATCTGGCCCAGAGCGACCACGGCGCGGCGCCGCACGCGCGCGTCAGCGTCCCGCAACGTTGAAACCAGGGCCGGAACGGCCACACGCCCGATGCGGCCAAGGGACTTGGCCGCTGCCGCGCGCACCTGAATGTCTGAATCCTTGAGGGCTTTGGTCAGGGCGGGAACGCCCACTTCGGCTGCGGCGCCGATGTTGCCCAGCGTTTCGGCAGCCATGAAGCGCACGTTTTCGACGTCGTTCTCCAGTGCGTCGATGAGGGCGGGCACGGCCGAACTGGCATCCTTGCCGATCTTGCCCAAAGCGAATGCGGCATCAAAGCGAACGTTGGGGTCGTCGTCGCGCAGAGCCTGGCAGAGCGCGGGCACGGCATCGGCGCCGATATCGCCCAGGGCGTCGGCGGCGGCCCGGCGCACGTCAACCTTGGGGTCCTTGAGAAGTTCAACGAGGGCGGGAATGGCCTGCCGCGCCTGCTTGCCGATCTTGCGCAGTGCCTCCGCGGCGTGGCAGCGGATGTCTCCGGCCGTGTCCTTCAGTTCATTAATCAGAACGGGCACGGCGGCCACGGCCTCGCGCCCGATCATGCGGATGGCCTCAATGGCGCGCCGGCGCACGCTGCGATCACTGCCCTGCAGTGTGTCGACCAGGGCCGGCACCGAAGCTGCGCCGATGCGACCCAAAGCGAATGCCGCGTCAAAGACGACGTTCTTGTCCTCGTCGCGCAGGGCGCGTGCGAGGGCACCCACGGCGGACTTGGCGTCGGGGCCCAGGCGGCCCAGGGCCTCCGCGGCGCTGCGACGCACGCCGGCGTCCTTGTCCTTGAGCCGCTGGATCAGCCGTTCGACTTCTGGTGTGGTCATGGCGCCTCCCATTCTAGATGCGTGCGGCCAATTACGTCCCGATGCGGCCTCGTCGTCCAAGGATAGCATCATGTCGGACTTGGGGCGCTGCAGGGGCTCGCGCCAGCGGCTATTTCCCGAGGGCATAGGCCTTCCAACTGTTCTCGAACTCTTCAAGTGACAGGCCGAACCGCTGTTCAAATGTACGCCCTGTGCTGTCGGAGCGATACTGGTCAATCAGCAGACCGAAGAACGCCGCGCGGTAGCTGTCCTTCTTGATAAAGATGCAATACCACGCAATGCTGCCCGCCACGGCATATTTGTCGGCGACGGCATAGGGCTGGCTCGCGCCGAACTCACTGGTGTTCTGCTTGAACAGGGCCGCCAGTTGGGGCGCGGTGCCTGCCTTCTTCATGCGCCCCAGGCAATGGGTGCGCTGCGCCTCCAGCGACGCCAGGGTGTAACCCTTGTCCTTGATATCCAGGTTCTCAAAGATCACGGCGATGGCTTCCACGATCCAGCCGTGGGCTTCCATGTAGTTGCCCCAGGCCTCCATGGCCGTGGCCCGGCCGCAGATGCCCATCTCGACAAGCCGGTGCGTGCCCTCGTGAAACAACGTGCGCGCCAGGTTGTCCTTTGCCTTGTTCAACCTGCCCACTTCATCGGCGCGCTGGGCATTGATGACGGAGTAGCCGTGCCAGCGCAGGTAGGCGCCCTCATGCTCGGCCGTCATGGGAAACTCCACGGCTTTGGACAACGCGATGAAGTCTTCGGCCTTGGCGCAGCACCAGATCAGGTTGATGGATTTGCGCCGCGGAATGAACTCCCCGGCGATCTCGAAGAAGACCTCATAAAAGCGGTCCAGGAGTCTGACGTAGCGCAGGACGCGCCACCAGGGCAGATCACTGACCAGGGTGAAATGCTCGCCCACGACGACAAAGGGCTCGGCCCAGGTGGCTTTGCGCGGGTTGTCCTTTGGGGCATCCTTGATGGAGGCCACAAAGGGGCGCAAGCGCTGGGCTTCTTTGGGCTCCAGCCACCCCACTCCCTCAAGAAACTCGTGTCCGAAGGCCTTCCGGGCCTCCACATGGCCGGGATCGTGACTCAGGGCATGGCGCGCTCCCGCCTTGCCCAGCGCCTGCCAGGCGCTCTCGGCGCGGCGGGACTGCAGGGCCTCGCGGCGGTCCAGGTACTCTCCCCAGGCCTTGGCGGTGTAAGCGTCGGGTTGGGTGAGGTCGAAGTCCTGGGCGAGTTTCTCGGCGCCTTCGCGCTCGCCCTTGTCTTGGGAGCCCTTGAGCACTTCCGCACGCAGGGCGCGCCCCTGACTGATCAGGCCGGACTGCAGGCAGAACCTGGCCAGCTCCAGCGTGCCGAGGTGATAACCCGGCTCATCGGGTGTGTAGGGCACAGCTTCCTGCGCGTGGCAGCAGATGCCGCCCAGGCCCAGGCAAACCAGCAGGATGAATGATTTCAACATGGCGCGACCGACGGGGTGCGATCACACGGGGCAGTTCCATTGTAGCACCCGTGACGGGCGCGCGGCTGAAATCCCTGTAACGGGGTTGCCAATCAGAAGGTAACCCTGGCAGCGAGCAAAGCTATGGAAACGCGTCCCTCAACCAAGTCGAACCCCTACGTGCGTCTGGCCCAGAGCGCCCAGCGTGCCGCGGAACGCCGCCGGGAACTTGCCGTGCTGGTTCGCCGCACCGTCAACCTGCGCCGCTTTGAGCAGGTGCTGGCCGCTCTGGCCCCCCGGGGCGCCTGATAGCCTCGCGCACATTCCACAATCCCCCACACTGTTCACTTCGCGGCTGCCTTGAGTATTGTCGCTGGGCCACCAGCCGAGATGACAATGCTCTTCAAAGTCCGCCTGACACCCCGACTGAAAGACCAGAGCCCCGAATCCCTCCGTGCCGCGCGCACACTCAAGGAGGCAGGGCTGCACAGTAACGGGCTCGTCCACCGACGCCTGATCCTGATCGAAGGCAAGGTCGCCCAGGGCGAGCTCGAGCGCATCAGCCGCGAACTGCTGGCTGACCCGGTCATTGAAACAGCCCAGGTGCTGAAGGGCGACGACGCCGAACCCGAGGGAGAATGCCTGCTTCACGTGTCACGCCGCACGGGGGTCATGGACCCCATTGAACAGTCCCTGATGCGCGCGCTGTTTGACTGCGGCGTCCAGCCTCAGGGCGTCAAGAGCGTGGACCAGTACGAGTTTGCGGCGCCTTTGACGCCGGCCGAAGTGGCCAAGGCCTACACCGCGCTGGGCAACAGCGTGGTAGACGAAGCACATCGCGGCCCCCTGCTTCTGAAGAGCCTGCCCAAGGGCAAGCCCTACAGGTTCAAGCTCCAGCAGGTGGAGGTCCGCGGCCTCACCGATGACGGCCTCAAGAAGCTCAACGGCACGATGCGCCTTTCCATGAACCTGCCGGAGTTGAAGGCCGTGCAGGCATTCTATCGGGAACTCCAGCGCGACCCCACGGACGTCGAGTTACTGACGCTGGCGCAGACCTGGAGCGAGCACTGCAAGCACAAGACGCTTGCGGGCCAGGTCCACTACCGCGAACACAGGGCGCACGAAACAGGCCCGGACTCCGACATCGTGCACGAAAGCCTGTTTGACATGAAGCTGCTGCCCCTCGATGGCAGGATCGGCAATTTGCTCAAGGACACCATCAAGCGCGTCACCGAAGAACTCAAGAAGCCCTGGTGCCTGAGCGTCTTCGTGGACAACGCGGGCGTGATCGAATTCGATGAGAGTGACGCCATCTGCTTCAAGGTTGAGACCCACAACCACCCCAGCGCCATTGAACCTTATGGCGGCGCCGGCACGGGCCTGGGCGGCGTGATTCGAGACATTCTGGGCACAGGGCTTGGAGCGCGGCCCATCTTAAACACCAACGTGTTCTGCTTTGGACCCCTCAGCGCCGACCCCCGGCAGGTGCCCAAGGGCGCAATGCATCCGCGCAAGATCATGCGCGGCGTGGTCAACGGCGTCCGCGACTACGGCAACCGCATGGGCATTCCCACCCCCAACGGCAGCATCCACTTTGACCCGCGCTACACCGGCAACCCGCTGGTCTATGCCGGCTGCGTGGGCATCATCCCCCGCGACAAGATCCAGAAGCAGGCTCACCCGGGGGACATCGTCGTCGTGGCCGGAGGACGCACGGGCCGCGACGGCATCGGCGGCGCGACCTTTTCAAGCGTCGAGCTGACCAGTGAGAGCGAGACCATCAGCGCCGGCGCCGTGCAGATCGGCAATGCGATCACCGAGCAGATGGTCCAGGAATGCCTGCTGCAGGCGCGCGACCGCGGCCTGTACCGGGCGGTGACCGATTGCGGCGCCGGCGGCCTCTCTTCTGCGGTGGGCGAAATGGGCGAGGAAACGGGCGCCAGCGTTGAGCTTCACAAGGTGCCTGTGAAGTACGAAGGCCTGAGCTACGCGGAAGTCTGGCTCTCCGAGGCCCAGGAGCGCATGGTGCTGGCCGTGCCTCCGCACAAGCTGGAAGAACTGCTGGACCTGTTCCGGAGCGAGGACGTTGAAGCCACCGCGATCGGTAGTTTCGACGGCTCGGGCCGCCTCAAGCTGACGTGGGACGGACACGAAGTCTGCGACATGCCCATGAGTTTTGTCCACGGCGGCATGCCCAAGGTTGAACGAGAGGCCGTCTGGAACAGCGGCCTGCCCCGGGGTCTGCCCGACCCCATCGTGAAGAGCGAAGACCCGGGCGAGATTCTGCTGGCCATTCTCGGGTCTCCCAACGTGTGCAGCAAGGAATGGGTAGTGCGCCAGTATGACCACGAAGTCCAGGCCATGAGCGCCGTCAAGCCCTTCACCGGGCCCGGCCGCGACGGACCCAGCGATGGCTGCGCCATCGTTCCCAAACTCGGAGGTGATCAGGCCATTGTGGTCAGCAACGGCCTGAACACGCGGCTGGGAGACGTGGACCCGTTCTGGATGGCGCAGAGCAACATCGACGAAGCCCTGCGCAACTACGTGGCCACGGGCGGCGACATCGACCACTGCGCCATCCTCGACAATTTCTCCTGGGGCAACTGCAACAAGCCCGATCGGCTGGGCGGTCTGGTGCGGGCCTGCTACGGCTGTTATGTCGCCGCCAAGGCCTTCGGCACGCCCTTCATCTCCGGCAAGGACTCTCTCAACAACGAGTTCATGACGGAGGCCGGTGTCAGTGTGGCCATACCGCCCACCCTGCTCATCAGCGCCATCGGCAAGGCCGTAAGCCTCAAGGGTCTGACCACCATGGACCTCAAGCAACCCGGCAGCAAGCTGTTTCTGCTGGGTCTCACGCGTGACGAGTTCGCCGGCAGCCACCATGAGATGATCACCGGCCGCCGCGCCGGCGAACCGCCGAGGCTGGACCCGTCCCTCGCCCTGCGGCTCTACCGCGCCCTCAACGAGGCCCAACGCCAGGGTCTGGTGCGCAGCGCGCACGACTGCGCCGAGGGCGGCCTGGCCGTGGCCCTGGCGGAAATGGTCCTCGCCGGCAGATTGGGCGCGAAGGTGCGGCTTGACCCGCGCCTCGCTCCTTCAGGGGCCGAGCCCCATGACGCGACGCTGCTCTTCAGCGAAAGCAACAGCCGCATCATTGCCGAGGTCGCGGCCCAGGATGCGCTGGCCTTCTGGAACCTGTTCAAGGGGCTGCCGATCCAGGAAATCGGCGAGGTCACGCGCGAACCCCGGCTGCTGGTTTACGGCATGAAGGGCGACAAACTCATTGACCAGGACGCCCAGGTGCTGGCCAGGGTGTTCCGAGAGCCGCTGTACAAAGCCTTTGGCGAGGAAGTGCCCAAGACGCCGGCCTGACCCCATGCCCCATGCGCCCCAGACAGCCGTGGTACGCCTCCTGCAGCGCCTGACGGAGGCCCGCAACATCCGGCCCGGAGAGCGTGTGGCGCTGACCGCCAAGTCCGCCGTGGTGCCGGCCCGATTGTTGGCCCAGGCGCTGGCCCTGCCGTCCGCGCAGCAGGCGCACCCGTCTGCCTGGCACTGGTTCCATAACCAGAATCTGCCGGCCGCAACGCCTGCGGCGGCCCAGGCGCGCGCGGCAGCGCTGGCCACGGCCGAGGCTGCGGGGCTCAAAGACGGGACCCCGGCCGCGGGGCACGAGTACCTGCACCTGTTTGAACAGGGTAAGCTTCTGCCCGGCGAGGTCTGCATGGGCCTGTCGCCGGAGGTGCACGTGGCCGGGGGTCTGGCCGCCCTGGGCCTGCGGCTGACCCTGGGAGATCTGGCTCACACCGGCCCCGCCGCAACGCTGGAATTCACCGTCCCCCACACGCTGCGCGTCAACCTCACGGGCAGGGCGCCGGCGGGCCTGGGTGGCTTTGACCTGTTCTGGGCCATTGCCAGAGAGTGCGGCCTGGACAGCCTGTGCGGCCATGCGCTTGAGATCGCTGGCGATGGCCTGCGCGAGATCAGCCTGGCGCGCCGCCTGGCCCTGGCCGAGTTCGCGGCCCACGCGGGGCTGGCGGCCATTTATGTGCAGCCTGACGCCTTGCTCGTCTCCGAAATCAACAGACGTCTGGGCGAAGCGGGCACCCTGCGCGCCTACGAGACGGTCACAGCCGAGGCCGGCGCGGAGTACGCCCAAACGCGCACGCTGGACCTTGCGCGGGTTCAACCTCTGGTCTGTGCCGCTCAAGACCCCACGAGTCTGGGACCCGTCGGGGAAAGGGCAGGAGCGCGGGTGGACCGCGTCATCATGGCGGGCACGGCCTGCTCTCTGGAGTCGCTGCGCCTTGCCGCGGGCCGGCTGAAGGGCAAGACGCCGGCCTGCACCCTGGACGTCGTACCGGCCACTCCGCGCGATTTCTCCCTGGCTCTTGCCGAAGGCCTGATCAGCACGCTGGTGGAGTCCGGAGCGCGCATCCATCCGCCGGGCCTGGGGTCTGCACTGCTGCAAGATGGTCCCCAGGGCCAAACCTGGCTGACCACTTTGGCCTATCCGCCCCAGACAGCCGCAGAAGTGCTGCTTTGCTCGCCGGCGGTAGCGGCCGCCAGCGCCCTGGCGGGCTCCCTCGCCCATCCTGACGCGCCGGTGCTGCTGCCGCCCCGCGACAGCAAGCTGTCCTCAAAGCACAGGCCCTTGTAGCGCCGGCGCCTGAGACCGAGGCGTGAATTGCGGCGCCGACCATGCTATAGGATGCCTGGCCTCGCACGACACCCTGACGCGCCCTTGCATCGAACCAGCCCTTTGAGCCAGTTCCGAGACGGAGTGTGCCCATGCGTACCATTCACGCCTTGCTGTTGCTGTTCGCCCTTGCCTGCGGGCCCCTGGCTTCCCAGCCCGCCCAGCCCGCGATCATCTGGGATCCCAGCCCCAACTACACGAGCGGTCGGGGCGGCACGACCATCGACAGCATCGTGATCCACACGACGGAGGGCAGTTACGCCGGGGCGGTCAGCTGGCTGAAAAACCCCTCGGCCGGGGCCAGCGCGCACTACGTGATCAAGGAAGACGGCAGCGAGATCAAACAACTTGTCGCAAACTCCAATCAGGCCTGGCACGCCACCTACTACAACGCCCGCAGCATCGGCATCGAATGCGCCGGCTTTGCCAATCAGGCCAGCACCTGGACTCAGGGCATTCTGCCCAAACTCTATGATCTCGTGGCCTGGCTCTGTTACACCTACAACGTGCAGGCCGTGCATCCCTCGGGCACGGCGGGTTCCTCCAGCGCCCAGCCCTACACGGGCGTCGGACTCGTCGGCCACTACCAGATTCAGCCCTGGAACCGCAGCGACCCCGGCCCCTACTTCGACTGGAATGCCTTCGTGGCCCAGGTGAACTCCCGGCTCAACCCCGGCGGCAGCAACGACGTGATTGTGGACAACGTCGATCCTGGCTTCAAAGTCAACTCCGGTTCATGGAGCACGGGCACCAGCGCATCAGGGCGTTACGGAGCGGACTACCGCTTTGCCGGCTCAACCACCGGCGCGCCCAGCGCGGAGTGCGAGTGGCGGCCCAACATCCTCACGACCGGCACCTATGAGGTCTCCGTCTACTATCCGGCAGGCACCAATCGCGCCATCGACGCCCCTTTCAGCGTTTCCCACGCCAACGGATCAAGCGCATACGCCGTCAACCAGCAGATCAACGGGGGCGGCTGGGTCGTGCTGGGCACCCATCCTTTCTTCTCCGGTACCCGTCACGCCCTGTTCCTGCGCAACAACGCCTCGCCCAGCGTCGTGCTGGCTGATGCCGTCCGCTTTCGCTTCATCAGCGCGGCACCTGCCGCGTCAGCGCCCGGGGGCCTGAGTGCCACGGCCCTGAGCCCGACCAGCATTCGATTTGACTGGAACTGGGCCACCTGGGCCGACGGATACTGGATTGACATCGCAACCAGCGCCTCAGACCTCAGCAGTCAGACCGGCTCATTCCAGAACTTCAACGCCGGCGCTTCAAACACGTACACATGGAACGGGCTGACGCCCAACACCAGCTACTTCTGGCGTGTCTATGCCGTCAACACGCAGGGCGGCAATCACGGCTACCCCACGCCCGCCAGCGTGACTACCCCGCCGAACTCGGGCAGCGCGCCCGTTCTGGCGTCGTTGTCTCCCAATCCTGCCGCGCTCAATGCGCTGCTCACCATCAACGGAACCAATCTTCTCGGGGCCACCGTGACCGTCGGGGGTCAGGCGCAGGTCGTGACTTCCAGTTCAGCCACGCAACTCGTGATGCCGCTTCATCCGGCTACTCCCCTGGGTGCGCAGGCCGTGGTGGTTTCGACCTCGCAGGGCACGGCGGGCAGTTCACTGACTGTCACCGCGCCCGCCGCGGGCCTGCCTGCCGTCAACGGCGTCAATCCCGACCCCGTGCGGCACGCGGAACTTCTGACCATCAGCGGCACCGACCTCTCGGGAGCCAGCGTGACCATTGGCGGCGCGGCGCAGACCGTGGCCGCAGGAACGAACACCATCACCCTGAACGTGGCTCCGGGAACTCCCCCGGGCACAGGTCGGCTGCTGGCGGTGACGACGGGGGCCGGCACGGCCTACGCCACAGTGGACGTTTTGCCTGCTTGGGGAAGCGGGTCGGGAGCCTCGGACACAGGCGGGGCCTGCTCGACGACCGAAAGTCGCTCCCTTGCGGGGCTGGGCATAGCGCTCTTGCTGGCCCTGGCCCTGCGCCGCAAGGTCAGGAAGGCGCCCTAGCGCAAGTCCTGTTCGCGCAACTCGTGGCGCCAGAGTTCCTTGCCGGTCTTGTCGTGGGCAGACAGGGTCAGGGTGCGCGCGCCCTTCTTGCCATTGACCTGGATTTTGCCGTAGTTGCGAGTGCCGGTAACCCAGGTTCCCGGCACCCGTGCCTTGTTGTCGGCCTCGGGCTCGTAGCGACCGGCGCCGGAGGTCAGGGGGCTTGACGTGTACTCATAGAGCGGATAGCTGCCTTCGCGCTCAATCTTGAGCAGTTCGCTGGCGTGCCGGTCTCCGGTCAGCACGACCACGCCCGGCACTCCGGCGTTCTTGAGGAACTCCAGCAGGTCGCGCTGCTCTTCAGGGTAAAGGCCGAAGCTCTCAAAGTTCATGGCGGGATTGAACATCTGGTTCCCGTTCACGATGAACTTGAAGGTCGCCGTGCTTGAAGCGAGGCCGTCCTTGAGCCACTGGAGCTGGCCCGCCCCGAGATAGTCGCGCTTGCCCGGCAGCCTGTTGGGTGCCCGCCAGTAACGATCGTCAAGCAGGAAGAACTCGCAATCGGCCCACTCAAAGCGCGAGAAGCAGCCCTCCACGCCGCTGGTGCCGTAGCTGACGCCGGGAAAGTACTCCTTGAATACGCGCAACGACTCCTGCTTGAGGCGAAAGCCGCGATCACTGTCGTTGGGGCCGAAGTCATGGTCGTCCCAAGTCGCGTAATGATGGCAAGCCGCCAGAAGCGGCTGCAACTCCTTCAGCGCGCGGGAGTGCCGGTAGCGATAGCGGATGCCGCTTTCGCTGACCCAATCCGGCTCCCTCAGGTAGATATTGTCACCCATCCACAGCATGAAATCCGGCCTTTCAGCGGCAATGCGCGGCAGGATTTCAAAGTCCCCGCCGTAGGGCTTGCCGGGCCGGTCAAAGGGCGGGTCATTGACGTACATGCAGGACCCCAGGGTGAAAGTGAAGTCCGGCGCGTCGCCGCGCCAGCGCCAGAGGGGCTGGGTCTGGAACTCCAGGGCGAAATCAAAGGCAGCGCGGGCACCGTTGACCAGCACTTCGTATTCGAAGCGGGTGCCGGGCGAGAGACCCGTAAGACGCACCAGGGCTATATGGTCATTGCCGGCGTGGGCCCTGACTTCGGGGCTCTGGGCCGCCTGGGCCGGTGAGCCCTTGGGCCAGTAACGCAGCACCACGACCGCCTCGGCGCTGGTCTGAAGCCAGATCGCCGTCTCCGTCATTTCGCTGTAGGCCGGCATGGGTCCCGCCGAAATCAGGCCAATTGAAGCCTGGGGCTCGACGCCCTCAAGGGCGGCCAGCTTGCGGGCGAGCTTCTGCGCGGGCGAAAGCCTGAATTCGTAACCGAAGAGCGAGGCTTCCCAGTCGCCGTACATCACGTTGGGCAAAACGTGCCAGCGCGTGCCGAACCAGGCGCGGTGTTTCTCGACAAGCGCGGCGCGGGCTGGGCGGGGCTGCTTGTTAAAATCGCCCGCGAAGTCCGTGAGCTGATCGCCTACCTGAAGCAGCACGCGATAGTCCTGACACACCTTTTTGCGACGCGGCGATTTGTCGCTCGTGTCGTCGCGGGTAAGCACCGTCTGGACTTCGTCGCGCAGGGGAAAGCCAAGGGCGTGCAGGTTCTCCCTGGTGGCATCGCGCACTTCGCTGTCGCGGTTGGTCACGTAGAAGACCGTGCAGCCTTTCTCCGCGGCATAGCGGCAGAACTCGACAGCGCCGGGAACGGCCTTAGCCTTCTTCTCGCGGCACCAGGGCAGCCACGAGCTGAGGTCGTACTCTCCACCGTGACGAATGAGCCGGGCCTGGTAGGCCGAATTGTCCAGCACGGTTTCGTCGGCATCCAGAATCACGGCCGGAGGCTTGCCGGAGTAGTCGCCCTCCTGTTCGAGGCAGGCCGTCCAGGATTTGTCAGCCAGGGCAAGATCCAGTTGCAGGCGCGCCGCGGCGTAAACGCCATAGCACAGGGCGCGATACTCGGCGGCACTCTGGGCGTAAAGCGCGGCGTTCAGTTGCTCGTGGGGCCGGACCTCCGGCTCATCCGCGGCGCTGGGCGCCAGGAACGCCACCAGGGCGACCAGCGGGGCAAGAAGAAGCAGTCGTTTCATGGGAGCTCCCGACCTGACAATTTTGTGGGCGCAGCACGCACAGCCGGCACTAGGTAGCGTAACGGGAAGAAGCCCGCCGCAGGCGATCATTGATAGCTCGTCCAAGGCCCCGTTCGGGAAATTTCTGTGTGAAGATTGCTCGAAGACCTCGGGCGGCCGCGAGAGCGTCCAGCCTCCTCATGGCGCCAAACAGATGGCGCGCCGCTTCGTTCAGGTCCCCCGAGGCGGAAAGCACCTCCTGTTGGTCCGGGGGTACCTCGGCCAGGGGTGCCCTGAACAGAAGCAATGCCACCTGGTCCGGACTCAGGCCCCGCGCTCGATAGCCCAGGTCATCGAAGTAAAGCGGCGTGCGCGGCGCGTAATGACTCTCCAGGCTGCCGGGGCTTGCGCCCGACGACGTTGCCAGGCCCAGGGGTCCCACCACCCCCTCCAGATCCTCCACGCCAAGGCCCCCCAGGCGCAGCACAACGGGGCGGCCGTCCTGTTCGCCCACGATGGTACTCTCCAGACCCACGCGACAGGGTCCGCCGTCGAGGACATAGGCGATTTTGCCTCCCAGCTGATCCAGCACGTGCTGCGCCGTCGTGGGGCTGACAAATCCAAACGGGTTGGCACTGGGCGCCGCCAGCGGAAAGGGCAGTCGCTCAAGAAGGCGCTGCGCCAGGACATGGGCCGGCATGCGCAGGGCCACGGTCTCAAGGCCGCTGGTGACGATGTCCGGAATCAGAGGTTTTCGCGGCAGCACCAGGGTCAGGGGTCCCGGCCAGAAGGCCCCGGCCAGTTTCGATGCCCAAGGCGGAACAGCCCGCGCACAGGCAGACAGGGCGGACTCGAAGTCCGTCGCGGGCGCCAGATGGACAATCAGGGGATCAAAGCCTGGACGGTTCTTGACCTCGAAGATGCGTGCGCACGCCACGGCGTTCAGGGCGTTGGCGGCCAGGCCATAGACGGTTTCCGTGGGAATGGCGACCAACTCGCCCTGCTCCAGCAGGCGCGCCGCATGCTCAACGTCAGTGCCCACCTGCGTGTGCATTAGTCGAGGGGGTCCTTCGCGGGTTTGTCATCTTCCACGAGAATCAGGCCGCTGATGTCCGTAAGCTGGCCCACTTCGCTGGCCTGCTTCTTGGCGTCCTTGCTGTTGGGTTTGGGCTGATGGGCGGCGCTGGCCGCGGCAATGTCCTCGCGGGAGATGCGCGTCTCGGTGGTGCCGTGCTGCGTATCCGCGCCGGCGGTCACTGCGTCAACCTCAGACTCTTTCTTGCGCGGCTTGGGCAGATTCACGGCCTTGGGAGCCTGCTTGCCCCTGGGCAGCTTCACGACCTTTGCGGCCCTGGCCGCCCCTTCAGCCTTGGGCGCAAGGTCGGGTTGAACCTTGACTGCCGCCGTCGCGGGCTTGCCGCTCTGTGCGGGCTTGAGCGGCTTGTCAAGTTCCTCGCCGATGAGGTCGGCGGCCATGACGTAGCGCTCGGCTTCCATGTCGTAGAGCCGCGCTTTGAGGGGCACGAGGCCCATTTCGATGGCCTTGAGCACGCTGGACTTCATGAACGGCGCGCTGAGCCCCTTCTTGGTCAGCACTTTGTAGCCAATGCCCTTACCCATGTCTTGCCTCCCGCGGTGGGCGAATTGTAGCCAGCACCGCGCTGCCTGAACACCTTGCCCCGGGGAGCTATTTGAGCACCACTTTGCGCGGACCGGCGACGATCTGGCCAATGACGCGCGTGCGCACCCCCTCAGCCTCGATGCGGTCACCCAGGGCGTCGATGTGGTAGGGCGAGGCGACGATGACCATGCCGATGCCCATGTTGAACACATGAAACATCTCTCGGGTGGGCACGTTGCCCCACCGCTGCAGCAGGCCGAAAATCGGCGGCGGCGTCCAGGATCGGGTGTCGACCACCGCCTGGCAGGAAGCCGGCAGGACACGCGGAAGGTTCTCTACGATGCCGCCGCCCGTGATGTTGGCGATTCCCTGCACCACCTGCTTGCGCTTGTAGGCCCCCAGCGCGGCGGCCACGGCCCGCGCGTAGATACGTGTGGGCGTGAGCAACTCCTCGCCCAGCGTTTTGCCCAGCTCGGGGATGCGCTTCTTCAGGCTGAGCTTTGCACGCTCAACGATCTTGCGGACCAGAGAAAAACCATTGCTGTGCAGGCCGCTGGACTCCAGGCCCAGGATCACGTCTCCGGGCCTGATGCCTTCACCTTTGATGACCCTGCCCTTCTCGACCACCCCCACCGCAAAGCCCGCAATGTCGTACTCCCCCGGGGGATAGAACCCCGGCATTTCCGCCGTTTCGCCTCCCAGCAGCGCGCAGCCGGATTGTTTGCAGCCCTCCACCACCCCCGAGACCAGGGGCAGCAGCACCTTCAGGTCCTTTTTGCCCGTCGCGATGTAATCAAGGAAAAACAAGGGCTCGGCGCCCAGGCAGAGCATGTCGTTGATGCTCATGGCCACGCAGTCAATGCCCACCGTGTCGTGGCGCTTCAGCGCAAAGGCCAGCTTGAGCTTGGTTCCCACGCCGTCAGTACAGGCCACCAGCACCGGGTGGCGGTAGTTGCGCGAGAACAGGCCGCGGTCGTAGTCCAGCGAGAACAGGCCGCCAAAGCCGTCCTCAAGTTCCATCACGCGCGGCGAATAGGTGCTGCGCACGCGCTTGAAAATCTCGGTGACGAGGCGGTTATGGGTGGCGAAATTGACTCCGGCATCGGCATAGGTAAGTGGTTGCGCCCTGCCGCCGGTCCTGGAGTTGCCCTGTCTGGCCATGGAAGTGCCCTCGCGAGGCGCGCAAGGTAATAGGCCTCGCCTCAAAGGGCAACCAACGGAAATCAGGGCTTGGGCTTTTGCGCTTCTTTGGCCCGGGCGCGCAGCACTTCGTCAATGAGGTCGTCAATGGCGTCGGCCAGGCGCGCGTCGCTCTCAATCTCGCCTCGCGCTACCCGCAGCTTGAGTTCGAGCAGGGCCTGGGCCCGACGCTCGCCCAACAGTGCGAGAATACGCTGGTTGCGATTGTCCGCTGACGCGGGCATGACATCCCCTCCGTGGGAGTGCGGAGCGCAACCGGTTGCACACCGCCGGCCATCCATGGCCGCGCCAGGGAAGAACTTCCCTTATCCAGACACATCGGCATTTGGGGCGCCAATCTTGAGCCTGTTGAGAAAATGCACCTCACACGAGGGATTGGCGCAGGCGTTTGGACGTTGACCCGGAAAGGGACAGCGGGCACACTCCACAGGCATGCGCAAGGCCTTCAAACAGTATGTCCGCTGGATCGGCATCTGGATTGGCAGCGGCGAAACCCAGCTCGGCAACCCGACGCGCGTGCGCCTTGAGGTCAAAGAGCGACTCAACGGCGAGGCGCTGGAAGTCAGTGTCGAGTACTGCCACTCGGAAACCAACGAACTGCTGCACGGAGTGGTGGGCCTGCTTGGCGTGTCCGCCGACGGAGTCATCCGCTACAGCGCCTATTCCAACCTGCACGGCAACATCATGCTTGAGGCCACGCCCGATGATCCCGGCGTGCTTGCCCTTTCCGGAAACTCGCCCAACAAACGGTTTGTCAGCGTCACCATCGTGCAGGACAAGGACGATCACCTGATGCTGACTTCCCACTACCACCCGCTGGGCGCCGCCGACGACGAGAGCAAGCAGCGCCGCACCGTGGTCAAACTGGGCCGCATGAAACTGGCCGCCCGCAGCTGATCCCGACCCTGCTTGCGCCTACTTGGGAATCACGAGCCAG
Source organism: Planctomycetota bacterium (assembly GCA_003576915.1). GTDB lineage: Bacteria > Planctomycetota > UBA8742 > UBA2392 > UBA2392 > UBA2392. Next base: position 109,098 of record QEVF01000005.1, on the reverse strand, counting down.
CACAGCTTGCTTTTGGCGTGTTCGTCCCCGGTCACCGCCCCCGTGTTGTCAAACAACGCCACTGCAAACGGAAACCGGCCAACGCCCAGCCGGAAGTCATCGTCGTGCGTCGTGCCGTCCGCCCGGACCAGCAACACCGTCCACTTGCCGTCCGCGTAGCTCGCGCAGGCACGTACATCAGCGCGGCTTCCGTCGGGCGTGCGCAGCACGTGCGAAGGAAGCACATCTCCCTCGGCGGGTTTGTAGTCCCCGTCGATGGCGACAACGTTGTCCTCAGAAAGAACGCCGGTACGATCAGCCTTGTCCGACCAACGCCAGCCCGGCAGGTTTGCGTCGGCCGCGCTGACGTTGGCCCTGTAGGCGCTCTGTCCCTTATCGTCGCCGCGCTTCTCGGAATGGATGACCTGATCGTCGCACCAGCCGGCCTGCCCGCCGCGCGCTGCCTTCCAGTGCCAGAGGTCAACGACGCCGCTTTCCTCCGGGCACTTCATCTTGGGTTGGTCTCCCGTGTGGCAGGCCCCAAGGCAGCCTTTCTCGCTGAAGGCACCTGAAGATTTGCCCCAGGCCATGGCCAGTCGGTCTTCATCGCCCTTCTGCCGGGTCCACTTGCCGTCCTTGAACTCCCAGGCCTTCTTCGTGTCACTGCGCGTCGTGTCTGCCCACTGGGCCAGCACGTAGAGGTTGGAGCCGTCGAAAAGGGCGCGAAGGTCCACCTTGCCCGTGCTCTGGTCGTCCTTGAAGACCTCGACGGTCAAGCACTGGGCCTTGGACCAGGCTTCGCCCAGCTCGGCCTTCAGCGGCACCGAGTCCTTGCGGGCCAAGCCCGCCACAAGTTCACGCTCGGCATTGGCGAGTTTCACCTGGGCCAGGGGGGCGGTGGAATGCCAAGCCAGCATGGCGGCCGCGCAGCAGGCTGCAAAAGCGATCAGAAACAAAAGGCGCATGGCTCTCTCCGGGGGCTATCCGCGGTCATTGCAACGGTGAAATCACGAGCACCCGATCGGCAGCGGCCCCGGTCTCACTCAGTTCCACGCGCACTTTGTCCTCGCGCCGGGTGTCGAACCGGAACCCCGCCCAGTCCGGTGCGATGGGCAACTCGCGGTGCCCGCGATCGACCAGCACACACAACTGGACGCGGCTGGGGCGGCCGAAGTCATAAAGCTCGTTGAGGGCGGCACGTACGGTTCGGCCCGTGAACAACACGTCGTCAACGAGCACGATCCTGCGGCCATCGACACTGAAGGGAATGTCGCTGCCCTTGACCAGAGGCATGGCGCGACCTGCCAGGTCGTCACGATAGAGTGTGATGTCGAGAGCGCCCATGTCCGCCACGCGGCCCGCCTGTTCCCTGATCAAGCCCCCCAGGCGCTGCGCCAGAGGCACGCCATTGGTGCGAATGCCGACGAGCGCGGGAAACTCCCCCTCGCCCAGGATGCGGCGCGCCAGCAGCGAGAGGGCCTCCGCAACTTCGGCAGCGTTGTGCAGGACGGACTCTTTCATGGAGGCCACAAGCTATCAGCGCGCGCCCACCACACAAGGTCACTCGCCGGGGGCGAGCCACTTGCGTTCGAGGGCCTCGCGGCTGGCCTGCCCCTGGGCCAATTGCCGGAGGTCGTCCCTCAGCTCTTCGCTGAGCACCAAGGCATCGCCCGAGGCCGGGGAGACTTCGGGCCGCTGCAAAGCAACCAGCGCGTCCTTCAGACGCTCCAGCGTGGAGGGAATCTTCACACTGACAGCCAGGGGAAAGCCCGACTCCGGCAGGCCCGCCGGCATGAACTCGTCGCAGCGCGAGTACACGACCGGGGCCTCGGCCCGGGGAGGTGCAGCGCCGGGCGGAACCAGATGCAGCACAACATCGCCGCTTTGCCGCTGGCTGCGCGCCCATTGCAGCGCCTGGCGGTCCAGATCGTGGCCGCCGCTCCACTCTCCCGGGTTATCCAGCAGGTGAATCACCCAGCCTTGATGCTCGAAGCTGCCCTCAATGACGTCGCGCGTAAGGCCCGGCTCGTCGCCGGTCTGCGCCAGTTCTTCTCCGCACAGCGCGTTGAGCAGGCTTGACTTGCCCGCATTGACCGGGCCCCAGAGGTGAACGCGCAGGGGTTCAAACAGGTGGCGCATGGCCGCGCTGCGATGAAGCAGGTCTTCCAGCCCCGACGGCTGCCGCAGAACACGAAGCAGGGCCGTCTCGCCGTGCTTCAGCGCCCACAGGCAGTACTCGACGGCGCGCAGGCCGCGGGCGCGGGTCAACTGCCTCAGGGTCTCCCGCGCCAATCGATGGGCGGCGCCGAACAGGGGCGCTTGCCAGGGATCGACCCGTACAAAACCGGCCCCTTCAAGCTCGCGCTCAAGCGCCGCACGGACGGCCGGACCTCCATGACAGGTGACGGTGTAACCGCCCAGTTCCGGCGCCACCATGACTTCATCCAGGGCTTCACCGCCCGCATCCTTCAGCAGCAGGCGGCGCGGCCTGGCAGACTCCCGCCAGCCTCGCGCGGCGAGAAACGTGGCGGCCAGGCCCCCCTCGATACGCAGAACGGAAAGGGCGGAAAGCCCGGCGGCCGAAAGCCATGAGTAGAAGCCCGTCACCCCGGCCAGACTAGCACTGCAACACTGAATGTGTGAAAGAGCCCCGTTCTGCATGGCAGGGCCGTCTCGCATGGGTCAAGGCCTTCTGGCCGGAAGCTCGTTTCCTGCGTTGCTGCGCCAGGCAATGACCGTAAATCGGCAGGCCCCGGCTATGGGTCAGGACCGGAGTGAATCAACGGTTGAACGAGGCCTGGCCTGTGCTGAGATTCACCGTCAGGACCAGGTCATGGGGTTCGTCGCTGAAAACGCCCCGCACAGTCACAACCCACTCTTCCACCGTGCCGGAGATCGAGTAGTCGCTGGCCGTCAGGTACGAACCCGAAAGCTCTGTTTCGCCGACACCCAGGTCCTCAAGCGAGGTTGGCGCTTTCTGTGTGCGCATGTGCACGACTCGCGCCCGATCCTTCAGCGCGCCCGCGCCAGCGCGGGCTTCGGCTGCCACCGCTGCCGCCCGAGCCATGGCCTTTGTCCGCTCGCTTCCGTCCCCGTCTTTTTCCGGCGTCACTCCGTCGATGACCTTGTTCCAGGTTTGGCCGGGATGTGATTCCAGGTCAATGAACAGCTTGAGGCGCGGCGTAGCCGGATCGCTCACCAGTTCGATCTCGCCTCGGGTCTTGCCCGTGATCAGAAGCGCAAAGTCATCGGGCAGCCAGAACACCGGGCCACCCATTTCGGTGGTGGCCTTGCCGAACAACTGCTCGTGCGTCACATCCTCAATGCTTCCCTTCGCACGGTGGATCTGGCTCAACTTGCGTGCCGCGATGAGCATTCTCTCGACCGCCTCACGGTAGACGAGCGGCTTGATGCCGCGCACCCACAAGCGCATCCACAGCAGTTCTTCGCTGGTTTGTGCGGTGGGGTCTGCCGCCGGCGCGCCCTGCGGTGCGGCGCCCTGCGGCGCCTCAACCTTTGGAGGGGCCTCCCGCCCTTTGCGCAAGTCCGCATGTGCCGCTTCAACTTCGGCCCGCAACGCGCGAAGCTCGCTGCGCAGGCCCCTCAGTTCTGTGTCGTCTCGCGCCGAGTCCGGCACGGGCGTTGGCGCTTGCGGCTCTGCCGGGGCCCGCGGTGTTTCCCGGGCCGGCGGCACAACGACGCCGGTCAACACCAGCACCACAGCCACCACACAGCCCGCCAAACCACTCGCCATGGCCGGTAGTAGATTGCGCATGCTTCACATCTCGTCATTATTTGAACACATTCTGCCGCAAGGTTGCTAACGGGAATAACAAAATATTGCAGAGGCGCCGGCGGCGTCGCCGGCGCGATTCGGTGCAGCACGCCCTGGCGCCGTTGGTTGGGCAATCGACAACGCGCCGAACAGAAACCACAATCCCCGCCAATGACCGACAACGTACTCCACAACTCCCGTTTCCTCAAAGCCTGCCGGGGCGAGCCCGTTGATGCCACCCCCATCTGGCTCATGCGCCAGGCCGGACGCTACATGCCGGAATATCAGGCTGTGCGCGGCAAAAGCAGTTTCCTTGAGCTCTGCAAGTCGCCAGAGCGCTCCGCACAGGTGACCCTGGACGCCCAGCGCATCCTGGGCGTTGACGCGGCCATTCTGTTTGCCGACCTTCTGCCGATACTCGAAACCGTCGGCCTCAATCTCGAGTACCTTGAGGGCGAAGGTCCCAGGCTTTCCCCGCCCGTTCGCACCAGCGCCGACATCCACCGGCTGCGGGAGGAAGATCCGGCGCAAAGCATGCCGTTCGTCTATGACGCCATCCGCATCATCCGCAGAGAACTTCCGCGCGACATTCCTCTGATCGGGTTTGCCGGCGCGCCCTTCACACTTGCCGCCTACGCCATCGAAGGCGAAAGCTCGCGCAACTTCATCCACACAAAAACGCTGATGTACAACGACCCGCAGGGGTGGCATGCCCTGCTCGGCATGCTCGCGCGGCTGGTCGGCAAGTACCTCCATGCCCAGATCGACGCCGGCGTTCAGGCCGTGCAGCTTTTCGATTCCTGGGTGGGCACGCTGTCGCCGGAAGATTACCGCGAATACGTGCTGCCCCACAGCTACGCCGTGCTTCAAAGCGTCAAGGGCCGAGTGCCGGTCATCCACTTCGGCGTCGGCACGTCAACACTGCTGCCGTTCATGGCGGCCGCGGGGGGCGACGTTCTGGGCCTGGACTGGCACACCCCCATTGCCCTCACGCGGGAAAAATTGAAGGTCCGGGCCGTGCAGGGAAATCTCGACCCCATCTGCCTGTTCGCCGACCGCGAGGTCGTGCGGCGCAAGGCCATGCAGGTGCTGGACGACGCGGGCGAGACGCCCGGGCACATCTTCAACCTCGGCCACGGAATTCTTCCAAAGACGCCCGTGGACAACGTCAAGTTCCTCGTCGACTTCGTACACGAATCAACCCGGCGCTAGCGCATTTTCGGCGTTGCTCCGCGGGCCCTGGGGCGCGGAGAAACTCCGACCCTCCGCATCCATGGCCAAAGCCCGACCGTGACCCGGCGGGGCCCCAACTGGTATGGTGGAGCCATGAGCTTGAACGGCAAACAGGTCGCAGTCATCGGCGCCGGAATCTCCGGCCTGACTGCCGCCTATCGCGCGCAGCAGGCAGGTGCCCGCGTGACCCTGATTGAAGCGAGCGAACGCAGCGGAGGTGTGCTGCACACTCAGCGGCGCGACGGCTTCCTGCTGGAACTGGGCCCCGACTGCTGGGTCTCCAACAAGCCGGGTGCCATGGACCTCTGCCGCGAACTGGGCCTCGAGAGCGAAATCATCGGCACCGCGGGCGGCAACGAGAAGCTGCGACAGAGCTTCATCCTGCACGAGGGCAAACTGGTGCCCATTCCGCAGGGCTTCTTCCTGCTCGCCCCCACCAGCATCGAGGCCTTGCGGGGCGCAAGCGTGCTTTCCTGGGCCGGCAAGCTGCGCGTGGCCCGCGAACTGTTCATCAAGGCGCGCACGGACGGCGCCGATGAGTCGCTCGCCAGCTTCATGGAGCGCCGCTTCGGCCGGGAAGCGCTCGACCGCATCGCGCAGCCCATGGTCGCGGGCATTTACACCGCCGATCCCGCGAAACTCTCGCTCAAGGCCACGTTCCCGCAGTTCATGGACATGGAGCGCGAGTTCGGCAGCGTGCTGCGCGGCATGCGCAAGCGCGCCAAAGAGATGCACGCGCACAAGGCGGCCGGGCCGCGCTATGGCCTGTTCGTGACGCTCAGGGGCGGAGTTCAGGCGCTGCCCGACGCGCTGGCCGCCCGGTTGAATGCCGGCACGCTCCACCTGAATACGCGCGCCACCCGCGTGGAGTGCGACGGCGCCCGATGGCGCGTCGAGATTGAGCCTTCGCAGACTCCGCGCGCCGCCGGGGCGCTTCACAGCGGCACGCTCGGCAACGCCGCCATGGCGCTTTCCGCCGACGCCGTGATCGTCGCTTTGCCCACGCACGCGGCTGCGCGGCTGCTGACCGGGGTAAAACCTGAACTGGCGCGAGAACTGGCCGGCGTCAGTTATGCCAACAGCGCCGTCGTCAACCTGGCCTTTGAACGGTCACAGATCTCCCACGAACTCAACGGCATGGGTTTTGTCGTGCCGCACGTCGAAAAGCGCGAAATCGTGGCTTGTTCGTTCTCAAGCGTGAAGTTTGAAGGCCGCGCCCCCCAGAGTCGGGTGCTGCTGCGCGCGTTCATGGGCGGAGCGCTGCTGCCGCAGCAGGCGGACTACCTGGCCTCCCAGCTCATCGACACCGCACGAAGCGAGCTGGCCTCCATCCTGGGCGTCAAGGGCGAGCCGCTCTTTGCCGTGGCGTCGCGGCACCGGGCCAGCATGGCCCAGTACGACGTGGGACACCTGGAGCGCCTTGCCCGCATTGAGGCAAGCCTGGCCGGCCTGAAGGGCCTCAAGCTCGTCGGCAATGGCTATCTCGGCATCGGCATTCCTGACTGCATTGCGCGCGCCAACGCAGCCGTAAGCGCCCTGAACAGCCCATGAGCCCCCTGCCCGTGGTCATCGAGGTCAAGGAGCAGGAACTGAAGCGCCAGCGGGGAATGGTGATGGGCGCGCTCGTATTGCGCGTGGGAACGGATTCGCTCCCCCAAGAGCCCAGGGCCGAGCCCGTTGCCATGGTGCTGGCCGCACTGATGGAGGCCAGCCTGGCCGTGCTCGAAGGCCAGTCCAGGCAGTCCGCCGTGGCCCTTGAAAGGAACTTCATGGCCCTGCTCATTCAGCGCGGCGAGGGCGACAAACTCGAGGTGCATGCCTTTGCCCTGGCCCACAAGGGCAACCCGGCGCGTCCGCTGGCCTCCTGGGCCGTCCATGGACGCCACTGGGTGCAGGCCCTGATGAACGGCGCGGACAGGGTGATGCGGGGCTGCATCTACCACGAGTGGCAAGGAGAGGACATGGACATCATGATCAGCCTGGCCATTGCCGCCAAACAGTGGCTGGACGAAAACAAGGCCGGCGCTACGGAGTGAGCTTGGTCATCTACCTGGACAACTGCGCATTGGCCCGTCTAGATGATGTCATAGCTGGCAAAAGGCATCAGCGCGAAGCGGAACACGTGCGTGCCGTCTTGCGCCTATGTCGGGAGGGCAAGCATCAATACGTGTTCTCAGGATGGTTGGCATTCGAGATCGGTGAACTTGTCAAAGACCAGGTCAAAAGGCTCAAACGCTACAGGAACATTCCTCCCGAGATCTTTTACGTACCGTTAGACAACGCAGTCTATGGAACCGCAGCCGAGTTGATTGAACGCGCGACAACAGACCGCATTGATCCCAAGGATGCACTGCACGTTGCTTCAGCCATTCGCGGTGGAGCGGATTTCCTGATTACTGTTGATCGCGCCCTTTTGCGTTGGGGCCGTAAAGTGGGCAAAATCCAGGGTGTTACATTGGTTAGCCCAGCCCGATTTTGTGGGGTTGCTGTTGTGACAAGCCATAAGAAAAAGAAGGCAACCCGCCCGGAGACCTTTGACGAAGGCCGCCGCCGGTGGAATCCGTCGTTAGACGAGATCAAGAGGCTCGTGAAGCAACAAGGCACTGCTCCACTTGAGGAGTTTCTCTTGGCCCGGTCAGATCCATTTGGAATCGAGAGCGTGGTTGATTTGCTGCCTCGACTTGGCGACCTCAGTGACGAAGAGCTGCTTGCAAAACGAAATGAAATCAAGCGCTGTCTCATGCTGCTGCAGCGCGTTCAGAAATACGTTCGGATGGTTGACTTCAGCGAACACGTTATGGGGTTGACTCGCGCTCTGGGCAAGGCAGAGGCACGAGAGGCCGCGCGAGTAAGCAATCAGGCGATCGCTAGCTGATCGCTGCCCGCGCCGGAGCATTGACCAGCAGGCGGCGCCACAGCACTTCATTGACGCGTCCCTTGAAGCGCAGCTTTCCGTCAATGAACACCACAGGAATCTGGTTTCCATACCTGGCCATAAGCGCGACGTTGTCCGTGATGTCCGTGCAGGTAATGGCGAGGTCGTAGTCGTAGGCGTAGCGGGCAAGAACCTTAAAGGCCTTCTCGCAGCAGTCACAGTCCCGCTTGCAGTACATTTCAACGCGCATGCTTCGAGTATAGCTTTCGCAATGTCTCCAGCGCGAGTGGCATCGGCCTCTGGCCGATGTGTCGCCGCCCAGCGCGGCGACCGGCGGCGGGCTGTGCCCGCCACACATCGGCGTCCCGCCGATGCCACTTGGGTTGTCGCAACGCGTTGTACACTTCCGGTGCGTTGCCCAAGCCGCGCCTTGGCTTCGCATTCTCTCAATCATGTTTGGCCGCGCCCGGCACCCGGCCAATTCAAACCGCGACTTGTCGCGGCAGGAGAATTGCCATGAGTAAGGAAGAAAAAGGCAAGGTACTCAACATTCGCGCGGAGAAGCTCAAGGCGCTGGAACTGGCCATCGGCGGCATTGAGCGCAACCACGGCTCGGGCGCGCTGATGCGCATGAGCGAACAGTCCAGGCGCCAGATCGAGACCATCTCGACGGGCTCTCTGGCCGTGGACGCGGCCCTGGGCTGCGGAGGCCTGCCGCGCGGACGCATCGTGGAAATCTTCGGCCCCGAAAGCAGCGGCAAGACCACGCTGGCGCTGCACGCCATTGCCAACGCGCAGCGGCAGGGCGGCAATGCCGTGCTGATCGACGCCGAGCACGCCTTTGACCCCGCATACGGGCGCAAGCTTGGCATTGACATGTCAAGGCTCTGGGTCAGCCAGCCGGACTTCGGCGAGCAGGCCCTCGACATCGCCGAGGCGCTGATTGCCAGCAACGCCGTGGACATCATCGTGGTGGACTCCGTGGCCGCACTGGTGCCCAAAGCTGAACTGGAAGGAGAGATGGGCGACAGCCAGATGGGTCTGCTGGCCCGCATGATGAGCAAGGCCATGCGTAAACTCACGGCAGCCGCCAACAAGAGCCAGACATGCCTTGTCATGATCAACCAGGTGCGGGAAAAGATCGGCGTCATGTTCGGCAACCCGGAGACGACCACAGGCGGCCGCGCGCTCAAGTTCTTCGCCAGCCAGCGCATCGAGGTTCGGCGCACCGCCCAGATCATGGAGGGCGAAGAATCCATCGGCGTGGGCGCCCGCATCACCGTGGTCAAGAACAAGCTGGCCCCGCCGTTTCGCCGCTGCGAGGTGGAGATCTACTTCGGGCAGGGCATCTCCTACATGAACGACCTGCTGCAGTTCGGGCTTCAACTCGGCATTTTGAACAAGAGCGGCAACTGGATCAGCCTGGGCGAAACGAAGCTGGGCAACGGCAAATCCAACGTGCTTGAATTCCTGCGCGACCCCGCCAACAGGGACCTGTTCCTCAAGCTGGACGCGGCGGTGCGCGCGGCCGTGTTCACTCCAGAAGTCGAGGAAAAGGTGGCAGCGGCCTGAGGGCCCGGGCGGGGTCTTGGCTGCAAGACCCCGCCTGCTTTGCCGTTCCTTTTGGCCTCAAGTGTTCGTAATAAGACAAACACAGGGGCAAGCGGGCGGATCATTGACCCAAAGAAAGGCACAGCATGGACAACTCCAGACGCACAGCTCTGCGCGGGATTGTAGGTGGCTCCGCGGCCCTTATGGCGGCGGCCGCAGGCGGCAGCAGCATTTTGGCCCAGGAGGCCAGGAAGCCGGAGCTGGTAGTGGGAGGCGGCGTGGCCGCCGGCCGGCACGAAATCGTGCCCCTGCCCTTCAACCCGGCCAAGCTCAAGGACCTTTCGGAAAAACTCATCTCCAACCATCACGGCCGCAACTACGCCGGGGCCGTGCGCAACCTCAACAAGGTCGAGGAGACCCTGGCGGCCGTCACCAAAGACACCAGCGCCTACGAAGTCGCCGGACTCAGGCGCGCGGAACTGACCTTCACCAACTCAATCATCTATCACGAGCATTACTTCGCCAACCTCGGGGGCGACGGCAAGATCAACGGCGCGATTGCCAAGCTGATCGGCGACACCTACGGCAGCATCGGCAAGTGGGAAGAGCTGTTCATCGCCACGGCCATGAGCCTGGGCGGCGGCAGCGGCTGGACCGTGCTCGACTACAACTTCCACACCAACGAGCTGCGTACTTACTGGGCCGACCACCACACGCTCGGCCTGGCCTACGGCAAGCCCCTGCTGGTGCTCGACATGTTCGAGCACGCCTACCAGCTGGACTTCGGGCCCAATCACGCCAAGTACATTGAGGCTTACTTCGTCAACATCAACTACGATGAAGTCAACCGCCGCCTCGAGCAGGCCATGGCCGCGGCCAAAGCCATGCGTTAGGCGCCGCCCGCGCAGTAACGGATTGCGGCCCGCCCCTCAGGGCGGGCCGCAACGTTTGCCGGCCGAGGCATGAACGTCCTTCTCCTGCCCCTGACTTCAGTGCCGCACCTCGATGCCGAAGCGCTGGCGCAGGATGTCAAGCAAGTCAAAGAAGTTGTGAATCTCGAAGTCGGGGCGGGACTCGCCCTGTTCATTGGAGTACTTGCCGCTGCGACGGTTGAGCACCGTAATCATCCCGATTTTGTTGGGTGGGTCCACATCCATCTTCGGCCTGTCGCCGACGTACATGGCTTCACTGGGCCGAATGGCCAGGGCGGCGCAGGCCCGCAGATAGAGCTTGGGGTTGGGCTTGCTGATCCCCAGTTCGTCTGAAATGAAGATGGCGTTGGGCTCGAACAGTTCGGCAATCCCCAGCCGCACCAGCTTCTCCGCCTGCTTGAGCGGCAGGCCGCTCGTGACGACCCCCAGCTTGAGCGAGGTCTGGGCGCGCAGCAACTTGAGCACGTCCACGGCGTCTTCATAGGCGCGCAGGTGGCGGAACTTCGTTTCGTGGTACCCCACGACGGCTGCCGCCACCAAGATGGTGGGGCTTACGGGCTCGTAATAGTGGCGCGGCACGCGCAGCAGCAGCTTGTCAAAGTGGTGCTCGTAGTTGCTGGTGAACTCAGCCACGATTTCTTCAAGTTCGCGCAAGGCATCTTCCGTAGACATGCGGAAACCGTGGGCCCGCATGCTCTCGATGGCATTGCGGCGCGCCAGCGCGGCAAAGTCGCTCGTGGAATAGAGCGTATCGTCGATGTCGAAGAAGATGGCGCGCAGCGTGTCAGGCATATGAGGGATTGTGGATTGAGGAATCGGCAGGGGCAACCGCTACCACGAACGAAGTGGCCCGATGTCGGCCAGCCCAGGACATCGGCCCGCCGCGCGGGGCGGGCCTAGCCCCAGACACGGAGCAGCGAAAGCACCAGAATCACCAGCATCATCACCACCGGAATCACGACCGTCCAGATGATGAAGTTGCGGTTTTCCCGGCCGCGATCGTCGCGGGGCTTGGCGGGTTTGCCGGCCGCAGTGAGGGACTGGCCAATCTTCAGCTTGCGTTTCGATTTTGCCATGACGGGGGCGAGGGCCTCAGCCCTGAACTTTCTGCGCCGCGGCCTCGAACTTCTTGCGCAGCTCGGCCAGTTTCTTTTCGTCCGCCGCCTTGCGGTCACGGAGGGCCGCAATCCTGGTTTCGTCGGCGTCGAGCTGGGCAATGTAGCGTTCACGCAGCTCCCGCTCCTTGGCGCTGCCGCTGCCCGAAAGTCGTGCCAGGTTGTCCCGCAGGCGTGCGTGATCCTGCGTGATCTGGCTGACGTCTCGATCCACCTGCTGCATGTCACGCTGGGTTTCGGCCATCTCGCGGGCGATGGCCAAAAGGGGCTCAAGGGCCTTGAGCAGGTCTTTCCTGGCGCCGGCGGACTGCACAAGCTTCAGGTAGGACTCGATCTGTTCGGGCACTATCCACAGGTTCTGGATGTGCTGGCGCCGCTCCGTGACCTTGAATTCGAGCTGCTTGCCGGGCTCGCTCTCTACAACAAAACGGTCAAAGGTTTCAGTGCGCTCGGCAGGCTTGGGCGTGTCAACGTACTCCGCGGCGCGATCTGCCGGGTGGTCGATGTAAATCTTGAGCCTGCGCTTGGTGGTATTCTTGATCGTGTAGGTGACAATGCGGCGCGACCAGGTCGTGTGGTAGATGTACCCCTGCGCCACCCTCACGTCCTGTCCGCTTTCAGTGCTGGAATCGAAACGGGTGCTTACCCGGCAACCCAGCTCCACGGAAAAGGGCACCAGCTTTTCTTCGCCGGGACGCATGGTGTCCAGCATGGCCTCACCGGCGTACTCGCCCTCGCGGAACACCGTAGCCGGCCCGCCCTCAAGCGTGAGGCTGGTGGAGTTCCTGAGCTTGAAGCTTGTCAGCGGATTGCCCACACGCACGCGCTCGTTGTAGACCGCGACGATTTCACCCTCGAGCTTCTCGCCCAAAATGGGCACCAGGGCGCTGTTGCCGGCCCTGATGCTCACGGGATTGGAAACCTCATAGCTGAACATGTCGCCCAGTTCCTGGGTTCGCGTCGACACGCTGACGCTCTCACCCATGTCGCCCGAGCGAAAAGCCTGCGGGGCGGCGGCGCCGGCGAAGGCCATGCTCGCTGCGGGCGCTTCAGGCGCCATTTCAGCGCGCCTTGCCTTCTTGGCCATGCGGCGGCTCTCTTTGACCGAGTCGTACTCGGCTTCGTCGTCCGCGGGCGACGCCGCGGCAATCTCCTGGGCGGGCATGTCGAAGGTTGCTCCCTCCAGCACAGGCGGAGCAATGGGCGCCTCGGTCTCCACGCGCACGTGAGGGCGCGCTCTGCGCCGCGGCGAATAAAGGTCGTGCGTGAAGGAAATGGGCAGGCCGCTGACGAGCGACAGCGTGACGTCGTCCCAGTCGTCCTGGCTGTCGTTGTCCACAAGGGCAAATCCCAGCACGGTGGGTTTGCCTTTTTCGTCAAAGAGCACTCTGTAGCTCGTCTTCCAGACAGTGGCCGGAACGATGTACGCCACATGCACATCACGCTCCCTGGCGCCCCGCAGATCAAGGGTCACGCGACGCCGTTCCGTGCGGCGCTGGGCATCCATGCGCGCGAGGAGAATCGAGAGATCACGGCGCAGTTGGGCGTCCGCGGGCACGATGCTGCGGATGTCGGCAATGCGCACGCGCCGCATGGCGTCGTCAATGACCAGGCTGAGGTAATCCACTTTCAGGGTGACTTCACCTGTGGACTCTTCCACCTGCTCGATGCCCAGCACGCGACCCTTGAGCGTCTGGCCCGCGTGATCCAGTTCGACCTCCGCTCCGATCAACTGGCCGAGCAGCTCCAGAATGCCGCCGCCTTCGGGCAGGCGAACTTTGATGTCGTTGAGCCGCTCCGACAGCGCCGGGTGCGGCTCGTAGGACACTGCCGCCAGCTTGCCGCCGCCGAGATCCACGACGCTCAGACTCTTGAGAGCGTCATCCATTTCGTCGTGGCGGAAGGAAAGCTCAAGCTTGGCGTCGCCTTTGATCCTGGCGTGCCGCTCAAAACAGCCCATCCCGTGCTTGTGCAAGACAACGCGCGTGATTCTGGACATGGAGTGCTCCCTGCCTCTGGAATGAAGCCCGGCTGCTATTTCTTGTCGCTGTCCGCAGAGCCCGATGAGCCCGGGCGGGTTCGGGCGATTTCCTCTCGGGCGCGCTCTTCGGCTGCCTTGCGTTCGCGCAACCACCAGCCGGCAATCAGCCCGACCAGGAACACGGCAGGAATGGTGACGGAGTGAATGCCCCAGTTGAACCGCTCCCACATGCTCGACTCGCGAGCCTGGGCCGCCAGGGGTGATGCCAAGACCAACACCATGACAATCAAGTGACACTTCATGCATGACCTCGGCGCGGCAGTCTAGAAGCAGGGAACGCCGCTGCCAAAGACACAAAATCGGTTCAGGTGTAAGGAATCGCAAGGACAGAGCACTACAAGCTGCACTCATACAACATTCACGAACATGGGGATAGCGATGAAGAAGTTCGCCCTTCTCTTGGCAGTGGCCTTTGCCGTTGGTGGCACGCTTTACGCACAGGGTGGACCGGGCGGCGGTCCTGGCGGGGGAGCGGGAGGTCGTGGCGCAGGCGGTCGTGGAAACCAGGGGCCCAAGCAGCCGGAAGACCCCAATAACAAGGGCCGCAATCAGGGGCCCGGCGCCGGCCAGGGTCAGGACTGGAAGAAGCAGTGGGACGACGCCGTCAATGCCCTGGGCTGGGGCGAAGACGGCACGGAAGAGCGCGTTGAGCCCGGCCAGACCGTGCCCGACAAGGACAAAGAAGCCTGGCTGGAGGCTGAGGCCACGAAGCTGGGGCTGGAAGAGAAGAAGGTACGCTCTGACTTCAAGAAGATCGGCCTCAAGGCGTGGCGCGACAGTGAAGGCGAAGACCAGAAGTGGGCCGCCATTTACAAACAGAACAAGGACCTCAAGGACGCGGATTCCAAGCTTGAAGAGCCGCGCAAGAAGCACCTTGAAGCCCTGAAGAAGATCTGGGACAAAGCCGACGAGGACATGACGAAAAAGAAGGTCCTCAGCGAAGACCAACTGAAGACCTGGCAGGAAGACACCAAGAAGATGCGCAGTGAAACGGCGACGGACAAGAGCGCCGAGCAGGACAAAATCCGCGCCCGCAAGATCGAGGAAATGCGCAAGCGCTACCTCGGCGGGCAGGGCGGTGACGAAGAGAGCAAGGAATCGGACAAGAAACCCAAGAAAAAGGAGGAGAGCGAGGAAGACAAAGGCTCCTCCGACTCCGAAAAGAAGTAGCCAGACTGCTGACCCACCCTCCCAAGGGTAGCCAGCGCGCCAGCACAGGCCCGCCACCCGGCGGGCTTGTTGCATTTGGCACCTTGGCAACTTCTGCCCGCTTTCGGCGAAACCTGCCCGTCGCGATGGGGTACAATGACCCGACAGGAGAGACCTTATGCGCGCGAACCTTCTGCTTGCTTTGCTTGCAGCCTGCCTCAGTGCTCCCGCCTTTGCGGGTGATGCCGCGTCTCGCCCCAAGGCCCCCAAGCAGCCGAACCTGGACAAGCAGCGTGAGGAGGCCCAGCGCAAGGCGCGCCAGGCCCAGGCCGAGAAGGAACGGGAAGAGCGGCAGGCCGAGCGCGAGTCGGCCAAGGACGAGCGCGAGCAACGCGCCGGCGGCGAATCCAAGGATCAGGCCATCAAGCCCGGTGACACCGTCACGGACGAAGTGAAGACCGCATGGATTGACCTTGAGATGACCAAGCTCGCGCTGGAGAACAAAACAGCGCGCAGCAACTTCACCAAGATTGTGCTCAAGGCCTGGAAAGACTCCGAAACGGAAGATGCCCGCTACGCCAAGGAGTTTACCGCGGCCAAAGAAGACTCGGCCCTGCTCGATATTGCCCGCAAGAAGCACCTGGAGAACCTGAAGAAGATCTGGGACGACGCCGACAGCGAGCTGACCAAGAAGAAGGTGCTCGACGAAATCCAGCTCAAGACGTTCCAGGAAGACAGCAAGGCCCTGCGCGAGCAGACCGCCACCGACAAATACGAAGCCAACGAGAAGGCCAAGACCGGCAAGAAGCAGCCCAAAAAGCCGGAGGCCGAGGGCAAGCCCAACGCTCAGGATTAGACGATTCCCCTGGCGGTGCGAGGGGGCCCCCTCTTGCTTTGTCACGGACCTTCCCACCACTGCTGCAAGACCGTCAGTGAGGCCAGGCGCATCAGCACGCGATCCAGGAGCAGGCGGCGGGGCGCGTCATTGTGCAGCTTCCCGTACTGAATCAACTCCCGCCTGACCTTACCTTCGTCCACCACCTGCAGGCGTTCAAGGCGGTCGTGGCTCAGGGCGGCATCGAGCCAGGCAATCCAGTCGCGGCGTGCCCTCACGTTACCGCCCCCGGGTGGCGCCAGGCGCGCTTTCTTGGGCGCAAAGCAGAAGTCCGCGCCAAGGCGACTGACCATGGCCTGACGCAGCAGGTGCTTTCCCAGGTTGTCCCGCATGAGGTGCGCCGGCTGGAGCGCCAGAGCCAGCGCCGCGAACTCGGAATCGAGATAGGGCATGCGAACGTCCAGCCCGTGGGCGAGGCCCGTCAGTGTTTCCACCGGCAATCCCGAGTGCGCCATCACCGTTTCCAGCATCAGTTCGCGTGCTCCCGCCGCCCCTTGCTGAACGCCAAACTCCGCGGGGCGCAGACGCCTTGACCACTCTCGCTTTAGAAGAAAGCGCCCCAGCTCCCGTTCCGGTTCCCGTTCGAGCACAAAGCGCGGAACGCCGGCCTCCAAGGTGAGGCCGGCGGGCGATCCCATGAGCAGGTCATCTGCGCCAAAGCCGCTCAACAAGTGCGTTTCATGGCGGGCCACCTCGCGGTGAAACGCGAACTTGCTCATGGCCCGCGCGTTATAGATCACGCATTCGCAGGCGCGGATGGTGGCCTCGGCCAGGGGCGGAAGTTCCGATTCGCTGATCTCGATGACACGGTGGCTCGCTCCAAATCGCCCCGCCCAGACAGCGGCCGCTGCCACTTCATCGCTGGACGCCGCGTCGGCCAGCGTGTAGGCGCGCACCGGCACGCCCGCTTGTGCCAGAAGCGCCAGCAGAGCCACGGAATCCAGCCCGCCGGACAGTGCAAGGGCTCCATGCCCTTGGCCAACGCGTTTGAGAACGGCACGGCGGAGCACCTCGACCAGCTCCTCAGGATCAGCCATGGCGGCGCGAGTCCGCGCCCTTTGACGCGTGGTCCTTGTTTTGCCCTCCTCCCACACCAGTGCAGTGCCGGGCAGCAGTGAGAGCCCTCCGGCGCACAGCGAAGGGCGGCGCCCGACAGGCTCGCACAGTGCCACGGCCACACCCATGGGCAGCAGATGCCGCGGCACGTCTGCCTCGCGCGTGAGCCTGCGCAGGCTGGCGGCCGCCCAGAGGCTGCCGTCACGGGCCAGCACATGGACGGGACGGGAAGCAAAGGCATCCGTGCCCAGTTCGACATGACCAGGGGCCACATGAACCACGGCATGTTCGATGTCCTGACGTTGCGGACCGTAGCTCGCGCCGCCCGCTTCGAAGTAGGGCGACTCTCCCGGCCGGCACCTCAGGAAGAAATCTTTCACGGGCACTCGCATACGAAGGGCTGGGGCTTGGCCATCAGGGGCAGCGTCACGCCGACCCGCACCTGCACTTCAGGCTGCGCCCAGCCCAGGGCCCGCAGCGCGCGATCCAGTTCGTGCCGAAGCGTCGGGCCCTCCCGGGGCTCAACCAGCTCAAGCACAAAGCAGGAACCGCGCACTTGTGTGAATCGGAACTCGCGCAGCGTGTGCTGCTTGAACAGCCACGCCAGTTGCCAGGCATCCACGCGGCTGCCCGCCGGGGTCCTGAACCAGCATGCACGCCTCCCGCTGAAGCCCTCAATCCACCAGCCGCGCGCCCCGCACGCGCAGCGCCCCTGCCCCACCACGCCCTGATCGCCGGTCTGGTAGCGGAGCAGCGGAAAGGCGGACTCCCGCAACCGCGTGACCACGAGTTCACCCGCCGCGCTTTCGACGAACACATCCGGCGCCATGACGTGAAAACGCCCGGTCTCGCGCAGACACTCCCAGGCGATCGGGCCGGACTCGGTCGTGGCGTAGTAGTTGATCAGCGGCGCGGCAAATGCCGTCCGCACGTCGGGGGGCAGGTATTGAGCACTGGAGAGCCAGAGCTCCACGCCAGGCAGGCAAGCGCCCAGCGCGGCATGGAGCCCCGCCGGGTCCGTGAACACAACGGAGGGCGCAAACTCGGCCAGGCGCTCCAGGGGGCGCTCCTGCACCAGCGAAATGCGGCGCAGCTCGCCGTCGTGAAACAGCGGAAGGCTCGCCTCGTACTCCAGGCCGCCGGGCAGCGAATCGAGCAGTGCAACGCGCGGGGCCCCCTTGAGGCCCAGCCACCGCCGCCAGAATCGAAGGCAGGCCCACATGTGCACCTGGTCAAAGCCATCCTTCAGCACACGCAACGGCTCGCCCGTGCTGCCGGAAGAGAGCACCGCGCAAAGCTCGCCCGGCCCTGTGTCGGCCCTCAGCATCTGGGTCCAGTGTCGCGCCAGTGAGGAGCGTGACAGGAGCGGAAGCGAGGCGAGGTCTTCCAGGCTCCGAACGTCGTGGCGCCCATAGCCGCGCGCCGCGAAAAGATCCTGGTAATAGGGCACGTTCCAGCATTCGGCGAACGCCGAACGAAGGCGCCGGTCCAGCTCTGCGGTGAGAGACTCAGGCGCGGCAGAGGCAAAACGCATGAGGTCTTGCGCGCAGCGCTGCACTCGCGGCAGGTGCCGCCTTTGCACGTCGTAGTCACGCCGGATCCGGGCCGGCGGCGCCAAAGGGGGCATGCTTACTCCCGCCAGCCGCGAGCCGCGGCTTCCCGTTCCGCTGCCTCGCGCGCGATGCGCTCAGCTTCCAGCCGCTTTGCCTTCTCCTGGGCCCGGGCCTGCTCGGCGCGCCGGTATTCCTCGAGCGTTTTGCGGTAGTCGAGTGACTCGACACGCCTTCTTGACGCCTCCGCTGCCTCGCCATCAATGGAGCCGCCCACGACGCTGATCCACTTGCGCAGGAACTCTTCCTGGCGGAAGGCGTTGCTCCGGACCATTTCCGCGGTCAGGGGCTCGACCTGCCTGAAGAACTCGTCCAGCACGTCCGCGCCCGCAGCGGAAACGGCCGAGAGCGTTGCCACGGATTGCGCCCGCAGCGACGAAAACATCAGGCAGTGCGCCAGCATGGCAACCTGTTCGGGCCAGAGCCCGCGGCGCACGTGTGTCCAGGTTTCCCAGGTGGGGTCTGCGACCGGCTTGCAGCCTGCCAGGCGTAACACATCGTTGATCACGGCGACGGCAAGATCATGGGGCACCGGAGGCTGCGCCGTGGCTGCCTGAAGCTCCCTGCGGATTTCGTTGAGCGCAAAGGCCATGGACGCCGAATCCCGCATCAACGCCGCGCGCGCGCCAGCGGCGCGAGCAGTTGCAGCAGCTTCTCGCCGTAGCGCCGGGCGCGGCTTTGCCCGACGCGCGGATGGGCGGCCAGTTCCGTGGCGTCACGCGGCGGATTCTGGATCAACTCGAACATGACGGGAGTCGGCAGCACGGCCTGCAGCCCGAGGCCGCGGCTTGCGGCCTCCTTCTCGCGCCAGCCTTTGAGTTTGCCCAGCACGTCGCGCTGGCGCGGATCCAGGCGCTTGGCGTCATCGCTGGTCGTGCGCGGCCTGAAGGGAGCCCGGAGCGGGGCGGGCTCGCTCAAGCCGCGTCCGATGGCGGCCAGCATCTCGCCGGCGTGATCCTGAAGCCAGCGACCCACGCCGCTTCGACGCGAAAGCTCGGCCAGATCCCTCGGCGGATCCTTGGCCAGCTCCAGCAGCGTGCCGTCACTGATCACGCGGAAAGGAGCGCGGTTGAGGCTGCGGGCCAGCCCATCGCGCCATGCATAGAGCGCCTTGAGCGCTCCACGCCTTGACGCGTCAAGCTCTTCGTGGGCACGGATTCGCCTGAATCGCTCGGGGTCGAACTCACGCTCGCGCGGCACGCTCTGCACCAGCGCGCGGCATTCCAGCTCGTACTCCTCATAGATGTCCCGGTCGCGCAGTTCGGTTTCGATGCGGTCGTGGATCTCGAACAGGTGGCGAGTGTCATTGATCAGATAATCGACATGCTGCTGCAAAATAGGCCGCTGGCCCCAGTCGTGCCGCTGAAGGTCCTTGGGTAGCCTGAGGCCCAGGAACGCCTCCGCCAGGGAAGCGAGGCTGGTCTGCGGATAATTGAGCAGCGTGCAGGCAAGCGCGGTGTCCTGGATCCAGCCGAACTCGAGACGGTAGCCGCGCTTGAGCGCCAGCACGTCGTTGTTGGCGCTGTGCATCAGCAGCGGCCGGTCCTGACGCTCGACGAGGCTCTGCAGTTCGCGTCCGGACTCGCCAAGCGCGAGCGTGTCAAAGATGTAGTTCTCGCGCGGGCTCGATATCGTGACGATGCACAGGCGCTCTTCGTAGTGGTAGAAGCTGTCGCTCTCGATATCCAGCGCCAGGCGCTTTTCGGCCTCGAGTTCGGACAGCGCCTGCCTGAGTTGCTCCTTCGTGGTGATCATCTTCGCGCTCAACACCGGCCTCCTGCGCGATAGTCGCCGCTCTTGCCGCCCGACTTTGCCAGCAACCTCACGGGTCCCACCTGCATCCCCTTTTCCAGCGCCTTGGCCATGTCGTACACCGTCAAGGCCGCCACGCTGGCCGCAGTGAGCGCCTCCATTTCAACGCCTGTGCGGTCCAGCGCTTTCACCGTAGCCAGGATGCGAACGCCGTCGCGCCCGCCCGCCCTCGCTTCAAGCAGCTCGAAGTCCAGGCCGACGCCCGTGATACGCAGGGGGTGGCAAAGCGGAATCAGCTCGTGGGTGCGCTTGGCGGCCTGGATGCCCGCGATGCGGGCCGCCGAAATCACGTCGCCCTTGGGCACCTTGCCGTCGCGGATGGCGTTGAAAGTCTCGCGGCGCATCAGAACAAATGCCTCGGCCGTGGCCTCGCGACGGGTGACGTCTTTGTCGCCCACGTCCACCATGCGGGCGCGCCCCCGTGCATCGAGATGCGTGAGACCCTGTGCTTTACGGCGGCGGCTGGCGACCATGGAACCCTCGTGCAGCATCATACCCCAACGGCCGCCGCGCCGTGCAGCCTTTTGCCGCCGCCCGCGCAATTCAGCCCCCTGCGCCTTGAGGCGCCACCGCGAGGCGCCCGGCCGCGCGATGTGCTGGGCGGGTCGCTTAGCCCGGGGATCAAGCACGGGTGCAGTGGCCGATGCCGAACCCCGCCCGTGCCGCGGCCGGGCGCGGCCGGGCGCTGGGAACTACTTGCCGCCCTTGGCCTTGGCCTTGGCGGGGCGCGTCAGTGTGAAGCTCTTGACAGCGTTGACCAGCGGCTTGTGCTCGTCTTCTTCACAGTCTCCCGGCCTCCAGGATGCGGACACGGAGAAGGCCGTCCCTCGCTCGAGGACGAGCAACTGAATGACTTTCGTGAGCTTTCCGACCTGCTGGTACTCATACTCGAGCATCACGCCTTTGCGCCCGCTGCACTCGTGCTCCTTGCGTGAAGTAATCGTGCGCTTGGCGCGCTCGTGGCCCTTGACGACCTGATCTGCATGCTTGGCGATATCCGCATCGAGGGGAGTCGACGCGATGACGGCAAAGGTTCCCTTGGAGGGCCCTTCAGATCCCAGAGAGCGCACCAGGAGGATCGCGTTCTCAGGCCCGGTCTTCGGCCCCTTGAATCCCGCCAGGTCGATGGAGAAGCCAAAGGCTTCATCCGTGTGAAGTGTAGCCACCGGCTTGGCGGGAGCCGCTTTGGATGACGTCAGAGCGAACGACTTGATCGCCGCCGTGAACTTCTTTTCGCAATCGGCCATATTGTCGCCGCTGCACATTCCGCTCACGGACCAGAAATACTGACCGTCCTTTTCCGGCACGGTGCAGGCGTGAAAGATCGTCGTAGGCCCCTCCGCATCGGCGTCATACACACGCCACTTGGCCTTCAATCCGGCGAGCGTGATGTCCTTGGTTTCCCGCTGCTTGGCGTCAAACGCGGCATAACCCAGCTTGGTGGCCTTGAGGTATGTTTCGAAGCCCGTGGGCCGGCTCAAGTACTCCACCTCAAGAAACGGTCCGGGCTGCCCGTCCAGAAAGGCCGTCAGAAGCGTGCCCCCTGCATTCAGGGGGCTTTCCTTGAGGCCTTGGGCGTTGAACTTGAAGCCGCATGCCGCGTCTTCAGTCCATTGCGGCGCGGGGTCTTCGGCGCGTACCGCGACAGCCGCCACACACAGCAGGGTCAGAACAGCGCCGAAACGGCCGATCATGTTCATGGCTCGCGTCTCCCTCAGATCAATGCCACCACTTCGCGCACGCACTTTTCGATGCCTTCGGCGACATGGGCGATGCTGGGGCCCAGCATATAAGCCGGCGTGCTGACAATCCTGTTCTTCCTGTCGATGACGAACTCGCGAACGGCGCAGCCCTCATGCCTGGCGCCGCAGGCCTCGATATTGCCGGCCGTGCCTTCATCATGGCCGATGGTCAACAGGGGATGGGCTGTCTTGCCCAGCACGGCGGCGATGATGCCCGGCGCGATGCAGATGGCGCCGATGGGCTTGCCCCTGGCGTGGGCCTCCTTGACCAGGCGAGCGACATCCTTGTTCACCTGAGCTTTGGGTCCGTCCTTGGCGAACGTGGACAGGTTGGTGGCGGCGCCGTAACCGCCGGGCAGGATCAGGGCGTCGAAATCATCGACACTGACCCCGGCGGCGTCCCGGATGTCGCCGCGCGCGATGCGGGCGCTTTCAACGAGCACGTTGCGCCTTTCCTTGACCTCTTGACCTGTCAAGTGATTGACTACCCGGGCCTGGTCGATGTCCGGCGCCATGCAGAGCACCTTGCAGCCAAGCTTGTCCAGCGTCAGCAGCGTGAGCACGCTTTCATGAATCTCGGCCCCGTCCTTGAAGCCGCAGCCGGAAAGAATGACACCGACTTTGTGGGGCATGGGGCTCGCTCCGATGAAGGGTTCCAAATGGCGAATGTCGAACGGCCAGGCGACACCATTCGACATTCGCAATTCGACCTTCGCAATTGTCAGCTAGATATCTTCGCGGTGCGCGATGGTGAGCACTTCCTCGATGGTGGTCTTGCCGTCGAGCACCTTGCGCACGCCGTCATCCATCAGCGAACTCATGCCGTTCTGCTTGGCCTCGGCGCGGATCTTGAGGCTTGAAGCCTTCTGGAATGTCAATTCACGGACCACCGGGTTCATCTCCAGCAGTTCGTAGACACCCATGCGGCCGCGATAGCCCACGTTCTTGCACTCCTTGCAGCCTACGGGTCCCATGAGCTGCTTGCCGCGGATGCTCTCGGGCTTGAGGCCGACCATCTTGAGCTCAGCCTCGCTGGGCACATAGGGCTTCTTGCAGTGCTGGCAGAGCGTGCGCACCAGGCGCTGGGCCAGGATGGCCTGCACGGCGCTGGCCACCAGGAAGGGCTTGACGCCCATGTCGATGAGGCGTGTGAGCGAGCCCGGCGCGTCGTTGGTGTGAAGGGTGCTGAACACCAGGTGGCCCGTCAGGGCGGCCTGAATGGCAATTTCAGCCGTTTCCTGGTCGCGGATTTCGCCCACCAGAATGATGTTGGGCGCCTGACGCAGCATGGCGCGCAAAATGCGTGCAAACGAGAGCTCGATCGTGTGGTTGACCTGGCTCTGGTTGATGCCCGAGAGGTTGTATTCCACGGGGTCTTCCGCCGTGATGATCTTGACGTCCGGGCGGTTGAGCGCCTGGAGGGCGGCATAAAGCGTGGTGGTCTTGCCCGAGCCCGTGGGCCCCGTCACCAGGAAGATGCCGTTGGGCCGCTTGAGGATTCGCTGGAAGCGGTCGAAGTCGCTGGTGTGCATGCCCAACACTTCGAGTCCCACCAGGTTCTTGGCCTTGTCGAGAATACGCATGACCACGCTCTCGCCCCACGAGCAGGGCAGGGCGCTGACGCGCAAATCGATGTCCCGTCCGTCAACCTTGGTCTTGATGCGGCCGTCCTGCGGCTTGCGCTTTTCCGCGATGTCCATCTTGGACAGAATCTTGATGCGCTGGATCAGCGGGCCCTGCAGGCGTTTGGGCGGCGCCTCGATTTCGACGCAGTTGCCGTCAATGCGATAGCGGATGCGCAGCTTTTCTTCCATGGGCTCGACGTGAATATCCGACGCGCGCTGCTTGATGGCGTCCGTGATCAGCACCTGCACGAGCTGTGAAACGTAGCCCTCTTCGTCTTCCGTGGCCAGTTCCTCAGCGCCGATGTCCTTGTAGCTGACATCGTCCTTGCCTTCCTTGATCTGCTCGCCGATGCCGCCGATGCCGTAATAGGTCTTCATGGCCCCCACGACGTCGGCTTTGGGCGACATCACCCAGTCCACTTCATGCCCGAGGATGAAGCGCAGATTGTCCAGCGCATAGAACTCCAGCACCCGGTGTGTGGCTACGGTCAGGGTGCGACCCTTCTTCATGACGGGAATAATCTCGTGTTCCTTGACAATCTCGGCGCTGACCAGTCCCGTGATCTCCGGCTTGAGCTCATACTTGGACAGGGGCAGGAACTTCACCCCCTGCTGCTTGGCCAGAGCCTGGGCCACCTTGGTGTCGTCAAGGTAGCCAAGCTCCTGCATGGCCTCGCCCAGCAGCATGGCCTTTTCCTTGGCAGCCTTGAGGCCTTCCTTGACCTGCTCCACCGTGGCGAACTTCAGGCCCACGAGAATCTTGCCCAGCGGCATCTTTTTGGTGTCAGTGACCATGGAACTCCCGGAGGCGCGGCGAATGTGAACGACTGCAAGCGCGCATGGCGCGCTGCTTGCCCTGACTTTCCCGAAAGCAAAAAGCTATCGCATGGCCGCCGTTTGTCAACTTCCCGGCCCTTGCGGCGCTTGAAGTTACGGCGCCGCCAGGGCCGGCCGGTATCCTGAGATTTTCCTTACATGCCCGTTTACAGGCCAGCGCGCGTCGCTTAGATTTCACACACCTATCAGGGAGCAAGCCATCGATACACAGGAACAGGCCCGCCTTGCCTTTGAGGCGTGCATCGACAAGAAGGGCCAGGACATCCGCCTGCTCGGGGTCGGCGACCTCACGATTGTGGCTGAATACTTCGTGATCTGCACCGCCCTCAGCCCCCAGCAGGCTCGCGGCATCGCCGAAGCCGTCCGTCACACCCTGAAGGAAAAGTGCGGCCGCCTGCCTCTGGCCATCGAAGGCGGTGACTCCGGCTGGTGGGTGCTGGTGGATTACGGGGACTTCATCTGCCACATCTTCCTTGAAGAAGCGCGGCAGTATTACGCCATAGAACAGACCTGGGCCGACGCCAGGGAACTGGCCAAGTTTGACGCCCGGCTGCTGCGCAAGGCGGAGTGAATATCAGCGGCCTTCGCGCTTGCCCGGGGCCATGGCGGGCGGGCGGCGGACACCTTCAGACTCACGGTCTTCGGGCTTGCCGGGCTTGCGGCTCTTCTCGTACTGCCGGCCCAGTTCGCGTACCGCGGGCTTGAACTTTTCCATGGGGATGTTGCTGATCGCGTCGCGCAGCTTGGCGCGCAGTTCCTGACGCCGCTCGACGCTCACTTCCGGCGCGAAGCGCTCCACCAGGTCATCCAGGGTCGAGATGTCCCGGACCAGCAGGGCCAGTTCGCGCCGCGCTTCGCCGTCGCCCATGCCCGCGCGTGCTTCCAGTTCGCCGTGGCGCGGGTGGGCCTCCGCCAGCTTCTGCACCCGCTCGCGCTTGGCCTGCAGATACATGGTGCGCAACTTCATCTGACGCTGGGCGCCCGTGAGCCGATCGAGCTCCACACGGTCCGAATCCCCCAGCGTGCGCGCAAAGCGCTGAACGCGCAGGTCAAACAGCTTGCGGTTCAGCTCCCGCACGCGACGCTCCGCCGGCAGGCCCTTGAGGGACTCAAAGCCCTTGGGGTCGGCGCGGCGCAACTGCTCGAGGTCGCTCAAGAGCATGTGCATGCGCATGCGCGCGACAAAGGGCAGCTTCTGCAGCGTGCTGAGGTTGCGGCTTTCACCTTCCGAGAAGGCCAGGCCCGTGCCGCGCAGACGCTCCAGCAGTTCCTTCTGCCGGGCCGCCGGCAGCTTCTTGAATGCACGCATGCGGCGTTGCAGCACTTCCTGCCGCTGCACCGGCAGGGACTGGAACCACTGGCGCAACTCTCTCGCCTCGGCATCCGTGACCTTGGCCGCGTCACTGACGTCGGCCAGGGCCGGCGTGACCGCAAAGGCCGCCAGCAGGGCGCAAAGCCCCAACCCCTTGAGCAGCACGATGGTCAGTTCACGCAGCATGACTAGTCCTTGCCAGGATCCAGCTCACTGAGCGTCTCAAAGTCTTCCAGCAGGCGTGCATCTTCGGCGTCTTCCAGGCGGCCCAGAGCTTCCAGCCTCGGGTCGTCCATGGCCTTCAGCAGCTTCAACTGCTCGGGCTTGAGGTCCTCGGCCCGGGGGACGCCTTCCGGCTCGACCACCACCAGTTCCATCAAGGGATCGACATCGGGCCCATTGCCATCATCGGGCAGTTGGGCCTGCTCCGATCCGGAAGTGTTGGGGGCCTGCGGACTGGGCGGCGTGAAATAGACAACACCCAGTGCAATCACGACCGCGGCGGCCACGGGACCAAGCACTCTGAGCCAGAACCCTCCCCGCCCTGCCGCCAGGCCCTCCTGTTCCAGCTTCTCCTGCTGAAACCGGGCCCAGAAGCGGCCTTCGAGGCCTTGGGGCAGCTCAGGAAACTCGTAAAGTTCAAGGAGGCCGTCCAGGGCTTCCTCCTGGCGCAGGGCCTGCATGATGACGGGGTCACGTCGAGCGGCGGAAAGCAGGGCTGCGGCCCGCTCTTCGCTGAGGCGACCCGCGGCGAACTCCGCGATGTCATCCAGATAGGCCTGGCGCTGCTGGCCGGAAAGATTGTTCAGATCGTCGCTCATATTTGCCGCCTTTGGGGCGCACTGAACGGTTAAACACGGGCGGCTGCAAGAGGTTGCGGCCTTTTTTGAAGGATCAAGCCTTGGACCCTTCCGGCCAGTCTTCGCGCGCCCTGCCCCGGACTCTCTGGGCCCTGCTGCTTCTGCTGATGCTGGGGGCGGCCCTCGCCGTCTACATCGGGTCTCGCGATCTTCGAACGGAGGCGCGCCACAACTCTCCCTCAGAGCGGCCGGAGACAGCCACGGCCGTTCCTCGCGTCAAGGCCGGGCAGGGTCCCCCACCCCCGGCAGACCCCCTGCCCCCGGCCGGGCCGCCCGCGTCCGGCGCCGAAGTAAGGCCGGCGCCGGAAATACCGCCCCTGACGCCCTTTCGCCGCCTGGTCCTCGAAGCCGACACGGTTCTTGAGCTGCTGGACCTGGATGAACCGGGCTACACCGGCCAGAGCGCGGCCGTGCTCCACGCCATCTTGTCCGGCATCCGCTCTGAATTCAGCAAATACTCCGAACAGCGCCTGTCCGGTCGCCTGCCCCCGCAAGAGCATCAGAACCTGCGCGTTGCAGCGCATGACGCGTTCAGGAACCCCGATGTGGACACCAGGGCTTACCGCATCGACCGGGCGCCGCGGGTGCAGCTATGGCTGCGTGAAGGGGCCACGCTGCCCGCCGCCGAGGTTCGTACCCCTCCCGGTGAAATCCCCCTCCGCAGGCGCGCTCAGGAAGAAGTTACGGTCGAGACCGTCGCTCGGTGGCTGGAGGCCATCGAGGCCGAATTCGGAACCACGGATTTCGGGGCGGGTACCCGCCGCCTTCCCCTGGACATCGTGGTCTTCGACAGCCAGCAGGCCTATCTGCAATTCGCCCAGGACCGCCTGAGCCTGAAGCCGCCCAAGTGGTCCGCCGGCTTCTTTTCTGCCGGCTGGGATGTGATCTGTGCCCCGACGCTTGAAAGCACCTCCTTTGCCGAAGTGCTGCGCCATGAAATGTTCCACGCCGTTCAGGCCCACCTCGCTCACGGAAGCCTTGGAGTTCCCTGGTTTGCGGAGGGCACAGCGGAGTGGCTGGACAAGGCGCCGCCGAAAGCCGGTGTGCCGGCAACTCACAGCGGGTTTGCCGCTGCGGCGCGCGGCCACCTGCGCTACCTGCTGGAGCAGGGGCTTGCCTTCGAACTGGCGAAGTTCCTGGCTCTGGACCTTCCCGCGTTCTACGGCGAACCCGAGTTGAACTACCTCATTGCCTATTGCTTCGTGGACTTTCTGCGCGCCAAAGAGGATCTGCGCAAGGTTTACTTCGAATTCTGGGCCCTGATGAAGGACGGTATGGCGCCGCCGGACGCCTTCTATCGCAGCTTCGGCGTCCTTGACATGGCCGACGTTCAGCGTCGCTTCCTGGCCTGGTTGCGGGAAGCCCCTGTCCAGCAGACGCCCGTTCGTTTCACCCACGATGCTCCGGTGGACTTCAAGGACTTGCCCCTGCCTCCCGCGCTGGGAGGCACTCCCGCCGCCGGCAAGTCCGGTGAAATCGGAGCGGGTTGGTTTCAGGCTATCGGAAAACTGAAGGATGCCGGGTTCGCCTCGGCCGGCGCCCCGGGCTTCATCAAGGGCGACTATGACCTACTGATCGTCGCCTGTGACAACAGCGAATCCATGGGCCGGCCCCTCGATGAATCCACCTTCGACTTCGAGGCGTTCCGACGCTGGCTCTTCTCCGTGCGCTTTGCCGGCACGATCAAATTGACCCGTGCAGGCGCCGGAGGCGAGAGCGACGAAGAAGTTCCGCCCGTCATTCTCATCTCGCTGGTCGAAAGCGTCATTACCGACCGCCTGGACGACTTCGTGGCCTCCACCGGCATCAAGGTGGGCAAGGAACTCCAAAAGCAGATCAACGCCGGCTGGGAGCAGTTCTACCTCACGACCGAACTACTCAAGTCGGAGCCCCGCCGCGCCCTTTGCCAGTACGCCGCGGAGAGCGTGGCCTGGTACTGGGGAGTGCGGCAGGATCGCGCCGGCGTGGTGTTCATTGATTTCAATACGGGCCGCGCCATCGAAAAGGAGAACAACCAGTTCCGGGGCGACGGCATCAAGAGCAGTTCCAGCCCCCTGGCCCGCCTGTTCGCCAAGACGGCCTCCCGCCGGTCTCCCGTGGGCAGCGACGGCGCCGACACGGACTGGTGGCTTGGGCTTTCGGGCATCACGGAAAATGGTGGCGACGTGCTGGGCAAGCGCGCCGCCGTCATGTTCTTCACGGACGGCGCCTGCAGCGCGGGCGAGTTCGGGCAGGTCGAGACTGCGCGTGACGACGTGCGGTACCAGCTTGACATGGCGCGGCTGGCCGAGCGCTTTGGGGAACACTGGCGCGGGGCAGCCCTGGACGCGGCGGGCCGTGAGAGCGTGCTGCAACTCTTCTGTCTGCCCGGAGCCCAGGGGCAGGGCCTGGACGAACTGCTCAAGACCGTGCCCCAGGCGCGCCTGGACGACTGGACCACCCGCTTCAAGAAATAGCGGCGCGCTGCCTGGCTCCACTGCAGCCAAAGGACCCGCGCCACGACAACGCGACCGTCGCCTGCCACTTCCTTGCATCTTAGGCCATGGCGACGCCCGGCGTTCGTCGCTAGGCTGACCCTTCAAGATTCTGTAAAGACCCGGCGCCGCTTCCCGGGCCGGATCGGGCTTTTGGGAGCAACATGTCCGCCATTGAATTCAAAGCGCCGGGACCCGGCGTCTGGGAACTCGAGCAAACTCACTTCGGCAGACCTGCCACGCGCTATGTGGGCGAAATCTTTCCGCCGTTTCTGTCCAAGGGTTTCGGCGAGGGCACCAAACGCTACGGATTGCTGCTCGACACGCTCAAGATGCGCACGGTCAACGATTTCATTTACGGCAAGTTCTGCCCTGTGGGCGCGCCCGAAGGCGCCAAGGGCCCGCCGCCGAAGTTCATGTTCAAGCTCATTACCTGGCTGCACCCCGAAATCCGCCGCCGCATCAAGACCGGACCGATGGTCTTCGAGAAGAAACTCTGGCGCGAAGACATGAAGCGCTGGGACGAGCACTACAAGCCTGACTCCATCGCGCGCAACAGCAGGCTCCAGAAAGCTGACATCGCCAGACTGTCCGACGCTGACTTCCTCAAGTATCTCGTAGAGATCCGCGACAACGCATGCGAGATGATCTTTCGGCACCACATTTTCACGATTCCCAGTTCCTTTCCTGTCGGCCACTTCCTCGCGCAAACCAGAAGCTGGACGGGGCTTTCCTCGGGCGAAATCCTCGGCCTGCTCAAGGGCGCGGCACCCATTTCACGCGGCATTGCCGCGCGAGAATTCGAGGGGGTGCAGGCGGCGTTGGCCGATGCGGGCATCAAGGCCGACGCCTATCGCGGCAAGCCGGGCCACGAAGTGCTCGAAGAGCTGAAATCGAAGAACGGCGTGGGCGAGGCGCTGCAACAGTTCCTTGACGTGGTTGGCTACCGCCTCGTATCGGGCTATGACATCAGCGAGAAGTACGCGCTCGAAATGCCGGACATGCTTTTGAAAACCATCTTCGACGGCGCCGCCGACAAGCAGAACCGCAAAGCAGAATTCGAAAAGAACCGAGACGCGCTCCGAGCCAAAGTGCCTGAGAGTAGCCGCGCCAAGTTTGACGAGCTGCTCGAGGAGGCACGCTTCATCCATCGCCTGCGCGATGAGCGCGGCATGTTCAACGATCTGTGGGGCACGGGGCTGGTGCGCCGTGCGGTACTGGAGGCCGGCCGCAGGCTGCAGGAAAGCGGCGTGCTGCCGGATGCGGCACTGGCGATCAATGCCAACCACGACGAGCTGGTGGCACTGCTCAAGGGCGAAAAAAATCCGAGTGTCGAAGAGTTGAAACGCCGCCAGGAATGGCGCGACACGAAGACGATCGCCGACGCGCCCCCGTTTTTGGGCGGAACGCCCTCAGGCCCGCCGCCCGTCGAGTGGCTGCCGCAAAAAGCCCGCGCCAACGCGATGGCCGTGGACACAATCATCCGCGAGATATTTGACGTCTCGACCAAGAAGGCCGCGGCCAAGACAGTTGAGGGCATCCCGGTGCACCCCGGTGTCTATGAAGGCACGGTGCGCATCGTGAGCGGCCCGAAGGACTTCGACCGCCTGCAGCAGGGCGACGTGCTTGTGGCGCGCAACACCGGCCCCGCGTTCAACGTGGTACTGCCGCTGTTAGGCGCGATCGTGACCGACCGCGGCGGGCAACTTTCGCACGCGGCTATCGTCGCACGCGAGTACGGCATCCCGGCGGTGGTGGGCACACGCGACGCCACAACCACATTTCCCGACGGCGCACGCGTGCGCGTCAACGGCGACAAGGGCCTCGTGGAGCTGCTCTCGTGAAACCGGCGCGGCTGATCGATGCCCAAGATGAAGCGCACTTCGGCGGTAAGGCCTCCAAGCTTGCGCATTCGCTCAGGGCGGGATTGCCCGTGCCGCCGGGCATTGCGCTTGGTACTTCGCACGTTGAGGCCTTGGCGCAATCGCACAAAGAAGCGCTGCATCACCTGCGTGAGGAATTCAGGGCACTGGGCGGGCCCTGCGCGGTGCGTTCATCGGCGATTGGCGAAGATTCCGAGGGCGCCAGTTTCGCCGGCCAGCATTTGACGCTGCTCAACATTCGTGACCCTGACGAAGTCGCGCATGCCGTGCTCAAGGTTCGCTCCTCGGCGCACACGGAATCCGCGCGCGCCTATCGCCGCAGGCAGGGCCTCGACGAAACTCCGCGCGTGGCCGTGGTGGTCCAGCGCATGATCGAGCCGCATTGCGCGGGCGTGATGTTCACCAGGCACCCTATCACAGGCGAGAACCAGCGCGTGATTGAGGCCGCGTGGGGCCTGGGCGAGTCTGTCGTGGCCGGTCTTGTCGTGCCGGACAACTACACGCTCTCCGCCGATGGCAAGACACTCAGACGCCAGATCGGAACCAAGGATCTTGCGCTGCGCAGCAATCCGGCGGGCGGCACCGTCGAAGAAACGGTAGCCGAGCATCTGGTCGAGGCGGCCTGCCTGCATGACAAGCATCTGGCGCAGTTGCATGATCTCGCCACAAAGTGCGAGCAGCACTTCGGGCGCGGCCTGGATATCGAGTGGGCCATTGCGCAGGACAAGTTGTACCTGCTGCAATGCCGCGCCATGACGCGTAACCGCTGAATTGGTGAATCCGATATCTTATGAGCAGCCTCATGCGCAATTTGGATGAAATCGGAATCCGACAACGTCCAAGCGTTGGATCTCGCGCCGCGCCAACCGATCTGGAGATCGCCGATTTTGAGCGAGCCTTCTCCCTGCTACTTCCTGCTGACTACGTCAGTTTCCTGCTTTACTGCAATGGCGGGCACCCCCGCCTGGAGTTCTGTCCATCGGGCGCAAGTGATTCGAACTGGGGCGTATGCGCCGGCACTCTCTATTTCCTGAATTCCTCGGAGAAAGACCAGACCGAGAACCTTCGGTACGAGTCCGAGCTCCACAAGGCTTTGCTCGGCGATGGGCTTGTCCCAATTCCTGACGACGGATGCGGCAACCTTATCGTTCTGGATTGCGGGGAGAGCCCGCCATCCGTGAAGACGCTCATTGATGACACTGCCAGCAACGGACTCACGCAAGTAGCGCCGACATCTGCTGACCTTGTCGACATGCTTACAGAACCAGGACTTTGATTGGCTGGTGCGCCAACCAAGCGCGAAGTTGGGAGCGGAGAAACAAGTCCAATTGGAATCAGTCGAGAAAAAAGGGCTGTCCCCTGTTTCGCTGACCGGAATGATGCTGGCTGCTGCGCTTGCGCCGCTGGGCAGCACCATGATAGCCGTGGCCCTGCCCGCCATCGGCCACGATGTGGGCGCGAGCGACGCGGAACTAACGCAGTGGCTCGTTTCCAGCTACATGATTGCCGCCATCGCTCTGCAAAGCCCCGGAGGCACATTGGGCGATCGCATCGGCCATCGCAGCGCCATGTTGCTTGGTCTTCTGCTTGTGGGTGTTGCGGGAGTCGTTGGTTACTCGATCGTCGATCTTCATGCTCTGGCTTTGGCGCGCGTGCTCATGGCCGCGGGCGGCGCGGCTATCATTCCCGCCTGCATGGCCATGGTGCGCACGCGCATTGACCCCAAGCGCCGCGCGCGCTGGTTTGGTTACTTCGGCGCCGGCATGGGACTGGCCGCCGCCATCGGCCCGCTGGTGGGCGGAGAACTCACGCAGGCCTTTGGCTGGCGCTCGTTGTTCGCGGCGGTCTTGCCGGTCGTGCTCATTTCCCTTGTGACATTGCCGTTCTTCGGACGTGACACGCGACCTGCCGATGCCCCGCCACCTGCCCGCTTTGACCTCGTCGGCAGCGTTCTGCTGGGTGTGGGCCTCGCCGCTGTCATCATCGCACTCAGAATGGGCGAGCGAGGGCTTTGGCTCGCGGCGGGCGGCGGTGTGATGCTGGCACTGTTCCCGTTGTGGGAAAGGCGCGCGGCTTCACCCGTGGTTGATTTCCGATTGTTCAGAAGCCCGGCTTTTGCGGCCGGCGGGCTTATCATCGCGCTGCAGAATCTCGCCATGTACGCGCTGCTCTTTCAGACGCCCATTTTTTTCAAGCAGGTGCGCCACGTGGAGTCACGCGAAATGGGGCACACGCTGCTTGCCATGACGCTGGCCATGATGATCGCCTCGATTCTCGGCGGGCGCCTGTCGGAGAAACTGGGTGCGCGCAGGCAGGTGGCGCTGGGGTCCATGCTTGCGCTGGGCGGTCTGTGGTGGTTTCGCGACTTTGTCTCGATCCGGACGCCCACCGACATTCTCCCCGGCCTGGTGCTGATGGGTACGGGGCTTGGCCTTTCGTCTGCACCTTCTCAGGCCGCGGCCATGGCTGCCGCCAGACCCGAAAGCGCCGGTATGGCGGCGGGCGCCCTCTCTACGATGCGCTACATTGGCGGGGTGATTGGCATTGCGCTGCTCGGCGCCCAGATTACCGACGCGAAAGACTTTGGCGCCCACCAGAGCACGGTGTACGTGTATGCCGCGTCCTTGTTCATAGCGCTGACCCTGGCCGCTTTGCTGCCGCGCGCCGCTGAGACTCTCTCAAAGGCTGGCCTCAGCCCGGGCGCTTCGCCGCGCTCAGAAGGCGTTTGACCCCCAGCCGCGCCTTTTCGAGCACCCCGGGGTCTTCGGTGACCACCCACTCGAAGTTGACCAGAAAGAGCATCGCCATCAACTCAAACACCAGTTGCGCGCGGTCCACGCCCGGCCCGATCTCTCCGGCCTCCCGCGCCTGCTCCAGCGCCCTGGCAAACTCGCCGGCCCAGGATTGCTGCACCGCGACAATCTTGTCGCGGGGACGCCCCGGCCGCGCGGCCAACTGCGCCGCAACGGTGGCAAAAAAACATCCCGCAGGAAACACGCGCCGCGCCAGGTGCCCGAGGAAGCCCTCCACCAGGGCATTCACCCGCGCCAGACCCGGCCGCGACTTGCGCGCGGGCTCCAGGACGTCGGCGTTGAAGATGGAGATGGCCGCGTCGATGGTGGCGAGTTGCAGCTCTTCCTTGGACTTGAAGTGCGCATAGAGGCCGCTCTTGCTCATCCCGATGTGCTCGGCCAACTCGCCAATCGAGAGGCCCTCCAACCCGTGCGTCGTGGCCAGTCTGCAGGCGGCGTCGAGGATGGCGTGGCGGCTGGCAACGCCATCGGCGCGGGGCTTTCTGGCCAAGCTGGCGGCAGTGGCTGATTTCATGTTGACATGATAGCATGACCGGTTGTACTATTCAACGAACGACCGGTCGTACTTCTTACTTTTCCGCTTCGGAGACCCTATCGTGAGCATGACACAGACCGCCTCCCCCACCATTGACTTCGCCGCCCTAAAGCAGCGTCAGCAGGCCACCTGGGCCAGCGGCGATTTCTCCGTCGTTGGCGCCCGCATCGTTTTCCAGGCCGAACTCCTTGTCGAAACCGCGGACCTTCAGTCGGGCTGGCGCGTCCTTGACGTCGCCACCGGCAGCGGCAATGCCGCACTTGCGGCGGCGCGCCGCGGCTGCCATGTCGTGGGCCTCGACTACGTGCCGGCCCTGCTCGAGCGCGGCCGCCAGCGCGCCTCCGCCGAGCAGCTTTCCGTCGAGTTCCTCACGGGCGACGCCGAGGACCTGCCGTTTCCTGACGCCTCCTTTGATGCGGTGACGTCGATTTATGGCGCCATGTTCGCCCCCAACCACGAGCGCGCCGCCTTGGAGATGGCCCGCGTCTGCCGCCAAGGCGGTCGTATTGCGCTGGCCTGCTGGACCCCAGGCGGCTTCATCGGCGAGACCTTCAAGCTTTTCTCGCGCTTCATTCCGCCTGTGGCCGGCCTGCAGCCCCCCGTGCGCTGGGGCGAAGAGGCTCACCAGCGTAAGCTCTTTGGCGCCAGCGCGGCTTCGATTGCGGTTTACCCCCGCACGGCCATTTTCCGCTTTCCTTCGGCCGAGGAGAACGTGGCATTCTTCCGCACGTGGTATGGCCCGACGTTGAAGGCCTTCGAGGCCCTGGATGCCTCGCGTCGTGAAGCGCTGTCCCGGGAACTGGCAGAACTGGCTCGGCGCTTTGACCGCAACCGCGGCCAGGGGCCCATCGCCATTGCCGCCGACTACATCGAGACCGTGATTACAAGGGCTTGAAATGACGTTCGCACGTCGCGTTTTCACCGTCGCCGGGATCTATGGCTTGATCGTGCTTCTTCCCCTCTACGGGCTGGAAGAACAGATCGGCCGGGACGCCCCGCCCCCGATCACCCACCCCGAGTATTTCTATGGCTTCATTGGCGTAGCCGTTGCCTGGCAGGTCGCGTTCCTGATCATCGGGCGCGACCCTGCCGGATACCGGCCGCTGATGATCCCGGCCATGATCGAAAAAGCCTCGTTCGTCGCCGCGGTGGCCGTGCTGTATGCGCTCGGCCGGGTGGAGGCGACGAGCCTCGTGGCGGGCGGCGCTGACCTGCTGCTGGGAATCCTTTTCGCGGTGGCATTCATCAAAACGCGCCCGAAACCCGCAGCGTAGCACCCGACTTGGCAGGGGCCGGAACTGCAGCAGCCGGGCCACGCGCCGGTTGGCGGAAGCTGCGTAGCACCACAGAACGCACAGCAGGCCGCTGAAGTACGGCCTGCGGACGCAAGCCATGGCTGGCTTGCGCATTTCAAGCGGCTGAGAAGCCGCTTGAAATGAAGGTCGGGCCAGATTCACTTTGGCCCGACCGGGCTGAAAAAGTCGCCGGATGCCACTTTTCAGCAGCCTGATAGGGAACACGGAGACCGCAACGTCAAGTTTTCTCTGGGTACTCTGTGCGCACTGTGTTGACAACGATCAGGCCGCGCGTCCAGGGTTGACGGTCAGGTGCCTGCGTTGGAAGGCCATCACGAGCCAGCCAGTGAGATCTTCGGGCGGCAAAAGCGCCGCCCAATCCACGGCGGCGTGCTCAAGAGCCACGTTGGCAATGATCACGCAAGAGTCTGTGCGTTCGGACACCCCTTGTGTGAACCGGTGACGGCGCCAGTGTCCGCCCAGCAGCAACGAGAAGTCCCACTGCTGCTGGCGTTGACCGTGTACCATCCAGACACAGCCAATGGCGCAGCCGCGCTTTGGGTCAATGCAGTGCGGCATGAAACCATCGCACCACCAGTCGCGCAGCCTGAGATCTTCTGTGTCTTCAAGCTCGCGGCAAACGCGGTATTCGAGGTCAAGCCAGAAGTCGTTTGCGAAGGTCGTTCACTCCCGTTCGTTGCTGCCCCGCAGGGGCAACCGCCAATAGCCGAGGGCGACCAAAGGGAGCGTTCCTGAAAAAGGCATGGCATTTCGCAGGAGAAGCTCGACGAAGCCCACCGTGCGAAGTCGGAAAACCCCCGGAACCATTCCGGGATGTTCCCCAAGCCCCGCAGGGGCGCCCGTGAAGGCGCGCAAAATCCGGTCGCCCCTTCAGGGCTCGGAAGTCATTTCACGAGATTCCGGGGGTTCCTTCGCTCTGCTCCTTCCTGCGAAATGCGACGCATTTCGCAGGCGCGCTCCCTCCGGTCGCCCCCCGGCTATTGGCGCACGGCCCTGTCAGGGCCACGGTTGAACTCCCGTTGCCCCGAAGGGGCGTTCGCTAATAGCCGGGGGCGAAACCCCCGGAGCGTCCCGTAACCCGCAGTCCAAGCCCCGCAGGGGCGCCCGTGAAGGCGCGCAAAATCCGGTCGCCCCTTCGGGGCTCGGGAGTTTTCGCCCGTGATTCCGGGGGTTCCTTCGCTCTGCTCCTTCCTGCGAAATGCGACGCATTTCGCAGGCGCGCTCCCTCCGGTCGCCCCCCGGCTACTGGCGCACGGCCCTGTCTGGGCCGGCCCAATCGCAGGCCGTGTCGTTGTCAAAGGCCAGTTCGCCCCAGGCACCCATGTTGTTTCTCGCGCAGGATTTATGGCTTGATTCTCGCACATGGCTAGAGAGCTAGCATAAGGTCTGACCATCCAAGAAAAATGCTCGCGCTCGTTTGCTGCCTAGCACCGCAAGGTTCGGAGTTTTTTCCTGCGAAACGAAATGATAGCCAACCGGAAACTGGTTCGTAATGACGCCGCCCGTTATGTTCCACTGAGAGCTTCTGTCTTCTTTCGCAAAGGAAAACTGGGGAAGGCGCTCTGTCAGCCATTTCGTGCGGTCCTCGATTTGTTTTGTCGCGCTATCAACAATTCCTCGATCACTCCGGAAATACCTGAACGCCAATTCGGCCCACCGAAACTTGCATTCGGCAAATCGAATTCGCTTGGAAGCACAGTCAATAACAAGAATGTCGAAGTCCTCGCCTTCCGAAGGCATCGTAAGGCCACAGATGGACACAACATTGTATCCGTAAATGAATTTGCCTTTCCGAACCAACTCCCCTGACCTTCCAACGTCGCCGAAAAGCTTGCGCACTTGACACTTGGGAAGCCCGACTTTTTCTAAGTGGTCCTTATAGGCACGCCGAACAGCGGATGTGGCCTTTGCGGTTTGGTTGGTTCCATCGGCAGGTTTGTCAGCTTCATCGCTCTTTCCGAATTCGTGCGTGAACTCCATTGTTTCAATCTGCCCGAATTGCGGCAGCATTAGCAATTGTCGCTTCTCGCAATAGCGAACCTCGCTCATGCAACTGGAAAAGACTGGAAACGCCTTTAGTGCCGGTTCGGACGTTTGAAGTACGGTGATCGCGTGTCGTTGGAGTTTTGAGAAGCAGCGATCGAGTTCGGATGTGGCGCTGTCGACCATTGCTGGCGACAAGTCACTGAACAACTCGAAGAACCGCTCCCGTGGAGAAACCAACAGTCTATGCCCTCGGGCTGTAGAACCCAGTAGCTGCTCAAGCGTTTCGCAGCTAGCGGTTATCAAGATCGGGTCAAAGCCTTTGACGTACTTCCCACCGTCACGAAATAATTCGAAGAGGGGAACCTCTGGATCGTGGTTTGCCAGCCCCTCAAGATCCCCAAGATGCCAGTTGTCGAATTTAGGAAACAGACTGGGTGCCAACTCAGTCAAGTCTGCAACACTCAGTTCATCCGTTTGCAAGCTAAACGAGCAGGCGAACTGCGGCGTTCTTTTGACGTGATTCTTTAGAAACAGCGCACCCCACAGGAGATCGCTGAAGTGGGCCCAATGGGTACATGTCACCCAAAGTCTCTCCGCCGAAGGCGCGAAGTCGTGTTCCAGCCTAAGCCAGCCAAAACTGACTGGCTCATGCAAAGGCCGCGCAAGTGCGCATGCAAGTACGGTTCCTTCGTAGGAGCGCCTTAACGACCACTTTTCTGGATCGCTAGGTGGCTTTGCTGGAGGACGGGCCGATTCGACTTGCCAAGCAACTTCCTCTAGTCGCCTATAAAGCCATGCCTGATCTTCCGGTGATTGCGCACACTTTGCCAATGCGACGGCTCGCCTGCCGAGCGCGCCGGAGATACTCGAAATGAAAGCGATCAAATTAGATTGATCGACTTCTGTTTTGTGGATGCCGATTTGATCCCAGCGATCGTAACGCAGTACCTCAACTCGCATGGACACTCCGCATCGAGAATTCAGCTATCACAGCGGAAATTACCCCTTCTTGAACGTCAGTGCGCCTTCGTGGGCGTCTACAGTTACGGTGTCGCCTTCGCTGAAGGTGCCTTCCAGCAGCTTCATCGCTAGCGCGTTTTGGAGTTTCTGCTGGATGACTCGTTTGACTGGCCGCGCTCCCAGTTGCGGGTCGTAGCCTTCTTCGGCCAGGGCGTCGATGGCTTTTTCGCTGACTTTCAGAGTGAGCTTCTTTTCGTCGAGCAGCTTGCGGATTCTGTTGAGCTGCAGGCTGACGATCTGGCGCACCTGCTTCTGGTTGAGCCGCTTGAACATCACGATGTCGTCGATTCTGTTCAAGAATTCCGGCCTGAACTGCTTTCTCAGCTCGTTCATCACGGCGTCTTCGACGCCCACTTCATCGCCGTCCGCCATCTCCAGAATCAAATGGCTGGCGATGTTGCTGGTCATGATCACGACCGTGTTGCGGAAATCGACCGTGCGGCCCTGGCTGTCCGTGAGCCTTCCATCGTCGAGCAGCTGCAAGAGCACGTTGAAAACGTCCTGGTGCGCCTTCTCGATTTCGTCGAAGAGCACCACGCTGTACGGGCGGCGGCGCACGGCCTCCGTCAATTGCCCGCCTTCCTCATATCCCACGTAGCCGGGCGGGGCGCCAATCAGCCGCGCCACGGCATGTTTTTCCATGTATTCGCTCATGTCGATGCGCACGAGGGCTTCTTCGTCGTCGAAGAGAAATTCGGCGAGTGCGCGGGCGAGTTCGGTTTTGCCAACGCCCGTGGGGCCCAGAAAGATGAAGCTGCCCGTGGGCCGGTTGGGGTCCTGCAAACCTGAGCGCGCGCGGCGCACGGCGTTGGCCACGGCTTTCACGGCTTCGTCCTGCCCGACGATGCGCTTGTGCAGGTGTTCTTCGAGCTTGAGCAGCTTCTGCTTCTCGCTCTCGAGCATTTTGCTCACGGGAATGCCGGTCCATTTGCTGACCACTTCCGCAATTTCATCGGCCGTCACTTCCTCGTGCAGCATCTTCGAACTCTTCTGGATGGCGTTGAGCTTGGTCTGCGCGGATCCCAGTTCCTTCTCTTTGGCCGGAATGTCGCCATAGCGGATCTTGGCGACTTTCTCCAGGTCGCCCTGACGCTCCAGCTTCTCGGCCTCCGTCTTGAGGGCCTCGATCTCTTCCTTCACCTTGCGCGCGACAGTGATGGCGTCTTTTTCGGCCTGCCATTGCGCCTTGGCCGTGGCGTGACGCTCCTTGAGTTCCCCCAACTCCTTCTCGAGGGAAACCAGGCGGTCCTTGCTCGCGCGGTCATTCTCCTTCTTGAGGGCCTCGCGCTCGATCTGCAGGCGGCGCATGTCGCGTTCCATCACGTCCAGGTCCTGCGGCAGCGAATCAATCTCCATGCGCACGCGGCTGGCCGCTTCGTCCATCAGGTCGATGGCCTTGTCCGGCAAAAAGCGGTCGGCGATGTAGCGGTTGCTGAGCGTTGCCGCGGCTACGATGGCGCCGTCGGCGATGCGCACGCCATGGTGCACCTCGTAGCGTTCCTTGAGGCCGCGCAGGATTGCAATCGTGTCTTCGACCGTGGGCTCGCCCACGAACACGGGCTGGAAGCGGCGTTCAAGGGCTTTGTCCTTCTCGACGTGCTTGCGGTACTCATCAAGCGTGGTCGCCCCGACGCAGCGCAGGGAGCCGCGCGCCAGGGCGGGCTTGAGCAGGTTGCCCGCGTCGGGCGAGCCCTCGGTTTTGCCCGCGCCCACGATGGTGTGCAGTTCGTCGATGAAGAGGATGATCTGGCCGTCGCTGCTTTCGATTTCCTTCAAGAGGGCCTTGAGGCGTTCCTCGAACTCGCCGCGGAACTTGGTGCCGGCCATGAGGGCCCCGAGGTCGAGCGAGAGCACGCGCTTGCCTTTGAGACCTTCGGGCACGTCGTCTTCGATAATGCGGCGCGCGAGTCCCTCGACGATGGCAGTCTTGCCCGTGCCCGGTTCTCCGATCAGCACGGGGTTGTTCTTGGTGCGGCGCGAAAGCACCTGCAGCACGCGGCGGATTTCGTCGTTGCGCCCAATCACGGGGTCCAGCTTTCCCGCGCGCGCCTCGCCTGTGAGGTCGCGGGTGAACTTTTCGAGCGCCTTGTACTTGGACTCCGCCTCCGGGTCGGAGACTTTCTGCGTGCCGCGCACGTCCTTGAGGGCCGCAAGCACGCGGTTTTTGTCCGCGCCGGCGTTCTTCAGCGCCGTGTAGGCGCCGCCCTTGCCGTGTTCGATGATGGCCAGCAGGATGTGATCGCCCGAGATGTATTCATCCTTGAGCCTGGCAGCCTGGTCAAAGGCGCTCTGGAGCACCTTGTTGAAGTCGTTGCCGGCGTAGGGCTGGCCTGCGCCCGTGACCTTGCTGAACTGACGGATGGCGGCTTCAACTTCTCCGGCCACCCGTTCAGGCGAAGCCCCCATCTTCTGCAGAAGCGGACGCACGACTCCGTCGTCCTGCTGCAGCAACGCCAGCAGCAGATGTTCAGGTTCCAGGGCCTGGTTGTTGTGGCGAGTCGCGATAGCGAGCGCGTCCTGCACGGCTTCCTGGGTCTTCACGGTGAGTTTGTCGAGTCGCATGGTTCGCTCCTGCGGCCGTGCCGCGTGTACGGCTTACACAGTGCAACGACCGTGCCACCGCGCTTAACCGCTTGAATTCAGGCCTCTTGGGTCGAAAAGCGGCCAATTTGGCAGTTTATAGCCATTTCAGCGGGAGGGAATGCTTTGAATGCGAAACACTTGCCGGCTAGACTTCTTTCGGTTGTGAATCATTTCAGTGAGACCGATATGAAAACTTTCACATCCTTGGCAATTCTCTTGCTGCTTGCTGTTGCGCTGCCCCAGACACTTGTCGTTGCGCAGGACAAAGCCAAGCCAGAACCCCTCAAGGGGATGGCGGCCGTCTACAAAGCCTCCGAGCTCATTCAGGAGGGCAAGCCGGCGGAAGCCGTCAAAGTGCTGGATGCCGCCAAAGGCACCGTTCCGGCCAAGGAAGAATGGAAGTGGTGGCAGAACAAGGGCACGGCACACGCCGAGCTCTGCCAGGACGACAAGGCCATCGTCTGCTACCGCGAAGTCCTCAAGCTGAACCCCAAGGGTCCCTGCCGCACGATCCTGGCGACGCTGCTGCAGGAGGCAGATCTCGGCGAAGAAGCCCTGGACGTTCTGAACAAGGATGAAGATCCGCGCTACCCGGAGCACAACGCCATCCTGCGCGTGATCATTGAGGGACCGTTCAAGGCGCGCTGGCCCCTGACCTGGCCCAAGCTGCATCACCGCAGCAAGGGCGGCAATTACGTTGTCATTTCGGACATCGGTGTGACGGACCAAGAAATGGACGCCCTGGAGGCCGAGGCCGCCAAACTGGACCCCAACGATAAGCTTTACGCCCAGC
Organism: Planctomycetota bacterium; assembly: GCA_003576915.1. GTDB lineage: Bacteria > Planctomycetota > UBA8742 > UBA2392 > UBA2392 > UBA2392. Next base: position 67,296 of record QEVF01000005.1, on the reverse strand, counting down.
GGCTGGCGAAGTTCCACAAGCCCCACGACGATCTGGTTTCTGCCGCGAACCTGATGGAGCTTTCCCGCAAGGAGTTCATGGCCTTTGCCGGCATCAGCCAGAGCCGCTGGCCCAAGGGCAAGCGCCTGCGCGTGTTCTTCTTCCGCGATCAGTCGCGCTTCATGAGTTTCGAACAGGAGTGCGGCGGGCGCGGCGTGAGCGGCAGCGTTCTGGGCTATTACACGCCCATGTGGCGCTACATCTCGCTTTTCAATCAGCCGGGCGGCACGAAGGTGGCCGGCAACATCACCCAGGGCACGATCGAAACGTTCTGGCACGAGGGCTGGCACCAGACCTGTCACATCATCACGCGCCGCTGCCCCCTGTGGATGAACGAAGGTATCGCGGAGTTCCTGGGCTACGGCACCTGCAAGGACCGCGGCACGAATATTGAGTTGGGCCTGCTGGTGCGCGCCAAGAAGGACTCCTACACGGGCTACGAGCTGGTCAAGGAGATGATCCGCCTCAACCGCTTCATTCCGTTCAAGGAGTTCTTCTACTACGAGAGCCGGGAGTGGAACACCGACCGCGTGAGCCTCAACTACGCCCAGGCCTGGAGCATCGTCTACTTTGCCCTGCGCGGCGACAACGAGCTCTTCAAGAAGGACTTCTGCAAGATCTTTGCGGAACTGTGCAAGGACCGCCCGGCGACCGAGGTCATCCCTGAAGTCATCGACGACAAGTCCATGGCCGCCTACGAAGCCGCGTGGATTGCCTATTGGAAGAGGATGTAGGCCCGCGCCGGGCCCCTGTCTGGCGGCTGTCGCGCTGGTGTTGATCCGCAGGCGCCGTTTGGCCTGAAGCGTGTGAGACTGAAACCAGCCGGGAGGCCGCAAGGCCTCCCGGTGCATTTCTGAGCCCAGGCCCGCCATCAGTGCAGTTGCAGGCGGCGGCGGATTTCGTGGGGCAGTTGCTCCAGCGAAATGCGCACCTGGTCCATGGTGTCGCGATCACGCACCGTCACCATGTTGTCCTCCAGGGTCTGGTGATCGACGGTGACGCAAAGCGGCGTGCCGATTTCGTCCTGGCGGCGATAGAGCTTGCCGATGCCGGCTGAGTCGTCGTAGATGGCCTTGCAGAAGTGGCGCAGCTCGCGGCTGACGCGCTGGGCGATGTCTACAAGTTCGGGCTTGTTTCGGGCCAGGGGGAACACCGCCACCTTCACCGGGGCCAGCTTGGGGTGCAGCTTGAGCACTACGCGCACGCAATCTTCGGCCAGCTTGTTCACTTTGGGTTTGAGCTTCTTCACGGGCTCCAGGTTCTGCGCGCCGGGATGGTCCTCAAGCAGGGTGTCGATTTCCATGAGCGAAGCCGGCAGCCTTGACGCGGCTTCGGCCAGGGCGGCCTGGAAGGCGGAAATCGCCACGGGGTCATGCTTGCGCTGGGCGGGGTCTTTTTCTTTTTCAGCGTCCTTCTTCTTCTTTTCGGCGTTCTTGATCACCGCGTCGATCTCGGTTTTGAGCGCGTCGATTTCGGCCTGGGGCGGTTCTTTGACCATTTCCTCGTGGTAGGCTTCGCACAGGAAGGTCAATGCCGCGCGCGTGGCGCCCGCCGAGGGCTCGATGACCCAGGGGATGTAGCGCTGCTTGAGGTCGGAATCGAAGTAATCGAGCGTGGTCACGCTGTCCTTGTTGGGCTCGAGTTTGAGCCGTTTCAAGTCAGCCTCGGGCACTTCGCGGGAGTGGGCCGAAAGATCGAAATCGGTGCGGTTGGCCACGCCCTCGACCTCGCCCCAGCCCAGGGAGCCGGGGAAGAGGTACTCGAGGTCGGTCGTGGCCTTGGCGTAGTGGGCGAGCTCGCTCTTGTCCTGGGCGCGCTTGCGCAGCCTTGACGTGTCAATGCCCAGGCTGATCCACCAGCGATAGCGCGCATCGACCCACTCGGCGTGCCACTGTTCGTCGGTTTTCTCGCCCTCGCGCAGGAACTGGGGAGGCTTGATGAAGAACTCCAGTTCCATCTGCTCGAACTCGCGCGTGCGGAAAGTGAAATTGCCGGGCGTGATTTCGTTGCGGAAGGCCTTGCCGATCTGGGCAATGCCGAAGGGCAGCTTGCGGCGCGAACTATCGAGCACGTTTTTGAAGTTCATGAAGATGCCCTGCGCCGTCTCCGGCCGCAGGTACACGCGCGATGCGAGTTCTTCTTCAGTGCCGGGCGCAGTGGACACCGGACCCACGTGCGTCTGAAACATCAAGTTGAACTGCCGCATCTCAGTTACGTCTGAAGATCCACACTTTGGACACTTCACCAACTTGGCCTTGAAGACCGCGACAAAGAGTAGGACAAAGGTCGAATTGACGAAATCCTTAAGCTCTTGGCCAATATCTCCAAACTTCTGCTTTGCTTCTTCAATGACCCTTTCCTTGTACTTCTCCGGTGGGAATCCCGGATCTGTCTCTCCCAGTTGCTGCAGCCTTTCATCGAAGAACGCAGCCAATTTCGCATTGTGATCCATGGACTTGCGGACAAGTTCCTTTCCGATCTTCTGGGTGAACGGTGGGCAGAAGTCCAAGGCCTTATCCAAATTCTCCGGAGACTCAAACAACGTCGTGGTACTGAAAAGGTGATCCGCTCTGTGCCGAGCTTTGCAACTCTTGCAGTCCACCAGCGGGTCGGAAAACGTCGCTTCGTGGCCGCTGTGTTGCCACACTTTACGGTTCATCAAAATCGCGCAATCGACGCCTTCGATGTCGTCGCGCTCCCAGGTCATGGCCTTCCACCAGGCATCCTTGACGTTGCGCATCAGTTCCGCGCCCAGCGGGCCGTAATCCCAGAACGAGCCCAGGCCGCCGTAGGCGGCGCTTCCGGGAAACACAAATCCGCGGCGCTTGGAGAGGCTGACAATCTGGTCAAGGCTTCTAGCCGGCATGGGAGTCCTTCAATAATTCACCGCAGAAAGCAGGGAGCTCAAAGAGACCGGAAATCCACGGAATCACAGGAAGGGAACCCGTCCCTTTTTGCTGCTTTGCCCTCTACCCGTGGGTCGAAAGGCCGTCCCTGAAATCCCCCTGCTTGCGGTGGTGATTGGGTCGTTCGCGGGCGCCGTGCTACCAACCAGCGCCCGTTGCGCAAGGGGCAAGGGCAGTGAACTATGTATCTTTCGGTCGTTTCAGGCTAAACTCTTCGCCCTGTTGCCTGGTCGGGAACCGGGGCTTGCGGCACCACGTCAAGACATCCCCGGGGGCCTGCCGACCAGCAAACCCCATTTCATCCGGAGCCTTCATGAACCGTTTTTGCCTCGTTTCAGCCTCTGCCCTGCTGGCGCTTCTGACTGTTCCCGCCCTGGCTGACATTCCTCCGCCCAAGCCCAAGCCTGAACCCAAGCCCGAAGAAAAGACGGCCGAAGTGGAGTTGCCCTGGACCGTCGATGAGATCCGCGAAGCCTGGGGCAAGGGCCGCTCCTTCCTCTACGACATGGAAGTCGAGGATAACGGCAAGGGCTGGGCCCGTTTTGAAACCGAAGATGTGACGGAGAAGGGCTTCAAGCGCAGCGGCATCATGTGCGAAAAGGGCAAGGCAGAGAAGCGCCAGAGCCCCGGTGAAACCACCTGGGAGCGTCACCTCGGCGAGCTGAAAAGCATGCTCAAAACGGCCGAGAAGGCCGAAGTCGAGCTGACCGTGCCCTACATGACCCTGACCTGCGTGCAGTACACCATCAAGCGCGAAGGCGGCTGGCAGAAGCTCTGGCTGCACTCGGGCGTGCCGGGGCTCTTCGTCCAGATGGAGCGGGAGTTCAAGCGCGGCGAGAAGGTGGACTACGAGAAGCTCTCCCTGCGGGCCATGGAAGAGCCTTCCATGCTTGCGCCCTGGACGGCCGACAAGCTGGCCGAGCACTTCAAGGACGGGGCCACCCTGAAGTTCACCTCGAAGTCCGACGACGGACAGGGCCGCTTTGAGGTGGCGATTTCGGCGGCGGATATTGACGGCGTGACCTACACGACGCTGGAAGCCCACGATGGCCAGGAGCCGACAACGGGCGAGGCCCGCACGGAAACCTGGGACGCCTTCTTCCGTCACATGTCCACGCCGCGCCACGGCACCAAGACCAGCGAAGAGACCCTCAAGACCGTGCTGGGCGAAACGAACTGCATCCTGTTTCACCACGAGTCGGCCAAGGAAGACATGAAACTGTCGCAGAAGGTCTGGCTGGCCAAGGACAAGCCGGGCGTGCTGGTGCGCATGGAGCAGACCGTGACGACCGGCGACAAGGCCCAGAGCTTCGTGCTGGAACTGGCCGAGTTCAAGAAGGGTAAGTAAGGAACGTCTGCAACTTCAAGCGGGCGTCGATCCCGCTCATTCAGAGGATGAAACATGAATCGCACGATCCTGTTTTCCATGGCGTTGCTGCTGCTGACCCCTCTGGGGTTGACCGTCGCCGCGGATGAGGCGCCGGAGCGTCCCAAGCCCCGGCCCGAGCCCAAGCCCGAGAAGACGGCCGAAATCGAATTGCCCTGGACCGTCGAAGACATCCGCAAAGGCTGGGGCAAAGGTGTGTCGTTCCTGCTCGATGTTGAGTCAGGAACGGACAGGGGCTGGATGCGGTGGGAGGCCGAAAACATCACGGAAAAGGGTTTCGACGAGGTCGAAATCCAGTGCAAGAACGACTCTGCTCCGCACTTCGGCAAGCCTCGCCCGCGGACGTGGGACAAGCATCTGGGCAGCCTCAAGGAGGAGCTGGCCGGCGCCGTCAAGTCGAAGGGAGAAGTGGAAGTTCCCTACGGCAAGTTCGAGTGCGACATCTACACCATCACCAAAAGTGAAGGCACCCAGAAAGTCGCGCTCAGCGCCCGTGTTCCCGGCATGGTGGTCATGATGGAACTCGAAGGCGAGCGTGGAGAGAAGCCCCATCTCGAGAGGTACACCCTGCGCAGCATCGATGCACCGGTGTGCCAGGCACCCTGGAACTTCGACAAGATCGCCGAGAACTTCAAGGCGGGCACCAAGACGGTTTATGCCGGCAAGTCGAGCCAGGGTGACGCCCGAATCGAGTACCACGTCGACGCCAGCGACATCAAGGGCATGACATTCACCGCCACGGAATCCCAAGGCGGCGGTGAGCCCAAGAAGGCTGAACCGGCCACCACAAGCTGGGACGGCTACCTGCGCTACTTTGTGCCGCCGCGCTATGACACCAAGACCAGCGAGGAGAAGATCAAGACCCCGGCCGGAGAGTTCGAGTGCGTGGTATTCGCCCACAGCACCGAGTCTGAGGGCGGCAAGGCGTCGCAGAAAGTGTGGTTGGCCAAGAATGAGCCCGGCCTGATGGTGCGCTGTGAAGTGGAGCAGCAGTTCGGCGACAAGAAGATGTTCTACAACATGGAACTCACGGAGTTCGTCAAGGGCAAGTAGGCCGCGCCGGCGCCTTGGCAGAACCGTTCAGGAGCAACGCATGTTCAGCATTTGCCGCTGGGCCCTTGCGCTCAGCTTCATCGTGCTGGGATCGGCCGCCGTCGTGGCGGACAAGGCACCGGAGCGCCCAAAGCCCCAGCCCCAGCCCGAGGCCCCGCCCGCTGCAGCCGAGGAAGTCAAACTTCCCTGGGGCATCGAAGAGGTCAGCGAAGACTGGAAGCAGGGACGCGTCTTCTCGTTTGCCGTCAGCATCGGCGGCAAGGCCGGCCAGGCGACCATGACGGCCGACCCCGTCACGAAAGATGGATTCACGCTGACGACCGCGCTTCAGGTTGAAGGCGTCGAGCACAAGGACAAGCCGGACAAAAAAACCTGGGAGGAGCACATCAACTCCCTGAAGACGCAGTTGAAGGGCGCCGAAACCGAGGAAGTTGAAATCGAGGTGAAGGCGGGCAAATACACCTGCACCTGCTACAGCGTGGTGATTGCCACCCGCGCGGCGACCCGAACGCAGAAGTACTGGCTCTCGAGCTCGGTGCCGGGCATTTTCGTCAAAGCCGAGCGCACGGAACTGCGCCACGACGACACCAAGCGCGTGGACAGCTGGGAACTGGCGTCCGTGGACCTCCCGCGCATATCCCTGCCCTGGAGCCTTGCCCAGGTGCAGGAGGCGTGGAAAGCGGGCCTGACGTTGAAGTACGCCATCACGTCGGAGACCGGGGAAAGCGGCTGGGCGTCGATGACGATCACCGAGGTCAACGCCGAGGGCTTCACGATGACGCGGACTCTGGCCATTGAAGGCCGCGATCCGCGGACGGACGAGCCGCGGGTCACGCGCTGGGAGAGCTGGCTGCGCGAACTTGCGCCGCCGTCGCACGACGCCAAGCTCAGCGAAGAGGTGCTGGAGACCAAGGCGGGCAGCTTCGAGTGCCTCCTGTTCGCCAGGAGTGAAAAGCGCGAGGGCGGCAGTTCCACCCAGCGGATCTACTACTCGAAGAAAGACCCAGGAATCGTGGTCATGATGAGCATTGAAGGCGGGCAAGAGGGCGCCAAAGACCTGGAGATCTGGACTTTGGTCGAGCTCAAATGGGGCAAGTAGTGAGTTTCGGGCGGCTTTGACCGTCCGGCCGGTGGCCGCGGGGCTGATCGCGGCCATTCAAGGATCGAGGATTGATATGCGCAGTGTATGGAGCCTGATGTTTGCCGCGGTGTTTGCAGCTTCGATGGGTGTGACTGCCGTGCTGGCCGATTCCGCGCCGGAGCCACCGAAGAAAGAAGAGCCCAAGAAAGAAGAACCCAAGGCTGAGGAAACCATCTCCCTTCCCTGGACGGCCGATGAAATCAAAAAGGGCGTCAAGAAAGGCATGATGATGCTGTTCAAGGTCGAACAGAGCCGGGGCGACGAGAAGATCACCGAGTACCAGAAGATCGAGATCACCGCAGTCACCGACGAAACCTACACCCAGCGCCAGGTTCGAATGGATGCCGAAAAGAAGGAAGTCGGCAAGGCCAGGGAAAGCACCAAGAAGTGGTCGGAGTACATGGGCAACATGAAGTTCAGCAAGGCCGCCACAACGGTGACCGAGGAGAAGCTGACGCTGGCCGGTGCGGAGTGGGACTGCAAGGTCTACACGCGCACGGAATCCACGACCCGCGGCGAGAGCACGACGAAGTACTGGTTCCCCAAGGACAAGGCAGGCACGCTGGTCAAGATGACATTTGAAGGCGGCGGCATGGGCCAGACCATGACGCTTGAGGAGTTCAAGGCGGGCGAGTAAATCAGCCGCAAACACGGGAGCCGGCCTTGGCCGGCTCTCTCATTTAAACTCCGCCGAATTTGAACACGTACCAGTACATCGGCAAGCTGGCCCCCGTGAGGGCCGCCAGGGTCAGCCACTGGACCCAATGCCGCGCCAGGGTGCGCCACGAAAGCAGGCGCAGGCACGCGAGAAACACGGCGGTCTTGATGATGTGACCCGGCCTGGCCCTGAGCGCAGGCAGGCGGCCGAGATCGCATGCGGGGTCGAGGGCGAGGCGGGCATTGTCGAGCAATCGCTGTCCTTTGGCCTGGCGATCGAGGTCGTTGAGGAAAGCAAGGAACTGGCGCAGTGAAATCAGGCTGCTGACCGTGAGGTAGATGGTCAGCCCCGTGAGCACGAGCCCCAGCGTGAAACGGAAGCTGGCGTAGGGTTCCAGGGCGGTCAGCAGGTCTTCCATGTCCGGTGATTATGGATGGACGGGCCGCGATTGCCAGAGGCTCTTCGCGGCCTTGGGACCGGCAAATCAAAGCCCGCAGCCGTTGCACGACTGCCCGCAGGCCGTTGACAGCGCAAGTCAGGGAAGGCGGGCCCAGTTGTCGCGGCTGGATGGCCGCTTCACGTGGGAAGTCGGTACGACATTGACAGTGGCCCGACCGGGCTGAAAAAGTGGCCGGATGCCACTTCTTCAGCAGCCTGCTAGAGTGCACTTCATGAACAAGCTGCGTGATGAATTGCTCCGCGTATTCCGGCAGTGGGAGGATGGCCAGCTCACGAGCCAGGCCGTGATGAACTGGGCCAAGAAGACCAGCTCGCAAGGCGCCGATGTCTGCGCCGCGGAAGTGCTCAATCACATGCGCGGCCTGGACGTTCACCTGATCACGACTGAAGACCTGGCCATTTATCGCGAAGCCCTGACAAGGCCGGCGGCGGAGGGCCTGGAGTATCTCAAGGAGCAGGAGCAGCAGTTTGATGTGGTCAAGCGCGCCACGGAACTGCAGCACGACCGCTTCTATGGGCCCCACACCAAGGCAATCCTGAAGAACCTCGACGACCGCAAGTGATTACTCGACGGCGGGGAGCCAGCCGCTTTGCTCGGCGGTGCGCGCCAGCACGCTCAGGGCCAGAACCTGGCTGCTGCGCTCAGTGACCTTGAGATGGTTGGCAATCGTCTGACCCACCACCCAGACAATGCCGTTGCTGTCGCAGACGAGGGGAACCAGGTCGCGCTGATCGCGTGGCACCTTGGTGTCGGTCAGCAGGTCCTGAAGCTTTTTTTCGCCTTCCATGCCCAGGGGGCGGATGCGGTCGCCATCTTTGCGGCTGCGCACATAAAGCGGAAACAGGACCTTGGAGGCGTCCACGTATTCCACTTCCGGCGGCTTGCCCTGAAGCAGCTCCTTCACGCCGCCCGCCGGCATGGCCAGCATTTCCGCGCGCACCCGCGAATAGGGGCCCGCATTCAGCTCCGCCAGCCACGAGCCGTCGCTGCAGATGGTGAATTCCGCATGCTGGAGGTGTTCGCCTTCCAGCTCTTCATGCGAGAGCAGTAGGACCAGTTCGCGATCGTCCAGCCGCACCGTGGCGGAGTCCGTGAGCTTGACGACGATGCCGCGCCGCTCGCTTGAAAGCAGGTCCCGGATGCTCTCGACGCGGCGGTGGGTCACTTCGCGGATGGGCATGCCCACACCCAAAAGCGCGTTGCGCAGGATGTAACGCTGCACCAGTGGTCCCTGCTTGCGCAGGCGCTCAATGTCGATGCGGGCGCTGGTTTGCCCGGCGCGAGTCTGCGGCGGGTCGAAGAAGCCGGCGCTCATGCGCGCCAGCTCCTGCTCCAGTTCGGCCGCCTGCATACCCAGGCTGGCGAGGTGCAGCCGCGCGTTGGGGTTGAACTCCCGGACCAGCATGGGCATGAGCTGGTGACGCACGCGATTGCGCGCGTAGCGCAGATCGGCGTTGGACTGGTCTTCGAACCAGTAGATTTTCTCGGAGCGCAGGAAATCTTCCACCTGCTCGCGCGAAATGCGCAGCAGGGGCCGGACGACCTCCGTGCTGATGCCGCGCGCCAGGGGCCGGCGCACGGGGATGCCGGCCATGCCGATGAGCCAGGAGCCGCCGATGGCGCGCATGAGCACGGTTTCAGCCTGATCGTCAAGCTGGTGCCCCGTGGCGAGTTTGGAGATGCCGCGCTCGCGGCAGGTGTCAATGAAGAAGCGGTAGCGCTCGCGACGGGCGAGCGATTCGACGGAGAAGCCGCGGTTGCCCGGTCTGGCATGAAGCTCCGGCACGTTCGAACTCTGAACCAGCAGGGGCAGCTTGAAGAAATCGGAGGCTGCCTTGCGGCAGAAAGCCTCGTTCTCGGCGGCGCGCGGGGTGATGCCGTGGTTGAGGTGGGCCAGCGTCAGGTCCCAGCCGTACTTGTAGGTCTGGCTGATGGATTTGAGGGCAAAGGCGAGAAACATGCTGTCCGGGCCGCCGGAAAACCCGAGCAGGACGCTCTCGCCGCGCTCGAGCAGCTCGTTGGTGCGTATGAAGGCGTGGACTTCGTCAAAGGTGCGGTTCATGGTCTGGCCGATTCGCCCCGCAGCCTTTTATCAGCGCCGCGCGCTCAAGGCACCTGCCTTCAGGAGCAGGCAGAGTGATCCACTTTGATGCACTGATCGACAAACACCGTGATGCCGGCCTGCTCCAGAGTTTCACGCACCCCCTCGCCCCCCGCGAACAACTGAAACCACACGGCGCGCGGCTTGACCTTCATGGCGAGAATCTCCTCGGCCACTTCATCTTCGTGCTCCGCGGCGCGAAAGACGTCCACAATGTCCACCGGCTGCGGAACCTCGGCCAGGGTTTTGTAGCAGCGCGCGCCCTGAATCTCCTCGTAGCGCGGATTCACCGGCACGACTTCATAGCCGTGGCGCGAGAGGTAAAGGGCAATGTCGTGGGCCGTGCGGTCAGGCCGGGGCGAAGCCCCCAGAACTGCAATGCGGCGGGAAGTCCGCAGGATTTCACACATGTCCATGGCTGACGGGCCCCATCAAGATTGAAAAGCGTCCGACACCTGCCCCCAGCAAGCCGTTGAAACGCGACCTGCTAATAGTTCGCCCCGTTCTTGCGCACGTGAACCCAGGGCTCGCCCTCCTTGAGCATCTTGCCCGAGATGACTTCGCCCACGATCAGGTTATGTTCCGTCGAGGGCTCCAGCACGCGGATCACATTGAGCTCAAGAAAGCCCAGGGCGTCGAGCAGATAGGGAGTGCCGTTGGCCGTGCGAGCGATCTTCGCGCCCGCAAAGGGGTCAGCGTCCAGGGGAAATCCCTTGGCGAACTGACCCAGCAGCGCCTTGTCGTCCTTGGCCAGAATGTTGACGGCGAGCCGGGCGCCCCTGCCCATTTGTCGCATGATGGGACGATCCTGCTTTACTGCCACGCTCACCGACGGCGGCGAAAACCCCGCCTGCATGACCCAACTGGCGAGAAAGGCCGCACGCTGACCGGAGTTTTCGGCGGTCACGATGAACAACCCCGAGGGGATTCGCCCCAGGGCCTGCATTTCTTCGGAAACATCGGGCATCGGCTGGCTCCACTAGGAAGTTGTTGAAAAACTGGCATCCGGCTACTTTTTCAACCCGGCCGGGCCGAAGTGAATTCGTCCCGACCTCCCTTTCCAGCGGCTTCTCAGCCGCATGAAATGCGCAAGCCATCCGTGGCTTGCGTCAGCAGGCCGTACTTCAACGGCCTGCTTGTTTGGCATCCACGATATTCGAGAGACGTCCCGCAAGCAAACCATTGGCCCCGCCGGTTCGCCAACCTATACACTTGTGTCACGTTCCCTTTCGGGCAGTGAATCTCGCATGGCCTACACGCGCGTACTTCTCACGTTGCCGGCGGTGCCGGAGTTTGTCGGCCGGCAGACCCAGCTGGCACAACTGGCCCAAAGCCTTTCCGCGCCGGATCAAGCGCCCATCATTCTGGTCACGGGCGACGCCGGCGTGGGCAAGTCGCGGCTGGTGATGCAGGCCGTCAAGGACCGCCCCGAATTCCAGGTACTGACCGTCACGGCGCCGCGCCCCGTGAGCGTACCCGGGTCTCTGGTCATGGAGCTGCTGCTCGCCCTCCTGGACGAAAACGAGTCCATTCAGGACCCCGTCGAGAAACTGCGGGCCCAGTTGTCTGAACTGGCCCAGCGCCACCAGGAAACAGCGCGCGGCAAGGACCTCAAGGCCGGCTTGCCCTATCTGTTGAGGAGTGCGGGCTACGACGCAGCGGACACGCTGGAGCGTTCGCTGACGAAGTACGGCTACTTCGGCGAGCTGGTGGCCGCCTTGCGCGGCCTGCTTGGCTGCCTGACGCTGGATGCGCGGGGCAGGGGCCAGCGCCTGCTGCTGGTCATGGACGATCTTGACCGCGCCGATTCATCCAGCGGCCAGTTGATCGGCCGCGCACTCCAGGGACTGGGCGATGCCGAATCGCCGGTGATCGTTGCCACCTGCGCCAGTTCGGCCGAGGCCCTTTCCCGCGTGCGCTCGCTCGGTCGCGAGCCCGCGGTGGTGCATGTTCCGGCGTTCACGGCCGAAGAGCAAAGCGTCTTCATCAGCCGTATTCTCAAGGGCACGGTGCTGCCGCGCCGCCTCAATGAAACCTTGTGGCGCCGCAGCAACGGCAACGCGCTGGTGCTCGAACAGCAGATCCGCCTGCTGGTCACGCAGCACATCATCATCAGCAGCGCGGAGAACACCTGGACGGTGGCCGAAGGCGTCGAAAGCGCGGGCTCGACCAAGTCCACGGCGCCCATGATCGCCGACAACCTGCGCGGCCTGCCGGGGCCCACGCTTCAGGCCATTGTCGCGGCCGGCGCCATTGGCCTGCGCGCGCCCCAGCCCATGCTCGTGGCCATGATCCGTGAGCTCGGCGGCGACATTGAAGACCTGCCACGCCACGCCGTGCGCCTGATCAAACAGGGGTTTCTCAAGCCCCTGCAGCGCGCCGAGGGCGACTGGGTGTTCCGGCACCCCGTGTTCCGCGATGCCTGCGAAATGGTCATGCCGGCGGCCGACCAGCGCCAGTTCCACCGCGCCGCCCTCAACGCGCTGGCGCCCTTCACGGCGGCCCTGCCCCAGCGCATGGCCTGCCTGCAGATGCACCACGCACTGGAATGCCACGACCACGCCGAGGCGCTGAACTGGGCGGCTGTCGCCGCCCGTGACGCCATCAAGCGAGGCCTGTTTCTCGGGGTCGTGGAACTGGCAGACCGCATCCTGCCGGTGCTGGGGCAGGTCAAGGACAGCCCGGAAACCGTGGCCCAGAAGGCCGCCTTGCTGCTGGCGCTTACGCGCGCCCACATCAAGCTTGGCAATTACGGTCGGGCGGCGGAGGTCATCGGGCGGCTGCCGGATCGCGCCCTGCTCGACGCCGAGACCTTGCGACTTGCCCTGTGTGAGACGGCCGACGTCTACGTGGTTTCTGGCCGCCACCCCGAGATCGTGGCTGAACTGGAGGTCGCCCTTTCTCTGACCCCGCGCGGCACGCTGGATTACGCGGAACTGGCCTTCTCCTTCGGCGTTATTGTGCGCCGGCGCGGCGAAACTGAGCGCGCAAGGGACCTGTTCTTTGTCGCTCGCGAGATCTTCCTGACGCAGGGGCTTCACGGCCGCGCGCTGGATTGCCTGCACCAGGCCGCCAATGTTTACCGGCAGGAAAACAGGCTCGATCAGGCCGAGCTGCTGCTGGACGAAGCCTACGAGTTGACCGGAAAGACGGCCAACCGCTTTGATCTTGCGGGCACGCTCCTGGCCCTGGGTTCCGTCAAGGCCCACCGCGGCCGCCCCCTGGAAGGCGAGGCCGCCTTCAAGAAAGCCTATGACCTGCTCGTCGCCATCGGCGACATCGGCCGCGCGGAAATGGCCCGGCTCAACCTGGGCTCGGTTTACTACTGGCAGGGCCGCATCGAGGAAGCGGTGCAGACCTACGAGAACATCCTGAGTAATGCGCGCCGGCGCGACGAGGCCGCCGCCACGCTTTACTGCCTGCTCAACCTGGGGCTCATCGCGCTCTATGGCGGGCGCCACGAACAGGCCGTGGCACGCCTGAGCGAGGCGCGCTCGGAGTGCATCAACGCCGGCACGACCGCGGCGCTGCCCGTCATCGAGACGGGCTTGGCGCGGGCCTACGTGGCCCTGGGCCGCATGGCAGACGCCCGCGACCTGGTGGCCACGGCGCGGCAGACTTCCGTGGCGCAGGGTCAGATTGACTTCGAGGCCATGAATCTGGCGCTGGAGGGCGAGTTGCTGGCCCACGACGGCAAGCTGGTTGACGCCTGCCGTCGCTTTGACGAAAGCCTGGCGAAGTTTGACGAACTCACGGCTCTGGGCATGACCAGCGAGGAAATGGCCAAGGGCGACCTGGTTTTGCGCTTTGTGCCTTTCCTGATGAAGCACGGGCCCTCGCTTGCGGCCCAGGGCGCGGTGACCGGCGATCCCATCGCTCGCTGCCGCGCCTTGCTGGAAGCGGCCGCCCGCGAGTATTCGCAGATGATCCAGAGCGGCAACATCGTGCGCCAGCGCGAACTGGACCAGACCCAGGCGCTCTTGAATGAGCTTGCCCAAACCCGTTCATGAAGTGCGGCTTTGACATGCGCCCCTTCCGGCCTTTATGACGGCCGCCGCCCCCCACAAGGGTTCCCGAACTGACGGCCGGTGTGGCGCGGAAAGGGTTCTGCGTTTAATGCGAGGCTGCGAGCGTCGTGGCGGGCTTGGTCGATCCTGACTCCGGCGGTGCGCGCTCGGATGCGAGGCGCGGCGCCGTTACGACATAGTTTGGGGCACTCTTCATAAAATTGAAATTGAATGAAGACAATACGGCAATCCTGTTGACAAATTCTTTTTTTTGGGGGGGGTTATCGTGTCACCACATGGTCGTATGGATTAATTATCAGTGTTTTCTGGAAAGATAACATGAACGGAAACGGGAAGCGCTTTCTGGCAGTACTACTGGCCGTAGTGTTGATTGCCACCGCGTTTGCGGGACGTGCCACCGGTATAAGGGGGGTCAGTGCCTACGGGTTGCCGATTGCCTTTCCGGACAAGCTCAATGAAGGATACATAACCGTGAGTCTGAACGATCAGAGCGGCCCAAACCAGAACGTGCCTGCCCCGAATGTGGTGAATCTGCCGAACAATGAGGGCGGCTATACGGAATTCTTTTCCTCGGTGGAAGCAGAGTCCGACGTGGAGATTGACGCGGATGTCCACATCGCGCTCGGAATAACCCAGGGCACCAACACGCCCAATGGCCGCGGTGAGCAGACAGCCTCCAATGCCTGGGAGGCCGAGACGGTCCAGGTGGAGACGACGTCCAGCCAGGACGGCGAGGCAATTTGGTCCGTGCTTCTTGTCCAGCGTGCGTGGCACCAGGTTTATGTTCAATGGGACGCGGCGGCTCCCAGCCAATCTACAAACTTCGACGCCTATATTGAGTCCATGGATATCAAGGGCAATTACAATACGACACGTGTCACAGGCTCCTATGATGGCGGCAATGTCGCCATTACCGCGACGGGCCTCAGGTCGCACATATACGAGGGAGACACGCCGATGCCCATTGACGTCTCGGCCCGCACAAACTCCGGCAGCGGCTGGCAGGTCGAGCACCAAGGCAATGAAAGCGACGGAGAGTGGACGTGGACTGCCGCCGCTAACAACTCATATTCCGTGTTGATCGATGGCTGGTACGAGACTACCGTCATGACGACGTACTCCTCGACCAGCACGCCTGACTCTGATCAGTATTCGTATGACGTTTACGGATCGTGGAACCTCACCGTGGAGGACCTCACCTCGCCTCCCGCAGCGCTGGATCCCACGAAGGAATCGCAGTTGACCTGCTGGCACCGGTACGGGAATTATATCTTCGTTTGGGAGGTCCAGCTGCTTCAGAACTTCGATACCAGCGACTTTCTTTGCCCTGCGGTCGTCTATCAGAATCATAGTTTCGGTCAACCGAACACGCCTTGATATTGCCTGAGCAAGAGTGTGGACAATGCAAGAGAGATCGGCACGAAGAACTGCGGTTGTCGTCGCGCTGCTCATTGCGGCGTTCGCGATCACGTGGCCCGTGTTAACGTCACATTGGGGCGGCACGCCGGCTGCTTCGCGCGGGGCCGCTCCCGGCGACGCCGACCCGAGCCCCGTCAGCGATGGTGAACGTCCCCGCTCGGAAGTTGCCGGTTGTGGCGAACCGCTCAAGGAACAGTCTACAGCGGCAAGCGTCCAGAAGTTCTCGTTGGAGTGGTTGTCCGCCGCGCCTCCTCTGCGGGAGAGGGTACATGCTTTGGCGGTGTCGCGAGACTCGCAAGAGGCGCTTGAGTTGGAGTTTGACGCGGATTTCGCTTACGTCATGGTTCCAGCCCGGGACGGTGTGTTCGATCTCCAAGGCACTTCTTCTGTCGTCTTTCCCGGAGCGACAATTATCTGTTCCAGCGGGGTCTTGGCGGTGTTCAGCCCCTTCGCCAGTGGACAGGGGATACTGCCTGCGGTCGCGATGGCGACTGTTTCGATTCTGCCGAGTGCTACGTACCCCGCTCTGGTAGGCAAACAGGTCCAAGTTCATTGCGCATTCATGATTGAGGTTGGGGGAGTTGCGAGAGTGGTGTCGAACCTGAGCCGGACGGTGAGGACGCAAGTCGGCGAACCGGTGCGAGCGGTCCTGCCGCAATTGCGCAATTCCATCGCTGTATGGTGTGACAGTACCAGAGTCTACAAGTTGAGTGATAGCCTGAATGGATCTCCTCCGCGCGAAGGAGACCTGGTTCACATCGAGCTTGGCCCGGGCTTTCTAGTCAAACTTCAGGTGCAAGATTCCGTCGGTGGAGTTTGGGAGCAAGGCTTACGAATGGCTGCCGAATCTCAATCCAAGAGGGCTGGGCGTGAGGTCGCGCCCGAGCATGTGCCGCTTGGCGTGAACGTGGTGTCACAGGAGCCATCCAAGGATCATGCGGTCGGGGTTTACCACGTTGGTCGCCCCGAGCGAATTCTTCAGATAGGTACTGTCTTTGTCTGCGAATTTGTTCTTCCCAAGGTCACCGACGGCGCGGCACTCCTCTGTACTGTGGTGGCCATGGAATCATCTCGCCGACCTCTAGCGGAAGGCCGGACGGTGGTCAGGGCGTCGGACTTCCTGGCTGAAGTGGTTGCGCTTCCCATTTCATACACATGGGGGGGGGTGATCAAGGTGCGAAACGTCGATGATCGCCCCGTTCCCGATTATCGAATGCGGTTGAGACTGATCCAGCGATTCGATGGTACCGCTCAGGCCAAGGGACTCATGTCCATGGAAACAGTGAGCGACGCGCAAGGCCAGGTTGCTGTCGGAGGCCTGATGGGTAAGGCTGGTATCTATCTTGAGATCTCGGGCCAATCCGCGACGCTTCCTTTGGTGGAGGGGAGGCCGTCGGCCAAAATCGAAGTAGCCTATGATGAGTCCGGTCAGCCATTTGAAATTGTCTTACGCCTGGGCGCGGAGGCTTCACGCACGCTGATTCTGGTACTTGCCGGAGCGCCAGTCGACACAGGCGGGCACATACCCTACGTGATTGTTCCCGACCAAGGCAATGCGCAAAAACAGTCTGACTTCAGTGCATCGCCCCTTCGGGTGGAGCATCGTATCTATACCCACGTGCGAACGGGAGGAAAGTACACAATACTGTTGGGCGGCACCCTGGGACTACGCAGCCACACTATCGATTTCGACCCGCTGATTGCCAGTGAAGCTGTTATAAAGATAGAGCCAACACACGAATATGCTGTGGTGCTGCCCGCGAACCTCCAGGGGGCGCGGTTATTGCCGCCTGACTTGGACGAGCAGACGGCCTGGGCGCTGGGCCAGATGCCGATCCATGAGTTTCGGCAGTTCTTCCCACGCTGTTTGCCTTTCAAGGGAACGGAGTACCGGCTCCGCGCTTCGGGTACACTGCCGGCGGTTGCAGCTTTGCCCCACATCTGCCTTGGCGCCAGGGGTCTTTTCAAGGTCACAATCAGTAGGCAGGAAAAGGACGGTACAAGGATTGTGGAAGAGGCAGCCCAGAAGTATGCCAGCAGTTTCCAGTGCGTGCTTGACCCGTCGATTTCCCCGGACAGCGCATCGCATCACGTCGGGGTGAGCCCGTTTTTTCAGAAACAAGGCAACGCGGTGTGGGTGCTTACTGGACTCGGGGCCAACTTCAAGTATCAGACCTCGGTCACATTCGAGAGTGTGCCCCTGGGTGTCTATGCCTTTGTCCTTACTTCCACCACGGCGAAGGCAGAAAGCCAAACAAGATCATTTAGTGCGCGCTGGTCTGCCCTTGTCCAAGTCGTCGAAGGTAAGTGCGCAGTGGTGACAATGGGAAAATGACCATTTTCGCCAATTTGTGGCGCACGGGCGCCGTGATCGACGGGCCAGGGCCGCCCCTTGGGGCCGAAGTTCAGCAGCGGAAGCATGCCTAAGAATAAACCCGCACCACGCGGCGCCCAAGGCCGCACAGCAGTTCATAAACGCTGACGCCCGCGGCCGCCGCGAGACCTTCGGCGGAGATCGCCTGCCTGCCGTCCGAGCCGATGAGCGTTACAACGTCGCCCACCTGCGCCTGCGGCACCGCGCTGACATCCACCGTGGTGTAGTCCATGCTTACAAGGCCGACGACCGGGCAGCGTTTTCCGCGGATCAGCACTTCCGCCCTGTTGCTCAGAGCGCGGCGGTAGCCGTCATTGTAGCCCACGGGCAGCGTGGCGATTTTCGTGGGGTTGGGCGTGTAGTAGGTGCGGTTGTAGCCGATGGGCTGGCCTTCGGGCACGTCCTTCAAAAACACGATGCGCGTCTTCCACGACAGCACCGGCTTCAGTTTCTGCGCCAGGCCCCGCTCGTCGCCCGGCAGCAGCCCCCACAGGGCCACGCCCGGCCTCACCATGTTGAACAGCGACTCTTTGCGCCGGAACAGGGCCAGGCTCGAAGCCGCGTGCAGCGTGAGATTGTCGTAGCCCAGGCGGCGCGCGACATCCACGGCGACATTGAAACGCTCGATCTGGCGCAGCGTGAAGCTGGGATTCTCTTCGTAGGGGTAGCTGAAGTGCGTGCACATGCCCACCAGTTCAAGGTTGGCGAGGTTGTGCATGCGGTGCAGAAACGGCACGGCCTGAAAGGGCTGCATGCCCAGGCGGCCCATGCCGGTGTCAATTTTCAAGTGCACCCGCACCCGTTTGCCCTGACGCGCGGCTTCCTGGTTCAGCGCTTCAGCCATTTCCACGGTGTGCAGGTTCACTTCCAGGTCCTGCTCGACGACGGCGGGCATCTCGCCTTCAATGATGGCCCCCACGATCAGGATGGGGGCCTTGATGCCCGCTTCCCGCAGTTCCAGTGCTTCACCGGAATCGCCCACGCCGATGGCGTCCACGCCCTCACGCACGAACACCCGCGCCATTTCCGCGGCGCCGTGGCCGTAGGCGTTGGCCTTCAGCACGGCCATGACCTTGCGCCGGCCCGCCGCGCGCCGAATCTGTTTCAGGTTGTGCCGCGCGTGGTCGAGGCTGATTTCAGCCCACACGCGCTGGGGAAGTCTGGACATGGCCGCACCCGCAAGCGCACTTTCAGGTCGTTGAAGGAGCGGCGTCGGGCCGCCCTTCAACCTGGTCGGATCGAAGTGAGCTTGTCCCGACCTCCATTTCAAGCGGCCCTTCAACCGCCGGAAATACGCAAGCCATCCAAGGCTTGCACCCGCAGGCCTTACTGCAACGGCCTGCTATAGCTATCGGCCTTCGGCGGGGCTGAACTGCACGGACGATTCCGGGGCCTCCACTTTCCATCCTCTGCGTGGGGGAAATGCGGGCCATCCATCCGAATTGCTTGTCGGGGACACCCGAACGCGTCTTCAAGGCCCACGGCGACGCACGGCTTCGCATGGCGGCGCAGCGAGCCGCCCGGGCGCTCCGCCGCGAGCGCCCCATGGATTACGGCAGGCGCCGCCCGCCCAATCCCAGCGCCACGAGCACCAGACTCAGCGCACCAAGCCAGACGTAGCCCAGTAACAGCGCCAGCGCGGCAAAGAAGGCCATGACACTGGCGCCCAGCCACACCAGAGACCGTTGCGGCCGCCAGCTTGCGGGCAGGGCCAGGAAGATGACCATGCTCACCACAAACCAGCCCGCGAAGTTTGTGGCAGGAATCCCGTAATAAACGCCGCCGGCGCTCCAGCTCCAGTATCCCAGCGGCCCGGCCGCCAGGGGGTCGATAACGAGGTCGAGGGCGGTCATCCATGCCGCGCCCAGGACGGGCTGCGCCGATGCCGGCACGCGCCAGGCATCCAGGGCCCCGCGCACATGGGCGGCGAGCACAAGCCAGGCGCAGGTCAGGACGAGGGGCACACCCAGCAGCGCCGGCCCGAGCACCGGCGTGTATTCGTAATGACCATAGGGAAGTCCGAACGCGACGCCGCTGAGTTCACTGGCAAAGCCGATCAGGGCTGCGGTGAGCGGACCCTGCCACTGCTTCAAGGGTGTGCAGGCCAGCACCAGCGCTCCCGACAGTGCAAGATAGGCCGGCGCGGTCCAGGTCAGGCCCTCGGGCGGCCCACTCGTGAAGGCATAGCTCACAACGCCGCCCACACAGAGGAAGGCATAGGCCATGGCCAGCAGCCGACGCAGGGCCGCCAAAGGCCCGCCGGGCTGAAGCGGAATTGTGAGTTCAGGCGTGCTCATACTTCGCAATCAGTTCGCTCGTGATTTTGGCCGAAGTCAGAACCATGGGCGTGCCGCCCCCGGGGTGCCCGCTGCCGCTCACCAGATAAAGCCCGCGGCCCTGACGGTTGCCCGGGCGCAGGAACGCACGTCTGAATCCGTGGCTGTGTTTGCCGTAGATAGACCCCCCCGGCATGGCATAGCGCGCGGCCATGGTGCGGGGCGTCCAGACCTGCTCGATGGCGATGTCGTCGTCGCTCAGAGCAAGTCCGCTGGCTGCCAGGCGGGCCAGCACTCGCTCGCGGGCAAGCGCCGTGTGTGATTTGTCCCAGGGACCGGCATCGGCCGCGGCGTTGGCCATGACGAAAAGCGTTTCGCCCCGGCCCGGGACCAGAGACCTGTCACTGCGCGAGGGCGCGTTGACGTATACCGTCGGGTCCTCGGGAAAGCGGCGCTCGGCGAAAAGCTGTGTGAACTCTCGCTCGTAGTTCTGCGAGAAGTAGACGGTGTGGTGAGCCAGCTCCGGCCCATCGCGCCGCAGCCCCCGCAGCAGCAGAAAACCGGACAGCGAGCGCTCTTCAGGACTTGCTTCCGACGGACCGGCGTGGCCCAGAAGACGCTCCAGATGCGAGGCGTCGCCGTTCATGCAGGCGACGTCACAGTCGATGCGCTCCCCGCCGGAAAGCCGCACGGCGCGCACGGCGCCGCGTTCGCGCTCGATGCCTTCAACGGATGCGCCGGTGCGATACTCCACGCCGAGCCCGCGACCCACCTGCACCAGACCCTCGGCAATGCGATAGAGGCCGCCCGGGGCGTAGTGGCCGCCGAAGGCAAACTCTATGTAGGGAATCACCAGCAATGTCGCCGGACAGCCATAGGGCGAAGACCCCACATAGGTGGGATAACGGTTGAAAAGCTGGATCAGGTGCGGGCTGCGCAGGTGCGCGCGCACGGTTTTATCATAATTGCCCCAGCCATAGCGCAGCGGCAGGTGGCGCAGGGCCTTGAAGGTGCGTCCATCGGGAGGTTCGCTCGCTGCCCGCCTCAGGAATGTCTCCTGGCTCAGTTCATAGAGCCGCGCACCCAGTTGCAGCAGGCGCATGAAACCGTCAACGTCGCGCGGCTCGATGCGTTTCAGCGTATCCAGCATCACCGGCAGACGGCTTGACCAGTCCAGGCGGATGCCGTCGGGGTAGACGTAGTGGGCAATGGGCTCCAGGCGCTGGAACTGAACGAACTCCCCCAGCCGCGCGCCGGCCGCCGCAAAGGTTTCATCGAATACCCAGGGCATCGTGATCAGCGAAGGGCCTGTATCAAACGTGTAGCCGTCCTGCTGCCAACGGTTGAGTTTGCCGCCGAGGCTTGGCCCCTGCTCGCACACCGTCACGCGCCAGCGCATCGCCGCCATGCGCACGGCGAGCCCCAGTGCGCCCAGGCCGCTGCCGATGATAACCAGTGTTTTCATGACGCCTCCGCCTGAAGATATCTGCGTCCCTTCCACGTCACGCCGCGCCCGCTGATCACGCTCAGCCACGATGCCAGGCCCAGAGCCAGAACGAAGACCTGCGCCAGGGGATGCAGCAGTGCCGACCACCACGAATGACCGAATCTCGCCGCCAAGGCCAACCTCGCCCCCACCACACAGGCAGCGGAGGCCATGAACAGCGCCGGGGCCGGCCCGGGAATCCACAGCAGGGCAAACGGGGCGAGATACACGGTCCCATGCAGAAGCCAGAACAGCCAGAAACTGGCCTGGCGCCGGAAGGCGGGAAACAGATTCTTGGAGAAGCCGCGCCAGATTTCACCGAGGCTGCGATACATGCGCACGGAGATTATCTTGCGCCCGTCGAGGCACAGGCCGCGCAGTCCCTGCCGCCGCCAGAGCTGGGCCAGGCGGCTGTCCTCAAAGATCTCGCCGCGTACCGCACGGTGCCCTCCCACCCGCAGGTACTCGGCGCGGCGCATGAACATGCATGCACCATGGCCAAGACCGAGGGACGCATGATTCATCTGCCAGCTCGCCAGCGGCGCCGGAAAGAGCGTCAGCAGTACGAAGTTCAGCATGGGCATCAGCAGCCGCTCGGCAAAGCTGCGCATTTCCAGCGCGGGCCAGCAACTCAGAAACGTCAGTTGACGCGCCTGCGCCTCGCCCAGCAGCGACTCCACCGCGCCGGGTTCGAGCTGCGTGTCCGCATCCAGAAACAGCAGCCACTCGCCCGTTGCCTCTTCGGCCAGGCTCGCGCAGGCCCAGTTCTTGCCGCACCAGC
Organism: Planctomycetota bacterium; assembly: GCA_003576915.1. Taxonomy (GTDB): domain Bacteria; phylum Planctomycetota; class UBA8742; order UBA2392; family UBA2392; genus UBA2392. The sequence goes on along the minus strand of QEVF01000005.1, from coordinate 45,187 downwards.
CCGCGGGCAGGGGGGCGGGCGTCAGGGAGCCGATGCGGAAGTCCCGCGCAGAGAAATCCTCGATGACGGCCTGGGTGCGATCGGTCGAGTGATCGTTCGCGACCAGAATCTCCTCAATGCCGGACTGACCGCGCAGACTCTCCAGCAGGCAAGGCAGCGCCTGCTCTTCGTTGCGCGCGGGAATCAGCACCGAGACGCGACCCGGCGCGCAACGCGCTCTCACGCGCGGCCAGAACAGCACGTTTCCCAGCACCATCAGAAGGCTGAGCGCGGCAAGCAAAAGCACGACGGAGGCAGCCAGAGTCATGGCAGTTCCTTGAGGGGTCAACGGCTGCGCACGTCCTGAAGGGCGCGGGCCCAGACGCTTTCGGCAAATTCACACAGCGCGTCGCGGGCCGGCCCCGGGCCGAACCGGGCCGCAAGTGCGCCCTTGGCTTCTTCGATCCAGGCCCGGGCCTTGCCCAGCACGGACGCGAGGTCTGCACCGGCCACGGTGGATTCGTCCTGGTCCAGTTCGTCGTCAAGCAACTGGTAGGCCATGCCGAGCTTCTGGCCATAGAGGGCCAGGGCCTCGACCGCGGCGCCCGGCGCCCCCAGTGAAAGCGGCGCGGCCACGAGGGAAAGCTTGAGCAGGGCGGTGGTCTTCAGGTAGGGCGCCTCGAGGTCATCGAGGCTCGGGGCGCGCTCGTGCCTCAGGTCCAGGCACTGTCCGGCGATCATGCCCCGGGCCCCGATGCATTGGGCGGCCTGCCCCATGAGCGCGCCCGTGCCATCGGCCTGTGCGAGCAACGCATAGGTTTCATTGAGCAGGGCCAGCCCCGCCAACACGGCAACTCCCTCGCCGAACTTGACGTGGACAGTGTCCTCGCCCCTTCGCTCCAGCGAGCAATCCATGCAGGGCAGATCGTCAAAGATCAGCGAGGCCGAGTGCAGAAACTCGAGCGCCGCCGCAACCTTCAGCGCCTCCGCGGGCGCAAAGCCGCACACCGACGCTGAAGCCAGGCAAAGCACGGGACGCATGCGCTTGCCGCCGGTGAACAGGGCATGCTCCATGGCGTCGTCGAGTGCCTTGAGCTGAGGCATGTTGCCTCGCGGCAGACGCCGCTCCAGTTCGGTCTCTATCGCGAGTCGATGCTGCTGCATGAATGCCTGCAGTACCTTGGACATGACTTTGTCTTTCATGAAGTCGCCGCCGCGTGCGGCAGGGCCACACGGGCGTCGCGGGGTTTGAAAACGATGCGGGCCAGCTCCTGGGGCGCCTCGGCAATGCCCAGATGGCCGGCGCCCCTGAGTACGGTGACGGGTGCCTCAGGCCAGAGCTCTCTCCAGAGCGCGACCGAGCGCTTCACGGCGCCGAAGGTGCGCTCGCCGTACACCAGCTCCACGGGGGCGCGCACGGGGCGAAAGAACTCGTGTCCGGGGATGGCGGCCAGAAGGCGCAGCCAGCCCAGCGTGGACACGTGGTCAGCGCGGGCAAAGGACCCCGTCATGTCTGTGCCGGGCCTGCGCCGCGCCGCCAGACCGCGGTTGGTCAGCCAGCGACCCAGGGGGTTGGCGAAAGCCATGGAGTAGGCGTAGTGCCCAAACACCCCGTTGCTGAACACGCGGAAATACCAGGGCACAAAGGCAAAGGCATCGAGCAGGATCAGGCGCGAAACGGGCGTCTTGAGCCGTGGCGCTGCCAAAAGCGCCGCGAGCGCCCCGGAACAGTTACCCAGCAGGCACACGCGCTCGAACCCCAGCCCGTCGATCCAGCGGGCCAGGCCGGCCGAGATTTCGTCCCGGTCAAAGCGTGCAGGCGCGGGGGTCCTTCCAAAGCCCGGCAGGTCACAGGCGACCAGCGCGCAGTGCTCCGGCAGGCGCTCGGCCAGAGGCGCAAACGTCTCGTGGCTGCCGCCCCAGCCGTGCAATCCGACAATGACTTGTGCTCCGTTTCCCCAGACCTTAGAGAACATGGGCCGCCATCCTTTCGGCCACGAGGCGACCGCTCAGAACGACCATGGGCATGCCCGTACCCGGCGTGGTGCCCGCGCCCACGAAATAGAGGCCCCGGAGCGCCTTCGACCAGTTGGGCGCCCGGAAGGGCCCTACCTGAAAGAGATTGTGAGCCGCGCCAAAGGCCGAGCCGTTGTAGAGACCGAAGCGGGCGCGCCAGGTCTCGGGAGACCAGGCCTGCTCGACCACAATGCGCTCGGGCGCCAGCTCCGCACCCTGCGCCGCGAGGCGGCTCAACACGCGGGCCCTGGTCTCTTTGAGCACGCTGTCCCAGTCCTGCCGGCCCAGCTCGCTCAGCACCGGCGTTGGCACCAGCACGAAAACGGCGGAATCTCCGCCGGGGGCCATGGACGGGTCCGTGGCCGAGGGCACGGCGACGTAGAAGGGCAGATCAGCGGGTATGCGCCCGCGCTCCGTCAGGTCCTTGAAGGCGCCGCGGTAGTCGCCGGGCAGAAAAATGGTGTGGTGGCCCAGACCCCGGACCTGGCCGCGCACACCCCAGTAGAAGGTCATCACGCCGGGAGTCATGCGCGTACGCGAAGCTTCGCGGCGGCCCCTGGCCAGAAACTCTTCGGGCAGGAGTTCACTCTGGGTCGTGGGCACGTCTACGTTTGAGACCACAAGCGGAAAGGACCGCACAGCCCCCGAGACCATCTCCACGCCCAGGACGCGCCCCCCATCGGCCACGATGCGTTGCACACGAGCGTTCGTCTCAATCCTTACACCCAGTTCCAGGGCCAGCCGTTCGATGCCGCGCACCAGGCCATATATGCCGCCTTTGGGAAGCCACAGACCATAGGCCAGCTCGCCGTAGGCGAGGATCGTGAAAATGCCCGGCAGGGTGAAAGGCGAGCCGCCCAGATACATGCCGTAAGCGCCCAGGGCTTCGCGGATGTGCCGGCTCTTGAAGAAGCGTTTGAGTTCGGAGTCCAGAGAGCGCCACACGGCCGTTCGCCGCAGCTCGGAAAGGCTCAGAGCGGAGAACCATGAGAGCAGACTGTCAGCGTTGCGCGTGACCAGCTTGTCGAAACTGATGCGATATTTTTCGGAGCAGTCGTGAAGCCATGCCGAAAGCCTGGGCCCTGCCGCCGGCTCAAATTCACTGAAGGCGGCCAGAAGTTTCGAATAGTCGCTTGAGAGTTCCAGGCGGCGACCCTCGGGCCATTGAAAACTCACAGATGGCTCGACGGGACGAAGTTCGACGTAATCCGAGAATCTGCGTCCTGCGGCGGCGAAGAGTTGCTCAAAGACCCAGGGGTAATTGAGCAGCGAAGGACCGGTGTCAAAGGCGAAGCCCTCAAGCTCAAGGCGGCTGGCCCTGCCGCCCACGCGCTCGTTGGCTTCCAGGATCGTGACATCAAAGCCCTTCAACCGCAGGTGTATGGCCGCCGACAGCCCCCCCAACCCCGCCCCGATGACGGCCACGCGGCGGCCCCTTTCCGACACCGGGCCCGTGAGGGCGGCAGCGCCGGTCGCTGAGTTTGCGACAGGCAGCAGAAGTTCTGTGGTCATGACTGGTGCTCCGCTGAGGGTTGTCAGATGGCGCCAAGATATGCCAGGGGCAGGCGCCAGTACTTGCTCGCCGGAAGGGACAGAAACTTGCGATAGGCCGAAACGCTCTGGCGTCGTTGCAGCGCCGAGGCCGTTGAAACCTGATCGTTGAGCAGCCCGTAAACTTCGATACAGGCTCTGATGGCGGGCTGGCTGTCCGGCGCAAAGGCCCCCGCGTGGTCACGCGCAAAGGCATAGTCCGCCCGAGCCACCTCTCCCAGCCGCGCCAACACGCGGGCCGTGGCCTCCCGACCTCGCAGTGACGCCAGGTCAGGCTCAAGGAGACCTTCGGCGCGCAGCACGTCCTGGGGCAGATAGAGGCGCCCGCGACCGCGATCTTCCACCACATCGCGCAGGAAATTGGTCAGTTGCAGCGCGATGCCCAGGCGACGGCTCACTTCCATGACCCGCGGGAACTCCGCGGGACCCGACGCCCCATACACATGGGCCAGAAAGTACCCGACCACAATGGCGCTGCCGTAGATGTACTGCGCCGTGAGATCCGCCAGCGTGGCATAACGCCGCGGCTCGATGTCGGCCTCCATGGCATCCAGAAAGGCGTGGTAGTGCCGCGGCGGAATTCCTGACTCGCGCACGACCTCAGCAAAACCCGCCAGTATCGGAGGAAGCCCCTGGCGCAGCGCCTCAAGCATTGAGCCTGACGTCAGGGCGCGCATGAAAGATTGCCGCCAGCTTGACAGCAGCAGCCGCTTGTGGCCGGGGGACAGGGCGAAAGTGTCCACCACTTCGTCCGGATAACGCACCGCGGCGTAAATCAGTTCCACCCGGGCACGCTTGGCGGGGGGCAGAAAGCGCGTGACCATGAAGAAACTCGAGCTGTACCGTCGCAGCACCCCCCGCGCCATCCGCGTCAGCACCTGCCTCGCCTGCCCTTCATCCCCGGCCAGGGCCCGCTGCGCGGCGCGGCTGCTTTCAGCCTCCCATTGCTCTGGCGTCCCGTGGGAAGAGGCGCGATGAGATGCAAGGAGCTGGAACATGGGCTGGGACTCCGCTGTTGGGCTTTCACTTGGAGGACAACGTTCTTTACTGTAGCGCAATTCCATGTTCTTTGAAAGAAAATTTTTGACCTGAAAGAAAGTATTTTTGCCTAATCAGACACTTTCAGCAGCCCGATGCGGCGCGTCCCGCAGACGCCCGCCAGAGAATGCCTGAGCAGTTGAGGCGGCTGGAAAGGCGCTTGTATGGGCGCCTGGGCCCGATTCACGGCGGCCCTACGGGGTTGAGAAGGCGGCCCCATGAGACTTTGTCCGCGAGTTGCCGGCAGATGGAGGAGCCCGGAAAGCTTCCAAGCCTGGACGGAAAGACGGTCACGGCCCCGGTGCCGCGATGGCGTGTGCCGTTGACGAAACCGGCCACGCCGCTAAACCCTTGGCCTGGACCGGTGGAGCAAGGGCCCCAGGGGGCGCCCGCCGGTTCTGACGCGAGTCGGAGCGAACATGCTGGAAATCGACGGTGCCAAGGGAGAAGGCGGCGGCCAGGTGCTGCGCACGGCGCTGTCGCTGTCCATGGTGACCGGCACGCCCTTTCGCATCTCCAACATCCGCGCCAACCGCGAAAACCCGGGCATGATGGCCCAACACCTCACGGCCGTGAAGGCCGCCAAGGCCGTCAGCAACGCCAGGGTGGAAGGCATGCGCGAGGGCTCGACGGAACTCACATTCGAGCCCGGCGTGATCGGAAACGGGCGCTATTTCTATTCCGTCGGCACGGCGGGCAGCACCTCGCTGGTGCTGCAGACAGTGCTTCCCGCGCTCATGCTGGCCCCCGGCCCCTCCGAGATCACCCTGGAAGGGGGGACTCACAACCCCTTTGCGCCGCCCTATGATTTCCTGGCCCTGACCTATCTGCCTGCCCTGGCGCGCATGGGGCCCGTGGTGCAGGCTTCACTGGAACGCCACGGCTTTTATCCCGCGGGCGGGGGCCGCATGAAGGTTCAGGTGCAGCCCGTCGAAGAGCTGAAGGGATTTGAACTGCTCGAGCGCGGCGACCACGTGCGCACGAGGGCGCGGGCCCTGGTCAGCAACCTTTCCATGACCTTCGCCATCCGCGAGCTTGACATCATCGCACAGAAGCTGGGACTGGGCGCCGGCGACATTCACCCGGAATCCATCACTGGCAACGACAGCGCCGGCAATGTCGTCTGCATTGAGGTCGAGCACGAGCAGATCACGGAAGTCTTCACCGCTTTCGGCCGGCGCGGCATCACACCCGAGGAATTCGCCGAGGAGGCCCTGACCGAGTCGCGCGAGTATCTGGCCTCGACGGCGCCCGTCGGGCGTTACCTGTGCGACCAGCTCATGCTGCCGCTGGCGCTGGCGGGCGGCGGGCGCTTCCGCACGGTCAAACCCACGCGCCACGCCCAGACCAACGCCGAAGTCATTGCCATGTTTCTGCCGGTGGATATTCAGATCGCCAGGCTGGAAGATGGAAGTTTTGAAGTAGCGATCGGGCCCCAGCCTGCCTGATGTGCCACAACTGAAATATCACTGAGATTTAAGTGAAATTCGGCTGCGGCACCGAATTTGAGTATTGACATGGCCCCGAAGTATGCGCACCATGCCGCCCTTCTGAAGCACTTCTTTGAACTGTGTGAGAGAGGAAGACACCGTGTCCCGTTCGATTGAGAATACGCTCAAGAAGCAGGCTTTCGTGGAAGAGCAGCACAAGGAAAACCCGAAACTGACGATGAATCAGATCGGGAAGCTGGTGCGCCAGAAGTTCGGCACGCAGCTCGCGTTTCCCAAGCTCAAAGAAGTGTGGGAGCGCATCGGCGGCAAGATCGAGAATCGCGGCCGCCGCGCCCAGGCCAATGCCGCGCAGACGCCGCGCAAGGCGGGCCGCCGCAAGTCCGACAAGGCGGCTGCCCGGGTCCAGCGCACGCTCAGCGGCCTTCCGCAGCACGTGGTCGTGATTCGCGGCGCCTCCGGTCCCGAGACCCACGAATTCACCGGCCGTGACCAGGCTGTCGAGTTCACGCGCAAGCAGATCGAGAGCGGCGTGCCGACCTCGGCCATCGCCTATTATCAGCGCCAGCCCATGGAAGTGCAGATCGGAATCTGATTCACGCCGCCCTGGCGCGAAAACAAAGAACGGGCCGTCGGGCCCGTTCTTCGTTTTACCGTCGCGTGGAACGTCAGGCTCCGGCCGCGGCCAACTCGGGCTGTTCGGATGCGCGCAGGTCCACACTCACTTTGGTGCTCACGCCGGGCTCCTGCATGGTCACGCCATAGAGCATGTCACAGGCGGTCATGGTTTTCTTGTGGTGCGTGATCACGATGAACTGCGAAAGCCTGGCGTACTCGCGCACGATATCGCAGAAGCGGTCCACGTTGGCTTCGTCCAGAGGCGCATCGACTTCGTCGAGGATGGCAAAGGGCGCGGGATTGATTTCGTAGATCGAGAACATCATCGCCACCGAAATCAGCGCCCGCTCGCCGCCCGAACGCATGGAGATGCTCAGCGCCTCCTTGCCCGGAGGCTTGGCAATGATGTCCACGCCGCTGTTCAGCGGGTCTTCGGGATTCTGCAGGATGATGTCGGCTGAGCCCCCGCCGAACAGGCGCCGGAATATGCGCTGGAAATTGGTGCGGATGGCCTCAAACGTCGTCACAAACAGGCGCCTGGATTCCCGCTCGATGCGGGCGATGGCGTCGCTCAGCGTGCGCTTGGCCTTGATCAGGTCCTGCTCCTGGCGCGAAAAGAAGTTGTTGCGGTCCTCGACTTCCCTCAGTTCGTCCATGGCCTCCATGTTCACATTGCCCAGCTTGGCCAGTTGCTCGTTCAGGGCGTCCAGCTCGGCCTGGGCCGCTTCTTCGTTCACCGTGTCGGCCTGGGGGTCGTACTCGCGGTACAGCGTGTCAATGTCCGCATTGTGCAGTTCGGCCATGCGCCGCCGCACCTGGTCCATCTTCATGAACAGGGTGTTCTCATCAATGCGCGCCTGCTGCACGCTTTCACGCTCGCGATAGAGCGTCTCCTGCAGCGTGGCCAGGCTCTGCCGGGCCTGCTCCACGCCGTTGCGCAGCAGCGTCAGGGAGCCGTCGCCTGACAGGCGCCGCTCGCGAAGCTCACGCGCCTCGCGCTCCAGTTCGGCCTGCACTTCCACGCTGGCCCTGGCTTCGTGCTCCAGCTCCCGGATCTGCTTGGCGTGGGCCTCGGCCTCGCCGGCGCCGCGCGCGATTTCATCGGCGTAGCGCGCCAGAGCGTCATCAATGCCCTTGAGGGCTTCCTCCGCCTGCCGGCATTCGGTGCGGCAGGTGGCCTCGGCCACCTTGGCCTCTGTCAGCTTCTGGCGCGCCTCGGCAAGCTGCTCGCGCCGCAGCGTGCTTTCTTCATTGAGAGAGGCCAGCCTTTGTTCGCAGGACTGCTTGGCCTCTTCGGCCAGGGCAATGGCTTCGCTCAACTTGCCGTGCCGGCCGAGGTCGGCCTCCATGGCGGCCTTGAGCTGCTGCTGCTCGCGCGAAAGCAGGCCCTGCTCCTCGCCCAGGCGCGCGGCTTCCCGCTTGAGAGAGTCCAGAGCCACGCGCTTGCCGGCCGCTTCCATGCTCGCGTCGTAGATGGCATTGCGCAGTTCGCCGGCCCGCGCCTGCAACTGGGCCTGAAGGTTCAACGCCGCGCCGAGTTCCTGGGCTGAAGCCTCGATTTCCGCGCCCAGTTCTCCGATCTCGCGCTGCAGGCGGTCAATCTCGCTCTGACGGGTGATGATGCCGCTGCGACCTTCGCCGAAGGCCAGCGCAAAGGCGCCCGGCGGGCTGAACAGCTCGCCCGTGGGCGTGACGATGCGGTAGTTCCGCGCCCCGCGCTCCATCAGGCGCCGCGCCACACTGCGGTCAGCCACCAGCAGCACGTCGCCCAGCAGGGACTGGGCCAGCGCCTCAAAGCCCGCCTTGACCTTGACCTGCTCGATCATGGGCCCGATGACGCCATGTCCCGAGGGAAACGCCGGAACCTTGCCCGCCTTGAACTCGTCGCGCGCCACCAGGCTGATGTTCACGCTGCCGCGTCCGGCCAGCCAGTCAAACAGGTCGTGGGCGTGCTCGCGGCTGTCCACGATGATCGCGCTGCCCAGATCACCCAGCACGCGCTCAAGGCCCGCGGCAAAGGCCAGGTCCACGCGGACGGCGTCGGCGAACACGCCAAGAATGCCGAAACTGCGGGCGCGCGTTTCATCAGAGAGCAACTTGACGGCCGTTTCGTCCAGTCCCACGCGCTGCTGGGCCATGCCTTCCAGCACGCCCTTGCGTTCGGACTTCTGGCCCTGCTTGAGTTCCAGGCCGTGCTTGCGCTGGCGCAGCTCGTTCACGCGCAGGGCCAGGGGTGAGGCTTCCGCCTCGACCTGGGCCATCTCCGCCTTCAGCCCGGCCAGGCGCGCCTCTTCCGTGTCACGCTCGCCCTGGGCCGCGCCGCGACGCGTCTCGATTTCTCCCAGCTCGCGTTCCACCTCTCCCGCCCGGGCCGAAAGGCTCTCGAGGCGCCGCCGCGCCGTGCGCATTTCCGCATCGAGGCGCATGCGCTCATTGAGGCTCTGGTTGGCCGGGCCGATGGCATCCAGCAGCTTCGCGCGGGTGGCCTTGAGATCGGCCTCCAGCGTCTCGGCGGCCTTAGCCACGGCATGTTCGGCCTCGGACAGCGCGGCGAGGCGCTGGGCCATTTCGCCCAGCTCGGCCTTGGTGGTTTCGGCCTTCTGCGCCAGGTTCTGGCGGCGCACCTTCAGCGAGGCAGTGTTCTCGCGCACGCGCTCGGCCTGCTCCCTCACGCGCGCAATGGCCTGCTTGAGGCTCTCCACGCGGGACAGGGCGTTGTCGCGCCGGCTGGCCTCGGAGGTGATGCGCAGTTCGAGCTTGTGCACGCTTTCGCTGATGCGGCGGAATTCGTTTTCGCTGTGGTTGAGCTTGGCCTCGGCGTCCTCGAGGTCCATCCTGGTCTTGGCCATCTCGGCCTGGATGGCGCCTTCACGGGCGCCCGCGTCTGAAATCCTCGACAGCAGCGCTTCACGCGCCTTGTCAAAGCCGTGGAAGTCACGCAGGGCCAGCTTCATCTGCAGCAGGCGCTGCCGCTCCCTGAGTTCGGTGTAGCGCAGCGCCCGCGTGGCCTGACCCTTGATCTTGCGCAGCTGCCCGCGCACTTCATCGAGGATGTTCTTCAGCGCCCCCAGATTCTGGTCCACCACCGTGAGCTTGGATTGCGCATCTTCCTGCTGCTTGCGCAGGTTGCCAATGCCGGCAGCCTCGTCGAACACGCGCCGGCGCTCCAGCGGGTTGGCCTGCAGCAGGGCGTCCATCTTGCCCTGCTCCATGATGCAGTAGGCGCTCATGCCCGCGCCCGTGCCCTGCAGCACTCCCTTGATGTCCTTGAGCTTGGCCTCTTCGCCGTTGATGAAGTACTCGCTGTCGCCGCCGGCCGAGAGCCGCCGCGTCACCTTGACCGACTTGTGGGCGACACCCATGGAGCCGTCGGAGTTGTCAAACGTGATGCTGACTTCCGCCTGCCGCGCGGCCTTGCGCGAAGCGCTGCCGGAAAACACCACATCCGTCGACTCCTTGGCGCGCAGGGCCTTGCGGCTGGCCTCGCCCAGCACCCAGCGCACGGCATCGACCACGTTGCTCTTGCCGCAGCCGTTGGGGCCGACAATGCCCGTCATGGGGGCTTCAAAGTCAAACAGCGTCGGGCGCCCGAACGACTTGAAGCCATCAAGTTCCAGCCGGGTAATGCGCATGGTTGCCTCGCGAAATCAACGGGCGAGGGTGCAATGGACAACGCCCCCTACCCCCAGTTCCCGCTGAATCGGCCAAAATCAGGGCGCAACTTTGGAGAATCCGGCAAAAACGCCCCTGCGAGGTCATGTTACCCGCGCAAGCGCCCGTCAGCGCCCGTGGAAGACCTGTGGAACATTCGTGAACAGACTACTTGTCGTCCACTTTCACACGCTTTGGATTGAACCCCAGCTCCGCGATGACCGCCGCGCTGTCTTTGGCCACCACGCAGAACGCGAGTACTTCGCGGGGACCCATGCCGCGCAGCCACAGGTGCCGAAGCACGTCGGCCATGTCGGCGCTGTGGAGGACTTCTTCGCCCTCCCTGATCAGGTTGCCCCTGCGGTCGCGGTAGGTCCAGGAGAGGTTGACCTTGCCCTTGCTGCCGGGCGGGGTGATGCCCGCTTTCTGGTCTTCGGGGCTGGCCACGCCATACTTGCCGCCGCGCCCGGGCACGGCGCGTTCGAGAAGGCGCACACTGACCCTGAACTGAAGCTGCTGCGGGACCCGATTCTTGCGGGTGATGGGGTCGCGGCCCACGGTGAAGGGGTCCGTTCCCAGAAGCACATCCCCCACCAGAAAGCGCCGCGCCAAAGGCCCGTAAATCACGACACGTTTGCGTTCTTCGTCAAAGACGACGATGCAGTGGGTCTTGGGCTCGAACGTGATGTCCACCGTCTGAAGTTCATCAAAAATCTGCTGCAGCGTCTTTTCGCGAACGCCAAGGGGCGTGACGATCAGGCGCTGCACGCCCTCGGCCTCCACCTTGCAGGGCAGGCCCTTGGCAGCCATGCCGCGCTCAATGCCGTTGACAAGCATGGGAATCATCTCTGCGCTCACGGGCAAAACGTAGACCCCCTCATAGAGGTCGATGACGCGGTCCAGAGGCAGTTCAATGAATTCGGCGCTGAGTTCGTCTGCGGGCACGGTCGACACGATGCGCACCCCCTCGCGCAGGATGTAGCTGACGCGTCCGAGGTTCTGGCGTCGCTCCAGGGCTTCCTCCCAAAGGGGCGCGCCGGTTTCGGGGTCCAGGGCCTGCTGGCCCGTGCGCGCGTCCATCAGGGGCTTCTTGACCGGCTTGCCGTCGCGCTGGCCGGGCAGTTCGCCGGCGGCAGGCAGATAGCCGCCCTCCCACAGGGCCACCGTGCGACCCTCCCGATTTTTGATGGGCGTGGGGTAGAGGTAGCCGCCGCGGATATCCACGGCGTTGCCCATACACACGATGCGCACGGGCAAGGTCGCGCCCAGCGAGGCATCCGTGGGCGTGCCCACGGTCTCGATGCGCACATAGGCCAGGTGCCCCTCGCGGTCCTGCTCCTGCTCGATCATGACGTCGGGCCAGGCCAGCCTGACGGCCAGTTCGGCCGCGCGCTCGAGGGCTGCCTTGTGGAACTCTCCGGTGTCGCCGGCGTTATCGAGCCGAAACACGATGCTCTCGCCGCTGACCTCGCGCGTGGTGAGTTTGGCGCGGCGGGGATCCACATAGTTCACGAGCCCCGCGGAGTAGGAGAGCTTGCGCACGATGAAGTCTTCGGCGGTCTGGGCGTTGTGCAGGATGCCGTCGCGCTCAAAACCTTCCGCGCCGCCGCCGTTGCCGGGTTTTTCCGTCGTGCCGGCGCAGGCCGCAAGCAGCAGGGCCAGAACCAGGAAGGATGCGATTCTCATGCCAGTTTCAGGTGCGGGGCTCACGGGGAGCCCAAGTATAGCGCAAAGCCCCGGCGTACACAGCCACAAGCGCAAGTCCGGCGAAGTGAGGCCGCGGGGCACGTCCCCCACGCAGGACCCGGCGCCCAGGGGCCCTTTCAGGCCTGCTCGGCGCTGGGGTCGAACAGGAAGCGCTGCCCCGGAGGAACGGCCCAGGCCTGGCTTCCACAGGCCGGACAAGCCGCAAGCTCGGCTGGAGAGATGTTGCCGCAGTCACGGCAGATGCGGGATGCCACGGCGATTTCCAGGGCGGCCGGGCAGCGCGAAGGTTCCGCCAGACACTGCCGCAGCCAGGCCAGCACCTTGGCCTGGGTGGCGCGCTCGCCCATACCGCCGACCAGGCGGGCATCGAGCGTCGTGAGGCTGTGCAGGGACGACTCGCAGCTCAGGCGCTGCTCGAAACTCAGGGGCTCGCCGCATTGCGTGCCCGCCCCATAGCCCTCAGCCGAGGCCGGAAGGCGGCTGTTGCCCCCCAGACGCGTGCGGTCTTCGTGGCGCAGGCGCGCGGCGCAATCTTCGGCCAGTCGGCCGCCCAGCAGGCACTTCATGCCCGCGCGGGCCGCCACTTCGGCTGACTTGAATGCCATATAGCTGAGCGCCTGCTGGGCCGCCCGCTGGGCGGCGGGGGATGAAGCGCCGGGCGCCCCGGAAACCAGACACGCCGCCTGCTGCAATCCCACCGGCACCAGGCACAGATCGCGCGAGGCCAGCACCAGACTGCGGGCCATGCGGGCGCCCAGCCCCACGGGCTGGGGCAGGTCACGCTTGGCCACGCGCTCGACAAACCGCGCCCGCTGAACCAGGGCATCAACCGCGAGCTGCACGCGATCCTCCAGCAGCGCGAGAAAGGCCGCCATGTCGCCCGGGGCCACCTCCAGCGCGGTCGTGACCAGGTTGAGCCCCGCGCGGGCCAGGATCGCTCGATGAAGCCGGCCTTCGCCGAGGTCGCCGAACATGCCGCGCTCTCCGGCGCGGGCTGCGTCTCTCAGGGCAAACAGCGGCTGGCCGCAGAAGCTGGCCGCGGAGGCCGCGCGCTCCAGCAACCGGAGCCGGGCCTCGTCTTCAAATGCGGCGGCGTTGACGCCCAGAAAGATCTCGACGCGCGAGCGCATGCCGGAATCCTCGCCGCACAGGGCATCGAGGAAGGCGAGCGTGGCGAAGTCGCCGGCGTCTCCCCGCGGGGCCCCCAGGGTCATGCGCAGTTTCGGCGCGCCGTTGTGGGCCAGCAGGGCCATCCCCTCCTGCAGCGCCAGGCGCGCACGCTGTGGCGTCTCGGGCGCAATCAGCGGGGCCAGGGCCCGATCCAGGTCTTCGAGCACCACAAGATGGCGCGTGATGGTGGAAACCTCCCGCACCACCCGCGCCAGCCGCGAAAAACCCGCGGCCAGGCTCTGCGTCGGACCTGCGAAGTGGCGCTGCAGCCCCATGCCCGCGCCGGGCGAGAGCAGCGCGGCGGCGTCCAGCCGCACCTCGCTCAGAGCCGCGGGAGCATCCAGCGCCTCGAGGTGCAGGCGCCCGGTCTCGTGGCCTTCGCGCACCCGGGCGTCATGCACGCCCGTAAGCGTGTACTCGGTCAAGACGCGTCTTGAGGCGCGCTCGCTGAACTCCTGCTGGGTGCCTGCGGGTTCCTGCTCGTCGCGCGGAAACAGCCATTGATCGAGGTCATAGCGGGGCACGGCCACGGATCCCGGGCGCCCGTCTTCCATGAGGCCGCGCGAGAGCAGCTCGACGTCCACGAGCTCGCGAATCAGACCCGTGGAGAGGCGGGGCAGCTTGAAACTCTGCACGCGGCGCTCCACGGCCTCCGCGATCTCGTTGGCCTCCCGCGGCGGCAGGCCGTTTTCACGCACCAGCGCGGCGGCGATGCGCGCGCGGTTCCAGGTTTCCAGGCCGCGGGCCGGCTGGCTGACTTCAGGGCCGCGCGTCTGGCGGATGCTTTCCTCCAGTTCGCGGATCTGGGCCCGCTGGCGGCGGGAGTCCATGAATGCCCGCGCGACCCGGGCGAGATCGGGCTGGGCGGTGAGGACCGTTTCAATGACGTCATCGAGGTCAAAGGCGCTGGGCGGCTCCTTGGATTGGCCGTGGCGCTGGTCCAGAAAATAGACCACGGTGTCCGTCAGGGCCTCCGCCACCCATTCCTCGCTGGAGCCGGCCTGCCGCACGGCAGCCAGAATGGCCCGCACGATGCGCGCGCGCCGGAAGGGCACGAGTTCGCCGTCGTGGTTGCGGATGTGGGTGATGCGCGCCATGGCTTGGTCCTAGGCCCGCTTCCTCGCCAATGCAAGGACGTGAATCGGTGTCAGAAACGGCCGCTGGGCCTGGTCCTCCCGGGGCGGATGCTACAACGCCTCGCGACAGGCCCGCCGCCATTGGCCCTGGGCCCTTGCCGCTGTAAGCTGGCTGGATGTTTCCGCTGAAGACCACCGAGCGCTGCTACACCTGGCCCGTCGTGACCTGGTTGCTGATCGGCCTGAATCTGTGGGCCTTCTTCGAGATGTTGATGGCGTTTCAGGCCGGCGATGGGGCCTACCGCCGGTTCATGGAAACCTGGTGGCTCGTCCCCAGCCATTACAACCTGCGCAACCCCGGCAACACCGCGCTGACGCCCCAGAACCTCTGGCCCATCTTGACGCACATGTTCGTGCACGGCGATGGCTGGCACATCCTGGGCAACATGCTGGCGCTGATGGTGTTTGGCCCCAACGTCGAAGACCGCTTTGGCCACCTGCGCTTCATCGTGGTTTACTTCGCCTGCGGCCTGGCGGCCGTTATCACGCACGTCGTCTTCCATCTCAACGACAGCACGCCCATTGTGGGCGCGTCGGGCGCCATCGCGGGAATCATGGGCGCGTTCTTCGTGATGTTCCCCAAGGCCCGCGTCGTCAGCCTGATCCCCATTGTCGTCGTGCCCGTGATCCTGCGAATACCGGCGCTGGTCTATTTGTTCTTCTGGATAGGCATGAACGTCATCAACGCGCTGAAGGTCATGCGCTTTGGCGGCGAGGGCGACTCCGGCGTGGCCTGGTGGGCCCACATTGGCGGTTTTGCCATCGGCATGGTTTATGCCGCCGTGCTCGCCAAGAACCCGCCCCCGCGCCAGAAGGGATCCGCCGCTTGAACCGCACCCGACTCGAACAGCTCAACTCCGCCCTGCTGGACCTGCACAAGGTTCTGATTGACGCGGTGCGCGCGGCCTACGAACAGAAGAGCGGCCCCGTGCGCGGCCCCTTTGAGCTCTTGCGCCTGCTGACCACCGACCCCTACTTTGGCTGGCTGCGCCCCCTTTCACGCCTGCTGGCCGATGTCGATGAACTGCTCGAACGCGTGGAGCCCTTCACGGATGTCGAACTGGGCTCCATCGGCGCCGAGGTGCGCTCGCTGGTTGAACCCTGCAGCGAGTGCCCCACGACGTTCACCGAGCGCTACCTCGATGCCCTGCAGGGAAGACCCGAAGTGGTGCTGGCCCACGGGCGCGTGGCCAAAGCTCTGGCTGACCTGCCGCGCTGCTGCCCGGCTTCCGCCACGCTGTCTGAAATGCTCAGCGCGCAGCGCGCCGCACGCAAGGGCCGCCGCAACTAACGTTCACCGCGGTCGAGCGAGCGATAGCCAATCGCTTCGGTGACGTGCTCCGGGCCGATTTCGGGGGCGCCGGCGAGGTCGGCGATGGTGCGGGCGATCTTGCGGATGCGGGTGTAGGCACGCGCGGAAAGCTGGAGCGTCTCCATGGCGCCGTCCAGCAGGGCCTTCACGGGCGCGTCAAGGTGGGCAAACTGCCGCACCTCTTTGTCATTCATGGCGGCGTTGTTATGCAGTCCTTCGCGGGCTCCCTTGAAGCGCCGGGTCTGGATGTCCCGCGCGGCCTGCACCTGCCTGAACATTTCCGCGCTGGACATGCCCGTGCGCTCGCCGGAAAGCTCCCTGAGGTCCACGGCCGGCACTTCGAGGTGAATGTCGATGCGATCCAGCAGCGGGCCCGAAATCCTGCTGCGATACTGGGCCACCTGCCGGGGCGTGCACTGGCAGGGTTTGCTGGGGTGGCCCAGGTAACCGCAGGGGCAGGGGTTCATGGCGGCAACGAGCATCAGCTTGGCCGGAAAGGTCAGGGAGCCCGCGGCGCGCGAAATGGTAACGGTGCCGTCTTCCAGCGGCTGGCGCATGACCTCCAGCGTCTTGCGGTTGAACTCGGGGAATTCGTCCAGAAACAGCACGCCGTTGTGGGCCAGGCTGATTTCGCCGGGGCGCGGGTTGGCGCCTCCGCCCACGATGCCGGCGTCGGAGATCGTGTGGTGCGGCGAGCGAAACGGGCGCGTCGTGATCAACGGTCGCTCCTTGGTGACGAGCCCGGCCACGGACCATACTTTGGTCGTTTCCAGCGCTTCGGCCAGGGTCATGCGCGGCAGGATTGTGGGCAGGCGCTTGGAAAGCATGCTCTTGCCCACGCCGGGATTGCCCACCATCAGCACGTTGTGACCGCCCGCCGCCGCGATGATCAGCGCGCGCTTGGCCGACTCCTGCCCGCGCACATCGGAAAAGTCAAAGCCGGGGTGGTCCGCTTCCTCGAAGAACTTCTCCAGGTCGACGCGGCAGGGCTCGATGGGCGAAGTTCCGTTGATCAGACCCACGACTTCACGCAGGTGCCCCACGGGAATGATGTCGATGCCGTCGGCCACGGCTGCCTCGGCGGCGTTTTCCTCGGGCAGGATCAGGGATTTCACGTTGCGCGCGCGCAGCGCCAGCGCCATGGGCAAGGCGCCGGAGACGCGCCGGATGCGGCCATCGAGGGCGAGTTCCCCCGCCATGGCATAGCGCGTGACGGCATTGGGGTCCACCTGGTGGCTCACGGCCAGCAGCCCCACGGCAATGGGCAGATCATAGGCGGGCCCCTCTTTCTTGAGGTCGGCGGGCGCGAGATTCACGGTGATGCGCTGCACGGGGAAGTCGTAACCGGAGTTGGCAATGGCCGCGCGAACGCGCTCCTTGCTCTCGCTCACGCTTTTGTCAGGCAGCCCGACGGTGGTGAAGCTGGGGTCCTGCAGGGCGCGCGCGCCATCGACTTCAACGTCGACGCCGGTGGCCTCGATACCGACGACACCCGCACTCAGGATTCGCACGATCATGATGCGGTTTTAGAGCCGCCGCTGCGAATCCTCAAGGGCGGCACGCTCAGGTCGTGACCCGGCTGACTTTCAGCAGGCGCGAAAGCCGGTCGATGACCACCGTCAGCCCGATGATGACCACGAGATTGGTGGCCGCCTTGTGATAATGGAAGTGCTCGAAGTTGAACGCGAAGATGAACCCCAGGCCGGCGCTGCCGATGATGCCCAGCACCACGCCGGCGCGCACATTGCTCTCGAACTGGAAGAACGAGTAGGTGATCCAGTCCCGCCACGACATGGGCACCGCGGCATAGCTGAACGTGGCGAGTCTGGACCCGCCAAAGGACTGCTCAAAGCGGCGATAGGGAATGTTGTCCACCGTCTCGCTGAACACCCGAGCCAGCAGCCCCAGCGTGTGAAGCGCCATGGCCGCGGCGCCGGCCACCACGCCCATGCCGAAAAATGCCACAAAGAACATCGCCCACATGACCTCGGGAATGCCGCGCGCCACCAGCGCCACAAAGCGCGAAAGCACGACCGAAAGCCAGCGCAGCGCCCGCGCCGCCCACGAGGGAGACTCGCCGGTGAAGTGGTGGGGCTCGATCTGGAAGGCAAAAGAGTGCAGGAAGGCCAGACCCATGGCCAGCAGCACTCCCGCAAGGGTTCCGACGATGGCCATGGCGACGGGAATCGTCGCGCTCTTGAGGCTGATGGGCAGGGAGCCCTGCTCGACCTTCGTGGCGCGGTAGAAGGGGGTGGTATGCGCAAAGTCGACCGCCGTGTTGCGCCGCTTGCGGTAGGGCGCGGTTTCGGGCCACTTGCGGGAGTCCGCGTAGGACTCCCACTCGATGGCGCCGATGTCGGCCTCGCCGCGCGCGATCAAAAGAATGGTTTCCTTGTCGCCAGAAGAAATCACGACTTGGCTGAACACCTGCTCCAGTGGCTGTCCGGCCAGCCTTTCAAGGTAGCTGCGGGGACCTTCATGGGCGGGCTCGCGGCCCGGCGGCCCGAGCACGAGGCGCTTGCCCCGGATGCCATCAAGGAACCTGGCGGCGTCCTCCTCGCGCGAGGGCCAGTCCTGGGTACGGCCCATGAAATGGGTCTGCACCAGCGCGCCTTCGCGCTCGATGGTCCAGCCCAGCTCGGGTTCGAGCAGCTCCTTGAAGTACGACATGCGCTCCCAGCCCTCGGCCTTGAACAGGCCGGTGAGGCGCTGCAACTGCGGCTCGTTCACCGTGAGCGGATGGGGCTGAAGCTGATACCACGCTGACCAGAGCACCAGGACCGCCACGGTGCCCGCGGCCGCCCACTTGCGCGCGATCTGCGCCGCCAGCGGCTGATGGCGTGCCGCGCGCGGGTGATTGGGGTCCGTGCGCAACTGGCGGCGGATGAAGTTGGCCAGAAGGTCCACGGCCAGGGTGAGCGCCAGCGTGAAAATGACCATGGTGGCCACGCGGTCGTACTCGTCATAGCCCAGCCGCAGCATGATCTCCGCCCCCACGCCGCCGCCGCCCACCGCGCCGATCACGGCCGCGTTGCGCACGGCGCACTCCGCGCGCATCAGCGTGTACGACAGCACACTGCGCGAGGCCAGCGGGCGGATGCCGTAGACAAACGTGTGAAAGCGCGAGCCGCCGGCGGCGCGGACGTTTTCGTACTTCTGGGGATCAATGCTGTCCCAGATCTCGCTGTAGATCTTGCCCAGGATACCGGTCACGGACACGGCCAGGGCAATCATGCCCGTCATGGGTCCGATACCCAGCAGCGGCACCAGCATCACCGCCCAGGCAAAGTCCGGCACGGCCCGCAGCACATCGAGCACGACGCGGCACAGGGAGCAGATCAGGGCCGAAGGGCTGCGCAGGGGAAACCAGCGCAGCCAGCGCCGGCCCCGCTCTTCGCCGACGCATACTGAACGCGCCGCGCCCAGCGCCAGCAGGTAGCCCAGCACGACGCCGATGGCCGTGCCCAGCAGCGCTGTGGAAAGCGTCTGCCAGACCAGTTCCCAGGCGCGGCCGATGAATTCGGGGCTGGCGTCCGGGTTGGCAAAGGCGCCACAAAACAGTCCAAGGCGCTCCATGGCGCGCTCGAACTTGGCGGGGTCGGTGAAACTGGAGAGGTCCCAGACGCGTGAGTCGAAGGTCCAGAGACTGCCCTCATCAAGATCGACGGAAAAGAAGGCAACGTAGAGCGCCAGCAGCACGCCGGCCCATGCCAGGTAGCTCCAGAGCGGGCGGCGTATGGCATACCGGGCCGAAGCGGGCGAGGGGCGGCTCACGGCGCCTCCCCGAGATCGAGCTGGTCGAGGTGCAGGGCGCGATACTCCGCCCCGTAGAGTTCCGACAGCATGGGGCGCGAGATGCCCGCCGGCGCGCCGTCATAAAACACGCGGCCCTCGCGCAGGGCAATCACGCGCTCGAAGTTGCCCTGGAGCAGGTCCAGCGTGTGCAGATTGACCAGAAGCGTCGAATGCCGCTGCCGCGTGAAGCGGGTCAGCAGCTCGATCACGTCGCGCCCCAGGCGCAAGTCGAGCTGGCTCACGGGCTCATCGGCCAGCACCACCCCCGGGTTCTGCACCAGCAGTCGGGCAATGGCCACGCGCTGCTGCTGGCCGCCGGAAAGCTCGCCGGGCATGGCCCAGAGCTTGTCCTCGATTTCGACCTCGCGCAGGGCGTCGCGCGCCGCCTGAAGCTGCTGGGGCCAGAACAGGCTCAGCAGCGCGCGGCCAAACCACCAGTGGCCCAGACGGCCCATCAGCACGTTGTGGACCACGCGCAGGCTGGGGATGAGATTGTCGTTCTGGTAAATGACCCCGATGTCGCGCCGCAGGGCGCGCAGGCGCCTGCCGCGCAGTCCCCGCGTGTCCTGGCCCAGGCTCAGGATGCGGCCCGCCGTGGGCATAAGGAAGCCTGAGAGCAGGCGAAACAGTGTGGTCTTGCCGGAGCCCGAAGGACCGATCACGGCCACCTGCTGACCGCGCGGAATGTCCAGGCTGATGTCCTTGAGCACCTCATGGCGGCCATAGCTCAGCGAAACACGGTCCAGCACAAAGGCAGCCCCGGCCCGTGGCGACGGGACGACAGGATGGTCCGCCTCTGTTTTGGTTCGCGTCAGCATGGATGAAACAGGCGGGGCGCCGCGCACCCCGCCTGCCTGATTCCCCACGGGTCAACCCACGTCCACACCGGACTCCAACACTTTGCGGATGCCGTCCCATTCCTTTTTCTCGCAGGCCACGAACTTGCTGCCCTTGGCCCCCCAGGCGGCGAGAATCTTGTTGTCCGCCTCTTTCGTGTGATCCAGGGCGAGGAAGGCGTCCCTGATCTTCTTGATGTTGGCCTCACCCACGCCGGTGCGCGCGGCCCACATGTAATCGACGTAGAAAGGCGTGGTGTAAATGAGCTCGCACTTGTCCTTGGCCTTGGCCAGCTCATCCTTGGCGTTGTCCCAGTTCTTGAAGTTCAGGGCGCCGACCTGAGCTGTGCCCGCCGCCACGTTGCGCAGCGTCGCGTCGTGGCTGCCGGAATAGGCCACATTGTCCTTGCCGAAGACGTCTTCGGGCTTTTCGCCCGTCTGGTCCTGGAAGAAATGGCGAGGCATGACGTGACCCGAGGTGCTGCTCTTGGAACCGAAGGTGAACTTCATGCCCTCGGCCTTGGCCGCGAGTTCCTTGAGGTCCTTCACGGGGCCGATCTTGGCCTCCTTGTTGGCGATGAAGTAGCTCTTGTACTGCTTGTCGGATTCACGGCAGGCCACAAACACGCACTTGTCGCCCATCTTCTGGTCCGCCTGCACGCCCGTCACGCCGCCAAACCACACGAGGTCAAGCTGGTCGGTGGCCAGCCCCGTGACGCAGGCCGCGTAGTTCTGCTGAGGCATGAACTTGACGGGAATGCCCAGGACCTTGGCAAGCATCTCGCACACAAGGTTGCACTTTTCCTCGATGGTCTTGGCGTCGGAGTCAGGAATCGCGGAGATCCGCAGTTCCTTGATGTCACCGTCGGCGATGCGCTGGTCGAGGGGCTTGCTCAAGGCCGGCCTGGCCTCTGAAGCGCTGACGGGGTGAACGGCGACCGCAGCCAGGGCGGCCATGGCACAGAACAGTTTCAAAGCGAGAAAGGAACGATTCAGCATGGAAGGAATCCTGAAAGGCGGGCAGGCGACAAATCGCCTGGCCGCGAAAGCCCCAATTCTGAGTTAGTGAGAAACGATGTCGGGATGAGGGCGGAAGACGCACGACCACTCAAGCCACCGACCGGCAGCGATTAAAGGACTCAGCCAAAGCCCGAAAGGAGCACGTGCGTGCCCCCCGCGCACAGACTCCATTGTGGAGTGGGTCCAAGCCTTGCCATGGGGAGCCATTGTAGCGGCTTTGCCCCACGCCGCAATCCATATAGGCCCGCGTCGAACGACATGGACTGCCGGTGACAGAAAAGCGGCAACCCGCTGCCAGGACCATGATCTGCCTGACGTTCAATCCAGGCGCCCGGCCCGGATGTCCGCTCGAACGTAGTTCTCGGCCGCCACGGGCGAGCCCGCCAGCCGGCGCAGAAGCGCGATCTGCCCCACATGGGTCATGGCATCACACAGGGGACCCTGGAGCAACTGCTCGATCGTCATGGGCCGCCCGTTGACCACGCCCTTGAGCGGCAACTCCAGCAGCGCGTGGTCCAGGTCGGAGGCCTGCAGCCCGAAAATCTTCAGTTCATCGGCCCACTTGCCCCTGGCAATCATCTGCGTTGCCTGGGCGCGGAAGCGGCCGTTGGCAAAACGCAGCAGGTCGTTGATGTGATGCAGGATCTCCGTGGGCGTGCGCGCGTCGCCCTGCTTGAACTCGCCGAAGCTGTCCGGCGCGCCGGAAGCCGCGCGCCTGAGGCGATAACTGAGCGCGGATACGAAGTGGCGCAGCAATTCGCGCTGGTCGTCCATGGCTCCCCCTTTGCCCGCGAAAGGTTAGCAAGGTCACGGGGGGCTTGGCCTCAGGAATTGACGACGAAAAACGTGAGGCAGACGCCCGCGGGGTCGAGCACGCCGAACTCGCGCGTGCCCCAGGGTTTGGGGGCAAGCTTCCCGTTGGGGTGGATGACGCCTGCGTGTCTGCTGAACTCGGCGTAGAGCGCGTCAACGTCGTCCACGAGGAAGCGGCACATGGTCTGGCTTGCCACGAGCCTGGCCGTCGGTGCCGGCGTGACCTCGACCAGATGCAGCATGATTCCGTCGCGTTCGATGCCGACGTACCTGGGCGCCTGGCTGTCGTCGCGGAAGCGTTCCTTGAAGCCAAGCCTCGCTGTGTAGAACTCCAGCGCTCTGGGCATGTCGTCGGCGGGCAGGATGGGAATGGCGGCCTTGAGTGTGGCCATAGGTCACCTCAGAAAATCGCGCCGGCCAAGGCCGGCGCGATGCTGGAACTGATACGCCACCTTGAGCTACTTCGCGGCGAGGCGGTCGAGAATGACCTTGGTGGCGTCGCGGAAGGCCTGCTCGGCCTCTGCCGTCAGTTCCTTCCTGGTGCGGATCGCCTCCATGATCGAAGCCTTGTTCGTGGTCATGTAATCGAGGAAGTCCTTTTCAAACTTCTTGCACTGGTCCACGGGCACGGTGTCAATCAGGCCATTGGTTGCCACCCAGATGATGGCGATCTGGTTCTCGACGGGGTAAGCGTCGTGCAGGCCCTGCTTCAGGATTTCGACGAGGCGCGCGCCGCGCGCGAGCTGCGCCTGCGTGGCCTTGTCCAGGTCGGAGCCGAACTGGGCGAAGGCCTCAAGTTCGCGGTACTGGGCCAAGTCGAGCTTCAGGCGGCCGGCCACCTTCTTCATGGCCTTGATCTGGGCGTTGCCGCCCACGCGCGACACCGAGATGCCCACGTTCACGGCCGGGCGCACGTTGGCGTAGAACAGGTCGGGTTCGAGGTAAATCTGGCCGTCCGTGATCGAGATGACGTTCGTCGGAATGTAGGCCGAGACGTCGCCTGCCTGCGTCTCGATCACGGGCAGCGCCGTCAGCGAGCCGCCTGTCTGCGGATGGACACGCAGTTCGTGCCCCTCACCCGCCGCCTTGAGTGCCTCCTTGGCCTCGTGCTGCTCTTCTTCCGTGAGCTGGCCGTAGGTCTTGCCGTCGATGCCCATGACGGTGTCCCAGGGCGCGTCCTTCTTCACGATGATGTACTTCTCGCGCAGCTTGGCCGCGCGTTCGAGCAGGCGCGAGTGGCAGTAGAACACGTCGCCGGGATAGGCCTCGCGGCCGGGCGGACGGCGCAGCAGCAGCGAGAGCTGCCGGTAAGCCACGGCCTGCTTGGAGAGGTCGTCGTAGATGCAGAGCGTGTCACGGATCTTCTGCGGGCCGCTCTCGGCGTACATGAAATACTCGGCCAGGGCCGTGCCGGAATAGGGCGCCAGATACTGCATCGGCGCCGGGTCCTGCGCATTGGCGCTGACGATGATCGTGTAGTCCATCGCGCCGTACTGCTCCAGCGTGGCCGCCACCTGGCGCACGGTCGAGGCCTTCTGGCCCACGGCAACATACACGCAGATGACGCCCTTGCCCTTCTGGTTGATGATCGTGTCCACGGCAATCGTGGTCTTGCCCACCTCACGGTCGCCGATGATCAGCTCGCGCTGGCCGCGTCCCACCGGAATCATCGAGTCGATGGCCTTGATGCCCGTCTGCAGCGGAACCTTCACGGGCTGGCGCGCGGCAATGCCGGGCGCGGGGCTTTCCACGAGGCGGTAGCCGTCGTTCTGGATGGGGCCCTTGCCGTCAATGGGCTGGGCCAGGGCGTTGACCACGCGGCCCAGGAACGCCGGGCCGACGGGCACGCTGAGGATGCGGCCCGTGCGCTTGACCTGCTGGCCTTCCTTGACCTGCAGGTAGTCGCCCATGATCACGACGCCGACGGAGTCTTCTTCGAGGTTGAAGGCCAGGCCGAACGCGCCGTTCTCGAACTCCACCATCTCGTTGGCCTGCACCTTCTCCAGGCCGTAGATGCGCGCAATGCCGTCGCCGACTTCCAGCACGGTGCCGACCTCCTCAAGGCCGAGGTCGATGCCGAAGGTTTCAATCTGCTTGCGGATAACGGAGGTGATTTCGTCGGAGCGGATATCCATGTTTCTCTCTCGTGTTCAGCCGCCATGCGGCCTTCTGGGCAATCGTTCAGAATCTAGTTTCCTGACTTGCCCCAGTCATCGATGGCCGCCTTCACGGCCGGATCGTTCATGGGGCCCTTGGCATTCTTCCAGTAGCCGCTGCGCAACTCCTTGAGTTCCTGCAGGCGCGGCCAGCTTCCCACGCTGCCGTCGCCGTTTTCCTTGCGGTGCAGGTTCACCCACTTCAGCGCGGCATGCATCTTCACGGTCCACTCGATGTAGTCCGCGTCGGACTTGCTGGCCTCCCAGGCATCGTGGGCCTTGAAGGCCAGAGGCATGTCGCGGTCATAGTCAGCGCGGTAGCTCTTCCTGGCCGGAGCGGGGGCCGCCTTGTTGGCGGGGGTGTTCTGCTTGGGCGCCTGCGCGGGCTTGCTGCAGCCCGCGCCCGTGAGCGCGAGCAGCAGAAAGCAGAGCAAAGTGATCCTGGCCATGGCTAACCCCGGGGTTCCTACGCCAGCTTGCGCGCCAGCACACTCAGGCGCCGCTTGAGAGTGGTATCCACCACCAGGTCTCCCAGGCGCACGCGCGCCCCGCCCAGAAGCTCGGGCTGGTCTTCGTAGTGAAGCACAACGTCCTTGCCCCCCGAAGCCTGGCGCAGGCTCTGCTTGAGGGCTTCCTTTTCCGCCTCGTTGAAGGGTGAACCCGCCTGCACGTAGGCGTGGACGCGGTTCTCGGCCTCGTCGCGGTACTTCTCGAAGGCGCCCACAATGTTGTCGAAGATCGCCTCGCGGCGCTTCTTGATCAGCAGCAGCACGAAATTCAGGAACTCCGGCGCCACCTTGCCCTGGAGCGCCAGGGTCAGGGCCTTGGCCTTGTCATCCTTGTTCAGCCGCGGGCTGGTGAAGAAGTCCTTGAAGCTGGAATCCTTCCAGGCATCAGCCAGAAGCATCAGTCCTTCATGGACCTTGCCGACGATGCCGCGCTCGCGCCCGATCTCCAGCAGGGCCAGGGCGTACATACGTGCGACGGGTTCTGAAACGTTGGTAGCCATAAATCCTGTCTCGTGGTCCCTGTCTCCGGTGCGGGCTGACGGCCGGACCGGCCCATCGGCCTGCTAGTTGCGCATGGCCGCCGCTTTGTCCACCACTTCGCGCGCCAGGCGCCGCTGGTCGTCCGCGGAGACGGAACGCTCGAGAACCTTGCCCGCGGCCAGCAGCGCCAGCTCCACGGCACGCTCGCGCAGCTCGGCTTCGGCCTTGCGCGCCATGAGTTCAACTTCGCGCTCGGCGCGCTGCTTGAGTTCCAGGGCGGCCTGCTGTCCGGCCTGTTCGATCTTCTCGCGCGCCTGTTTGCCCGCGGCCACGGCTTCATCGGTGATCTTCTTGGCGTCGTCGTTGGCACGGCGCATGAGGTCTTCGTGCTTCTTGAGCAGCACTTCGGCTTCGGCCCGCACCTGGTCGGCCTTGTCCAGCGCGTCCTGGATGCCCTTCTGGCGCGCATCGAGCTGCTTGAACAGCTTGGGAAACACGAAGCCGCCCAGCACCACGAGGATGATGCCGAACGCGACGTACTCCCAGAACAGCACATTGGGCAGGAACTGCAGCACGCCGGCGCCGCCGTGCTGGTCATGATTCACGCCGCCCGCGGCAAACGCAGGCGCTGCAAGCAGGGCCGGCAGGGCCAAAGCGATGAGCTTCAAAACGCGCATGTCTTTTCCTTGACTCGATGACTCGAATTGCGGTTGGGCAAGTCGGGGGCGCGCTGGCGCGCCCCCGACCCCACCCGACTACTTGCCGGCCGCGGCCTTGGCGGCTTCCACCAGCGAGCCCGCGAAGATCGGGATCAGCAGGCAGACCACCACGCCGAACAGCGCCGCGCCTTCGATGAAGGCTGAGGTGACGATCGTTGAGCCGCGGATGTCCTTGGCGGCCTCAGGCTGGCGCGCCATGGCTTCGTTGGCAGCCGCCGAGATCTTGCCGATGCCGAAGCCGGCCGCGAAAGCAGCAAAGCCCGCACCCAGGCCGGCGCCGAGATAGGCGAGGCCGAAGTTTCCAATGTCCATTGTCTCTTCCCTTTTCCTTGTTGCCTTCGACTTCCACCCGCCCCCTGCCGGTAAGCGCCACTTTCGGCTTGGCCCCGCCGACTTTGGCGAGGCGGCGCTTCGCAAGCCGCAAGCGGCTTGCGCACGCAGGTCAATGTTCCGGTGCCAGGTATCCGCCGATAAAGATCGCCGAAAGATAGGTGAAAATGTACGCCTGAAGAATCGACACGAAGATCTCCAGGGCGTAAATCGCAACGCTCATCAGCACCGTGGGCACGCCCGAAGCCAGGGGCCAGTAGCCGCCCGCCAGCGTCGCCACGAGCTGATTGATGAACAGCAGGCTCAGGATCACGCAGTGCCCCGCCGTCATGTTCGCGAACAGGCGCACGGTGAGGGCAAAGGGCTTGGTCACCAGGCCCACCAACTCAATGCCGAACAGGAGAAACCAGATGGCCAGGTCCAGGGGCTTGGTCGAGAACTGGTAGGGCACCAGGTTCATCAACCAGGCCTTGGGCCCCTGCAACACGATTGCCCCCACCACATAGGTCGTCAGCGTAATGGCCGCAAAGCCCACCGTCGAACTCCAGGCGCTCGTGGGCGTCGTGGCGCCTGGTATCAGGCCCAGAAGGTTGATCGTCGCGATGAACAGAAAGGTCGCCAGCAGATACGGAGCGAACTTGTCGGCCGTGGCGTGCTCGTCTTCCTTCGCGCCTTCCTTCGCGTGGCCGTGGTCGTCGTGTTTGTGTTCCTGGGCGTGGGCATCATGCTTGTGCTCATGCCCGTGACCCTGATCGCCGTGCTGGTGCCCGTCGCCGTGGTCGTGATGGGGGTGATAGTTGCGGATGTTGGGCCGCGCCACTTCATTGCGCATGAACAGCGCGATGGGCTCAATGAAATTGCGCAGGCCGCGCGGAACACGGGAGTTGCGCAGCAGCGTGACATACAGGCCGATGATCAGCACGATCAGCGTGGCCCAGAAAATCTGGAACACGTGCTGCGACAGATGCAGGAACGGGGGCGTCGCGCCGTTCCACGAGTCCACGAAGGCCGTGCCGTGGTAAATCTTTCCGCCCGTCTCAAAGTCCAGCGTCTTGAACACCGAGTCGCGGTCATACAGCTCCGCCACCGGGTTGAACCCTTCCTCTTTGTGCTCGGCCTGCCCGTCCTTGCCTTCCTTCGCATCCTTGGCGGGCGCCGCGGCGATGACCAGCTTCTTGAGTTCAATGCCCACGTCCAACCTCTCGTCAGCGCGGCATTGCCGCGTCATCCTTGCCTTTGTCGAGCGCGTTCTGAACCATGACCACTTCCAGGGCCAGGAACGCGAACACCGTCACCAGGTAGCTCAGGGCAAAGCCCAGGGGATTGGCCCAGCCTGTATAAACCAGGGCAAAGACCCCTGCCACCAGCGTCACGAGCCGGAAGAAAAAGCCCCCCAGCGCGTGACTCATTGCGGCCTTCATGTCCTTCTCGCGCAGGGCCCGCCGCGTGCCGAAATATCCCAGCACCAGCAGCACCAACCCCAGGCCCAACCCGCTTGCGATTCCGACCCCCATCTCCGCCGACCAGCCCATCAACTTGACGGCCAGCACCAGCAGCGCGCCGGACAACACCGCAATGGCGCCAATCCCGTAGATCTGCCAGCCCATGCTCTTGGCCTCTGGCGCTACGGCTTGCGGGAAGCGCGGCGCTCGTCCTGCCCTTCCATGCGGGAGACCGCGCGAATCACCCCCGCCATCGCCGCCGCCATGCCCAGCACCGCGCCCGAAACCAGAAAAGCCGGCAGCGTGCCCAACCAGCGGTCCAGCCAGAAGCCGCCGGCTATGGGAAGCCCCAGCACGGCCACAAACTGCACTCCCAGGCCCGAATACCTCAGCCAGGCCTGCATGGAGCCCTGGTCCTGCCGCCGGTCAGCCCCCATGCCCCTGACCGCGGGCTTCTCACGCAACTCCTCAGCCGCGCGCTTCAGCCGCGCGTATTCCTCAGGCGAGGGGAGCTGCTTGTCCGGCTCTGACTCCACAAATGGCCTTTACGGCCCGCACCTTTGCCTTGCGGGCGCGGAACGTTAACAGTGAGTCCATGCAGATGCAACAGCTATGTGAGCAACGCAAAACCCGCCTCACAGGCGGGTTTGAGGACTGTCACGCGGGACGTTTCAGGCCTACTGCCGCACGCTGCTGCGGCCACGCCCGTCGCGCAGGTAGGGGTCGGCCTTCTCGTTTTCCACCACGCTGTTCCAGAACCAGCCATAACCCCAGGCTGAAATGTAGATCATGACCAGCACCATGCCCCCTACCGCCCACCAGACATAGCGGGCGGCGGGCTGCCGCGTGTGCTCCTCCATGACACGGCCCGGCAGCCAGATGCCGAGGACCAGCGTGACCGCTACCAGCGCGAGGCTTACGGCCACCGCCCCCCAATTCACCTGGGCCAGAAATTCCAGCGCCTCTTCCATGAGCGCAATATAGCACAAGGGGAGTCAGCGGCCCGCCAGAAAGGCCTCAAGCTCGTGGGAGTCAAGCCGGCGGCCGAGGTCACGGTAGCGGTCCGGCGCGCCCTGAGGCCGGCCCTTGAAGCGACGATGCACCCACATGTACTGCTCGGGCGCCTGCCGCAGGCGCGCCTCGATCCAGTCGCGGTACCAGGCCAGGATTTCCATGGGCTCGGCGTCATCCTCAAAGGTGCGCATGAGGGGCGCGTGAAACACAAACCGGAACCGGTCCCCCTCCCGCAACACCCAGCCCAGGGCCACGCGCCCCCCCGTGCGCGGCAAGAGGCGCGTGAACTCCGCCTGCCAGCGCGCCATCACGCCAAAGAGAGGAAACTCCACGGCGTGGTCGCCTCCGTTCTGATCGGCCAGCAGGGCCACGGGCTTGCCCTGTCGCGCCCGGTGCAGCAGCGCCTTGAGGGCGCCGTCCTTGTCGATGGTTTCGCAGTGCGCGAAGTTGCGGTAGCGCACCAGCCAGCGCGTGACCAGGGGCAGGTTGGCTTCGCGCATGACCACGGCAAACCCGCGCGCCATGCGCCCCGTCACCAGCAGCAGGAACTCCCAGTTGCCCAGATGAGCCGACAGGTTGAAAGAAGCCTTGGGCTCACCTTCCCACCTGAAGTAGCTTTCGCAGTCTCCCTCCAGCCGGATGAACTCGCGCCAGCGTTCCCCCGCCAGCAGGCGCGGGGCCATCAGCACATCCAGAAACGTGTAAACCGAATGCTTGAAGCTCTCGCGCGCGATCTCGGTGCGCCGGGCGCGCGGGAGCTCCGGCAGGCACAGGTCAAGGTTGCGCAGCGCCACGTGGCGCAGGCGCGGCATGAGCAGCCAGCCGAGGCCGGCGATGCGGCGGCCCCAGAAGTAGGCCCAGGCCGGGCCCAATGCGGTGAGGGCAAACACGGTCAGTCGCAGTTGAAGCTCAATGAGGGCGCGCGTCGGCGCCCAGGCAAACAGCCGGCGGGTGAGTGTGTTGCGCTTGGCTTTCTTCTTGCCCTTGCCTGACATCAGGGCGGATTTCAGCGCGGGCCTGTCGCGTTTTCAAGCAATCATGGCCTGCCGCTGGTCCGGCGTGAGACTGCGGCCGGGGTGCGCGTAGCGGTCAGGCTCGCCTTCCTTGCGCGTTTTGAAGCGCTTGTGGAGCCAGAAGTACTGCTCGGGATGGCGGCGGATCATGTCCTCGAGCGCCCGGGCGTAGGCGCCAATCACCTCGCCGACGTCGGCCTCGGGGGGAAACTCGCGCATCAGCAGCACGCGGTAGTCGACGTGAAAGGTGTCGCCGCGCCGCACACATTCCGAGACGCAGAGCTTCAGGCCGCTGCGGAGGAAAACCTTGAACACGTCGGCCTGCCAGCGGGTGTTTACGCCGAAGAACGGCGCCGCGAAGCCGCTGTCGCCGCCGTACTGGTCAAGGATGGCCAGCAGGGGCTGGTTGTCGCGGGCGCGCTTGACAAGCTGCCGCAGTCCCCCTTCCTTTTCGATGGGCACCACGCCGCAGAAAGCCCTCATGCGCCGAAGCCAGCGGTCAAAGATCGGCAGGTCCGGAGGCCGGTAAAGCGCTGCCTGCTCCATGCCGTGGGCATGATTGACGAAAACGCCGACCTCCCAGCTTCCGAAGTGGCCTGCCGTCGTGAGCGGAGCGCGGCCCTCACGCGCCCAGGCGTAATAGCGCTGCACGCTTTCATCGACGGTGACGTGGCGCTTCCAGCGCTCGCCCCTGAAGACGCGCTCGATCAGCAGCATGTCGAAGAAGGCGTAGACGGTGTGCTTGAAGCTCTCGCGCGCGACCTGGCGGCGCCTGGTCTCATCGAGCTCGGGCAGGCAGAGCTCGATGTTCCGCAGGGCAATGGCCCGCTGCCGGGCCATGAACACCCACATGACCCAGGCAATGCGCCTGGCCCAGAAATAGGCCCACCGCCAGCCGAAGGAGAAGATGAACTGGGCGCCCGCCCAGAGGAAGGCCTCCAGCGGCCAGCGCGTCAGCCAGAAGGTCTGGAGCTTGCGGCTGCGGCTCTTCTTGCGCTGCTTCTTGGTCTGAGGTGACACGCTGATCGTCAGTTCCCGGGTGCAATGACGCGTGCAAGCATAGCTCGCAACTCCTCCTCGCCGCGCAGAATCCTGAATTGGACCCGCAACTCCAGCACCGGCATGTCCGCCGGGACGGCCAGAGCGCGCCCCCTGAGCTTGACGGCATCCTTCTGCGTGCAGATGCCGATCTGCGCGCCCTGCTCGCGCGCCGCGCGCAGGAAGGGCTCGACCTGGCGCGTGACCTCGCCCTCGTCCATGTAAGCGTGGTCGTTGAGCACCAGTGTGCCCAGGGGCGAAATGGCCGCGCCCAGGGATTCAAGGGTGCGCTCAAAGCCCCGCGGGTTGCCGATGCCGCAGAACGGCGCAACGACCTTGCCGCGCAGCTCCGACAATACTACGGGAGCGCCGCTGACCAGCTCGGCCAGCTTCTCGGGCTGATGGGCCGCATGGATCACGGGCCCCGCGAAGCCGTAACAGCGGGCGACATCTTCAATCTCGCGCAGGCGCTCGGGCTGTGCCACGTCGGCGCGGGTGATGACGACAGCGGAAGCGCGGCCCATGGAACGCAGGGGCTCGCGCAGCAGGCCGCGCGGCAGCATGCGGCCAAAGCCAAAGGGATTCAGGGCGTCGAGCAGAAGCAGGTCAAGGTCGCGGGCGAGCCGCAGGTGGGAAAAGCCGTCGTCGAGCACGATGCAGCCGGCGCCCTCGACGATGGCCTGGCGGGCGCCGGCCAGGCGATGGGCATTCTGAATGTGAAGCACGCCCGGGCATAGCTCGGCCAGGACCTTCATTTCATCGTTGCCGGAAGACTTTGCGCGGTAGCCCCGGCTGACAATGGCGGGCCGCGCTCCGAGCTCCCCCAGCGTCCTGACGACGTGGGCCACGGCGGGAGTCTTGCCTGTCCCGCCGGTGGTGAGGTTGCCCACGCAGATCACGGGCGCGCCCGCCCGTCTCGAGCGCAGCAGGCCCACGGAGTAAAGCGCCAGGCGCAGGCAGACGGCCGCGGCATAACCAAACGAAGCGAGCCGGAGCAGCAGGCGCAGGCAGGCCGCGACGAAGCCCTCGCGCCTGCCTGAAATCAGGTCCATGAAGTCGCGCTGTTGCACGGGCACGTTTTAGCAGGTCGTTGAAGAAGTGGCATCCCGCCACTGTTCCAACCTGGTCCGGCGAGGCTGCGCAGGGCTGGCCGGTTTGGGCGCGTGCAGGGACAGATTCAGGGCAGGTGCAGACGTCAGGACTTGGGCAGGCTGGTCCAGTCCGGCGACTCGGCGCGGTCTGCGCCCTGCGTGAGGGCCTGCAGAAGCTCCGGGTTCTGCCAGCGCATGGCATCAAGCAGGCCCGCGTCCAGGTCAGAGAGCCAGGCGTGGAGCGCCAGGCGCAGCCTGACATTGAGCTCCGACGGCAGGTGCCCGCGAAACACCCGAGGCGGGCGCCACTGCGAAAACGCGGCGGCAACTTCATCCAGAACCGCCTGACAATTCTCGACCAGCCGGGCGGAAAGCGAGAGCGAGGTGTGACCCGCTTCGCGGGCCAGGCGTTCGATCTCGCCCAGCGTGGCGCGGGCCGCCGCCAGTTCACGCTCACGGCGGGCTTCGTCCACTTCCGTCAGATCCAGGGGCAGGGCCCGCGCCACATGCAGCCGGAACTTCAGCGGCAGGGCATGCTGCAGGCGCAGGGTGGGGAAGTGTTCGGGCGTCAGGTGCTCCAGCACTTCGGCGGCGTCGGCTTGTGCGCCGTCGATGTTCCCGCACAGCAGGCAAAGCACTCCGCGGTGGGCCACAAAGGCCGCCCGTATGGACTTGTCCTGCACCTGCGAAAGCATGTCGATGGACTGCATGAACATGCGGTTGGCCGCCGCAAAGCGCCCCGTCTCGCGGTACAGAATGGCCAGGTTGCCGCGCACAATGGCCTCCGAGCGCAGGTTGCCGCACTCGTGGTCGGCCTCGATGGCGCGCAGGTAGGCGTCCTCCGCTTCTCCGAGACGACCGGAATCCTGGAACAGGCTCGCCAGGTTGCCCAGGACGATGCCGGCCGCCCGCGCATCGCGCCCCGCCTCGTGCAACGCCAGCGCTTCGCGGTAACAGGCCTCGGCACGAGCCGTGTACCCGATCTGGCGGAAGAGGTTGGCCAGGGCGCCCAGCGTCATGCCCTCCAGGCGGCGGTCTCCCACCTCGCGCAGCGCGTTGAGCGCCTCGAGGTAAGCCACACGAGCCAGCATCAAGCGACCCGTTTCGTGGTAGAAAACCGCCTGGTGCACCAGCAGATATCCCCTCGTGAGCAGCGTGCCGCCCTCGGCCTGCAACTCCTCCGCCTCGCGATAGTGGCGCCGCGCGGCTTCAACGTGGCCAAGCTGCTTGTGAGTCGTGCCCAGGTTCGTCAGGGCGATGATCTGGCCGCGACGGTTTCCCCAGGCGCGGAAATGCTCCGCCGCCTGACCCAGAATTTTCTGGGCTTCCGCGGGCCGGCCTGTGTCCATGTAGACCACGGCCAGCCCCAACAGCAGGTCCGCCAGGTGCCACGGCTTTGACGGATCGGCGGTGCCCAGCACTTCGTTGTACCAGGCCTCAGCCTCCTTGAAGCGGGCCGCCGCCCGCAAAGCCTCCCCGGGGGTGCGGGGAATGCCCGCAGCCTCTCCCGCGCCGGACCTGGGAACGTTCAGCGACGCCGCGACCCTGGCCCAGGTTTCCTCCTTGGCCAGAAACAACTCGTACTCGACGTTGCTGGGAGTCACCAGCCGCGCCGCCTGGGCGTGCTGGGCGAACTCGGCCGCCTTTGTGGCGAAGTCCTGCGGACAATCGTCAATGCTCAGGCCGCGCTCGTAGATCTCAAGGGCCAGGGCGTGGAGGCGCGCATGCTCAAAGGGCGAAAGTTCCTCATAAGTGAGGTGGCGCCAAACGTCATGAGCAAAGAGGTAGACGTCTTCTGCACCAAAGGGGGGCACGGCAACTCCTTGAGATATCTAGAGTCTACCACATCATTGCAGATTGTCACGGATGCGACATTTGGACCAATCGGTCACGGATCGACGTAGTCCGCCGACGCGTCGCCGCTGGATACATTGTCAACATTGCCGGGGGCCATGGAAGCCAAATCGTCATGATGAATCACGCGCAGTTCCAGCGAGAACCGCGTGCGGCCGGAATCGTGGCCCCGGGTACCGTGAAGGTGTTGACCCGCAAAGAGCCAGAGGTCACCGGCGTGGGCCCAAAGGCGCCTCTCCATGCCGGGGGGTTCGTCGGTCACCGTGGGAAAGCGCTTGGCGCTGTGGGGAGACTGCCACCCGCCGAGTTTCTTCCAGATGTCGTAGTCAAACAGCGCGGAGGAGTTCTTCACCGGCGTCTGGTAGAGATCGGGGAAGAAGCCTGGGCCTTCTTCTTCCTTTACATCGCTGATGGCGAGCCACCAGTTGACCTGGGCTTCCGGGTTGCCGTACCAGGTATCCCGGTGCAACAGATAAGCGCTGGCTGCCAGGGGGTTCCTGTGACCCCCGCTCTGGACGGCTCGCAGCCGTAGAAAGTCGCAGCGCAGGCACCCGAGCTCTGCCCTGAATTCCTGAAGCATGCCCCGAATCAGTGGACGCGAACCAGGGTGCCGGCGCAATTCCACGCGCAGCCGTGAGAGCCGCTCAAAGTACTCGCCGGCGCTGAAGCGGAACTGGGCCTGGGCGGGATCTACGCATTCAAACGCCCGCTGCAACTCCATCCATACGAAGCGGGCCAGTGCCCTCGTGGAATCGCTGGCGCACACCCGCACCATCTCTCCTTGACGCAGGATGCGCTCGCGCAAGGCGGCGTCATAGGCAGGCGGCCGCTCATACTCGGTGTGCCAGTCTCTCATTTCGGCTGATAGTCCGGGGGCCCGCCCATGGGGGCGTCAGCGCTGGACCAGACCACATCGGCGCGCGGCAGCGCCCGTTCCAGTTCCCGGACGCCCGGCTTGGTGACCTTGGGGCAATGGTTCAGGAGGATGGTGCGCAGGCTTGGGCAGTCCTTGAGCGCCATGACCCCGGCGTCCGTCACGCCCTTGCAGCCGGAAAGGTCCAGCTCCCGCAGACGGGGCAACCGGGCCAGAGCGCGCAGTGCGTCATTGCCGATGCCGTGACAGTGGCGCAGGTGAACGCGCTCCAACTGCTTCAGGCGCAGAAGTGCCTCGACATCGGAGTCGCTCAGTTCCCGGCTGCCGTGGTCGCCCGTAGTGATGCCGCGCGTGCCGGCGGGCAGGGCCTCAATGTCGGCGCGGGTGGCAATGATCGTCAGGCCGGCCTCCGTGGCCGGCAGGGAGAAGTCGGGCTCGTCTGGGGACTCCGTCTCCGCGGGGGCCAAGGCGCAGGCGCCAAGCAGAAGCAGGGCGGCGAATGAACACAGGGCGCGG
Organism: Planctomycetota bacterium; assembly: GCA_003576915.1. GTDB lineage: Bacteria > Planctomycetota > UBA8742 > UBA2392 > UBA2392 > UBA2392. The sequence continues at coordinate 10,061 of QEVF01000005.1, read as the reverse complement.
AGTTTCACGTTCTACTCCACCTGGGCCAGCAGGCGGCGCCGGCCATCACGGAACTGGAAGCGGCCCTGGCAATCAAGTTCGTAATGCAGCTTCACCATGCGCCCTGGAACCAGACGCCGCCCAAGGTCCACCCATCCGCCGGGGCTCTGGATGTTCTGAACGCGGACGCGCTCGACACGGCCCAGTCCCTGTCCATCGACCCAGAGGTCGCCATCGTGCCAGCCCAGGACGATGCCCCAGGTGGGACCGGGCAGACCGCGGTGCCAGTCGCTGACGACCACCGTGACAGGAACCCTCGCGGAGAGGGCCTGGCCCAGGGACCCCACGTAAAGCGCCGAGAACACGGAGAAGGTCCTGTTGTGGCAATACTCCACGCGCATGGGCTGGACGTAGTCGCGCCGGGCTGCTTCACGTCGGGACTGCAGGTCCATGTCTTCGTTGAGGCGGACAGCCTGCATGTCGCGCATGGCCTGGGCAACGGCTTCAGTCAGCGTGGCATTGAGGGAGCCCGAAGTACGGGACCGAGAGAGACTCGATTGGGTGGAGACGCAGGCGCTCAAACACAGGGCGGAAAGCAGCAACAGGAAGAGGCGAACCATCTGCCTATTGTGCCATGGCGCACCCTCCCTGTCCGCCCGTGGGCCATGGTGCCCGGAGCAACAACAGGTGGCGCGTTGCAACACCTTGCCGCAACATCACTTGAATCTAGCATGTTGGGGCACCTCAGGACTTCCTTGTGCCTCTCGTTCTCATAGCCGACGATGACAAAGCCGTGCGTGTGCAGTTGCGCCGCCTGCTGGAGAAGTCGGCCCACCGCGTTCTGGAGGCCTCCACGGCGGAGCAGTTGGTGCAGCAGGCGCGCGAGGCCGAGCCCGACCTGATCATCATGGACATCAACCTCCCGGACAAGGAGGGCCTGCATGTGCTGGAGGACATCCGGGCGGAGAGCAATCTGGCGCGCACGCCGGTAATGGTGATGGCGGCCGACTCGGATCAGGACACGCTGGTCAAGACGTTCCGCTGGGATGTCGTCGACTTCGTGCACAAGCCTTTCAACTCCGACGTGCTGGCGGCCAAGATCGGCGCCCACACGCGCCTGAGCCAGGCTTACAAGCACTCGCGCAAGCTCACGAAGGAGATGTACATGAGCCGCATCGAGCGGCTCGAGAAAGAGATGCGCGCCACGGACGAAGACATCGGCGAAGCCGAGCGCCACTTCCGCTGGATGCAGCCCAAGGCGCCGAAGATCGACGAATACGAAATCGAAGTCTGCTACCGGCCCCTGGGCCGACTGGGAGGCGACCTCTACGACTTCGTGTGGCTGGATCGCGACCGGCTGGCCATCGTCGTGGGCGACGTGTCGGGACATGGCGTGCAGGCGGCCGTGCTTCAGGTGATGGCCCGCAAGCTGCTGAGCCTGGCGCTTCGACAGGAAAGCGGCGACCTGATGCGTGTCATCGAGTTCACCAACCGCGAGTTGACCAACGACCTGCCTCCGGGCAGCTTCGTTGCAGCACTCATCGGCATCCTGGACACGCGCCACCACACCTGGAAACACGTGCGCTGTGGTTTGCCCTACCCGATGTTTTTCAGACGCTCCGGCAGCGAGGTTCATGTCGAGAACATCATGACGCCGGGAGGGCCTCTGGGCTTATCCCAGAACAGCGACCGCATGCTCAGTGCCGGCCTGCATGAATGTGCGCTGGTGCCGGGGGAGGGCATGATGCTGATCTCGGACGGCATCATCGAACTGAACATGGAAAACGGCGAGCAGTTCGACGCCGAGGGTGTGCACCGCGCCATCCAGGCCACACCCCAGGGCGTGTCCTGCATTGATCACATCACGGAAACCGCCGACGTTGACCACCGTGCGGAAGACGACGTCACACTGATTTCCATTACCCGTCGTATGTGAAGCCGCGCGTTGCCCGACCCGAAATCCGTCGGCGGGTTTCACTCGGTTGTTGAAACTTCATAGAATCCTTTTCAGAGTCGCCCCGCATTCCGGGGCGATGTCCGTTGGCTTGGCACCATGGCGCATATCCTTTCCATCTGCGCAGATGAAAAGCTCGTCGAGGAGCTGGGTGGCCAGCTTAAGTCTGGCGGCCACTCGGTTGCATTTGTGCCCGACACTGACAAAGCACTGGCTTCGGCCCATACCGCGCGCCCGGACCTGATCATTGCCGACCTCAAGGAAGGGGGCGACAAGGAAATCAGCTTTCTGGAGAGCCTGCAGAAGGACCGCAAGCTCATGCGCACGCCCATCATCCTGATCGTGGAGGGCAAGAACTACTCGGCCATCCTGGGCACCTACCAGTGCGACATTTACGCCATACTGAAGAAGCCCGTTGACACCGAGCAGCTCCGCGTGCAGGCGGAGGCCGTGCTTCGCCAGACGGTGCGCAACAAACAGAGCCGCCGCCGCGAGCGCAGCGAACTGCAAAGCCAGATCCTGCGTCTGGAGCGTGAAATCAGCGCTACCACGGCCGATCTCACGGACGCCGCCCAGAACTTCGTGACCATGCTGGCCGCGCCTCCCTCTCCCAAGGGTGTGCGCATCAATTGCCATTTCGCCCCGGCGGGCGGATTCGTGGGCGGCGATTTCTACGATTTCTTCTGGCTGGACAACCGGCGCCTGGCCGTGGTCGTGGGCGACGTCACGGGCCACGGCATTCAGGCCGCGGTCATCCAGAGCATGGCGCGCAAGGTCATCTCCATCGGCCTGCGCATCCATGGCGGCGACGTGCGCGAGGCCCTGCGCTTTTCCAACGACGAGATCGCGCCCGACATGCCCCAGGGGAAGTTCGTGGCCGCCCTGGTCGGGGTCCTCGACACCGTCTCCGGCGACTGGTACCACGCGCGCTGCGGCGTTCCCCATCCCGTGCTGCAGCAGCCTGACGGCAGCATCGAGGAAATCGTGACCGCAGGACTCGCCCTGGGTCTCAAGCGGTCCGCCCATTGGGCCGACACCGTCGAGGTGTTCCAGACCAATCTTCTGCCCGGTGCGCGCATCGTGCTGTTCAGTGACGGCATTCTGGAGTGCAAGCAGGAAGACGGCGAAGAGTTCGACTATCCCGGCCTGCGCAAGGCGCTGGCCAAAACGCCCAGCGACGTCGATGTCGCCCGCAGCATCTCCAACATCGCCCAGGCCGGCCATCGCGCCGAAGACGACGTGTTGATCATCTCCATCACGCGTGAAGGCGTAGACCTCGAAGGCGAGCCCCTGGACGAAACCACCTACACCGGCGAGTTCACGGCCGACGACGCCCTGGACAGCTTCTAAGCCCTGCTGAAGAAGTGCCATCCGGCCGCTGTTTCAACGGCCTGCCGGCCGGCAGGGACCCTTACTCGCGGCCCCTGGCCGCCTTCTTCAGGGCCCGTTCCAGCGTCTCGGTCACGACGCGCAGCACCTGCAGCCGTCCATAGCGCTTGTCCTGCGATGACACCAGGTGCCAGGGCGCAATCTCCGTGCTGGTGCGCTCGACCATGTCGTTGACGGCATCCTGGTAGGCGTCCCACTTCTCGCGGTTGCGCCAGTCTTCTTCCGTGATCTTGAAGCGCTTGAACTCGGTGGCCTCGCGCTCCTTGAAGCGCCTCAACTGCTCGTCCTTGCTGATCTGCAGCCAGAACTTGATGACCACGATCCGGTTCCTCGTGAGCTGCTCCTCGAAGTCGTTGATTTCCGTGTAGGCCCGCTGCCAGTCTTCCGGCCTGCAGAACCCCTCCACCCGCTCCACCAGCACGCGCCCGTACCACGAGCGGTCAAAGATCGTGAACGTGCCGCGCCGCCCAAGCTTGCGCCAGAAACGCCACAGATAGGGGTGGGCGCGCTCTTCGTCGCTGGGGGCGGCAATGGGCACAATGCGATATTGACGGGCGTCCAGGGCCTGGGTCACGCGGCGGATGGTGCCCCCCTTGCCTGCCGCGTCGCAACCCTCGAAGACCAGCACGGCGGAAAGCCTGCGGTAGTCGGGATCACGCAGCATGAGGTTGAGGCGGCCCTGCAGCTTCTCGAGCTGCTTTTCATAGCCCTTGTCCGAGACCTTCTGCGTCAGGTCGACCGTGTCGATGACGCGTTTGCCCCGGGGGCTGGCCACTGCCGGCAGCACCGGCAGCGAGGTCGTGGCGGGCTCGGGCGCCTTGATGCGCCGGCGCAGGGCATCCAGCAGCGTCCTGCCTACCGTGAGGCTGCAGTAGTGGTGGTCCAGGCCCTCCACGATGGTCCAGGGGGCGAAGGGCTGGCTGGTTTCACGCAGCGAGCGCTCGGAGATGTTGCGGAACTTGTCGTAGAGCTTGAAGTGTTTCCAGTCCGTCCTGGTCACACGCCAGGCCGTGTCCTTGTCGGAGGCCAGCTTCTTGAGGCGCTTCTTCTGGTCTTTCTTCGACAGGTGGAACCAGAACTTGAGCAGCAACGTCCCCTCGTCCACCAGCATCTTCTCAAAGCGGGTGATTTCGCTGAGGTGACCGTCCAGTTCGCGATCTCCGATGTCTCCGTAGGCCCGAAGCAGGATCGGCGCCGTATACCAATGTCCGAAAAGGATGCCGATGCGGCCCCTGGGGGGCAGGTTCATCCAGAAGCGCCACATGGGCGGCATTTCACGCTCGACATCCGTCGGCAGGCCAAAGGCCAGGGTCTCAATGTGCCGCGGGTCCATCCATTCATTGAGCAGGTTGACCGTTTCGCCCTTGCCCGCCCCGTCCACGCCGGCAATCAACACCACCACCGGAAACTTGCGCTGCTTGAGCAGATCGTACTGCGCGTCCAGCAGCGCCGAGCGCAGCTTCGCCTCCTGCTTTTCAAACGCCTCCTTGCTGACGCGGCGACCCAACTCGGCTGACTCGAACATGACGGCCCCTCCCCTGCCGGCCCACGATAGCCTTGCCGTACACCAAGCGACAAGCCCGCGCCCCCTTGCTAGCTTCGCACCATGCAACGGGACAGAATCGTCGTGGTCGGCGGCGGAGCGGCGGGGTTCTTTGCGGCCATTACCGCCGCTGAGGCCAATCCCGCCGCCGGCGTCACGATCCTGGAGAAGGGCCCGCGCTTTCTCGACAAGGTCAAGATCTCCGGCGGCGGCCGCTGCAACGTGACCCATGCCTGCTTTGACCCCATCGCTTTGTCCCGGCACTACCCGCGCGGCGGGCACGAGCTGCGCGCCCCCTTCACTCGCTTTGGCCCCCGCCAGACCGTGGACTGGTTTGCCGCGCGCGGCGTGCGCCTCTACACCCAGGACGACGGCTGCCTGTTTCCCGAGTCCGACCGCTCCCAGACCATCATCGATTGCCTGATGAACGCAGCCCAAAAGGCCGGCGTCAACCTGCGAACGCTGGCCGCGCCCGACGCCATCGGGCGCGATGGCGCCACGGGCTTCAAGCTTCACCTCCCGCAGGGCGAGATACTGGCCTGTGATCGCCTGCTTCTGGCCACGGGCGGCTGCCGCGTCGCCTCGATGGGGGCGCTGGCCGCCTCGCTGGGCCATACGCTGGAACCACCGGTTCCCTCGCTTTTCACGTTTCACATCGAAGTGGACTGGCTGCGCCGCCTGGCCGGGGCCGTCATCGACGACGTGCAGCTTTCCGTGAGTTCCGCGGGCCTCAAGGAGCGCGGCATCCTGCTGCTGACCCACTGGGGCGTCAGCGGGCCCGCCGTGCTCAAGCTTTCGGCCTGGGGAGCGCGCACGCTGGCGGCCCTGGGCTATCAGTTCACTCTGCATGTGAACTGGCTGCCGGCCCTCACGCTCTCGGAGGTGCAGAGCGTGCTGGAAGAGCGGCGCCAAACCCACCCGGCCCGCCTGGTGGCAAATACGCCCGTGGCCCCGCTGACCGCGCGGCTGTGGGAGGCTCTGGCGCTGGCCGCGGGCATCGGCCGCGACACGCGCTGGAGCCAGGCCAGCCGCGCCCAGCAGCACCACCTGGCGCAGATGTTGACCCGAACCGAGCTGCCCGTCACCGGCAAGAGTTTGAACAAAGATGAGTTCGTGACCTGCGGCGGAGTGCGCCTCCGCGAAGTGAACTTCAAGACGATGGAGAGCCGCCTGTGTCCCGGACTGTACTTTGCGGGCGAGCTGCTCGACATCGATGGCCTGACGGGAGGCTTCAACTTTCAGGCGGCCTGGACCACGGGCTGGATCGCGGGCCAGGCCATGGCCGGCGCCTGATGCCGCGCTTCAGCGCCGCCGCAGTGCAAATCCCGCCAGCAGCGCCGCCATGCCCGCCAGCGCCGCCAACCAACCCAGCGCCACGTGAACGCCACGCTCGGGCGCGGCTTGCGGCTCCAACGCCTGAAGGCCGCGCACGACGGTCACGCCCCGGGATGCGGCGGCGGCAAAGAAAGCTTCATCGTCGCCCGTGAACGCCAGTTCACGTGGCGGCAGTTGCGGCAGGGCCATACGCTGAATCAGGCGTTCGCCGGCGAACACCGAGACCTCTTGCAGTGCGGGCACGGCGTCGAGTTCCCAGTGGCCGCTGAAAAGCAGGCGCGCCGTGGCTCCCGTGGAGAGTTTCAGGTCGCTGTCGGGCGGGGCCTCAGCCGAGACCCACACCAGCTCCAGCCTGTCGTCGCGCGAAACCAGCTCCAGCTTGCCCTCGCCCGCGCCCGCCAGCAGGAAGCCCAGCGCCCCGGAAACGGCCTGAACCAGCGGGCCGCCCTCGATCCAGGCGGGGCCGGCGCCTTCCGTGCAAAGGGCCACGCTGCGCCCCGCCATTTCGCGCCGGGCCAACAGGGGCCACGCCGGCCCCTCGCCGTCTGCGGCCTTGACTTCGAGCAGCAGGTCGCCGGGCCGAAGGTCCGGGCGCGGAGAAGTGCGGCACAGCAGGGTCAAGGGCAGTGCGAGGCCCCCGGACACAAAGCCGCCGTGAGACGAGCCGTCGTCCAGCAGCCCCTGTTCGCTTGCGGCCAGGGCGCGATCAAGGGCGTCCAGAATCTCGCCAAAGCCGCCGCCGCCGACCGAGGCCGTCTTGCCCGGCGCGCCGGCCGATCGCAGCCAACCCTCCCAGTTCCGTGTCACGTTCTCGGTCAAGACGATGTCCAGCGCGCAACCCGCAGCCTTGCAGGCCGCGCCCAGCTCGCGCCAGCCTGCCTCGCTGCGGCTTTCTCCGTCATCACCGTCCGTCACCAGCAGCACGCGGTTTTCCCCGCCAGGCGTCAATGACGCCATGACCCGGGCCAGCGCCGTTCCGATGCGCGTCGTGGTCCTTGGTTCCAGTCTGCGAATCCGCTCGTCCAGCTCCGCGCGCCTCGACAGGGGCAGAAACTCCACGGAGTCCGCGGTTTCTGAAAAACCAACGATGGCCGCGCTGTCTCCGGTATCGAGGTGGTCCAGCACGCGCAGGGCCGCCTGCCTGAGCAGGTGCAGGCGCGTCTGGCTGCCTGCCGCGGCACGCATGGAGTCGGAACAGTCCAGCAGCAGCACGACCTGACGTGGCCTGTCGTTCTCGGGGCGGAACCTCAGCGGCATGACTTCTTCCAGCGCCGTCTTGCGGTAGCCGCCGGGACCGAAGGCCCCCTGGGCGCCTGCCATCATCAGGCGTCCGCCACGGCGCACCCAGTCCGCCACGGCCTCAAGGCCCTCCCTTGACTGGCCGCTCTGGGACAGCGCCAGATCGTGAATCACCACGGCATCCACGCCCGCAAGCTCGTCTGCCGAGCCCGGCAGCCGCGACAGGACATTCACGTCATTGCGTTCATCGGCGCGCAGCAGCGCGAGCAGGGCATCGCCCCCTTCCGGCACGCGGCCGTCGCGGCAGAAGAGAATGCGGCGCCTGCCGCCCACCACCACCACGTGAGTGGCCGCGTCATTGCGCCCTTCGCCGTCGCCCTCGGCCTGAAGCGTGAACCGCAGCCGGAGCAGGCCGGTCTCGCGCGCCACAAAGCTGTGGCTCACTTCGCGCGTCACGTTGGCCAGGAGGCTGAGACGACCCGAGGCCGCTTCGCGCTCGCCCTCAAAGACCCGCCAGCGCGCCTCCATGTCGCGGTTGGCGCCTACCTGCACGCGCAGGGTCCCAAGGCCCCCCCGCGGCAGGGCAAAGGGCCCCCGCACGGACCTCACCGCGGCGTCAGGCGGGCCGGCCGGCGCCCGCAGCAGCACCAGGCGCGAGGGCTCCAGGGCCGTGAGCAGCTCTTCAAGGCGGCCGCGCCCGTCCGTCACCAGCAGCACCTGGCCGTTGATGGCGGGGTCCTGCTCCAGGGCCAGCAGCGCGCCGTAGCGCGTAGCGCCGCCCCAGGGCGAGCCTGCGGGCCGCAGGGCATCCGAAAGCTGGCGGCGTTCCCACCCATGGCCTTCAGGCCAGGGGCGCGCCAGCGCGGCACTGGTCTGATCGAGCAGGGCATCACGCCGCGCTTCCATGGAGCCCGAAACATCAAGGACCAGCACATGGATTGTCTGGCTGCCTTCGCCGCCGACAGCGGGATGAGCCGCCAGCAGCGCAAAGCAGGCCGCGCCAAGCACGAACAGGGCCGACCCAAAGCGCCGCCTTGCCAGCAGCCACAGGGCCATGACCGCCAGTGCCGCCGCCGCAAACAACCACCATGGGCTGAGAAAACTAAAGCTCACGCAATACCTGTCCGATAGTCGTGAAGGAAGAACGGCATTCTGTCTGCTTCTCCGTGGAAGGAAAGAACGATGACCGCATCCCTGAAGCGACTTCTGCTCCTGACTCTCGTCGCCGCAGTTTCCGTTTTCGCCCCGGCCTGCGCCCAGAAACAGGTGACTCCCAACCCCGCCCTGCTGACCCAGTTTCCGGCCTACGGCGCGGCTCCCGTGGTGCGGGTTCTCCTCAGCGACGCTTCGAAACGAAGCAGCGTGAAAGTGGATGTGGTCCAGGCCAAGGTGTTCATCGACGGCGCCCGTCAGGACGCCCAGGGCAGTCTGTCACTCATGCGAGACGACCACGCCAGGGTATCACTCTCGGGTCTGGGGTCGGGCGTCACGGTTGAAATCGTACCCGAAGGCAGCCCGGCTTCGTTCTCGCTGGATGGTCGCACCTACCGCGGCAAGTTGCGGCTCGTGGCCACCGGCACCGGCTGGGACGTCGTGAACGTGGTGGACCTCGAAGAATACGTCGCTGGCGTCGTGGGCTGGGAGATGATCCGCAACTGGCCCGTGGAGGCCCTGGCCGCCCAGGCCGTGGCCTCGCGCACCTACGCGCTTTTCTGCATGCAGGAACGTCGCGGCTCGGGCGACCACTGGGACGTCGATGACAGCACCCGCTTTCAGGTCTATGGCGGCGTGGGGCCCACACAATCACCCAATCTTTGGCGCGAATCCGCCAATGTGCTGGCTGCCCGCCAGATGACCAGCGGCCAGGTCCTGACCTATCAGGGCAAGGGTTTTAAGGCCTTCTTCCACAGCACCAGCGGCGGCATCACCACCAGCCCTGAGGCCGCCTTTGACATGCCCGGCGGCCTTGAACCCCTCAACGGCAGCGACCTCGGCGACTTCTGCCGCGAAAGCCCCAAGTTCAACTGGACCATCCAGATGGGCAAAGGAGAGGTCAACGCCCGGCTCATTGAATGGCGCGTGGGCATCAACGACCTGATCCGTATCGAGGCCACACGCGTCGCCCCCAGCGGACACGCCATGACCCTGCGGCTCTACTCGCGCGACGGAAAATCCACCGATGTGCGGGCCATCGACTTCCGCATGAAGATGGGCCTGCCCAGCACAAACTTCAAGGCAGACCGCAACGGCCCCGACTGGGTCTTCGTCGGAAAGGGCTACGGCCACGGCTGCGGCATGTGCCAATGGAGCGCCTACGGCATGGCCAAGGCCGGCTGGCGGCACGATCGCATCCTCAAGGCGATGTTCCCCGGCTCGGCGCTGGAAGCCCTGTACTAGCAGGTTGTTGACGAAGCGGCGTCCGGCCGCTCGAAATGCGCAAACCGTCCCTGCCTTGCGTGAGCAGGCGGTGTTTCGGCGGCCTGCGAGGCTCCGCCCCGTCACCGGGGGGACCTCGATGGCGAGCGTTCCGCGGCGCTGCAGTTGTCAAAGAACTCCGGATTCTGCCCGTCAGGGCTTACGCGACGTCGGCCGTCGCGCCCCTGACCCCGGTGGCGAATACGG
>QEVF01000056.1 GCA_003576915.1 Planctomycetota bacterium | reverse complement strand
ACGCCGAAACCTGACTCTCGTTAAAAGGAGGAGAAGAAGAAGAGATTAATTACCCTTCATTGACTATTCTATGACGTAAAGTCAATCCCCGCTGTACGCGCGCGCTACGTGCTCACTACGGAAAACCTACGCTTGTGAAAATAATCACTAATATTTCGCGCGCTACCCTTGATAGAAACCCGCATGATTTCTGGGCGCATACTTTTGCGCTTGAAACATCACCATCCCGGACGAGGTGATCCTCCGCGGCGCGGCTTCGCGGAACAGAGAAACCATGATAACATCCGGCGCATTATGTCGGAACGACAATCTGCTGGAAACGATAACCCCCTCGCCGGCACGGTGGCACAAAGCCACAATCGAGCCATCGCCCTGGCCCTGTTCACCACGCTGCTCTGGTCATCCTCGTGGGTACTAATCAAGATCGGCTTGCAGTCCGCATTGCCGCCGCTCACCTTTGCCGGGTTACGCTATAGCCTGGCCTTTCTGATGCTCCTGCCGTTCGTCCTGTTCAAGCCGGAACAACGGCAAGCGCTAGGCGCGCTGTCTTGGGCCACATGGCGACGGCTGATCGTATTGGGGCTATTGCTCTACACAGTGACCCAGGGCACACAGTTTGTGAGCCTGACCATGCTGCCCGCAGCCACACTGACTCTGTTGCTCAGCCTGACGCCCATCGCCGTGGCCGCGATGAACGTCGTGCATGGTGATGAAACGACCACAAAAACGCAGTGGGGCGGCATCCTGCTGTCAATGGTGGGCATGGCCCTCTACTTCTTTCCGTTGGCTCTGTCCTCGGGGCAGACCCTGGGGCTGGTTCTAGGCGTGGTGAGCATGCTGGCTAACGCCGTCGCGTCGCTGATGGGTCGACAGATCAATCGCGACGGCCGCCTGTCACCGCTGCTCATAACAACGGTTAGCATGGGTATCGGCGGATTGCTGCTGCTGGTCGCCGGCGTTGTCACACAGGGAATAGGCGAAATAGGCCCGCGGGAATGGCTGATCATCGTCTGGCTGGCCCTGGCCAACACGGCCGTCGCCTTCACGATCTGGAACCACACGTTGCGCACGCTAACGGCCGTCGAATCGAGCATCATCGCCAACCTGATGCTGCCGCAGATCGCTATCCTCGCCTGGATAGTCCTGGGCGAGGCGCTGACGTGGCGGCAGATCGCCGGGCTTGCCCTGGTCGGTGTGGGAACATTGGTGGTGCAGATGCGGCGGGGGCGGCCGAAGCAGATTGGCGGCCCGGCGGTCGAGATGGAATAGCTGTGCTTGAGCAACCCGATCTCCACCACGATCTCATCCTTGCGCGCTTGCGGGAATCGTATGCGCTTGCCATTGCCCACCTCGAATTTCTGCCGCTGGGAGCCGACGCGAACACGGCCGTCTATTGCGCCATTGCGGTTGACGGGACGCGATACTTTGTGAAGCTGAGACGAGGCGGCTTTGATCAGAGCGCCATCTCGCTCCTGAAACATCTGAAAGATCGCGGAGTTGAGGCGATCATTGCTCCATTACTTGCGGGGGATGGTCAGCTCTGGACAGAGATCGCTCCATTTTCGCTCGTTCTCTTTCCGTTCATTGAAGGAAGAAACGGTTATGAGACCGAGTTTACGGCAGACCACTGGCGTGAGCTGGGCGCAACGCTGATGCGGGTTCACACGGTTGAGATTCCCCCGGCTTTGGCCGACGGCATCCGGCGCGAGGATTTTGCGCCGAGGTGGCGCAAAGCCGTTCGAGGCTTTCTGGCGGACATCCGGCGGCAGACCTATACCGATCCTGTGGCTGTCGAGCTGGCCTCGTTCCTGAACCTTAAACACGATGAAGTTCTCCATCTCGTCGAACAGACCGAACAGCTCGCTGCAACGCTGCGGGCACGTCCGCAGGAGTTTGTCTTGTGCCACTCCGACCTCCACGCGGGCAACGTGTTGATCGATGGTGACGGCAAGCTCTAT
>QEVF01000055.1 GCA_003576915.1 Planctomycetota bacterium | reverse complement strand
ATAGAGCTTGCCGTCACCATCGATCAACACGTTGCCCGCGTGGAGGTCGGAGTGGCACAAGACAAACTCCTGCGGACGTGCCCGCAGCGTTGCAGCGAGTCGCTCGGCCTGTTCGACGAGGTGGAGAACCTCATCCTGTTTAAGGCTCAGGAACGTGGCCAGCTCGGCAGCCACAGGATCGGCATAGGTCTGCCGGCGGATGTCCGCCAGAAAGCCTCGAACAGCCTCACGCCACCTCGGCGCAAAATCCTCGCGCCGGATACTGTCGGCCAAAGCCGGAGAAATCTCAATCGTATGAACCCGCATCAGTGTCGCGCCCAGCTCGCGCCAATGGTCTGCCGTAAGCTCGATCTCATAACCGTTTCTTCCTTCAATGAACGGAAAGAGAACGAGCGAATATGGAGCGATCTCTGTCCAGAGTTGACCATCTCCCGCAATTATTGGAGCAATCACTGCCTCAACTCCGCGGTCTTTCATTTGTTTCAGGAGCGAGAGGGCGCTCTTGTCAAAGCCGCCTCGCCTCAGCTTCACAAAGTATCGCGTCCCGTCAGCCGCAATGGCGCAATAGACGGCCGTGTTCGCGTCGGCTCCCAGCGGCAGAAATTCGAGGTGGGTTATGGCAAGCGCATACGATTCCCGCAAGCGCGCAAGGATGAGATCGTGGGGGAGATCGGGTTGCTCAAGCACAGTTATTCCATCTCGACCGCCGGGCCGGCAATCTGCTTCGGTCGCCCCCGCCGCATTTGCACCACCAGCGTTCCCACGCCGACCAGGGCAAGCCCGGCGATCTGCCGCCACGTCAGCGTCTCGCCCAGGACTATCCAGGCGAGAATGGCGATCTGCGGCAGCATCAGGTTAGCGATAATGCTCGATTCGACGGCCGTCAGCGTGCGCAACGTGTGGTTCCAGATCGTGAAGGCGACGGCCGTGTTGGCCAGGGCCAGCCAGATGATGATCGCCCATTCCCGCCGACCTATAACGCCCAATCCCTGCGTGACCACTCCGGCGACCAGCAGCAGCAACCCGCCGATACCCATGCTGACTGTCGTGATGATCAGCGGCGACAGACGGCCGTCGCGATTGATCTGCCGACCCATCAGCGACGCGACGGCGTTGGCCAGCATGCCCGCCATGCCCACGACCAGTCCCAGGCCCTGCCCCGACGACAGGGTCAACGGAAAGAAGTAGAGGGCTATGCCTATCATCGACAGCACGATGCCGCCCCATTGCGCTTTTGTCGTCGATTCATCGCCGTGCGCGACGTTCATCGCTGCCACGGCGACTGGCGTCAGGCTGAGCAGCAGGGTCAGCGTGGCCGTCGGCAGCAAGGCGAGACCTATGAACTGCGCGCCCTGTGTCACCGTGTAGAGCAGCAACCCTAATACGGCCAGCCGTCGCCATGTGGCCCAAGACAACGCGCCCAGCGATTGCCGTTGCTCCGGCTTGAACAGGACGAACGGCAGGAGCATCAGAAAGGCCAGGCTGTAGCGCAACCCGGCAAAGGTGAGCGGCGGCAGTTCAGACTGCAAGCCGATCTTGATCAGCACCCACGAGGATGACCAGAGGAGCGTGGTGAACAGGGCCAGGGCGATGGCTCGATTGTGGCTTTGTGCCCGCGCGCCGGCGAAGACGTTTTCGTTTCCCGCGGATAGTCGTTTCGACATAATGGGCCGGATGTTATCACGGTTTCCCCGTTCCAGGCAGCAGCGTCGTCGCGCCGTTGGGGGTTTCGTCGTTCGGGAAGGGGCTATATCAGCAAGGGAATTGTATGCCCAAGAATCGCACAACCTTCAATCAGCCGCAGTGAATTTAGTGAAAAATAAATAGTCAATGAAGGGTAATTAATCTCTTCTTCTTCTCCTCCTTTTAACGAGAGTCAGGTTTCGGCGTTCCTGACTCTCACCAACGAAAAGGGGCCGGCAAATCAGCCGGCCCCTTTTGCTTTATTGGTTCGCGCGGCCGCGCTTACTCTTCCTGCCCCGCGCCGTTCGTGCCGTGAGATGTGGTTTCGATGATTTCGATGATCTCAATTGCCTCTGCCGATTCAACGACTTCGACAACTTCAACGATTTCGTCCCCGGCGGGTTCGCCGTTCATCTCGGCTACGGCAACCGCCGGCCGGGCTTCCCCGATGACGGCCACTGAGGCCACGGTGTCGGCATCCCGCAGGTCCATCACCCGCACGCCCATGGCTCCGCGTCCCTGACGCGAGATATGCGCGCCCGACATACGCAGGAGGATGCCGCCGCTTGAGATGAGCGTCACCTCATCCTTGGGCGATACGACGCGCGCGGCGACGATCGCGCCGGTGCGCTCGGGGGTCAGGTTCATCACTCGCACGCCCTGGCCATAGCGCCCTTGCTGGCGATATTCGCTCAGCGGTGTGCGCTTGCCGTATCCTTTCTCGGTGATGATCAGCAGGTCATCGTCGGCCGTTGCTACGTCGGCTCCGGCCAGATTATCCCAGCTATCGAGGCGCATGGCGTTCACGCCCGTCGCCGTGCGACCCATCGGCCGCACAGCCTCCTCGTTGAAGCGGATGCCCTTGCCCTGCTGGCTGACCAGGATGATGTCCTCGTGGCCCTTGGTCATCTTGACCCAGCGCAGGCTGTCGCCCGGTTCCAGGTTGATGGCGATGAGGCCACTCGGCCGCACGTTGGCGAACAGACCCAGCTCCACGCGC
>QEVF01000021.1 GCA_003576915.1 Planctomycetota bacterium | reverse complement strand
AGTCCTGCCCCGCGTCAATCGTGAGTACCGCACCAATGGCGTCACCGTGGCCTTTGGTCATTCCATGGGCGGCCTCAACGCCCTGATTGTCAGCCTGCGAAATCCCCAGTACTTCAATGCAGTCGCCGTCGCCAGCCCCTTCACCTTCGACACGTCTCCCTATGACTGCGAGATGGCCATTGCCGCCTTCGAGAAGCAGTTTGGCGGCGGCTGGGCCAGCGTTTACCGCCGCGCCATCAAGGGGAAGTTCCCTGACCGCGAAAAATTCGAGGCTGTCGATCCCTTCACGCAAATCCGCCGCAGCGAGGCCCAACCCTTCCCCATCCTTCTTACCAGCGGTACCCGCGACAGCTTCGGCCTCTTCCCGCACAACCAGCGGCTCCATGAAACCATGGCAAACGCCGGCATCGAACATGAGTGGATCGTGCAGGAGAATGTGGGCCACGGCACGGTTCAAAGGCCGGAAATCTATCTGTGGATGAGCCAGCAGGCCCGTGAAGCCCGGGAACGCCTGGCGGCCACCAGTGCCGGCGGCGGCGGACGCTGACAGTCCAGAGGGCCTGGCGGCCTCGCCGGTCGGGCCCCATGCGAGAGGATCGGCCATGCCGCGGTTCGTCAAGAAAACCCTGATTCCCGCTCCGCCCGAAGAAGTTTTCCGGTGGCACGCCCGGCCGGGAGCCCTGGAGCGGCTTTCGCCTCCCTGGGACCGCGTGAAACTGATCGAGCGGCGCGGAGGACTGGAGCCTGGCTCACGGGTTACGCTCAGCGTCGGCGCCGGCCCCCTGTCCCAGACCTGGATAGCCGAGCACGGCCCCATGAGCGCCGGCCGCATGTTCAGCGATCGCCAGCTTTCCGGCCCCTTTGCGTCCTGGGATCATGTCCACCGCTTCGAACCCTCGGGTGACGGCTGCATTCTCGAAGACTGCATCGAATATGAGCTGCCCTTTGGCATCATCGGGCGCACCCTGGGCTCGGGATTCGTCCGGCGCAAGCTGGAAAGCGCCTTCGACTACCGCCACCGGGTGACCGCGTCGGACATCGCCGCTCACTTCAGCCGCACAGGAGACAAGACCATGCGCATTCTCATCACCGGCGCCAGCGGCCTGGTGGGCACCGAACTCAAGAACTTCCTCAGCGCGGGCGGCCACGAAGTCAAAACGCTCGGGCGCGGCGCCAGCGCGGACATTCAGTGGAATGTCGAGCGAGGCCGGCTCGACCAAGACTCGCTCGAGGGCTTTGACGCCGTGGTGCATCTCGCGGGTGCGAACGTCGGCGAGCGTTGGACGAAGCAGCACCGCGAGGACATCCTCGAAAGCCGCGTGAAGGGAACCACGCTGCTGTGTCGCGCACTTTCCAGGCTGAAGAAGAAACCGCAGGTGCTTGTCTGCGCCTCGGCCGTCGGCATCTACGGTGACCGCGGGGACGAGGAGTTGGACGAGCACTCCAGCCACGGTCAGGGTTTTCTCGCAGCCGTGTGCCGCTCCTGGGAGGCCTCCTGCCAGAGCGCCATCGAGTCCGGCATCCGGGTCGTGAATGCCAGACTCGGAGTCGTGCTCAGCCCCCGGGGCGGCGCCCTGAAAAGGATGCTGCTTCCTTTCAAGCTGGGCCTGGGCACCAACCTGGGCAGTGGCCGCCAGTACCTGAGCTGGGTCAGCATCGACGATGCCGTCGGCGCCATCCACCATGCGCTCGTGACGCCTGCGCTCAGCGGGCCCGTGAACGTGACGGCCCCTGCGCCCGTGACCAACCGTGAGTTTACGCGGACTTTGGGGCGCGTGCTCTTCCGGCCCGTGCTCTGGTTCCTGCCCTGGGCCGTCACCGCCCTTCCTTTGATGCTAGTCCTGGGTGAGATGGCGCGCGAAATGCTGCTGGGCGGCGCCAAGGTTCTGCCGCACAAGCTGGAGGCCAGCGGCTATCGGTTTCGCCACCCGACGCTGGAAAGCGCCCTGCGCCATGTGCTGGGCCGCCGTGGACGCGTGGAAGCGGCGGCGACCGTGGCTTGATGCCCAGGGACGCCGAGGCGAGGCCGCGAGCGAGAGCCTTTGGACCAACGCCGAAAAGGTGCTGTCACTGCAACGCTGGATCGGTGAATCAGCCCCGCCAGTCATGGCGGGGCAGGGTACGGCGAACTCGCGCGGCGCCCGCGGCGTCGCCGCCGGGGCTGAAATCCAGCGTTGCAGTGCTATTCGAGATCCTTGAGCGTGTCGCGTTCGAACTGATCGAGGTCTCCGACTTCATCGAGCATCTCCCGCTCGATGCCCTGAAAGTACTGGCGGTTGACAGGCAGCTTGGACGGGGGCTGCGGCCGGGCTGACGTCTTGGAAGGCGCCTGTGAGGGTTGGCCCAACTGGGCCGCGAACTCGTCGCTTGAAATCAGTCTGGCGCCCTCGCGGCGACACAGGCTGCGCACCTCGCGGTCGTTGCTGACGACGGTGAGCCGATGGGGGTCCATAGCCTCTTCGACGTAACGGCAGATCGCGCGGTCGGCACTTTGCTCGTCGGGTCCACAGAACTTTACGCGTACGCCCGGCCGCTGCAAATCACCGGGTGACATCACGCCCGGCGTGCCATCCAGAAAGCAGATCACTTCGCGGTTCTTGCGGCGGGAAAACGTGCTGAGCAACTCGAGCATCTGCAGGCGCGCCACGTCGTCCAGGGCGTAGCGGCGGTTTGGCTTGAGCACATGGAGCAGATTGTAGCCGTCAATGAGAAACATCGGACCGGTCAGTGAGTTGCGCTGTGTGACTCCCATGAAGTGTACATGAAGGGATGATGGGGCGCGGCGAAAAGAAAACTTTGCCGCCGGAAGCCGTGTAAATGGCGACCACAGTGTAGCTTATGCGCTGCAACTTGATTCGTTCAATATCGCACATTGGACGATACGGCATTCTCCGTGTACGATTAATGCCTCACCAACTGGTTTTTTGTGGAATCCTTCCTGAGGCGGAGGGGTTACTTGTCACCATCATGCTTACTAAGGAGTGAGGCAATGAGGACACTAGGGCGCTCCCTTACGCTCTTGACCATGCTCGCGCTCAGCAGCGCGGCATTGCAGGCTCAGACCACGGTCGAACTGCTGACGTCTACCACGGAGACCGCGTTTTCCGGTAGCGGTTACATCCTGAACACGTATTGGCACGACAACCGAAATGAAAGCCTCTACTTGGCCAGCGAGCTGACCGCGGCAGGCATACCGGCTGGTTCGTACATCAACGCCATACAGTTCAAGTGCGCTCAGGCCAATGGCAAAGCCTTTGAGGCTGAACGTATTCGAGTTCAGCACACCACGGCCACCGGGTTGACCGCGTTTACCACGACCGGATGGACCGTTGCCTACGGCCCGACAGGACGGGCCTCAGTCACGGCAGACACGTGGGTTACCTACACGTTCGCCAGTGCCTTCCAGTGGAATGGATCGAGCAACCTGCTTATTGACTACACGGAAGACGGCACAAGCTACGTGTCCGGCGGAGGCACCTATTGGCGCACGGTCTCCGGCACTCGCAACATCTATGGCTATGCCGACAGTTCGTATACCTGGCCATTCGATTCCATGAACAATTACAACCGCGTCGGCTATGTGCCGTCGCTTCGCATCACCTACACCCCCCCCGGCCCGTATATTTCCGTCACCTCGACCACCAACCCCTTGGCCCTGGGCACGACCTCGCAGGGCACGCCCAGCACACCCGTCAGTTACACAGTGACCGGCGGCAGCCTGACCGGCAACGTCACGGTCACTGCTCCCACGGGCGTTCAACTCTCCATCACGGGCTCGGCGGGCACCTATGCATCAAGCCATGTGCTTACGCCCTCCGGCGGGTCCATCAACCAGACGGTTCACGCACGCATGACCGGCGCTTCCGCCGGCGCGATTTCCGGCAACATCACTCACAGCGGCGGCGGTGCCACCACGGTGAACCTGGCCGTGACAGGAACCGTGAACCCGCCTCCACCGGTGATCACCGTGACGTCGGCAACCACGCCCCTGAGTCTTGGAACCACCTCTCAAGGCGTGGCCGGCACTCCAGCCAGCTACACCGTTTCCGCCGTGAACCTCACGGCCAACGTATTTGTCAGTGCTCCGGCGGGCGTTGAAGTGTCAACGACGGCGGGCTCAGGCTACGCTACTTCCATCCAGCTCACCCAGACCGGCGGCACCTTGGCAACCACCACGGTCTATGCCCGCATCGCGGCATCGGCTTCTCAGGGCGCCATCACCGGCAACCTGGCCCACACCACCACGGGCGGCACACCGGTCAACCTCGCGGTGACCGGCACCGTGACGGCCCCCGTCCCGACGATCACGGTCAGCGCCGGCACGCCGCCGCTGAACCTGGGCAGCGTCGTGGTCGGCAGCGCCGGCACCCCGGTCGCCTACACGGTAACGGGAGCCAACCTGACGGCAGACATCGTGGTCACGGCGCCCACGGGCGTCGAGATCTCCCAGACGGGCGCGGGCGGCACCTATGCCGGCACGCAGAACCTGGTGCCCACCGCCGGCAGCGTCAACGCCACGATTCACGCCCGCCTCATCGGCGCGACCGTGGGCGCGGTCAGCGGCGACATCACCCACACCAGCACCGGCGCCACCCAGCAGAATCTCGCGGTCACCGGAACGGTGACGCCGCCTCCGCCGTCCATCACCATTACCGGCGTTACACCCCCGCTGAACCTCGGCACCGTTTATCAGGGTACCGCGGGCACGCCCCAGTCTTACAGCGTGACGGGCGCCAACCTCACGGCCAATATCACCGTGACTGCCCCGGCTGGTGTTGAAATCTCCCAGACAGGCGCGGGTGGCACCTACGCCACGACCCAGGCATTGGTTCCAACGGCCGGCAGCGTCAACGCCACCATCCACGCCCGCCTCACGGGCGCCACGGTGGGCGCAGTCAGCGGAAACATCACCCATGTCAGCACGACGGCCTCCCAGAACGTGGCCGTGACCGGCACCGTCAACCCCAACCTTCCCAATATGGAAGTGGCGCGCGGCGGTGCCATCGCTGACGGCGGCACGGACGCCCTCGGCAACGTTCCCTTCGGCGCGACCCAGACCCTGACATACACCATCTCCAACACGGGTACACTGGGCTTGAACCTCACGGGTGCGCCAAACCTGGTGGTCGTGACACCCGTGAGCAATTGCACGGTATCCGTTACCGCGCCTCCGGCCTCTGCAACGGTGGCCATCGGCGGCTCGGTGACCTTCTCGGTCGGGTACAACGTCGCGGCGGCGGGCGCCTTCAGCTTCACCGTGTCCATCGCCAACGACGACCCCGGCACTGGCAAGAACCCCTACAACTGGACCGTAAGCGGCACGGGCGTCTCCGCCCCGGTCATTGAAGTTTCCCGCGGCAGCGCCATCGCCGACGGCGGCAATCACGCCATTGGCACCGTGGGCACAGTTCAGTCGCTGCCCTTCAACTTCACGGTGTCCAACTCCGGCAATGCACCCCTGGCTCTCAACGGTACTCCGGAAGTCGCCATCAGCGGCATGACCAACTGCATCGCCCAGGTGACCGCCACCCCGGCCACCAGCGTCGCAGTCAGCGGTTCAACCACCTTCACCATCAGCGTGCGCGCCCTGGCCTCCGGCCCCATGAGCTTCCAGGTCAGCATCGCCAACAACGACATCGGCACCGGCAAGAACCCCTTGGCGTAGGCGGTGGAGGCGGCAACGCCTGCTCAGCCCGCCAAGAAGATGCCGCGGGCTATGTGGTAGTGCTGCTGGCGGTCTTGGCATTGATCAGCCTTGGGACCTTGAGGCGCCGCAACGCCTAACTCAGCTCCGTGCCAGGATGAAGAAGCGCGGCTCAGCCGCGCTTCTTCTGTTTTTGTGAGGAAACGGACGGACGCTTGACCAAAGAGGGCACTTAACACAATGGCCGGACGTGGCATATGGTGACCAACCCCTGCAAGTTGTACTTGGGAAGCGCTTTACGTAAAAATGAAGGATGTGGATTGCTTTGTGAATTCGTGAAGGTAGGGTAGAGACTAACTGCTTAGTTTGGAAGGTTTGCCGACATCTCCCGGACGTATCGGTTTGAGGCCTGGCCTCTGTGCCAGCGGCCCGGAAAAGTGAGGCCACCGCAAGCCTTATCTCGAAGTACAGCTTGAGTCCTGTGGCGTACAGACACTCAAGCTCATGGGACGATCTCGGCTTGGGGGCCGGTCGATTGTCCTGCAAGGTCGAGGAGATTCATATGTTGAAGCTTAACGCGGCGCTGATCGCGCTTGTGCTGGCCAGTGGCACTTCGCTCATGGCCCAGACTCCGCCCATGGGCGGCTACCAGGACGCCGCTTACACCACCGGAACGGCCTTTGGAGATCAGATTGAGAGCTTCGTGCTCAAGGTCGGCACCACGACCTTGATGAGCAACTTGAACACGGGCGGCGCCGCTTCGCCTTACAACACGTTCTACAGCGCCATCACCCCGGGCAACATGGTGCCGGGTTCGTCTCACTCGGTCGAGGTCCAGCCCGGGTCGGCCTACTCGCAGTACTTCACGGCCTGGATTGACTACAACAACGACGGCGACTTCCTCGATGCCGGCGAGCAACTCGGCACGACAGGCAACATCACTCACCCGACCTACGGCGTCATCACGTTCGTTCCGCCGTCGGGCGTCGGCGGAGTCCGGCGTTTACGCGTCCGGGCCGTATGGAACACCGCAGGCCCCCACGACCCCGTGATAAGCTATGCCTACGGTGAAGCCGAGGACTACTTGGTCAATCTGGGCTTTGCCATCTCGACCAGTTCGCCCCTGCCCACGGCGGCCCAGGGCTCGGCCTACAACCAGAACATCCAGGCCACCAACGGCACGACACCCTACAACTGGGTGCTGCCCGTGACCGGAACGCTGCCCCCGGGCATCACGGCCTCACAATCCGGCAACAACCTGCTGCTGTCCGGCACGCCGACGACGGCAGGCACGTTCAATTTCAGCGTCACGGTCAATGACAGTTCTTCGCCGTCACAGCAGTCGACCAAGGCCTTTGCTCTCACGGTGGTTCCCCCGCCGGCCGCCATGCCCTTCAGCGACAACTTCTCAACCGACAAAGGCTGGCAACTGGGCACGACCTGGACGCGCGGCGCCACCACAGGCTACTCGGCCTCGAGCCCCACGCGGGCTGAGCCCACTCAGGACGCCACGTCAAGCAGCAGCGACAACATGATCATCGGCGACACGATCGGCGGCGACTACCCCATCAACCAGAGCCAGACCTATTGGGCGGTGTCGCCTATGGTCAACTGCACGACGGCACAGAACGCCCGTCTGCGCTTCTCGCGCTGGCTCGGCAACGCCATCGGCACGTCGCTGTACATCCAGATCTCGAACAACGGCTCGGTCTGGAATACGGTATGGGAGCAGACGCCCGCCGGCGGCCAGAGCACCATCATGGACACCGCCTGGACCACGTTCACCTACAACATCTCCCAGTGGGCCAACGGCTATGCCACGGTGCAGATTCGCTTCGGCGTGGGCCCCACCGGCGCCAACCCGCACGTGGGCTGGAGCATCGACGACTTCGAAATCTATGACGGCGGCCCCGACATGGAAGTTCGTGAAGGGCCCGCCCCCGGCACGGTCATCACCAACAACCAGGCGGTGGGCGGCTTGCGCCAGTTCGGAAGCCAGCAGGTGAGCACCTCCAGCGCCGCCGTGACCTTCACGATCACAAACAATGGCGCCACCAACCTCGGGATCACCTTCTCGGAGCAGGGCGCCAACCCTGGCGATTTCACGGCCAACTTCACCGGCTTCACCAACCCCATCCCCCCGGGCCAGTCGTCTTCGTTCACCTACGTGTTCTATCCCACGGCTCTGGGTGTTCGCTCGTGCACGGCCGTGCTCACGCACAACGCAGGCGGCACCAGCGGCCAGCAGTTCCTGATTAACCTCGAGGGAACGGGCGTCGCCGCCGCCGTGGGCGTTCTTGAAGTCCGCCTCGGCAGCACCACGGGCCCCATCATCACCCATCAGCAGTCACCTACGGGCACCCCGCGCGACTTCGGCAACCAGGACGTCAGCGCCGGACCCACGGCGGCCCTGACCATCACCATCATGAACACCGGCACCGGCCCCCTGAATCTCACGGTGCCCGACCTCGGCCCCACTTGGTGGAACCAGTTCGTGCTGAACACCACGGGCTTTGCCACCACGCTGGCGGCGGGCGCGAGCACCTCGGTTACGATTGCCTTTGACCCCAGCGTCGTGCAGAACGGCCTGGACTCCTTCATCCGCATTCCCCATACGGACGCCACCCAGGCATCTCCCTATGAAGTGCCGGTGATCGGCAACGGCACGACCACCGTAACGACCCCGCAGGCGACCGTGACGGAGAGCTCCCTGACCGGTCCCGCCGTCACCCACAATCAGGCCGCGGCCGGCACCGCTCGCGACTTCGGAAGCCAGATTGTTTCCGCGGGGCCCACGGCCACGCTCAGCATTTTCATCACGAACACCGGCAGCCAGGCCCTGACTTTGGGCACGCCCACCAAGGGCGGAACCCACGCAGCGGACTTCGTGCTCAGCACCACGGGTTTCACAACGACCGTGGCGCCCGGCGGCAACACCAGCTTCACCATTGCCTTTGACCCGACCTCCGTCGGCGTCAAGAACGCGACGGTCACATTCACCCACAACGACCCCGGCGCCACCTCGCCCTTCATCATCAACGTCACGGGCACGGGCATCACGACGGCCGCCGTGATTGTGGTAAAGGCCGGCGGCGCGGCCGGCACCACCTTGACCAACCCGGCTCCGGCCACGGGCGCCCTGAATTTCGGCAACCGCGATATCAACGCCGGCCCCTCAACCGCCGTCGTCATCTACATCGAGAACACCGGCACGGCGTCCATGACCCTGGGCACGCCGGCTCTGGCCGGTGCGGGCGCGCCGCACTTTGTGCTCAACACCGCGGGGTTCTCCACCACGGTGGCCGTGGGCGCCAACACCAGCTTCACCGTGGCCTTCGATCCCTCCTCCGTTGGAGCCAGGACCGCCAACGTCAGCATGACGCACAACGCCTCGGGCACAGCGACGCCGTTCGTCATCAACGTGGCGGGCAACGGCATTCTGAACTCGCCCATCGTTGAAGTCCGTGAGGGTTCCGCCACCGGAACCGTCGTCGCCAGCGGCGCCGTGGCAACGTCCGGCAGCGGCCGGGACTGCGGCAGCGTGGATGTCGCGGCCGGTGCGACCTCGCCCATCACCATCGTGATTGTCAACGCGGGCAACCAGCCGATGACGCTGGGAACGCCGACCCTGACCGGCCCCGAAGCCTCGCAGTTCACGTTGAGCACCGCGGGCTTCAGCACGTCGGTGGCGGCGGGCGCCAGTACTCAGCTCACCGTGACCTGCGACCCCACGGCGGTCGGCACCAAGGACGCCCAGATTGAATTCACCCACAACGACACCTCGGGTACGCCCTCGCCTTTCATCGTGCCTGTGATCGGGCGCGGCACCTCGGCCACCGGTGTCCAGATTCTGACGGCCGCGCTTCCCTCGGGAGCCCTCGGTACCAGCTTCGCCACCGTGAACTTCTCGGCCAACCAGGGAACGGCGCCCTACACCTGGACGATGTACAAGTCCACGCTGCCCGCGGGCCTGACGCTCAGCACCTCGGGCGTGCTCTCGGGCATTCCCGCGGTTTCCGGCAACTTCGCCATTGCCGTGCGGGTGACTGACGCGGGTGGCGGCACGGACGAGCGCAACTACACGCTGGTTATCGCCGGCAGCCCCCTGCTGCCCACGGCGGGCGGAGGTGGCGGCGGCGCCTGTGCCTCGCACACTGACGGAAACGTCGGGCTCGTGGCGGTGTTGTCCGTGTTGCTCGCGCTTCTGGCGGGCGTCAGGGTGGCCCGCCGCGCGTAGCGCCGGCAACGGGAAGTGAGCAAGAATGGGGCGGCGCCAAGTGTCGCCCCATGCCTTTTTTGGGCATACAACCCAATGGGTGTAAGATTTTGTCGTACAGTGTGTGTTGAAACACTTGATTGCATGGGTGCCTGTGGTAGTCTTTCAGGCGCGTAGAAATCCGAACGTCTTTGGGCTTGTCTTTCGAACCCCGGCACCCCCGAGGGCGTAGAGGCACGCCCGTTCCATGGGACATGTCGGCCGAACTGCGGGAAGTCAACGGAGGAGGCAGAAACATGAAGTACCTCAGCGGCAAGTTGGCAGTGGCGCTTTTGCTGGCGCTTGGCGCGGGCACTCTCTGGGCCCAGTCGCCACCCTTGGGCGGCTACGCCAACTCGCCCTATTCGTATGGCACTTCGTACGGCATGTACATCTCGAACGTCGAGATCAAGCAGGGCACCAACGTGCTGCTCAACCATGGCAGCACGCCCAGCAGCGCGCCCTACAACACGTTCTTCGGCGCTGTGCCCCCTGCCCTGATGGTGCCCACGGTCAACCACACGATCACCGTGACCATCGGGGGCGGCTACCAGACCGGCGTGACGGCCTGGGTCGATTTCAACAATGATGGCACGTTCAATGACACCAACGAACGCGTCTTCTGGTCGACATCCTACGCGGTCGGACCCATTGTCATGCAATGGTCGCCCCCCGCAGGCGCGGCCGGAAACTGCCGCATGCGCTTCCGCACGAACTACTACGCGGCGGGGCCCTACACCTGCTACGCATCGTATTACTACGGCGAGGCCAAGGACTACCTCGTCAACTTCGGCTTCTCGATCACAACCTCTTCGCCCCTTCCCACGGCGGCGCAGGGCTCACCCTACAACCAGGTGATCACGGCCACGAACGGCACCACACCATACACCTGGAACACTGCCATCACCGGCCTGCCCCCCGGCATCACCGCCACGCCCCAGGGCAACAACCTGCTGCTCTCCGGTACGCCGACGACGGTGGGCAACTACAACTTCGTCCTGACCGCGACGGACAGCAAGACGCCCACGCCGGACGTTGCCCAGCGCAACTTCCAGCTTGACGTAGTACCCCCGCCCGCCCCCATGCCGTTTTCTGACAGTTTCTCGACGGCGACAGGCTGGCAACTGGGCGCGACGTGGCAGCGCGCTCCCTGCGTGGCCTACGCGCCCAGCGGCTCGCCGCCGCGCAGCGAGCCCGGTACGGACGCCACGGCCTCGTCATCGGACAACTTCATTCTTGGAGACAACATCGGCGGTGACTACGCCACCAGCCAGGGCGCAACGAACTACGCCATTTCGCCTATGGTGAACTGCACGAACGGCACCAACGTAAAGCTGCGCTTCCGCCGCTGGCTTGGCTGCTCCATCGGCACCACGGCCAACATCTCGATTTCCAACAACGGCACGCAGTGGACTGAAATCTGGAGCAGCATCGTGGGCGGCTCCCAGACCACGATTCGCGACACGACCTGGACCACGCAGACGCTGAATATCGGCCAGTGGGCCAATGGTTCTGCCACCGTGCAGATCCGGTTCGGCATTGGCCCCACCGGCACGACGGTTCACACCGGCTGGTGCATTGACGACTTCGAAATCTACAACGCCACCTCTGAAATGGAGGTCCGCGAGGGCGGCGCCACCGGCACAATCATCACGGACAACCAGGCCGTGGGCGGCCTGCGCAACTTCGGTCAGGTCCCTGCGGGACGCAACTCGGCCCTGCTGACCATTGCCATCACGAACAATGGTGCGGCCAACCTGACGTTCCCCGCCCCGTCCATTGACGAAAACCCCAGCGGTTCCTTCAACGGCAACTTCTACTTCAACGCCCCGGCCGCGACTTTCATCAACCCCTTGCCACCGGGCCAGACAGCGACGTGGACCATCCAGTTCAATACGCCGTCCGGCACGTCGCCGGGCATCCAGACCTGCCAGTACCGCCTGTATCACAACGCCGGCGGCGGCGGCACCCAGATCTTCGAGATCAACGTGCAGGCCGAGGTGATCCCGCCTGCGGGCGGCACCATCGAGTTGCGTCTCGGCAGCGCCACGGGCCCTGTCATCAACCACGGTCAATCGGCCACGGGCACGCCGCGTGACTTCGGCCAGCAGGACATCAACGCCGGCCCCACGGGCTCCATCCAGATTTTCGTCAAGAACATCGGCACGGGCACGCTGTACATGACGCCCCCGGACCTCGGCGGCACCTGGTACACGGAGTTCGTGGTGGATAACACCGGTTTCACGCAATCGGTGGCGGCTGGGGCCTCAACATCCTTCCTGGTGGCGTTTGACCCCAACACGATCGGTGTCAAGGACGCTGAAGTACGCATTCCCAACACCGACAGCGCCTACAACGGCCAGGGCGGCAATCCCAGCTACTTCTCAGTGCCGGTGCTGGGCACGGGCTTCCAGCCGCCGGTCACTCCCTCCATCGGCGTGAAGGAAAACAGCGCCGCGGGCGCCCAGATTCCGCACAACGGCCCAGTGTTCGGCACCACTCGCGATTTCGGCTCCCAGGTGGTCACGGCAGGCCCCACGGCCACCATCACTATCTGGGTTGAAAACCAGGGCGGCCAGACGCTGACCGTCAGCAACCCGACTCTGGCCGGCACAGATCCCACCCAGTTCGTGCTGGGCACGACCGGTTACCAGACGTCGCTGGCCGCAGGCGCGGGTACAAGTTTCACCGTTGCCTTTGACCCCAGCTCGGCGGGCCAGAAGGATGCCGTCATCCGCATCACCCACAACTCGACCAACGAACCCAGCCCCTTCCTGATCAATGTGACCGGCCTTGGCGTCATCACGGCGCCGGTGCTGGTCGTCAAGGCGGGCGGTTCAACCGGAACGACGCTGACCAGCCCGGCTGCGGCCACGGGTCCGCTGGATTTCGGCGTTCGCGACATCACGGCCGGCGCTTCCACTCCGCTTCAGATTTACATCGAGAACACCGGCAACGCGAATCTCTCCATCAACAACCCGGTGCTGGGCGGCAGCGGTTCGAGCCAGTTTATCCTGAACAGCTCGACGCTGGCTGCTTCGGTGGCGCCGGGCGGCAACACTTCCTTCACCATCGCCTTTGACCCGAGCACCACCGGCGTCAAGAACGCCCAGGTGACCCTCACCACCAACGGCAGCCCCACCAACTTCGTCATCAACGTCACCGGCACAGGCGTTCCGCCGGGCCCCATCGCCCAGGTGCGTGAAGCCACTTCCACGGGCACCATCGTGACCAGCGGTTCGCCGGCGGCCTTTGCCAGCTACCGCGACCTCGGCTCCAGGGATGTGGCGGCCGGTCCTTCCTCGGCCAAGACGCTGGTGATCGTCAATCAGGGCACTCAGGCGCTCACCATCACGCTGCCGTCGCTTTCGGGCACCCACGCCTCGCAGTTCGGCCTGAATACCGCAGGCTTCACCGGAACGGTGGCCGCGGGCGGCAACTGGTCGTTCACGGTCGTGTTTGACCCCAGCGCCGTGGGCGTCAAGGAAGCCGAGATCACCTTCACCCACAACGATACCTCGGGCACGCCTTCACCTTACGTGATCCCGATTGTCGGAACCGGAACCTCGCCCACGGGCGTCATCATCACCACAACGGCAATCCCCGGCGGCCAGCGCGGCCAGCCCTACACGCCCTTTGACTTTACGGCGGTGCAGGGCACCGGGCCCTACAGCTGGTCGCTGCGGAACTCCACGTTGCCCGCGGGTCTTACTCTGTCTTCAACGGGAACCCTGTCCGGCACGCCCACGGTGGGCGGCGCCTTCAATTTCACCATCCGCGTGACGGACTCGACGGGCGGCACCTATGACCAGGCTTACTCCATGGCCATCGGCAATGCCCCCGGACTCAGCGGGCCGGGCGGCTCCGGCTGCAGCACCGAGCAGAGCCAGGGGCTGGGCTTCCTGCTGGTCATGGCGGCACTGGCCGCACTGACCTTGACACGGCTCATCCGCCGCAGGGCCTGATGCATCATCAAAGGAAAACCGGGCGCCCTCAGGGCGCCCGGTTTGCTTTTCGAGTTATCGGGGGCGCGTCACGGCGCTGCGATCGTCGCGCAGCAGCGCGATAAGGTCCAGCGCGGCACCCTCCCGCCCCACCACCGCGGCCGCCGCGGGCTCATAGATCAGCTTGTCCAGCACCCAGCGGGACTCCCGCCGCGTGAAGCGCAGGGTTGATCGCGCCTCGGCGTTTCCCACAAGGTAGTCGAACTCGACCTCAAGCTGTATGCAGCCCGCAGGCAGGGCCGCCACGTCGCAGCAGCCGTCCTTCAAGCCCTTGAGAGCGGCCGCCAGAAAGGCGCGATCTTCCTCAGAGAGTTCCACGCGCAGGCCGGCCCCCTCGATTTCCACGGGGATTCGCGCACCCGCCTGCCCCGCCAAAGCGTCAATGGCGGCCTGCACGGGCGAGGGCGCCGAGGGCGCCACCAGGGCCAGCACGCCCTCGGGCGCGGCGTAGCCCTGCGCCACCGAGGTCGGACCCGCTAGAAAAGCCCCGTCGCACTCCTTGACGCTGCTGCGGCGATGGGGCCCCAGCAGGCTTTCGTTGAGCACCAACTCCGCGCCACCCCCCGAAAAGCTCCAGCGCGAGGCGAGGTAGCCGTCGCGCCGGCCCGAGATCTCCGGCGAGAAGCGGCGCCAGGCCGCCAGCAGCAGTGCGCTTTCCGTGCGGTCGTGATGCTCGGAAAGCATGGCGGCAGCCATACCCTCAAGGTCAGGAGGAGCGATCGGAGGCAGGAAACGTCGTGAAGGACCGGCGTCGGCGTAGAAGCCAAACTCCGCAAATTGGCTGCGCCTCAACCCCCGGGGCAGCGGCTCGGCCAGGCGCCAGAGCTCGCGGGCCACCCGCATTTCTCCGTCGCGGTCGGCCTGCTCCATGAGCACGGAGGCGTCGCGATCTTCGGCCCAGGGCTCGCGCAACTCCCGTTCCAGCGACATGAGCGCGCGGGCCAGGGCCAGGGCCGAAGGCCTGCGCGCCTCGATGTCCCGGCGCTTCAGCGGCGCGCCGTCAAAGCGATGCAGCGTCGTTACGTCGCGTACTTCCGGGGGTTCACACGGCGGGCTCGCGCAAGCCCCCAGGCAGAGGCTCAGCACCAAGGCTGCGGAAGTTGCGGGCAGGCCGCGCATGGGCGTCAGTCTAGCAGGGCCCCCGGCCGCGGTCATTTGTCCTTGGGCGCGCCATCGGGCGCGACGTCCACCTGCTTGAGCGCTTCCTGGGCCCTGATTGCGTCGGCGCGGCTGCCGCGAAACACGATCTTGCGGGCCCGCTCGAAGGCTCCCACCTGCACGCTGCCCGACGCAATCTCGAGCTCGAACATCTGCTTGAGGGTGCGGGCCGCTTCCTCGGCCGAGCCGTTGCTGACTTTGAATGTCTCCACGGTTTCGGCAAAGGCGGGGTCCTGGGGCCTGCTGTCCAGGCGCGTCAGGCGCTCGCTGACTCGCGCCACTTCGTCACGCCGGCCGCTGATCAGCAGCAGGTTCGAGTGTTCGTTCACGCTGGCCTGCCAGCTCTCTCCCCGGACGCGCAGACGCTCCACGGCGGCGTTCATGCGCCTGGCCGGCAAGGAGCGCGGCACGAAATCCGCCACGACCAGATCGTCGTCACGCGTGGCCGGGGTGTCGGCGGCCAGGGCCAGGGCATGGGCGGCCAGCAGGCGGTCCGAAAAGTCGCAGATCACCAGCGTGTGCGTCGCCTCAAACACTTCCAGCGAGCCCACGCCGGGCGTGAGTTTGTCCTTTAGGGCCGCAGCCACGACCTGGGGGCTGGCGCGGCTGAGCTTGATGGCGAGTGCCGCGAAGTAGTATCGGGCGGCCTCCTGCGGCGATTGCACGACCGTGGCAAAGCGCGAGGCCTGGGCGCCCTTGACGAGCTGATAGACGGGGCCCGGCAGGCCCTCCACCTGGAAGGCGACAAGCCCGGCACGACGGAGCAGCTCGAACAACGCCAGGGTGCGCTCGGCATTGCTGCCGGGCCTGAGCGAGGCGCTGCTGATGGTCAGAGGTTTGCCTCCCTCGAACAGGTCCTCGCCCTCGTAGATGAAGCCGCAGCCCAGTTCGGTCTGGGCCCACTTGAGCACGTCGGAGACCGGCGCGTCCTTGAAGTCAGGATCCTGCGGTTGCGGGTTTTCCTGCGCGTTCTGGCTGCCGAGTGTCAGCATCAGAGCCGCCGCCGCCAGAAGCAGACCGGTTGTCTTGCTCATGTCCATCTCCTTTAGCCTTGCGCGCCACGCCCAGGCCCAGGGCCACGCCAGCCAGCAGCAGGGCGCCGCCGAGAGTCTGGAGCCCCGTCAACTCCGATGCACTGAACACCTCAAAGCGCTCACGCAAGAGCAGCATGACGACAATGGCAATCACGGGCTCGGCCAGTATGGCCAGGTTCACATAGAACACCGGCACGTACTTCACCACGTAATGAAACATCGAGTGGCCGACCAGCGTTGGGATGATTATGGCACAGCCCAGGTAATACCAGTTGATCCAGTGAAAGCCCCACAGCGCGTTGCCCGCCACCAGCGCTGCCGCCAAACAGCCCAGCCCGCCCAGCAGGTAGAGCGAGAACAGGTAGCTGGTCAGCTTCATGCGCGGTCTGAGCCTGCGGCCGATGGCGTAGGAAATGACGATGAGCAGGCCGCAGATCAGCACCATGGCATCGCCCCAAAGGTGCCCCGGATCAAATGAGTAGTCGTTCCATACGAACAGGCCAAGTCCCACCAGTGACAGGGCCGTGGCACCGAGCATCGAGCGTGTGATGGCTTCCCCCAGGAAAATGCGGCCAACGGCCATAGCCATGAGCGGCTGGGCGCCGATCAGCACCACCACGCTCTCCTTGCTGGTATAGCCAAACGCCAGGGCAAAAAACGCAAAGTGTGCGCCGTACGTCAGCCCTGACGCCAGCAGCTTGAACCGCTCTCCTGCGCTGAGTCTGGCGAGATCTGCCAGCAGCGGCTTCAGGGCAAAGGGCGCCAGAATCAAGGCCACGCTCAGCAGGCGCCAGGCGGCCAGCGCGTAGGGCTGAACCTCGGATAGCAGGATGTAGGGGGCCGCCATGGACACCGCAATGACGCCTATGACGGTCGCGACCAGTGGAAGCGTTTTCACGGGGCGCACTATGCGACGGCAGGGCGGCGGGTGATAGGGGCAGCCCACCATGCCCCATTTCGCCGACGTCCGGCCCGTGGCAAACTCTCCTCTTCATGAACAGCTTCGACCTTCTGGCGCAGTTCGGCGCCGAGTCCGTCCAGTTCGTGAGCGACGAGGCGCGGGGCCTGCGCGCCATCATCGCCGTACACAGCACGCGGCGGGGACCGGCCTTTGGGGGCATCCGCACTCTCAGTTATTCGACGCTCCATGCAGCACTGACGGATGCCCTGCGCCTGGCCCAGCACATGAGCTACAAGGCGGCCCTGGCCGACCTCAGGGCCGGAGGCGGCAAGATTGTCGTCATGAAGTCGGAAAGGCTTGACCGTCGCCTGGCCTTCATCGCCTTGGGGCGTGCCATCGACCGGCTGGGCGGCAGCTTCTTCACGGGGCTGGATGTCGGCACCACCTATGAAGACCTCGAGGATGTTGCCAAGGGCACGGCCCGGGTGGCTTCCCACCTCGACTTCGGCAAGGCCACGGCCCGCGGCTGCGTGGCCGCTTTGAAGGCCGCCTTCGAACACCTCGAGCAACCTGGCCTGAAGGGCAAGACCGTTGCCGTCCAGGGTCTGGGCAGTGTGGGCCTTGAGCTTGCGCACATGCTGGCCGGGGCTCAGGCCAGGGTCCTTGTCGCGGACATCGACGACGAGCGGGCGCAGGGTGCCGCGCGGGAAACCGGTGCCCAGGTCGTGAAACCGGGCGAAATCCTGGCTGTCTCTTGTGATGCGCTGGCGCCCTGCGCGCTGGGCGGCGCTTTGACCCTGCAGGCCGTCAAATCCCTGCGTTGCAGGGTGATTGCCGGCAGTGCCAACAACCAGCTTGCATCACCCGCAGCGGCCAAGGCGTTGCACGCGCGGGGCATCGTCTACGTGCCCGACTTTGTGGCCAACGCCGGCGCGCTGATCAAGGGCGTGCTGGAGCATCAGGCCGGCAGGGAGCTGAGCTTTGACGTTGTAGACCGCGTCGGCGACAGCACGAAAGCCGTGCTCGATCGCGCCAGGAGCGAAGGCCGGCCCCCCTCGGAGGTGGCCGAGCGTATCGCTCTGGAGCGCCTGGCGTGAACATACCGCGACCCACCGGACGACTTGCACCCACTCCCAGCGGCCTGCTGCATCTCGGCAATGCCCGCAGCTTCCTGCTGGCGTGGCTCTGGGCGCGCAGCGAGGGCGGGCGCGTGATCATGCGAATCGAGGACATTGACCTGCCGCGCTGCCGGCCCATTTTCCGCCGACAGGCCCTTTCGGATCTGCACTGGCTCGGGCTCGACTGGGACGCCGGACCCGGGCCCGACGACGCGCTGGGCCCCTTTGATCAGAGCACCCGCTTTGAGCAGTATCGGCGCGCGCTGGACCGGCTGGTTCAGGCCGGCCGCGCCTACCCCTGCGTGTGCTCGCGCCGGGACATCGAAGAGGCCACCCGCGCGCCCCACGGCGACGAGGGCGCCGTCTATCCCGGAACCTGCCGGGGCCGCTTTGCCACCTTTGCCGAGGCCGCAGCGCAGTCTCGCTCCACACCCGCATGGAGATTTGCCTTCAGCGACAAGGCTTTCTCGTTCCGCGACGAAGTGCAGGGGCCGGTACTGGCCCATCCCCACGACCTGGGCGACTTCGTCCTGTGGCGCAAGGACGGTCTGCCCAGCTACCAGATCGCCGTCACCGTCGATGACGCGGCCATGGGTGTCAGCCAGGTGCTGCGCGGCAGGGATCTCCTGCTGAGCACCGTGCGTCAGCTCGCGCTGTACGAGGCGCTGGGGCTCCAGGCGCCGGCACATTGGGCTCACGTGCCGCTGCTGCTTTCTGAGGAGGCGCGCCGGCTGGCCAAGCGCGACGGCGGCCTCTCACTCAAGGCCCTGCGCGAACAGGGAGTGGCACCGGCGCGCATCCTGGGCCTCTGCGCCTTCTCCTGCGGCCTGCAATCCGAGCTGCGCCCGGCCACGCTGACGGAACTGACACAGTGCTTTGACTTCGCGTTCCTGCATCGCCCGGACTTCACGCTTACGCGCGAGCATCTGGCTTGGCTCTTGGCCTGACACGCCAAACCAGCCTGCCCGCCAGCATCGCGAAGGAGTTCACTGCCGCGCGCACGATGCACGGCAGAAATCAGAGATACGAAGCCGGCAGGCGCTAGCCGACGACTTTGAGGAGCTTCTTGAGGGCCTTGGCCACGTCTTCATAGTTCAGCGGCTTGGCGAAGAACTCATCGACGCCGATGCGCTTGACTTTGCGGACGAGCTCGTTGTCCGTAGCGAGGCCTGACACCGCGACGATGAAGATGTTGCGCGTTTCCTGATTGGCGCGCAGGCGACGGCAGACTTCCGCACCGTCCAGGCGCGGCATCATGAGGTCAAGGACCACGGCGTGGGGCTTGAAGGAACCGATCTTGAGCAGAGCATCGTAGCCGTCGGCGGAAGTTTCGATGGTCGCGCTGGGCATGTATTCGCCCAGGGCCTCCGTGGCGAGATCCAGAATCTGCTGGTCGTCGTCCACCACGAGAATGCGGCGCTCGTTGGCCGGTGACAGCTCCTCAGGCACGGGAAACTTGTTCTCGTCGAGGAACTTGAGGAACTCCTTCACCTCCATGCGGTACTGCCCGCCCGGCGTGGTGTAGACCTTCAATTTCCCGGCCTTGATCCAGTTCACCACGGTGGCCGGGGTGACCTGACAGTGCCGGGCGATGTCGCCAGTGGAGAGTGAGCTGCGCCGTGCCATGCCCGAAAACGATAATAATCCCAAGAACAATGGCCAGTGTCTGCTGACATAAATCCAGATAAACCCATCACTTATCCACATTTTCACCACGCCAGCAATTTTCCGCATTCCGGCCTATGCTGCTCTTTCTCCATCAGCCTCCCCGACTTGAAGGCCGGCTCGGCAGCGGCTACCTTCTCTCCCCCTTTGACGGGATTGTGAAGGAACCCCAGGCAGCGAGCGTTAACATCAGTGCCAAGGCTTCAGGACGGAAATGGACGAGAACCTCATTACGCCGTCAGACTTCTACAATCGCGGACTCGACCATCTCGAGCACGGCGACTACAAGAACGCCGTCGAGTACTTCAAAGAAGCCATCAACCGGGAGTTCAGCGACCCCGACGTCTTCATCCACATGGGTGAGGCCATGTTCGAGCTGGGTCGGGCCGAAGAAGCGCTGGAATGGTTCAACAAGGTCTCTGCCACCGAGGGTCCCCTGGCTGAAGACCTCCTGCTCTGGAAGGGATCCTGCTTTCTGGAGCTGGGAAAGCACCGTCGGGCCATCTCCAGCTTCAATCGCGCCATTGAGATCAATCCCTCGCTCGCCGAGGCTCACTTCAAGCGGGGCCTGGTACTCTTTGAGATGGGACAGCTTGACCGCGCCCTGGAGGCCTTCGGCGCGGCCCAGGGCCTCATCGAGAACGACCCCGAACACGAAAGCGAAGTCCTGCTCTGGAAGGGTCGCACCCTGACGCGGCTGGGACGCCGTCAGGAGGGCCTGGAACTACTGCTGGAGGCACACGACCGCGCGCCGGACATGGCCGGTCCCTACAACGAGGTGGCTGACGCCTACCGCTTCAACGGAGACTACACCTCGGCCGAGGCCTGGTACCGGAAGGGGCTTGAGCGTCTGCCTGACGACCCGTCTCTGCACAACGATTACGGCAACCTGTTGCGCGACCTGGGTCGGCTGGAGGAAAGCCGCAAGCACCTCACGATCGCCATTGAACACGACCTCTCCCGCAACATTGCCTACTACAACCGCGCCCTCACGCTGGAACGCATGGGGCGCGGCGATGACGCACTGAAAGACTACGACACGGTCATCGAGAACAACCCCGCGGACGTGGACGCCAAGCTGCGCAAGGTGGACCTGCTGGCCCAGCTGGGCATGTTTGTCGATGCCCACGAACTGCTGGCGACGCTCAGCGCCGAAGATGCCAGGACGCCCGAAGCCATCGAAGCCAAAGCGCGCGTGTTCAACCGCGAAGCGCTCAAGGCCGAGCTTGAGGGCAACGTCGAACGCGCCTTGGCCTGCCATGAGGGTTCAGTCAGCCTGCACCCGGACTTTCTGGACGTGGAAAGCCCGTCGTCCCCCGAGGAATCGGCCCAGGATCGCTTGCAGCGCCTGGTAACCCTTGTCGAGGGCGCCCCCCCTGAGAAGGAAGGCCTGGCGCGCCTGATCGAGGGCGCGGCGCGCTACAAACTCAAGCAGGCCGAACAGAGCCGGCGCTGCCTCAAGCGCGCCCTGGATCTCGATTTCGAGCGGCCCCTGGTGCTCACGTTGATGGCCGAACTGCTTTTCTACGAGTTCGGCAAGGACGAAGAGCCCCTGACCCTGGCAGACGAGGCCATCAGACTGCGACCGGATTTCGTGCGTGCCCTGTGGATCAAGGCCGTCGTCCTCGGAGAACGCGCGCGCCTGCCGGAAGCCGTGGCCTGCTATCGCCGCATGCTGGAGATTACGCCGCACAACCCCAGCGTGCTGCTCAACCTGGGCGACATGTACTTCGACCACGGCCAGCCCCACCGCGCCCTGGACTGCTACCGGCGCGTACTCGAAGAACGCCCCGGCGACGTCGGCATCAACCGCGACATCGGACTTTGCTACCTGGCCCTGCAGCGGTTTGGCGAGGCCATTGCCTGCTTCTCGCGCCTGGAGGCCGAGGGCGCGCTGCAACTGGAGATCCGGCTCGACCTGGCCGAAGCCCACCTTGCCGTCGGCGACCGCGCCGAAACCCTCACCCTCCTTGAGCAGGTGCGGCTGGCCAATGCCGGCGTGGACGTGAACATCGAGTCGCGCGCCGCCGAAATCCACGCCGCCCTCGAAAACGCGCGCGGCAACGCCAAGGGCGCCCTGGCCGCCCTCAAACCCCTCAAGGGCGACAAACTGAGCACGTTTGGCCTGGTGCAGCGCGGGCGCGCGCGCCTGGCGCAGAAGGACATCAAGGGCGCAAAGGCCGACTTCGAACAGGTGGTGGAAGAGCTGGACCCGCGCGCGGCCGATGCCGTGGAAGCCCGCTACTTCCTGGCCCGCGCGGAGTTCGAAGCCGACAACTGGGCCGAGGCTCACCGCCACATCGAGGTGGTTCTGGCGGTGTCGCCCTTTGAGCAGCGGGCCTATCGCCTGCGGGCCTGGATGCTGATGCTGGAGGGCCGCCTCGACGAACAGGACGAAACCAACGAAGCCCGCAAGTTCGCCGAGGAAGTCTCCCGCTGCCACCGACTTCTGCAACACGAAGATTTCCGCGACGCCATTGCATGCGCACGTGAACTTCAGGCGCGGTTTCCCGGCCGCGTTGAACCCCGCTACTACCTGGCCTGCGCCCTGGCCCAGTGCGGCGACGACGAAGCCGCGCTTCAGGAAGTGCGCGAGGTGCTCAAGCGCGAGCCCACGCTCATCAATCAGGTGCTGGACGAGCTTTACCTCGAGCCCCTGCGCCTGCGCGACCGCCATGAGTTCCGGCCCGGCGGCCCCGCCGCTTCATAGCCGGCGCGCGATTTCCTCGCGCAGCGTCAGCACGGCCACGCCCGCGCAGGCTACCAGCGCGCCCAGCACGGCCCGCAGGCTTATGCGCTCGCGGTAGAAAACCCACACCAGCGGAATCACCAGCACCGGCGCCGTAGCAAACAGGGTGGAAGCCACATAGGAATCGACCTTGGTCAGCGCGTAGAGGCTCAGCGAAACGCCCAGAAATGGCCCAAAGAACGAGCCCCCGAAGGTCGCGCCCATGGCCCGCCTGTCGCGCAACGCCATCAGCGTCGCGCCTACCGCGCCTCGCGCGGCTGCAATCAGCATCAAGGGCACAAAGCCGGCGCCCATGCGGATCAGCGTGCCGAACAGCGCGTGAACCTCGACGCGGGGCGCATCGGTGAAGTGAAACCACTGGTCCAGAAGCGAGCCCGGGGCATGGCCCAGGCCGGCCTTGGCCAGCACCGCGCCCACGGCCTGCCCCACAGCTCCTCCCACGCCGCCGAGGATACCCAGCCAGAGCGAACCGCGAAGTTCGCCCGCCTGTGCCCGCTCCAGCACCACCCAGGCCACGCCGGCCAGCGTCAGGGCCATACCGCAGACGCCCACGAGGGTCATGGCCTCACCCAGGAGCCAGAACCCCAGCCACGCCGCAAAGATCGGGTGCAGGGAAAGGACCAGGGCCCCGCGCCGGGGGCCGATGGTCTGCAGCGCGAAGAAGTAGGCCGCGTCTCCCAGCGTCAGGCCGGCAAAGCCGGAAAGTGCCAGCAACGCCGCCTGCCCGGGCGGAAGGGCGCCAAATGCGCCCGTTACGACGCAAGCCGCCACCAGCAGCGCGATGGCCATGACCAGGCGGATCTGGTTGACCCTGAACTGCCCGATGCGCCTGGAGGCGTTCGTGAAAAACAGCGCTCCCACCGCCCAGCACAAGGCTGTTGCCGTGGCGGCCAGGGCGCCCAGCGAAGGATCCTCGATAGCCAGGAACATGGGCAGAACACCGGCAAGCCGCGCCGCGGCAGACGGCGCAGAGCATGGTATGGCCGCGCGCGGCGTCAAGGACGGATCAACGGGAGCGGCGCGCCTCCAGCGCGTGGATGAAGCACTCGCGCATCCATTCATAGGTGGCGGTGCGCGACTGGGGCATGCCAAAGCCTCCGTTGCGCTCCAGTAGAAAGAAGCCGTCCATGGCCGCGCGGAAGCTGCGGATGGCATGAATGGCTTCATCGCCCGAGACGCCGAAGAGCGACAGCACCTCGACAAACACGGCAATGTTGGCGCGCGCCGCCGTTCCAATCTGCGGATCGGAGTAGTCGAGCTCGGTGTGGACCATGATGTCGTAGAGCGCCGTGTGGCTCAGGGCAAATTGACGGTACGCGTCAAGGAGTGCGCGCAACATCTGCACCGGCTCGCCGCCCTGGGCGCGGGCCTGCTTGAACCGCTCAGCCAGACGCGTCCAGGCTTCGGCCGCCACACAACGCTGAAGCTCCTCGCGGCCCGCCACATGGTTGTATAGGGAAGGCGGCTTGATGCCCAGCTCGCGCGCGACGCGGTTGATGCCCAGAGCCTCGGGACCGTCACGCTTGACGCAGGCAATGGCTGCGGAAATCACGTCCCGTTTGGTCAGACTCTGCCCTTTGACGCGCGGCATGGAGACTCCGGTGCAAGTGAAGGTCGGCGCGAACCAACCGCATCTCAGGGGCCGGGTCCATGAAAGGAGCCTGCGCAGCCGACGCAAGGCCCCAAGCTGAGCGCTTCCGCTGGACGGAAGCGGCGAGTGAGGAGGGGCGCGCAACAAGCGCGGGGGTGTGCGCCTTGGCGGCTGGGGGTGTTCGCCGCCGGAGTCACGCGCCCGGATGGTCTATTCCGATGTCAAACCTGCAAGGCCAATGTCCGGCAAGGAGCTTAACCTAATGCCATTAGCTTGCAACAGAATTCGCGCAAAAAATAATGACCGTACGGTCAAAAGCATGTTTCAAGGCACTTTTGTGGCGTCACGCAAGTTATCACTGTTAGCTTTCAGATCTCCGGTGGCATGAAACGGGGCCAGGAGTCACCCTGGCCCCGTTTCATCAAACAGTGTCGCCTCAGCAGGTCGTTGGAAAGGCGGCATCCGGCCACCTTTTCAACCCGGTCGGGCCAAAGTGAATCAGCCCCGATCTCACCTTCAAGCCGCCTTTCAGAGCCCTGCTAGAACCCCTCGTTCTCATCCTTTTTCGGGGGTTCGTTGCCGGGGCGCTGGCGGCCACCGCCCTGCCCGCCTTGGCCGCGCTGGCCGCGCTGGCGGCCTTGGCCTTCCATGGACTTGCGCAGGGTTTCCAGTTCCTCTTTGGAGACAGCGCCATCCTTGTCGGTGTCGACGCGGTCAAGCGCGCGTTTCATGCGCTCGGGAATCTCGTCGCCGGTCAGTTTGCCGTCACCGTCCTTGTCGAGGTTCTTCCATTCCTCGTCAAAACGCTTCTTGGCTTCTTCCTCAGCGGCGGCTGCGGCGACCTTGGGCTTGGCTTCGACGTACTCCTCAAGGCTGAGGGAGCCGTCTTTGTCCTTGTCACCCAGTTCCAGGTACTTGGCGCGAGCCTCGCCCAGTTCTTCCTTGCTGAGTTTCTTGCTGCTGTCGCGGTCCAGTGCGTTGAACTCCTCCTCGGCCGCGGCCTTGGATTGGCGAGCCATTTCCTCAGTGAGCTTGGAGAGGCCGGCCGTCATCTCCTGCATGCTGAGGGAGCCATCCTTGTCGGCGTCCAGTTCTCCGAACACCTTGGCACCCTCTTCGCCGCCGCCGAACTCTTCCTTGTTCAGCTTGCGGTCCTGATCCTTGTCGCGTTCACGCATCACGCGTGCAATTTCACGCACACCGGCCGTGGAGCCCCCCTGGCGGCGCTCAGGCTTCTTCTCTTCTTTGGGCGCCTCCGCGGGCTTTTCTCCCTTGGGCGTCTCAGCGGGTGTTTCAGCGGGCTTGTCGCCGCCGGCGGGCTTTTCGCCCTCAGCCTGCGCAAACACGCTGCCCGCGAACACAAAGCAGCCCAGCACCGCAGCGAACATCAGAACGCGCTTCATGGTTTTTCCTCAATCACTTTGGAAACTTCGTTTGTTTACTATGCTTGGGCGAGTACACCCCGCCATACGTGCCAAGTTGCGGAGAAAGTCGTCTTCCCATGAAGTACCTGGTCGTCGCCCTCTGCTCTCTCACGCTAGCCACATCTGTGCTGCTTGTCTCATTCAATTTTGACGCCTGCTGCGAATACCTGGGCCTTCTGGCGCCTGAGGGCGTCTCCGAGCGCCCCGGCGTCCAGCACGCGCAGATTGAGGCGGCCCGCGACGACGGCGCCATTCCTGATTCGGTCCGCGGCATCAAGCTGCACCAGCCTGGCGGTACCGTCGCGCTTCCGGATCTCGACCATCAAGTGCACGAGATCGACTACACGGCTGCAAAATTCACGGTTTTTGTTTGGGTCTCGGCGCTCTGCCCTACCAGCGGCATTTATGAAGAGCGGCTCAACGCCCTCAGGTCCGAGTTCGGCAGTGAGGTGGCCTTCTGGGCCGTCAACAGCGACGAAATGGAGAAGCTGCCCGAATTGCGCGCCCACTTCCAGCGTAAGGAAAGCCCTTTCAA
The DNA here is from genome assembly GCA_003576915.1 of Planctomycetota bacterium. GTDB lineage: Bacteria > Planctomycetota > UBA8742 > UBA2392 > UBA2392 > UBA2392. The sequence goes on along the minus strand of QEVF01000021.1, from coordinate 44,134 downwards.
GCTGACCGTGCTCAAGGATGAGGCAAACGTGCTGGCGGATCGCTGGGGCGCCCGCGTTTGCCCTGACGTCTTCGTCTTCAACCGTGAAGGCAAGCTGGAGTATCGCGGAGGAGTTGACGACAGCCGCAATCCTCAGGAAGTCCGTGAAAGTTATCTGCGCGAAGTTCTGCGTTCACTTTTGCGGGGTGAAAAGCCGCGCTGGCGCTACCAGAAGGCCAACGGTTGCTGCCCCATAGACCGTGTAAGGCCGGCCAAGGCGTCTGACGCCGCGGCCTCCAAGTAACCCATGAAAACGACCATCAACTCGAAGACAACGCTGGGCCAGGCCCTCAAGGAAAACCACGAAGGAACCCTGGAGGTGCTTTCGCAGTTCGGGATCATTCACTGCTCCCACTGCGCCGTCGACGAAAGCCAGACGATTGAAGACGCCTGCAAGGAAGCGGGGGTCAGCGCCAGGGTCGTGGTCAATGCGCTGAAGGCGCTCTAACCCGACTGCGCCCTCTAATCGTCTAATGGCGCTGCGCGCGTCGGCGAAGGCAAGGACGATCCCCATGAGAAATGCGAACTGGCATATCGAGACACGCCGGTGGCGTGTCGAGAAAGCGTAGCGCAGCGAGCGGCGCGAGCGAAAGCGCAGCGGCTGGTCGGCGAAGGCAAGGACGATCCCCATGAGAAATGCGAACTGGCATGAGTGCCTCGGCAACGCCGCCGTATTCAAGGGCTTCACGGAGCCCGGACCAGAGGGCGTTCGCCCCGGTCCTGCCAGCCGCGCTGACCGGCCGGGCCTGGGGCGTGGCCGCGCCCGCAGTCAGGCCCCGGACAAGCGTGGCCTGACCCGGGACCGTTGGTGCGCCAAAAAGGGTCCCGCCCAGGACTGAACCGGGGCGGGCCGCGACGCCTTGAGCGCAGTGCGTGTCAGCCCCCGGCGAAATGAGACAAGCTTCTCGCCTGTTTCTCGTCTCCGTCACCGCCCCGACAAGACTGCCATTGGTGGCGCAAAGTGTTAACCTGAAGGGTGTATGGCAACCTCGGGTCCACAGTCGCCCCAACCCGGCTCCGAAGACACGGGGCTGGAGTTTCCGTTGCCGCAGGAAGCCCTCGAGGAAGCGGAGATCACCCGCATCGCCCGCGAGTTGGCCCAAGCCCAGAAGAAGACAACCGAGCCGCCCCCACACCCGCCGGCTGCGCCTTCGCCGCCGGGGTCACGCAAGTATCCCGGTGTGCAGGCGCTGAACAAGGCGCAGCTCAGCCCCACGGCGGGCTCGACAGAGCGTCCCGCCAGCGACCCCTACTTCAGCCGCGTATCGGAGACGCCTTCATCGGGAGAGGTGCCGGCGCTGCGCCCCCTGTCGCAGGCCGTGATTTCACCGGTGCCGCCCCCCTCTTCGGGCGACTCGGTGATCATGGAGCCCCAGAGCGACGACGAAACGCTCAACGAAGCCATCTTGACCAAGCGGCTGCCCAAGCCGCCGAAGGCTGAAGCTCCCCCGCCGCATAAGGACACGCGTAAGGTCTCCCTGGCGGATCTCGAAAGCATCGTTGCGCAGATTCCCGAAGCCCAAGGCAGCGATCACGACGTCGTCAGTGTCCTTCCGCAGAAGAAGGTCATCGAAGAACCCGGCATGGTCCTGGGTGAGGCCGACCTGCCGCGCCTGCGCGAGCGCGCCAAGGCGGGCATGCTGGCGACCCACCTGGAGCTGATGCAGGGGCGGACGACGGCGCTGATCACGGCACACAGCGGCGTGCCGTTTGGTCTGGACTACTACTCGTTGCAGGCGGTGAGCACGAGCGCCTCGCTGCTGGAGAATCCGACGCTGCTGGAGGCGGCGTACGTGGGGCGGGTGCTGGACGATCCGGCCATGATCGGCTGGGCCTGCGAGGCGCTCACGGCCAAGTGCGGCCAGAACAGCGGGCGCTGGGCCCTGACACCGGGAGAAGGGCCCTCGCGAGTGCCCTCGATGGGCACGGTCAGCGCCATGCGCGACGTGGCCCTGGCCTTTGACATCCTGCGCAAGGTGCTCGACGTGCAGGACCGCGAGATTGCCCTGCGCGCCCTGTTCATCAACGGGCAGGACCTGTTCCGCAAATTGACCCAGGCGCCCGCCCCCGCCGAAATGCAGCTCTATGACTTCGCCCCGCCGGCTCTGGGCCTTGCGGCCCTGCTGCTGATGAGCGAGGAAAGGTATTACGGTGACGCCAAGCGCTGGCTGGACTTCGCCGAGCAGCGCGTGCAGGCGCTGTTGCTCAAGCGCGTGACTGAGTCGGGCCACCCCCTGGACAGCGACTTCATGGGCCTCATCGAGTCCATGCGTTACCTGCTGCCCTTTGCCGAGGCTTACCGCCGCTACTACGAAGAAGACCTGATCATGGGCGAGGGCGGCAACCTTTCCAAACTGCCGTCCTGGATCGCTCATCAGTTCGGGGCATCGCGACGCGGCCTGCGTGAATCAGGGGGCGTCTCGCTTGAAGAGCTCAAGGCCGCCACGCCCCTGGTGGCCAAGCTGGCCGACACGTTTCGAGACGGTGTGGCCCAGTGGCTGCTGCAGCAGATCAGCCTCGAGGGGGCCACGGCCCAGGCCCGCAGCGACCCGGCCCGCGCCCAGGGATCGCTGCGCCTGGAACTGCCGGCGCGCCCGGGGCTGGATGCCGTGCTTGCCCTCGTGTTCTATGACCCCGACCTCGCGCCCGTCAGTCCCGCCACGACCTTGAGCCCCGGCGCGCGGCTGTCCGACACCCGCGCCGTCGTACGCTCCAACTGGGACGAAACCAGCCCCATCGTGTCGCTCAGGGGTCAGCGCGGCAGCCTGCCTCACGTGGATCTCTCGCTGTCGGGCATGCGCGTGGGCCTCGCGACGGTCAGCAAGGCCTTTGCACAGGCCGGCGGAGAAGACGTGCTGGGCCGCGTGCGCGACTATGTCGATATGGGGGGCGCGGCCTACCTCAACGGTGACTTCAAGGGCAGCGACGGCAGCCTGGCACAAAGGCACCTGCTCTACCTGCGGCCCGAACACACGGCGGTGCTGTTCGACCGCTTCGATATGGGTGACGGCCGCAACGTCCAGAGGTTCCGCCTGTGCGTCGAAGGCGCGGACAAGGCCGAGGCGCTGGATCGCGGCACGCTGCGCATCATGGCACCGGACGGCTCGGGCCGAGCCGCGCGTCTGACCTTCTTTTCCAACGGGTTCTCCAACGGCGTCGAGCTGCACGACGGCGAGCGTCCCACTCCGGGGCTGTCCATCGAGTTCGCGCGCGGCCGCGGGGACCTGGCAACGGTGATCAATGTCGGGGCGCCCCAGCAGATGCCCGCCGTGCGCAGGCTCAACGCCAAGGAAAAGGGGCGCGTCTATCGCGTCAGTCTCGGCGAGGGCAGCGTGCTGTTCAACGGCTGGCCCAACGGCATGCCCCAGCAGTGCGGCTGGCTGTGGACGGATGCGCTGCTGGCCTTTGTGGACCGCACCGACGACTACCCCGGCCGCTATGTGGCCATCAAGGCGACTTCGGTGCTGGCCTACGACATGGGTGAAGGCATCTATCTGGGCTTTGGCGCCTCGCACCCCGACGATCCGGACAAGCCCGTTGAATTCTCGGTGTGCGCGGCAGGGCCCCAGGCCGTGCTCGAGCTTCCGACTCGCGCCCATGTCAGGCTCGCGTTTCCGGGCCTGAAGTCCGTGATGGTCGATGGCGCCAAGGCCGAAGTCGAGGGTGAGGCGAACATTTTCGTGATCGGCCGCGCGCTTGAGCCGGGCAGGCACCTGATCGAGGTCGAGCATGAGAGCCCCGGCCCCCAGAGCACGATTGCCCTGCCGGCGCAGAAGCAGGTCATCGGCGGGCAGTTCAGCCTGCAGGCGACCATCGGCGACCCCATCGGCGTGGACAAGGCCAGGCTGCTGGTCAACGGCGAGTTTCACGGCGCGACGCTGGGACAGCCGCCTTGGGTCTGGCCCTTGAACACGAGAATGCTGGCCGACGGAGTCCACGAGGCCCAGATCGAAGCCGTGGACGTTCTGGGTCATGCGCGACGCAGCACCGTGCGACGCTTCATCGTGGATAACACTCCGCCGGTGGTGAAGCTGATTGCGCCCAAAGACGGCAAGCGCGCGCGCGGCTCCGTGACGTTCGAGGCTGAAGCCGAGGACGCCAACGGCGTGGTGCGGGTGCAGTTCTGTCTCAACGGCCGGGCGATTGGCGACGCGCTGACGGCCCAGCCCTATGTGCGCGAGATTGACACGTCAAGTCTGCAGGACGGTGCGTATCAGCTCACGGCGGTGGCCATGGACGCGGCGGGAAACGTCGCCACGAGCGAGGCCCGCACGCTGACCCTGACCAACCACGCGCCGCCGCCGAAGATCACGGCCATCAAGATCCAGCCGCCCATGCTGGCCATCAAGCCGCTGGAGGAAACGCTGATCGAGACCATCGGCATTGATGACGAAGACGGGCGGCACCCCATCCGCGTGGCCTGGCGGCACGTGTCGGGCGGCAAGGGAGTGGTGGACCGCAACAACAAGCTGATCGCGCCCAGCACCGAGGGCCCCTGCGTGCTGGAGGCCTACCTGCCGAACACGGACATCAAGGCCAGGCTGCACGTGATGGTCAACCGCGAACTGTAGGCGCCTGGGAGTCTGAGTCCTGGCCCAGCCCGTCGTGGGCCAGCCGCTGCTTGAGGGCAAAGCGCGAGTTCACGGCCAGCTTGCGGTAGATGCGCCTCACATAGGTCCTGATCGTGTCCAGGGAAACGTCGGCGCGATCCGCTACGTCCTTGTAGCTTTCGCACTGGGCCAGCAGCAGGGCAACCTGCAGCTCGCGGGGCGAGAGCATGGTCTTGCGACGGGCCTCGCTCGCGGTAACGCGCACCACGGTTTCCAGGGGCGACTCGCCGGAGTTGAGCAGTTGCGCCGTCAGGTGCAGACCCGTGGCATCGATGTAGCGGGAACGTTCGGGGTGCATGCCGCGCGTGAAGCCGGAGCGCCAGTAGTTCTGAAGCACCTCCACCGCCAGTTCCTGGGCATGGCGCTGGACAGTTTCGTGCTCGAGTTCGCGCCTGAATAGAAGCTGGCCCAGGGCGGCGTTGCACCACAGAGGCTTGCCCTGCACGGAAAAGAGCAGCGAGGCCGGCGAGCCCGCAGCCTCCAGTTCGCGGCAACGTTTGAGGGCGCCCACATTCAAGGCATGTTCGCCCAGTGCGTGGGCGGCGTCACGGATGGCATCAACGCAAATCCTCAGTGTCGCTCCGCTGACATGGGCGCCCACGCATGCATCAAGCAGGGCGGCGCCGGTTTCCAGAATGGCTTCCAGACTCCCCTGGCGCGTCTGAGACTCCCTCGCCGAAGCCAGAGACAGCGCCGCCGAGGCATCGTCGATGGACAGCCCGGACAACATCTCATGCTCCAGTGCGGCTTCGAGGCTGCGGCCGAAATTGGAGAGCGTGCGGCGGTCGCGGCAGCGCGCGGGAAGCGCGTTGCGCACGAAGTGCTCGACTTCCACTGCCAATTGGCGCGCATCTCCCGCGGCGTAAACCGAACGCAGAAAGTCTACGACAACGCCCAGATTCTGGTGACCCTGTTGACCGTCCATTCCCGCCCCTGACCTGGCTGTACTGCCTCTCTTCCCCGGGGATGCTGAAGAAAGAGTAAATCCACTAAATGCAAATGCAAGTATCACGGCAGAAACATTGGGTCGATGCGACGCGATTGTTGGTGTTATGGATATGACCGACGCGTTGAAATCCGGCAACGTCGCACAATCGCACATCTGCAACAACGGAGTATGTCCTCCCCTCGCAGACTGTTCTGCAGCAGGTCCGGATGCAATCTGTGCGATCAATGCAATCACAGACTCCCAGGGGATGACGTGACAACACTCATGGCAACCCGCTATTTTTCTGTCGAGAAGGAATGCCCCGGAACGCACGAAGGGCGCGGCTTCCCGCGCCCTTCTCGTAGCATTGCTGTTCCCGGAATGCGGCTATTTGCCCCACATCGCGGCTTCAAGTTCGGGTTCCTCCTCTTCTGCCGGCTTGTCGTCCGCTGCCGGCATAGGCTGTTCGGGCGCGCCTTCCACCTTGCGCGTAGCCTCGCGCCGCCGCTCAATCTCCAGAAGCCTGGCGCGCGTCTCGTAGTCGTTCTGGCGCGGGGCAATGCGGGCGGACTTCATGCGCTCTTCCTGTTCCGTGCGGGCCTTATCCAGGGCGCTGCGCACCTTGGACAGCGTTTCCATGCTTTCACCGTGCCTGCAGTAACCCTGGCCCGTGCGGCGCTCGGCAAGCTCGATGAGCTCCTGGTTGCGTTTGAGGCGGTCAATCTCGCGCACCAGGCTCTGATACTCGGCCTCGAACTCCTGCTGCTCGGCCGTGACCAGTTCAAGCTCGGAGGCCAATTGGGCCTTCTCAGAGGCCAGCACTTCGCGCTCGGTGCCGATCTCGGCCAGGCGGCGCGCGTACATTTCCCGCGTGCTGTGGATGCGGACTGTCAGCGTCTCGGCCTCTGTGAGGCTGTAGCGGCCGCCGCGGAAGGAGATCGCAGCGGTGCCGGCCTGCGACTGGGCAGCGGCCTTGCGCTGGCGCGTCAGGGTCGAGATGTCCTCGTCACACAGGGCAATGATGTCCGTGCAGCGCTGGGCCTCCTTTTCGAGCTGCTTGACCTGCTGGTCCACTTCGGCCTGCTGGGCGCGCAGCGCCGCTACCTGCTTGGGATACTGGTCGCGCAGGGCCGCCAGTTGCTCCTTCATGTCGTTCTGGCGCCGGATCAGTTCGTCCACTTCGCTCTGCGCCATCTTCTGCAGAGACCTGACGGCGTCCCGGGCGCGGTGCTTGCCCAGCACCGCCACCGCCACGCCCAGCGTGCCCAGGCCCACCAGGCCCACAATGAAGATCGTCTTGAAGAACTTGCACATGACCCCATCTCCGAATTCGCGACCGGCGCTGAGCGCCCGAAAGTAAGCCCCCGACACCGGCTTATTGCGCGCTGCCCGCGCCTGATTTCAGAAATTCGCGCCGCTTATCTCCCTTCCTTCGAGCGCGGCCTTCCCTTACACTCCCGCCCCGCTGCCTGGAGCGCCGCTTATGGAAGTCGTGGTCGAGTGTCTGTGTGGAAAGAAATACTCCGTCGATTCGGCGACGGTGAACGAATTTGCCTGCCAGGGCTGCAAGCGCAGCCTCTCCGTGCCGGGCGTTGAGTTGCACCAGCAGCTTGCCGCCCTTCGCCAGGCCTGGCTCGATGCCGGCGACAACGTCAAGCGCAAAGCCGCCGTCGCTGAGCAGGCCGCCGACCTGCGCAACCCTCACGCCCTGCCCCTGCTGCAGGCGGCCGCCCAGTCCGGCGTGCGCGAGGCCGTCAATGCCGCGCTGGTGGGCCTTTGCCGCTACGCCGGCGCAGGCCACGAGCTTCTGTTCCTGTGGATGCGTGAGGGCGCGCTGGGCGTGACGCGGCTGGTCTCGGCCTTCAAGGAAACAGGCTTTCCTGAAGGCGTTGATTTCCTTTGCGACGCCATTGACGCGGGCAAGCTTAAGGAGAACCAGATATCGGAATGCGCCGCCTTCCTCGGTGAAAGCGGGCAGCCCCGCGCCCTGGCGACGCTCAAGGCCCTGCGCCGCGCCTATCCGGCCCAGGCGGGCATTCTGGACAACGCGCTGGCCAAGTTGTCCCACCTCGACGAGAGCGCCACGGCGATTCCCGAAAACGCCAAGGTCATTCCGGGCCGGCCCTCTCAGGCGGCGGAGCCCGCCAAGAAGGGCTGCCTGGGCGTGGTGCTGTTCATGGTCCTGGTACTGGCCCTGGTGGCGCTCAGCGGCTGCGACGAAGTCAAGCGCAAAGAGTTTGCGGGCGTGCTGGGCACCGTGGGCCTGCCGCCGGTAGCGGGCTGCGACGTGGAGATTTACGAGGCCAGCCGATTTGCCTCGCTGGACTCCGCCCAGGGCCGCATCGGGCAAGGCACCACGGATTCCTTTGGCCGCTTCTCCATCGAGTTGAGCGAGGCCAACCTGGGTCGTCCGCTGGTGGTTGTGGCGCGGCCGACGACGGGCGCGACCTACCTCGATTATGGCGCCGCCGGCAATCCCCTCGTGCCCTTTGACGGCAGCCGCCGCCCCTGGGTTGCCGTCATCCGGCAGTGGCTCGGCGGCGAGAGCACCGTAGCCGTGACACCCCTTTCCACGCTCGCCTTCGAAAGCCTGATGCGGCAGCCTTCCAGCGAAGTCGGGCCCGGGCCCCTGCGCTTTGATGACCGCGCCGTGGGTTCGTGCAACCTGGCGGCCGCTTCGTCCTTTGCCCTGGTCGCTGACCCGGCCGAGAATCTGCCGGCGCCGCCGCTGGGTGGTCCCTTTGGAAGCCGTCCGGTTCGCGACCAGGAAAAGGGCTTCCAGAACACCGGCTACACCTACGCCCTGCTGCAATTGGCCCAGGCGGCCAACGCCTTTGTCCTGGCTACAACGGCGCCCGGGGACAGCGCCCTGGACTTCTACGAGGCCCTGTTTGACGACGCCCGCGACGGCCTGCTCGATGCTTCGCACTTCGGCGCGGCACTGCCCTTCTTCATCCAGGCCGGCGCACCCGCGGTCACGGGCATCGAGTTGGACGGCAGCAGCGCCCTGCTGCAATGGATTTCGACACAGCCGCTATCACCCGCGGATACGGCCATCGCCGGGGCCACCAAGGGCGGCATCTTCGCCCCCACGGTGCCGGATCTCCTGGCGGGCCAGGCTCTCTCCACGGGCACTCTGCGCCCTCTGCGTGTGGACGGTTACGACGTTCAGAACTTCCCCTACTCGGGCAACGTGGAACTCACCATCCGCGGCGACGGCTTCCGTCACAGCGACGTTTTCTTCATTCGAAGCAACACGTTCACCAATGACTACTTCGAGGTCAACCGCAACAGTGTGGGTGTTGACGGCGACTACCTTCGGCACAGCGCCACCGAGTTGCGCCTGCGCCTGCCGGACTTCGCCCTCACCACCAAGTTCGTAGCCAACGGCCTCAAGGTGGCCACCGGCGCCGACTTCCGCGAGGTGACCTTCGAACTTCACTCGCGCCTCGATACCGCCAGCGCCACGCGCGAGCTGGTGCTGCCCTTTGCCCCCAACGCCCGTGTCACCAACCGCACGGACCTGCTTTTGATCAGCTCCCAGGTCGGGCGCCTTGACGCCTTTGGCAACCTGCACTTCAGCGGCAGCGCCAACAACTTGCGCTCGGCTGCGACCGATCCCGGCGCCCTTGTTCCCGGAGTCGATGACGTCTATGTCCTGCGCCTGCGGGTGGCAAACCCCGCCCCCGACGCCGTAAACGGCACGGGCCTCGACTTGACGCGTTCCACCTTCACTCAGGGCGCCGCCACCCGCATTGCCGACACCTTTGGCGGCTCCGCCGCCCAGCGCGCAATCATTTTCGAGAGCGCCGCCGCCTTGACCTCCAAGCAGGTCAACCTGCCGCCCGGCGGCGTGGCGCAGTTGGACTACCCCTTCGTGTTCCTGGACACAGCCGTGCCCTCCGACCTCACCCAGGGAGTGCCGGTCACCATCGACGCCGTGCTCTCCGGGGTGAGCCAGGGTGCCGGCATGCCCACGGTCGCCACTGATGATGTCGCGGGCTTCTCGCGGCTGTCCACGCTGGCCCCTTCGTCGCCGGCCTTCACCGCCGAACTGGCGCCCGTAGGCGCGCCCGTGGCGCCGGGCGCGGTCACGGCGGGCAACAGCTTCACGGTGGCCATTACCCTGACGGCCGTTCCGCGCTCCGGCGTGACCATGGGCGACGGAGTTGTCGAGTTCGTGGACCTGACCCTGACCTATAACGGCCAGACGCTGCTGCTGCGCCTGGCGGACAGCTTTGCCTTCACCCAGCTTGGCACCAGCTTGACGGCCCTACGCTGCATCGAGCAGGTCTCGGGGGGTGCGGCCTTTCCCCGCCTGCTGAGCCAAATCGCGCCCTCCACAACCCTCGTGCTCACCTTGCAGGCCCGCGCCGGCACCAGCGGGACGCTCAGCCTCAGCGGCACGGCGGGTCTGCGCGACGCGGCCAGCGGGACGCGCACCACACAGTCGGTGGGCGTGACAAACGTGACCATCACACCCTGAGCAGGCCGCTTGGAGCGCACGTCGGATAGCCGTAGCGGATCGTGGCGAGCGTCGCTTGGGCCCGAACCCCTGGAAGGCGTGGCCGTGTGTCGCTGTTTCAACCGCCGGCCAGTGCTCAGCGCTTGAGGCGATTGCGGGCTTCTTGCGCGACCTTGACGTCCGGTGAACCCGCAGCGGCCTCATACCACTGCCGCGCCTTGGCATCGTCGCGGGGCAGCCCTTCGCCGCGCTCGTAGCACTGCCCCAGAGCCAGCTGGCAGGGGCCGTGCCCGCCCTCAGCGCCTTGTTTGAACAATGCGATGGCCTGCGTCCAGCGCGTCGCGTCGGGCGGGGTGCCGTCGCCTTCAACTGTCAACACCGCCAGGTGGTAGGTTGCGTCGAGGTGGCCCTGGTCGGAGGCCAACTTGAGCCACTTCATGGCGTGAATGGGGTCCGGCGCGGCCCCCACCCCTTCGTCGTAGGCCATCCCAACGCGGTACTGCGCTTCGGCACTGCCGGCCTCGGCGGCACGGGTGAACCAGCGCAGGGCCTCGCGCTCGTTCAGCGGAAGCCCCCGACCAAACAGATACATCTGTGCCACGAAAAGCTGGGAGTCCACAATGCCCTGCTCGGCGGCCTTGAGCAGCCAGCCTGCGGCCGCCTCCGGGTTTCGCGGCCGGTAGGTGCCCAGATAAAGCCACAGCCCGTACTCGTGGCAGGCCTCCGCATAGCCCGCCTCCGCGGAACGCCGCATGAGTTCCTGGGCTTCGGCGTCGTCGTTGGCGTCGCGGGCGGCCAGTGCCTGCCGGTAGAGTTCCAGGGCGCTGGAAGCCCCCGTCGCTGCGGGGCCCGGCTCGGGCGTGGCGGCGCACCCCGCCAGAACAAGAAGCGTGGCAGCAAGGAAGTGACGCATCAGTGAAGGCGCGGGGTTGGCCCGGGGCCGACAGCATAGCACCAAAGCGGGATCTACCCAATGCAGGCGGCACGGGCGTTGCCCGTGCCGCCTGGATACTGCCTTAATTACTCGTCGTCCGATTCGTCCGAAGACTCGTCCCGGTCGCGTTCGCGCTCACGACGGCGCTCTTCCTCGCGCTTGCGGTTCTCGAATTCCTTTTTCAGGCGTTCGAGGGCCTCGTCGCGCTTTTCCTCGAGGCGGCCCAGGGCATCTTCGATTTCGTCGATCGCCTCGGCAATCTTGCGCCGCTCGTCCTTGTCCTTGGTTTCCTTGAGCCTTTCGCGCAGGGTTTCCAGCTTGTCTTTGAAACGCTCCCGCGCGGCCTTGAACTCCTCTTCAATCTTGCGCTTCATGTCTTCAGGAGAGGGCGGGGCCTTTTCGGTGCGTGGCATGGGTGGGTCTTGCCGGCCCTGACCGCGGGGCATGGGCCGCTCAATGGGCTGCCAGTGGGGCGCTTCCTTGCCGTCACGCAGCAGGAAGCTGTCACCCGTGGCGGTGTTGAGAAGAATCGTGCCTGCCTTGCTGTCCACGATGGTCCAGGCTCCGACGCGAGGGCCCTGCCCGGGCATGGGTCCGTCCATCTCACGCCCCGGCATCTCCGGCCCACGGGGTCCTTGGGGGCCGCGGGGTGGGGCCGGCTCGGGGCCGCGCCCCGGCCGATCCTGTGCTCCGCTTTCCACGGCGGCAAAGGCGCCTGCCAGTCCCAACATCAAGGTTGCCGCCAAGGCGGCCGTCAGCCTGACCATGTCGATGCTCCTGAATTGTCGTTACTGTTAAAACGTTCCTTGGCCCTTCATCGTAACGCGGAATCCGTGATATCCCCGCTCCGTTTGTGAATATAAGGGGGTATTGCGGACCACGCAGGACTGAAATGACTCATTCCAGTGTCGCCTGGCAATACCACACGCAAACCAAGTACGCCCCCGAGACGCTGGGCCAGGGCCAGGATATCGACTGGGACCACCCGCCCGCGCAGTTCAAGCACTATCCCGGCGCCCCACAGACACCGCTGCTGCCTTACCACCCGCTGGAGAAGCTGCGCAACGAAGAAGATGCCGCGCAGCGGCTCAACGACCCTGACTCGCCGCTCTCCCTGCCGCGGCTCTCGCGGCTGCTTTACTTCACCAACGGCATCACAGCCATCGCGCGCAGCGCCGAGGGCGAGCACTTCTTCCGCGCGGCCCCCAGCGCCGGGGCCCTTTATCCGACGGAGCTTTACCTCCTGGTGCGCCGGCACCTCGACCTCGCCGACGGCGTCTACAATTACAACGTCCGCAACCACGCCCTCATCGAGGTCTACCCCAAGGGCCTTGGTCCCTCGGGCGACGAGCTGTTCGAGCGCCTGAGCGCGGCCTGCCTCAATCATCGCGCCGTGCGCGACGCCGACGCCGCCCTGGTGGCCACGGCCGTCTACTGGCGCAGCGCCTGGCGCTACGGCCCCCGAGCCTTCAGGCGCTGCATGCTGGACACCGGCCACGTGCTGGGCAATCTCGACCTCGCGGTGCCGCGCCAGGGGCTGTGCACCTTTGCCGTGGGCGGCTGCGTGGACGACGAAGTGGCGGACCTGCTGGCCATACCCCACGGGCAGGAGGGCGTCATCGGCGTGTTTCCCCTGCACTCCCACGACGCCTTTGAGCGGGTGCGCCGCGGCACCGCCGCCCTGGCCTCCAGCCCCCTGAAGCTGGAGGACGCCCGGGGCGAAGACCCCCTGCGGCGCCTGCACGAGGCCACCTGCATCCGGCGTGAGGACCTGGCGGCGATACGCGCCGCGGCGGGCGTGGATGCCGGCGCGGACTACAAGATCAGCCAGAAGCACGAGTTCAGGGCGGGCGTCAAACTTTCTCCCAGCGGAGCGGACCTGGCGGCGGATCTCGAGCACACGATCCTGCGCCGGCGCAGCACACGCCAGCTTTCGGGCGAGGGTCTGACCCTGCGCGAGCTCTCCGACGTGATGGCCTTTGCCTACCGCCCGGACCTGGTCTCGCCGGAGGATGCCCTGCCGCGCTACTTTGACTCCGGCATGCTGGAGACGTTTGTGGTGGTCCACGACGTTCAGGGTATGGAGCCGGGCGTCTATTACCTGGCGCCGCGGCAGCTCGAGCTGCGGTTGGTCAAGCACGGCGTGTTCCGGGGCGAGACGCATCACATCGCCCTGGGGCAGGATCTGGCGCGGGACGCCGCCTGCGTCATGTTCCATACGGCGGACCTGACCTCGGCCCTTGAGCGCTACGGCAACCGCGCCTACCGCTACCTGCACCTGGACGCCGGGCACATCGGCCAGCGCGTGAACCTGGCGGCGATCCGTCTGGGCCTGGGTGTCTCCGGCATCGGCGGTTTCTTTGACGACGCCGTCAACCAGCTGCTGGATGTGCCCGAGCGTGAGCTTTGCGTTTACATCACCTGCCTCGGCCGACCGGGTTGAACCAAGGGAGCTGAACCATGATTGCCTCTGCCAAAGCGACCCGCTCGCGCGTCGTTACATCCCGACGGCTGGATGAAAAGCGTCACGAGTCCCTGCTTGCCTGCGGCATGAAGCTGGTGTTTCTGCCTCGCCGCGGCTTTGACAAGAAGCTGGCCTTTGTGGTGAGCGATTACGGTTCTCTGGACCGAGAGTGGAAGAACCACGGGCGTCACGTCGTTGTTCCCGACGGTATTGCCCACTTTCTGGAACACCAGTTGTTCAAGAAGCAGCGCGGCGACATGACCGACGAGTTTTCCAGGCGCGGGGCCTACACCAACGCCCACACCAGCCACACCATGACCGCGTTCTACTTTGAGTGCGTCGAGCGCTTCGAGGAGAACCTTGCCACGCTGCTAGAGATGACCCTGACGTCGTGGTTTGACGCCCAACTGGTGAACACGGAACGGGACATCATCATCCAGGAAATCAACCAGTACCGCGACAACCCCAACTGGGTGGGATATCAGCAGCTTCTGGAGACGCTTTACCTCAAGTATCCGCTGCGCGTGGACATTGCCGGAACGGCCCAGACGGTGGCGGCCATCACGCCCGAGCTGCTGGAACTCTGCCACACCACCTTCTATCACCCCACCAACCTGACCCTTATCGTCAGCGGAGATTTTGAGCCTCGCGCCCTGCGCAAGCTGGCCGACGATCTGGCGTCGCGCTTTGCGCCCGTCAGCCCCGCCCCCCGCATTGAACGCATCCGCCCCACGGAGCCCGAAGACACCTCCGTCCGCGCCGAGCGCCGCATGACCCTGGCCCGCCCGCGCCTTCTACTCGGCTTCAAAGACCTCAAACCGCGGCGCGGCAAGGACCTTCTCCACGCCGAACTGGCCACGGCCCTGGCCCTGGACTGCCTGTTCTCGCGGGAAAGCGAAGCCTATGAACGGATGTACGGACAGGGCCTCATCGGCGGTGACTTCACGGCCGCGTTCCAGGCTGAGGCGGGGTTTGGTTACGCGATTTTAGGCGGCGAAACCAAGGAACCCGCCGCCCTTGAGCAGCACCTGTGGCAGACGCTGGAGCAGGCCGGTGCGCGGGGACTGGACGCCGCCGTGCTTGAGCGCAAGAAGCGCAAGTTTCTGGGCCGCTATCTGCGCAACTTCAACGACCCCGAGAGCACGGCCTACAGCTACCTGAGCGCCCTGGGCCAGAAGAGCGACCTGTTTGACTTCCCGGCCGTGCTGGAGCAGGTCACGGTCGGCGATGTCGATGAGCGCGTGCGCAACCTGTTTGAGCGCAGGCGCAGCGCCGCCAGCCTGCTGTTGCCCATGGCCTAGCGCCGCCGTTCACGGGTCGGAAGGGATTGTGTGCATGGGGTCCATGGTTTCTTCGGTGGCCGGCGGCATCGGCCTGTTCCTGCTCGGCATGATTCTGATGACGGACGGCCTCAAGGTCCTGGCCGGGGACTCTCTGCGCCGTGTGCTGGCCCGCTTTGCCGGTGGACCCGTTTCAGCCATGTTGTCCGGCGCAAGCGCCACGGCGGTGGTTCAAAGTTCCCATGCGACCACCTTGGCCACGATTGGCTTCGTCAGCGCCGGCCTGCTCTCGTTCCAGCAGGCAGTGGGGGTCATTCTTGGGGCCAACCTGGGGACGACCAGCACAGGCTGGCTGGTAAGCCTGCTTGGCCTGAAGCTGTCCGTCGGCAAGATCGCCATGCCTCTGATCGGCGTTGGAGCCCTGGCGCGCCTTGTGGCGCGGGGCAAGCTGGCCCATGCCGGACTGGCGCTGTGCGGCTTTGGCGTGATCTTCGTGGGCCTTGATCTGCTGCAAGGGGGCATGGAGCAGGTGGCGACACGCTTTGACCCTACTCGCCTGCCAGACGATTCCCTGGGCGGCCGGCTGCTGCTCGTGCTGATCGGCATAGCCATGACCGTGATCATGCAGTCATCCAGCGCTGCCGTGGCGGCCACACTGACGGCGTTGAGCAGCGGTGCCATCAATCTCGACCAGGCCGCGGCCATGGTGATCGGCCAGAACGTCGGCACCTCCCTCACTGCGGCCCTGGCGGCCATCGGCGCCTCCGTGCCCGCCAAGAGAACGGCGCTGGCCCACATCCTTTTCAACGTGTGTACGGGCATCGTGGCGTTCACGGTGCTGCCGCTGCTGGCCCATGGGGTGGAGGCTGCCACACAATGGTTCGGCAGCGCGGACGACGCCATTGCGCTGGCCGCCTTCCACAGCGCCTTCAATGTGCTGGGCATCGGCATCTTCCTGCCCCTGACCGGCCCCTTTGCCCGACTCATCGAGGGCCTGATCCGCGACAAGCCCGGCAAGCTGGCGCGACACCTGGACAACTCCGTCGCAAACTTGCCCGGAGTTGCCGTCGAAGCCGCGCGGCGAGCCCTGGCGGAGATTGCCGGCCAGGTCGTGGCGAGGATCCGGCTGGCACTCTTGGGCGCATGCAGGTTCGACGCGCTGAGCAGGGACATGGCTGAGTGGTCCGACGCGCTGACGCGGACCCGTGCCTTCATTGCCCGCGTCGGGCGCCTTGAGAACTCCCAGGAGGAATACCGGCAGCACGTGAGCAACCTGCACGCCACGGACCATCTGGACCGCCTGCTGGCCGTGCTGAAGGAGCCCGCGGCGCTCAAGGCCATGTCCGGCGACGAGCGCCTGGCGCCATTCCTCAAGCTGGCCCAGGAGGCCGCCACCCTGGCGGCCTGGCTGGGCGATGCTTCCCGCAAGGCTGATGCGGCTTCCCTGGCCGCGGCCTCTCGCGGCCTGGCGGATCTGCGCCGTGCCGTACGTCCCCGCATCATGGAGCAGACGGCTTCCGGGGAATACGCCTCGGAGCACGCGCTGGAGCTGCTCGAAGGCATGCACTGGCTGGACCGTCTCGCATACCATATCTGGCGCATCGGCCACCACCTTTCCGGCGCCGCGGCCGCCGGCGAGGCCGAACATGTGGCCGATGCTGCGCCCGGGGCCTGAGTTTTCTCCAAACTTCGCCGGCCCCATCGTCCGATAAAACCTCAGCACCGCCCTGGAAGCGCGCGCCGCGCTTTCGTCCCAAGCGGATCGACCATGCTCGCACGCACCCTGACCCGCCTCTCCCTCTTCTCGCTGGCCCTGGCGCTCGCGCTCTCCTTCCGCGCGCCTGCCTCGGCCGAGCCCCTGGCTGCCCTGCCGCAGAACACCCTGGCCGCCATCAAGGCCCGTCTGGCCAAGGCCCAGGGAAGCCGCGGCGAGTTGGCCTGCGTTATCCTTGACCTCGACAGCGGCAGGACGCTGCTGGACGAAAACGGAGCCAGCCTTCTGGCCCCCGCCAGCAACATGAAGGTCCTGACCAGCGCGGCGGCGCTTGCCACCCTGGGCAGTGACTTCGAGTTCGTCACGCGGGTCATGGCCCAGGGTGCGGTGCAGGGCGGTGTGCTGCAGGGGGACCTCTGCATCGTGGGCGGCGGCGACCCTAATCTGTCGGGGCGCTTCTATGGCGACGACCCCCTGGCGCTCTTCCGTAACTGGGGCAACCGTCTGAAGGCCTTGGGGATTACGCAGGTCAGCGGTGACCTGCTCTATGACAGCACCCTCTTTGGCGGCGAGTCCTTCAACGCCCACTGGCCCCAGGACGACCAGTTCAACCGCTGGTACTGCGCCGAAGTCAGCGCCCTGGCCTTCAACGACAACTGCATCAACGTCAAAGTCACTCCCGGCGAGGTAGGCCAGCCTGCCCGCGTCGAGCTTGTGCCCGCCACGGCCTATTGCCGTCTGGTCAATGAAACGCGCACGACCGCGGGCAAGGGCGCTGCCCTGATTGACCTGAGGCGCGACAAGGGTGCCAACGTCATCCGCGTCAAGGGCAACGTGCCCGCCCACGGACAGGGCGGATTCGTGGGGGAGATTACCGTGGCCGATCCCGCGGCGTTCGCCGCTACGGTGTTCCGCGAAACCCTGGAAGCCTGCGGCGTGCGCGTCACGGGCACCACCCGTCCCCACACCCTGGGCGCCGACGAACTGCCGCGCTTTCGCACGCTCATTGAGCACCGCGCCAGGCTGGTGGAGGCGCTGAAGCCCGTGAACACGAACAGCCAGAATCTACACGCCGAAATGCTCCTGCGTCAGCTGGGCCTTGCCTACGCCGGCAAGGGCACGTTCAAGACAGGAGTCGCGGCCCTGCAGGACTGGCTGAGCAAGCATCAGCTCTGGGACCCCGGCATGGTGCTGGCCGACGGCTCGGGCCTTGCCTCGGCCAACCGGGTCACGGCCCGCAGTCTGGCCAAGACGCTAGCGTTCATGGCCATGCGAGAAGACGCCGATGCCTATGTGGCCAGCATGGCCGTCGGCGGTGAAAGCGGAACCCTCAGGAAACGCATGTACGACAAGCGCCTCAAGGGGCGGGTCTACGCCAAGACGGGCTACATCAACGGCGTGCGCGCGTTGAGCGGCTACCTGCACGGCACGCGCCACCGCGTGGCCTTCTCCATCCTGATGAACGGATGTGCCGAGGGCACGGGAGCCCAGGATGATATCCTTGCCTTGCTGGCTGAGGCACTCGATTGATGCAGGCACTGGGACGGATCATCGCTTCCGGGCGGCCGAAGTTCTCGGCCGCCCTTCTTTTGTGCGCCTTCATGCTGGGCGCCATGCTGCTTTTCGACGCCACCCGTCCCGGAGTGACAGTCCCCGGCGCCCCGCCCATTGCCCACTTTGACAAAGTGGCCCACTTTGCCGCCCACTTCCTTTTGGCCTCGCTGCTTTGCTGGGCCCTGCTCCTGGCCCGCCCCACACGCATGGCCATGCCCCGGGCGGCCTGGATGGCCGCCCTGGCGGCACTGGTTCTCGATCTGGTGCTGGGGGCCGGCGTCGAATGGACCCAGGCCACCCTGGGACAGGTCCATGGACGCAGGGCCGAGGCCGGCGACCTTGCGGCCAACGCCCTGGGGGCCCTGGCCGCCTGCGCCGCTTTCCTTTGTGTGGCGAGAAGCGCCTTTGCTGCCTACATTAACAGGCCGCTGAAATAGTCGAAAAACGACGTTTTCAGCGGGAACCAAAGGCCGGAGTGCCGGGCAAAGCCCGCCCCTCCGCCGGCCCGTCCGGTCGGTCGGGCCGGTCAGCCTGCTGAAAAACTGTTTTTCAGCAGGCTGTTAAGCATCACGAGGGGCCCCCTGAAACGTAACAGTGGGTGATCGGGCAACACCCACGGAGCAGCCCATGAAGCGTTTCCTGCTTTTCTCCCTGGCTGCGCTGGCCGCGTTCTCCCTCTCCCGCGCCGGCGAGGCCCAGCGCGGCTTTGGCGGCTATGAACTGCCGCCGTCGGATCCCAGCGCCTTCAAGGTCATCACGCCACCCTACCTCGACGAGGCCGTGCGCAAGCTCAACCGGCTTCAGAACGACCTCGCGCAGGAGCTGCCGCCCAAAGAGCGCCGCGCCCGCACGGAGTCCTTCCTCCAGATCTGCCAGGAAGAACTCGACCGCCCGGTGAACGCCGTCGGCGTCGTGGCCATGCTCGACGGCGGCGAGCCGCGCGACGTCAGCCGCTGGCTGGGCGCCTACAACGCCATCGAGGCGCGCATCCGCTCTTTGGGCAAGGACGGCCTTGCCATCTACGAAGAACTCTATGGCCGCCGCGCCGAGAACAACCTCAACAATGCCGTGGTCGCGGGCGACCTTGAGCGCATGCTCGACGTCAACCGCCGCTTCGGCCTGACCCAGGCCGGCATCCGCGCCGCCGTGCTGCTTGCCCAGATCAACTGGGAGGAAGGCCGCCTCAGCCCCGCGGCCCGCGCCCTTGAGCGGGCCCTGGAGGTCCGCGAACTGCTCACGCCCCAGGCCGAGTCCCGCCTCAGCGTCTGGCTGGCCCGCTGCTATCAGGGTTTGGGTGAGCGCGCCAACCTCGCCCAGCTCATCCAATTCGCCAGGCCCCTCAAGGACACTGCCGTCGATGTCGGGCCCTCCAGCATGAAGCTTGGTGAGGCCCTCGCAGCCGACCTCGCCCGCACGCGCGACGGCACCAACGACACACTGGAATCCATCTCCGTGCATTGGCCGGGCGGCAATTACGCCAACACCGGCATCAGCGAGGCGCCCACGCCCTATGAGAATGTGGCCTGGTCCCAGACCCTGCCCCGCCTCGAGGCCGACCCCTTCAACAACCGCTACATGCAGTACCCCCAGCCCATCGCCCCGGCCCAACTGCCCGTCACCGACGGCAGCCTGCTGTTCGTCAACAACGGCGACTCCCTGGTCGCCTACGACATCTTCACGGGCGGCAAACAGGGCCTGCCTGCTTGGCGCTGCAAGCCCTTTCCTAACGAGCGCGGCAACTCCTGGCGCACCATCGAGCCTGATCCCTCCCTCACGCTGCCCGTGAGCCTTTGGCGCGGCATGGCCTTTGCGCCCCTGGAAAATCCCCTGCGCGAGCCCATTCACCGGCGCTTTGCCGACAATCGCTTCGGGCTCTACGCGCATTACCCCCAGGCCCGGCGCGCGCTGTGTGCCGTGGACGGCGAAACGGGGCGGCTGCTGTGGCGGCTCGGGGGTCTCTATGAAGGCAGCGAGCTGGACCAGACCAGCTTTGGCCCCGCCGTCGTTCATGAAGGCGTCCTGTATGCCGTGGGCACCACAGTTCCCGGCATCGCTGATGTTTTCCTTTACGCGCTCAAGCCCTCCGACGGCAGCGTGCTGTGGACGCTGCGGTTGTGCTACGGACAGCAGGAAGTGACCATGTTCGGGCGGCCCGCCCGCTGGCCCTTTACGAGCCTGCCGGCCATCGCGGGCGGCGAGCTTTTCCTTTGCACCAACCTGGGCGGTGTCGTCGCCGTCAATCTCGAGCGGCGCAACCTGGCCTGGATTGCGCGCTACGAGTACATGTGCCGCCCGATGACCAGCTACATCTTCACCTATTACCGGCCCGCCACCTGGTACAACTCGCCTACACTCTACGCTGAAGCCGGCGGTGAGGCCTACGTCATCTGCGCCCCCACGGACAGCCAGCAGCTCGTGGCCTTCAATGCCCGCACCGGCGAGCCGGCCTGGCAGCTCGAACGAGCCCAGCGCCTGGACAACGACTATGAGGAAGCCCGCTCGCCCCTGCGCGGCGCCCGCGCCCTCATCGGCGTGCGCGGTGGTATCGTGCTCGTGGGGGGCGAAAGCGTGCTCTATGGCGTTGACCTCGCCAGCGGCAAGCTGCTTCGCTCCCTGGCCGTCATTGACCGCAACTCCCGAAACGTCCTTCAGGGGCGCCCCGCATTGGCCGGCAACAAACTTTACTGGCCGGGCGCCACAGGCATCGCGGAGATCGACCTCGACACCTGGCGCGTCGGCCGCACCGTATCAAACCCGGCCCAGCGCATCCCCGGCCTGTCCGTGTTCGTGCAGCAGGGCCTCATGTTCACCGTCGCCGGCAACGACTACACCGCCGGCAATGTGCAGGTGGCGGCACGCTTTGACGCCAATTTGCTGCTCAATGAAGCCCGCCTGCGCGTCGCCAGCTTCCCCAAGGATGCCGACGCCGCCTTGCGCTACGGCACGCTGGTGCTGCGCGGCGGCGACAAGGCCGAGGCGCAGCGCTGGCTGCTGCGCGCACTCGAGCTGGCCTCCCAGCCGCCCGTCAACTCCCGCGTCGTGGCCATGGCGGGCCGCCTGCTCGTGGGCGTTTCTCTGGAGGCCGCCGACCTCCAGATCCGACAGGGCCGCTACCTCGAGGCGCTCGCCCTCATCGAAAGCGCCCGCCGCCATGCCCAGCATCCCGGCCAGTTCACCGAGTGCTTCGTGCGCCAGGAACTCTGCCTCGTCAGGCGCAACGACTTCGCGGCACTCCGGACCCTGTACGAAAGCATGATCCAGTCCGACCCCGACTTCGGCGTCGGCTCCGACCCTGAAATCCCCGTCCGCTACTACGCCTCCATCATGCTCGCGCGCCTGCTCAGCGCCGCCGCCGGTCGCGAGCTTGACGTCATCTCCCTCTACGAGTCCCTGCTCGCCGCGCCGGAAAGCCTCACCTTCGAGCGCCTGCCCCTGCGCCAGCTTGCCGTCAATGCACTGGCCGCGCTGCTCGAGGCCCGCGGCCGCGGCCACTACGCCGAGCGCGAGGCCGAGGCTGCGGCCCTGCTCAAGCAGGGCGACCGCGCCAGCCTGCAGCGCGCCCTGCGCCAGTATCCCCTGGCCCTGGCCTCCGATGACGCGGCGTTGCAGCTCGCCCTGGCTGACTTTGCGGCCGGGGCTTACCTGCCTGCCGCGGCCTTCATCAACGGCCTGTTCGATGAACTCGCCCAGCGGCCGCGGCGCGGAGAAATGCTCGCCCTGCTGGCCCTGTGCCAGTTTCGCGGTGGAGAAGCCCTGCGCGCGAGGCTGACCGCCATGCGCGCCCTGCGCGAGTTCCCCGAGGGCAGCCTGTCCCTTGAGGGCCGGCGCGCCAGCTTCAAGGAGTGGCTCGAACCCCTGCTCAAGGTCGCCCCTTCGCCCGAGGACGTCGCATTGCCGCCGCGCATGGCCTCGCCCCTGACCGAACTCTGGAGCGAGAGCTGGAAGGCCGGCACCCCTTTCATCACCATCCCCGCCCAGCCGGCGCCGGGGCCAAGCCCCCTGCTGTACATGGCCCGCATGTCCGGCGAATTGCCCCTCATGGGCGTCAACCCCAAGGACGGCTCGCTTGCCTTCACCGGCGGACAAAACGGCCTGCTGGGCCTCAACCAGTGCATCCGCACCAAAGACGGCGTCCTCCTCGTCTTCACCCGCGGCTTCGTCTTCGTCACGGACCGCGGCGAAACCCGCTGGACAGCCCGCCTGGCCGCCTCCCCCGACGACGTCGATGTGCGCGACGGCATGATCCTCTACTCCAGCGTCGGCACGCGCTCGGCCTCCCGCCAGATGCGCATTGCCGCCCTCGACGCCGTCAGCGGCGCCCAGACCTGGGAAACCAGCGTTGATGCCCAGGACGTGCTCTGGCTGCGCCAGACGCCCTTGGGCGTCGTCGCGCTGCTCGCCGGCAGCGAAGACCACCTGCTCCTCCTCGACATAGAAAGCGGACGCGAAATACGCCGCGCCAAGCTGCCTAACGCCTCCGCCCGCAACAGCCGCGCCCGCCCCTTCCTGCTCAACGACCAGCTCTGCATCACCGACGAGCGCGGCATGGTGCGCCTGATCGCGCTGGAGGACTTCTCGGTCAAGGCGCAGGTCGCCTCGAACCTGGTGCGCCCCTCCCTGTGCCTGCCCTTCAAGGGCCAGGTGCTGGTGGTGGGCTACCCCGGCGCGGCCCTCGTTGATGCGGCCGCGGGCAAGACGGTGTGGCGCGCGACCTTCGACCGCGAGGACATCCACGACCGCGCCCTCATGGGCGACGTGCTGGCCTTGGCCCTTTCCCGCGACTACGAGACAGCCCGCGTCGTCGGCCTCTCCATGGCCGACGGCAAGCAGGTCTTCAGCGAGGTTATCGAGACAGCCGAGAAGGAAGAACGCCTCAAGCTCAAGGCCGCCGTCGCCCTCCAGGACGGCGCGGCCTTCGGCTTTGCCGTCACCGACATCAGCATGGGCATGCCCCTGCTCAAGGGCTTTCGGCTCGTCGTCCTCGACAAGACCGGGCGCCGCCGCCTCGACTGGTCCAAGCCCGCGGCCGGCAGCGTCGAATACATGCAGCTCTCCGCGGCCGACGGCTACATCGTCGTCGCCGCCGACCAGACGACCCACTGTTTCGGAGCCAAAGAGTGAGCGACACGCTCGAGTTCGGAAAGTCCGTCCTGCGCCAGGAGGCCAGGGCCGTAGCCGCGCTGGCCGACATCCTGGACCCCCGTTTTGACCAGGCCGTTCAGGCCCTGCTCGCCTGCCAGGGCCACGTTGTGATCACCGGCATCGGCAAGCCCTGGCTCATCGGCCAGAAGATCTCCGCCACCCTGGCCAGCACCGGCACCCGCAGCTTCCCCCTTCACCCCTCCGAGGCCGTGCACGGCGACGTGGGACGGCTTCACCCGGGCGACGTCGTCATCGCCATGAGCAACAGCGGCGAAAGCGAGGAAGTCGTGCGCCTCCTGCCCGTCATCAAACGCGTGGGGTGCAGGCTCATCGGCATCACCGCCAAGCCACAGTCAGCCCTGGCGCGCCACAGCGACATCTTGCTCGAGATGGGCAAGTTCGAGGAAGCCTGCCCCATCGGCATGGCGCCCAGCGTCTCCACCACCGTCATGCTCGCCTTGGGAGACGCCTTGGCCCTGGCGGTGATGAAGGCCCGCAACTTCGGCCGCGAGGATTACGCGCGCTTTCACCCCGGCGGAGCCCTTGGCCGCTCGCTCATGAAGGTCGGTGACATCATGCGCCCCTTGGCCCAGACCGCCACCGTGGGCAGCGCGGCCACCGTGAAGGACGCTCTGGGCGCGATCACGCGCCAGAAGACCGGGGCCGT
This sequence comes from Planctomycetota bacterium, assembly GCA_003576915.1. GTDB lineage: Bacteria > Planctomycetota > UBA8742 > UBA2392 > UBA2392 > UBA2392. Next base: position 20,337 of record QEVF01000021.1, on the reverse strand, counting down.
GTTCATCGTCGAGAACGGCCGCCTGCTGGGCGTGTTCACAGACGGCGACTTACGCCGCCACATCGAGGATGACGGTTTGCTCCAGCACAAGGTAGCCGAGATCATGACCCGCCCCGGCAAGCGTGTCGAAGTCGAGCGCCTGGCCGGCGAGGCCGTCAAACTGATGCAGGATTACCGCATCGGCGAGTTGCCCGTGGTCAATGCCGCCGGCGAACTCGTGGGACACGTCGCACTCAAAGACCTCGTCTCCATGCACTTCATGTAGCTGGGTGGCTCTGGGCTACGAGCAGACCCGGCGGCGCTTGAGACAGTTGCGGAAACACTATGTCCCATCAATAACCCTGAGGCGCTATGACCGGCAAAGCCGAAGCAAAACGAGCTGTTGTGCTGCAGGGAGAAGCCTGGTCTGGTTGCCTCATTGGCAACGGCAGGTTGGGCTGAAGCTGGCGCACTGGAGGTCGCGCCACTTGGGGGCTCTGAGGCGGCAGGCCAGTTCAAGTAGGCTTTGCAGCGGCTTCAGGGGCGACTTGCTCTTTCTGCGGTTATGCCGGAAACAGTGTTCATCGAGATAGTACTTCAGCAGGCGCAGGTGCGGCGATTGGTGGAACGTGCCTCTCAACCACATCTTGAAGTTCGCCACGAACAGGTTCAGCCGCGCCATTCGCGCGCGGGCGCGCTCCCAGTCCTGGCCCGTCACCTCCGGTTTGCGCTTCACGTGCGACGCGGCATCGGCCATGAACTCGGTGCCGCCATCAGTCACGAGCGTGGATCGCCTGGCGACGTTCTTCTTGAGAAAATCGCCCATCGCTTCTGCGCTCTGGTTCTCCAGCAAGCCCATGCGGGCGCGGCCGGGCATGGCGTGCTCGCGGCCCCATTTGTCGATGTTGCGCTCAACCTCGATGGCCACGGCGACGGGCACCTCGACACCCTTTCCGTATTCGTCCTGCACGTTGAAGAAAATCGTGTCGGCCTCGACCTCGCCACTGAGCGGCGCACGCTCGGGGTTGACGGTGACGGCGCGCAGCTTGCGCAGCCAGTTCAGGCCGGTGTTCTCGGAAAAGCCCATGACGCGGGCGATGTGGGCGGCTGAAACACCGGTCTTGTGCACGGCGACTTCAAAGAGCGCGCGAAACCAGTCGCAGAAAAGCTTCTTGGTGTTCTCGAAGATCGTGCCGGTGGTGAGGCTGATCTGCTGCCCGCAGTCGCGGCATTCAAGGAGGCAATGGCGCGATAGGATGCGCCAGGGCGCGGCCACCGAGCCGCAGCGTTCGCAGACAAAGCCATCGGGGTACTTCTGGGAGAAGAGGTACGCCTCGCACGGGGCTTCGGACGAAAAGCGGCGCTCAAACGAGCGCGTGGTAGAGGGTAAGTTGTCAACGCTGAGGTCAAAACGCATGGCGGGCTCCAGACAGAACGCTGAAAGCCTACACGGCCCTGCGACACAACCTGACGCTGCCAATGGCGCCACCCTGAACGATGCTTTATCTGATGAACATCGCAAGCTCATATTGGCCGCCTGGAACAAACGGGCCGAGTACTTCGCCCCTTGCATGCAGGGAAACTGTTCTTGACTCATCGGCATGCTGTAGACCACGAATCTCTTCCTTCGCGTCAATTTCTGCATAAGCCCCATCAACAAAACTGCGCAAGATAGCCTCGCCTTTCGAGTCAATCGAAACTGTCTCTTCCCAACGTATTGTTGCCGCTGCTTCCTCGCCCGGCTTGTATCGGTACACCACGCGAATTGTCGCGCTCTTGCCGTCCAATATCACGCCATCTGGAATGGTGAATTTCAGTAACGCTTGGCGACAGACCTTGAAGTTGTCAGACAGGGGAGCGCCACTTCCTAGCGCAGCATCCACCTCCGCTGGGTAAAGAATAGCGCTACTGCCGTCAGCCAAGATCAACACTGAAGGAAACTGTCTTCGAGGGTGCGGGTAGGCATACACAAGCAATTGCCCTTCCCTAGTCCACCACCAACCGAGTCCAGCGGCAAGATCTGTCGGACCGATTCGCTCATAACAATCGGCCGCCGAGTTAGACTTCTTTAGGGGGTCCAATGTCCTTTCCTCGAATCCCCTTGATCTCGCCACTAAGAACTCTCTGGGGAGCGGGCTGAAGAGCTCCGGCACAATCCTCGGCAGGAAGTTCCATTCCCGATAGCCGCACGCCCATGCCCGTGTGATTTCCGATTCGGGCAAGGTGCCGACTCTTGTCCAAGTCCGCCCCGCTAACAGTTTCCAATGAAACTTGTTTGCGCCGTCGGCAGATATGTTGATTTGAATAGGACCGTTTTCAGTGACTCCATGCACCTCTTGCTGCAATAAGGGCTCCGCACCCGCGTTGCCGTCAAATTTGGCAACAACATCGGCGCGAAAATCAACCTCATAGGCACCGCTAAAGAGCAAAATGTGCTGCTCCGCCGCCGAACCTCCTGAAATGCGCGTTGAGGTGCGACACGCCGTGAAGTCAATCGAAGTAAACCAGACGACAACCTCTTGCACGACTAATGGGTCACATTCGATAGTGAATTCGGTAGGCACTGGCCGTGCATCGCAATGGAACCGCGGCAATTCACCGGTTGCAGACGGCACTTTACGGGCTATGCCGGTCCAGAAAGGCTTCCGCTCCTTGGATCCTTCTTTGCGGACAGAAATCTGTATGGAACCTGAAGTTTGTCGAGCTTTGGTTTGCCAAATTGCTGTGTCGTTATCTACCAGGGGGATCTCAAGCGGGATCTCTTCACCGTCTGGCATCGAGAAGGTGTACGTGACCCGACCCGGCGGGTTAACCTGGGCGAAGTGCCCGAGGCGTATCTCTATATTATGAAAACGTTCTGCGATGCTATTGCAGTGCTGGCTAGTAGCGCATCCCAGAAATAGCATTATGCCGACGGCAATGGTCGTCAAAAGGACCAGCTTCCCCACAGGAAATATGATGACCCGCTTGGACGCATGAATACGATTCAAGGTCATTGTCATTGGTTGTATTTTCCTTCTTTGCCTCATCGCCCGCTTTGTAATATTTGGCCGGTAGAGGGTTCGAGTTCCAGGTGCGCCCCCATCATCCGCTCGCTTGGGCTTGTTCTTCGCGGACGCGTTCCCTCCATTCCCGGGTTCACTACGGGTTCTTGAACCTGCGGGATCTTCGCCGGCTTGGTCACGGCTTCCCCCCGCCCGAACAAATGTGGTATCACCTCCGGACCCGCCACGGTTAGAGCCCATACCGCCAGTTCCGCCAACTAGGGCCGGGAACGGAGCTTTCGCATCATTTCCATAACGCTCCGAGATACCAATTCCAATGGCATCTCCACCTTTGCCGCGGCTCCCGTTTACCCCTTTTCCCCCATGCCCCCGCAAGCCTTTGGTTCTGCGCTGATTTCTATCAGGCTGCTTAAAAGGTGGCATCCGGCCACTTTTTCAGCCCGGTCGGGCCAAAGTGAATCTGACCCGACCTTCATTTCAAGTGGCTTCTCAGCCGCTTGAAATGCGCAAGCCATCCATGGCTTGCGTCCGCAGGCCGTATTTCATCGGCCTGCCATGGATTCCGGCCTGCGAAGTTTAGCATGGCGGCATGAACACCTGCCTGATTCTCGCCACGGGATCGGGCCTGGAGGCCCCCTGACGCATTGTTTGCTCAAGTCTTGACATCAACGTGATTCCGCGCCGGCTCGACCTCCGCATGGAGGCTGAGCGCGGCACGCTCTATCCCTGCCCGACCTGCGGGCGCGTCTGCAAGGCCCATGACTTCACCGACCACACCTGGCGTCATCTCAACTTCTTCCACCATTACTGCTATGGGCGCAAAGCGCCTCTGACCGAAGCGAGGCTCCACTGGAGCCTCGCAAGGGCAGGGAAACGCTGGCGAAAGTTCAAAGAACACCTGCCAGCGCATGGCGGCCAAGCCGCGCGTGTACTGAAAGTGGCGTGCGACATGCTTCGCGCAGCAAACGAAGCTGCGTGAAGCATGCTTGGGGCGGGAATAGCGTTCATCGAAGCCACGACGGAGCGCTGCGAGAACGCGTCCGTGACCGCGGACTGGTTCCACGTCGCGGCGCTGGTCAGCAAGGCCATGGATGAAGTGCGGAGCGGCAAGGCCAGAGCCGCTGCCCAGACACCAGCGCTACGCGATTCTCATGAACCCCGATACGAAGATGAGCGAAGACCAGGAACAGGCGCTGCACGAGCCGAAGCGAAGCATTCTGGCCACGGCGCTAGCCCATCGTTGCAAAGAAAGCCTGGCGTGGGTGCGGCAGCACAGGGCCACCAAGGCGCGGCTTGGCGCATGACGACGTTTGTGAATTACTGGCTGCAAGAGTTAAAGGCCGGACTCTTCGAGCCGCTGCGCCGCGCGCTGACGACGAATGTGGCCTACCAAAGCCAGATTCTGAGACGCCGGAAGTCAACGTACTCAAATGCAAAGCTCAAAGGGCTCAACGGCCTGTTCCGGGGCAGCAAGGGCCCGAGGCTAAAGGAACGTGAACACCTTCAAGACGCTGATCCACCTGATCGGCGCGCCTGGACCGCTGATCGAATCCTCACCCGCCAACTCACACCCAAAATCCATATGATTCAGCGATGAACCTGAAACATTCGGTCAGGACAAGATGCGCTTCGGAAGCTGGCTGGGCGGGAGGAACCGGCACGCGCAGTCGCGCGACATGCGCCTGCGCATTGACCCAATCCCTGGCGCTCACAGGGCGCGACCCGGACTCCGCTCGTTGGCTTTGACAATGACCCTGAAGCGCATGACTCCTCTCAAAGAACTGAACCGCGGCTAGCACGCAGGGGGACAAAAGCAATTCATGAAACCCTGAGGGGGACATCGCAGTTGCCGGGAAGCTTGAGTAGCATTGGACATTCCATGGACGCCGAGCAAGCCTACCTCTTTCGACATGCACTCTATCGGGATGCTGCTTATCAACTTCAGCTCCCGGGCGACCGTTCGAGGCTGCATGCCCTCGCCTTCGAATTGCTGGAAACAGTGTTTGCCGCGGATGGAATCGAGACCGCCCCCCTGGAGCTGGCCGATCACGCGAGCAAGGCCGCCCTGCAAACGGATACCGATGCGATGGAATACTGGCAGCGCAAGGAATTGGAGTGCCTGCGGCGGGCCGCGAAGTTTGCGAAGTCACGCTCTCTGGACATGGCAGAGACGGTGCTGAAGAGAGTCATAGCCCATCCGCTCTGTGATATGGAATCGAAACTGGAGGGCATCTTTGAGATCTGTCAGCTAAACGTTGAACTGGGTAGTCACGCGCAGGCGCGGCAATCCCTTGCATTGGCGCAAGAGCTCGCTCAGGGGTCGGAGGAAAAGCTCTGGCGGGTGAAACGTTCATTAGCCTGGCTCGATCACCTTGAAGGCAAGACACAGGAGGCGGAGGCGGACCTGCGCGCATTGATGGCCGATGCGCAGCGCCGTGGCGATACCAGGCAATACGCCGACGCCCTCGCAACACAAGGCGCCTTATTGCGCGTTCTTGGAAGATTGAACGAGTCCGAGCGGGCGCTTCGACAGGCCATTGACCTCCTGCGGTCCATCCATAACGAAGAGCTGGTAACGATTTCGATCGGCAATCTCAGCGGGCTGCTGCGTGACACGGATCGCGCGAGCGAGGCGTTAGATCTGGTTGACAACCGTCTGGCCGAGGAACTTCCGCGCGGCAGGCCGCAGAGTCTTGAGTGGTTGCAGACCCAAAAGGCGCGCGCCCTCCTTGAACTGGGCCGAATGCGCGAGGCCCATGAAACTGCCCTGGTGGCGCTTGAACTTGCGAAGTCGGTCGGCATGCGCGCGCGGGAAGTTCGTATACGCAACGTGCTCGGTTATCTGTTGAGCCGCATGGGCCGCAGCGCAGAAGTGCTGCAAACGCTGGAAGAGGTGTGCGCCGTTTCGCGAGAAACCGGCGACGTGTTCACCCTGATTCATGCGCTCGCGAATCTGGGCGTGACCTATGAGAGATACAACGAACTGGCCAAAGCCGAACTTGCTCTGCGCCAGTCCCGCGAACTGGCATCTCGCTTACTGATGAACGATGCCCGCGACCACGCAGCGTTGAATCTGGCAGGTGTTCTTGCCAAACGCACCGCATTGGATGAGGCGGAGTCCCTTTTGCAGGCCATATTGGCCAACACGGGCTCGCCTTCGTTCCGCAGTGCGCAGATCATGCTTGCAAATGTGTGGATAAGGCGAGGCGCGCTTGCTCAGGCGGAAAACACGCTGATCCAGGTAAGCGCGAAGGCCGAACTCAAGGGATTCCAGCGGGTAGCCTTTGAAGCCGCGATGTCGTTGCTGAGGCTCAGGCAGGGTCGAACTGAGGAAGCCTATGCGTTGCGGCAAAGCGTGATCAGTCAATTGACCGCGATCAACGACCTCCTTCACGTTGAAAGGTTCAAAGAAGAGTTTGACCGCGCACGTACCGGCTGAGTTACACGTTGCGCAGGTCGCCCAGGATCTTGCGCGAGATGACGAGTCGCTGAACCTCGCTGGTACCCTCGCCGATTTCGCACAGCTTGGCGTCGCGCAGCATTCTCTCTACATCGTACTCGCGCGTGTAGCCCACGCCGCCGAGTACCTGAATCGCGTTGGTGCAGGTTTTCATGGCCACTTCGCTGGCAAACAGCTTGGCCATGCTGCCTTCCATCGTGAAATCGCGCCCCGCGTCGCGCATGCGCGCCGCGTGATAGACCAGATGCCGCGCCGCCGAGATTTCCATGGCCATGTCGGCGAGCATGAAAGCCACGCCCTGGAAGTTGCCGATGGCCTGCCCGAACTGTTTCCTCTGGCGCGCGTAGTCGAGTGCGCGCTCGTAAGCACCCTGGGCGATGCCGAGCCCAAGCGCGCCGATGGAAATGCGCCCGCCGGCCAGGGTCTTCATGAACTTTTCAAAGCCAACGTCCACCTGCTCCATGCCGCCGGCCACGGCGTCCAGCGGCAGCTTCATGTCTTCGAAAACGAGCTGGGCCGTGTCCGATGAGCGCATGCCCAGCTTGTTCTCCTTTGGTTCAACTTTGAATCCGGGGGTGTTCAGTTCGGCGATGAAGGCGGTAATGCCCTTGCCCTTGGCGGGTTTGTCGTTGGTGCGCGCCGTGAAGATGCAGGTCTTCGAATAATGCGGGTTGGTGATCCAGGCCTTGCGGCCGTTGACCAGCCAGTGGTCGCCCTTTCTCTCAGCGCGGGTCTTGGTGCCTCCGGCGTCGGAGCCCGCGCCGGGCTCGGTCAGTCCAAAGCAGCCCAGAGTGAGCTTGCCGGTTTCGTCCATGCCCTTGCACAGCTGGGGCACGTACCTGCGCTTTTGTTCTTCGGTGCCGAAGAGATAAACGGGCGTCAGTCCGAGACTCACGTGCGCCGCATAGCCCAGCGCCGTGCTGGCACAAAAACGGGCGATCTCTTCGACCACGATGGCATAACTGAGGGTGTCAAAGCCGCTGCCGCCGTAGTCAGGACTGACGGTGATGCCCAGAAAGCCCATTTCTGCGAGCGCCTTGAACGCCTCGTGGTTGAACTCATTTCTGTCATCGAGTTCCTGCGCAAAGGGAGCGACCTTCTCCTTCACGAGCTGGCGCGCGGCTTCGCGCACCTGCTGCTGCTCCTCGGTGAGGTCGAAGTTGGTGACAGTCTCGGCTACCTGGCTCATGGCGGTTCTCAATCGGGTTCAGAAGGTCATTTAGCCTTGGCAGGCCGCGCTTGGCAACGCGGCCCTTTTGGCACATTCACGAAACCCTGACCGAGGATTGGCCACTCTCTCACGCCGCATTGGCGAGTCCTGCACCGGCCCGGCCTATGGTTCCGCCAACTCAAGCGCGGGAAGTGCCCCGCAGTCAAGGAGAGAGACAATGCCAAGCCTGAAGCGGCTGGGATGGGCGGTGCTGGGCTGCCTGTCAGTGGTGTCGCTGATTTACGTCAGCGCGTGCGCGAAGGAAGATGAAGACGAGGGCGACACGGGCGTCGTGCTGGCCCCGCCGGACGTCAATGATCCCCTCAGTGCGGTGGTTGCTGTCCGCTTCACGGGCGTGCCCGCCGGATTTCCAGGCGGCAGCGCCCCGGCATTGCTGCCGGCGGACACGAACATTGCCGACTACGTCAAGGCACTCGTGGCCCACGCCAACGCCAACTACAACTTCGGGACCAACACCTGGGCAGGGGGCAGCATCCCGGCGGGTTTTGCCTTTCCGCTGGCCAACAGCAACAGCGACGCCAGCCGCCAGATCGCCGGATTGATCCATGACGTGGTCCTCAAGTGGATGGATCCCCTAACGAATAACCCCAACGGCCCGCGCTTTGGAGCCAACTGCGACTATAACGCATTCTTCGGCGACAAATGGAACAGCGCGGCAAACGGCTGGACCGGCGGCGCCCAGGGCGTGTTGGGCAGCGCCCCGCAGTGGAGCGGCAGCGGCAGTGCCGGCTACCTCTGGACGAACTTCGAATACATCTCAGGCAACCCGCCTACCACCACCAGCGCGCCCACGGACAGCCACCTGGTCTTCGCGAAGATGCTCAAGAACTCGGGCATCCTGACCAACAACGTTGCCAGCAACACGTGGTCCGCTGCCGATGTCGACACTTACATCCGCTGGTACAAGAAGGAACTCGGCGGCGCCTATGTTCGCGTGATCAGGGATGGCAGCGGCAAGTGGGTGGTGGACAAGTCGGGCACCCACAACAAGCGCTTTGACAGCACCAGCAACACACTGCTGCGCATGACCGGCTATACCATGAGCGGCACCGAAACGCTGGACAACGGCCAGGCCCTTCCGGCCAACGTCGCCGTGGGGCTGATCGGGGACTGTTCGGGCGGCCAGAGCCCCTGGGGTACCGTGTTCACCGCGGAAGAGAACGTTCAGGATTATTATGGCGACCTCGAGGCCTGCTGGAACTCCAGCCAGCGCTTCACCACGGGCCAGGGCTTTGACAAGGGCGCGGTTGTCAATCCGCCCTACGCGCCCAGCACCTCCAGCGAATTTGGCCGCATCAGCAATGCCGTGGAGCGCCACCGCCGTGACGGCTACGGCTGGATCTGCGAAATTGATCCCGAGCGTCCCACAGGCGAGTACTACGACAGCGCCTCAGGCGGCGGTAATGGGCAGGGGCACCGAAAGATGGGCAGTTTCGGCCGTTTCCGCTGGGAAAACGTCTGCTTTGTCACGGGCACGGATTTCAGGCTTGTGCCCAACCAGCCCATCGTCATGTACGGCGCCGACGACCGCCGCAGCGGGCGCATCTACAAGTGGGTCAGCGCCGCCAACTACACCACGGGTATGACCCGGGCTCAGGTGCGCGCCCTGCTCGACACCGGCAAGCTCTATGTCGCCCACTTTGCCGACCTGCATAACCGCACGGGGCAGACCATCGGTGCTGGCACATCCCGCGGCGGAATCACCATCACCGTCGGCGGCAATGCCGTGGTGCCGTCCCAGGCCAGTCGCGGCAATGGCATCTGGATCGAGCTCTCCATCAACAACACCTCGCAAGATGCGCCCAATGCCGGCGCGGCCATCCCAGCCAGCCACTCGCTGATCTCCGGAACGGGCACGGAAACCATGCCCGCATCCACCAAAGTCGGCGCCGCGCTTCAGGATACCGACTGGAACGGCATCGGCGGCTTTGCAGGCGACGACCTCGTGAAGGCATGCGCTTTCACGGCGGCGGCCAAGCTTGGGGTGCGCGAACTCAACCGCCCCGAAGATCTGGAGTGGAACCCTTACGGTTTTGCCGGCGCCAGCGCGCCCTTCACGCCGCGCCTGTACATCGCGTTTACCAACCACAACAGCCGGACCTGCTGTGATGAAAACGGCGTGCTGCTGGATCCCGCCGACGACCACGGCGCCAGCACAGCCCGCAATGACGCCGACGGGCGCATCTTCGCTCTGGAGGAAGGCGGCGCCAACCCTGCCACAAGCACCACGTTCACGTTCTGGCAGGTTCTGGGCTCCAACGAGCCTCTGCAGATCTCCAGCCTCTGGGATTTCTCCGACCCGGACAACCTGGCCATCGACAAGGACGGCGGCGTCTGGTTCGGCACCGACGGATACTTCGGCAGCAGTGATTCTCAGGGTTCGGGCCGCAGCGATGCCATCTACTACCTCGACACCAACCCGGCCAATGCCAACAGCTTTGGCCGCCCCTTCCGCGTGATTGCAGGACCCGGCAACAGCGAGGCCACAGGTCCCTGCTTCACGCCTGACATGAAGACACTCTTCTATGGAGCCCAGCATCCGGGTGAACAGCCCGGGCCGGCGAGCACCTTCCCCCAGCCGCGCTAGGCCCTGACCCGGGGCCATGTGCCGGCCCCGGTTTCTTCATCATGCCGCCGTCGCCAGTCCTTTCCGGGACTCTGCCTGCAGAGTTTATGGCGACGGCGGCTGCGACTTCGGAGCGCGCTATGGACACGCAACACCCCAGCAAACCGGACCCCCGCGACTGGCTCAAGGTGGCTGCAGTCGCCTGCGGCGTGGGCGCGGCGCTGGCATTGATGCTGCTTCTGGACGCCGGCTGCAGGCAGGTCGAGGACAAGCAATCACAACCCGAATATGACCCTTTGGCCACAGCCTATGCCGATTCATCCGTCGCCAATCCCGAGGCCACCGTGCCCTCCATGTGCTACACAAAGACGGCCGGCATCTCCAATCCCTGCTGGACGTGCCACACGGACAGCCGCTCGCCCAATGAGCAACAGGACTGGGAGTTGCAGAAGGAGTACTCGTTTTCCAGTTTCGCCCTGACCAATCACTGGCAGAACCTGTTCACAGATCGCTCGGCTCGTGCCGCGGCCGTCAGCGACGACGCGGCATTGGTCTACGTCCGTGAGGACAACTACACGCCCCTGGTGCGTGCGCTGAAACACTTCAAGGACTACCCGGGCTACCGTCCCGACCTGGACTTTGCCGGAGGATGTGACAGTGATGGCTTTGCCGCCGACGGCAGCCGCTGGCGCGCGCTTCGCTTCAAGCCGTTCCTGGGGACTTTCTGGCCCACGAACGGCAACACCGACGACGTGTTCATTCGTCTGCCCCTCAAGTTCGAGCAGGACACCCAGGGCAACTACTCGCGCGAGATCGCGAAACTCAATTATGCGCTGCTGGAGGCCGCCATCTGCGCCGATCCCGCTGTGGCGAGCCACGACAACGGGAGTCTGGTGCGTGAAGTCGAACCGATCCAGGAAGCGCTCAGCGGACAGGACCTGGACCAGAGCGGCAGCGTGGGCGGCACCATCAGCGTCATCAGGGGCCTGCCCAGCCATTTTGCGGGCAAGGCGGCGGACACCGCCGTGGAGCGCTACAAGTACCCCGAACATATCGAGTTTCTGCACAGCGTGCGCTACATCGATCCGGACGCGCCCGGCATGATCGCGACGCGCATGAAGGAGCTGCGTTACTCGAAAAAAGTCCGCCACCTGGACGGCTGGGCGCTGCAGCGCGCGTACGAAAAGGAAGCCCTGGAGAAGCAGGAAGGCGTGCTGCCGGTGTTTGCGGGCGGTCCCGACGTCGGGCTTGTCAACAGCTTCGGCTGGCAGCTCCAGGGATTCATTGAGGACGGTCGGGGGCGGTTGCGCCTGCAGACTCGGCAGGAGCATTACTTCTGCATGGGCTGCCACAGCGCCATTGGCGTGACGGTGGATCAGACGTTCAGCTTTGCGCGCAAGGTCCCGGGCAAGGCGGGCTGGGCCTACCAGAGCCTTGTCGGCATGCATGACGCGCCTCAGGCTCAGCACGCCGACCCTGAAGTTCTGACCTACTTCCGGCGCGTCAGGGGCGGTGACGAGTTCCGCGCCAATGATGAAATTCTGTCTCGGTTCTTTCCCGGCGGCGTGCTGGACGAGGCATCCGTCCGGCGGGCCCAAAAGGGCGGCGACAAGGACCTCGCCTGGCTTCTGGCGCCCTCACGCCCCCGCGCCTTGGCCCTGAACAAGGCCTACATGATTCTGGTTAGGGACCAGCGCTTTGATCTCGGCCGTGACACCCTGCTGGCGCCCCCTGCCAACGTCCATAAGACTATCGTCAACGGTGACACGGAGCTGGGAGTCGCGGGCCTCACCTTCAGAGACGGCCGGCTCTGGCTTGACTGGCAGCGCTGACGCAGGCGATTGCCTTGTGGCGCCGCGCCCGGCAATGCGGCTCCTTGGCGTTCTGACAGGGCTTTTGGCAACCTGGGGAGCCTGTATTCTCTGAGCCAAATCGCGGGCCGGTGGCGGGTCCAATGGTTCGAGGGATCTGCCAGCCCCCAACGGGTCCTTGCCGCGCCGGCGCATGACTGCCGAAAACCTTGTTACCCAAGCGTAGAGCAGGGAATATAGTCATTGGTGGAGGAAAACATGTCCGCCACTATCACAGTCCTGGATTCCACGCTGGCAGGTGAGACAACGAACGAAATCCAGCTGCATATCGCAACAGAGACGCCCGATGTTCGCGAGCTCATTCGCAGCCGCGTCTATCAGGAAGTGAAGGACTACAACGCGGGCTTGGGCGAGCGGTTCAGAGGATTGGTGCAGCCGGCGGGCTCGACGCAAGTTGCGGGCGGTTTTCGGCTACCGAAGCGGCAGAAGATCGACTGGCAGGAGCAGTTCCGGGTATGCGTCGAAGCCTTTGAGCGGGGCCACATTCTGATACTGCTGGACGACCGGCAACTGGAGAGTCTGGACGAAAGGCTGGAACTCAGGTCCACAACCAGGGTGAATTTCCTGAGGCTTGTACCGCTGGTTGGGGGCTAGCCATGGCGCTGGAGCAAATGGACGCATGGTTGGCAGGCAAGTCCCTTGAAGCGCTGGGACCGGTCACCCGCATTGGCCTGGACGGATTTCCATTGTTGGAGAACTCCGAGCTTGCGGAGGAACACGCGCTTGTCACGGAATACATCGAGCAGCATGCGCCGAAGGGCTGGCGCGACGTCGGCAAGAGTGCCGGCGATGTCACGGCCTCCCGCGAAATGCTCGCCCGGAAGGCACCGGCGATCACCCGCTGTTTTCAGGCCATGCTGGAGCGGGTCTTTGCCTTTGAGGCCAGGCTTTCCGAACCGGCGGACATGCTGGGGTACGTGTTTGGTCCTGGGGCATTTCCGCAAACGATGGCGGCACTGTATGCCAAGGCGGACAAGTCGCGCTTGCGCCCTTCGCTCCTGCGTTGGCTGGCGCTCCATCGGAACTTCGCATGCAGTATGCCGCTTGTCGACGCCGTGGTTGAAGACCTCAGGAAGCGGCCCCCCAGTGCCGACGAGCGCATGGACCTTGTAAGCCTGCGATGCCAATTTGCCGACCAGGATAGCCGCGGTTTCAAGCCTCAGACGCTGCAGGCCATGGACGAGGTGCTTGGCCCGGGCGGATGGTGGTCGGTGCTGGCGCCGGTGGAGGTCTGGGCACGTGAGGCTATCCATCAGCTCACATCGCTTGCTCTGCCCCTCCAGAGAGCGTGGCGGGAGCTGCTGCTCCACTGCGGCGGCGCCACCAGCGCCAAACCGTCCACCCGCTGGAGCATGGCGGCGTCTCCCCTGATCGAGGCCGTGGGCCGAGAGGAGTTCCGCAGGCGCTTTTGTGATTGGGCCTCGAGATTTGATGCCGCGCGCACCACAAAGATGCTTTCTGCCTACTGGGAGAAGGGGGACGATTCTCAGCGCGTTCACGAGCGCAATGCGGATGTGTTGCGCGGCTTTCTTTGGCTCTGCCCTCCCTTGGCCGACACCGAGGTCATAAGAGCGATCAGGGTCATCGCTGTGTCAGCCTACCGAAAGATCCGTGGCCTGGGTCCGCGTGCCGTAAAAGTCGGCAATGCCGCTCTGTCGGCGCTGGGCGCCATCGGCACCGTCGATGCCGTGGGGCAAATGGCCATGCTCAAAGCGAGGGTCCGGTTCGGTACAGCGCAAAAAGGCATTGAGAAGGCGCTGAACGTCGCGGCGCAGAAGGTGGGCATCCCGCGCCCGGAGTTGGAGGAATTGGCCGTGCCGGAGTACGGCCTGAGTGACGTCGGAAGGCGCGTCGAGAAGCTGGATCAGTTCACGGCCGAGCAGACAGTACGCGGCAATCGTGTCGAGTTGCGCTGGTTTGATGCTCGCGGCAAGGTTCACAATACGGTGCCCGGCAGCGTCCGGGAGGAATTTGCGGAAGAGCTCAAGGAACTTAAGAGTGCGGCCAAGGACATTGAGCGCATGATTCCGGCCCAGGCCGCGCGCATCGAGGCGAGCTTTCTCGCCCGGAAAGCCTGGCCCTTGGCCAGATGGCGCACATGCTACCTCGATCATCCCCTCGTCGGGATCCTGGCGCGCCGATTGATCTGGCGAGCAGGCCCGTTGACATTCCTGGCGACGGACGGAGTTCCGCGCGACGCGGAGGGCCGTGAATTGGCGCTGCCCGACCAATGCAATATCAGCCTTTGGCACCCATTGGGAGCGACCGAGCGGGAGGTCCAAGCCTGGCGCAACCGGCTGGAAGCCGCGCAGATTCGCCAGCCCTTCAAACAGGCCCATCGTGAACTTTACGTGCTGACGGATGCCGAGCGCCGCACGGTCGTTTACTCCAACCGTTTCGCAGCCCACATCGTCAAGCAGCATCAGTTCAACACCCTGGTGGCCGCGCGCGGCTGGAAGCACAAGCTGCGCCTGATGGTGGACGACAGCTATCCGCCGGCGCATATAGAGTATCCGGACTGGGGTCTGCGGGCGGAGTTCTGGGTGGAAGGTGCGGGCACCGAGTACGGCCGAGATACGAACGAGTCCGGCGCCTTTCTCTATCTCGCGACCGACCAGGTGCGATTCTACCGCACGGGAGCGGCTCCCAATGAAGCCCCGGCCACCGGGGGCGGATATACGACGCGCGGAGCTGATGCTCCCGAGAATCACCCTGTGGCGCTCGCCGATATCCCGCCGCTGCTGCTCAGTGAGGTGCTGCGCGATGTGGACTTGTTCGTGGGCGTGGCCAGCGTTGCGAACGATCCCAACTGGTCAGATGGCGGGCCGCAGGGGCGCTATCGGGAGTATTGGAGCCACTGCGCCCTTGGCGACCTTTCGGCTTCGGCGCAGATTCGCAAACAGGTGCTCGAACGGCTCGTGCCCAAGCTGAAAATTGCCTCGAAGTGCCGCTTTGAGGATCGCTGGCTGGTCGTTACGGGGTCGTTGCGCACATACAGGATCCACCTGGGCTCCGGCAACATCCTGATGAAGCCCGACGACCAGTACCTGTGCATTGTGCCGCGCCAGTCCGCCGTTGAATCGGACGCAGAGATGTTCCTGCCCTTCGAGGGCGACCGGATGCTCTCGGTCATTCTCAGCAAGGCGTTTCTGCTTGCCGCCGACGCCAGGATTTCGGACCCGACGATCCTGAGCCAGATCCAGCGCTGACGCAGTCGAGTTGCCTTGTGGCGCCGCGCCCAGCCTCTGCTATCTTCCCGCCCATGAAATCGCTTGTCACCGGCGCCACCGGATTCATCGGCTCGCACGTTGCGGAGATGCTCAGAGCCCGCGGACACGACGTCCGCCTGCTCGTGCGTGACGAGCGGCGCCTCTTTCCTGAACTTCGACAGGGCTACGAAATCTGCAAGGGCGACGTCGCCGACAGCGCCGAAAAACTCACCGCTGCCGTCGCCGGCTGCGACTACATTTTCCATGTGGCGGGCCTGATCAAGGGACGCACCCAGGCCGAGTTCAACCGCATCAACGCCTACGGCACCCGCAACCTGTGTGAAACCGTCAAACTGACCAAACAGCCCCTGCTGCGCTTTCTTCTCGTCAGTTCGCTGGCCGCCGTGGGCCCCAGCGAGAACTCGCGCCATTACGTCAGTGAGACCGACATCCCCCATCCCCAGACTTTCTACGGCCGCAGCAAACTGCTGGGCGAGAAGTTCGCCCGCCTTTACGAGCCTGAATTGCCGCTGACCATCATCCGCCCGCCCGCGGTTTATGGCCCGCGCGATACAGGCATTCTCGAGTTCTTCCAGTTCATGGCCAAGGGCTACGCCATCCAGCTCGGCAGCGAGGAGCGGGTCTTCTCCATGATTCACGGCAGGGACCTCGCGCGGGGCATCATCGAGGCTGCGCTGCATGAGAACACCCTCGGCCAGGCCTACTTCCTGGCCGATCCTGAGCCCTACCCCATGAGCTGGACCATGGCCCTGTTACGCGACATACTCAAGCCCACGAGAAACCGCACGCTCAAGAGTCCCCTCTGGCTGGCCAAGGCCTATGCACGCGTGCTTGATGTCGTTCAATGGGTCACGCGCAAGCCCCTGCTGCCCAACAGCGACAAAATGCGCGAGCTGCTGCCGCTTTACTGGGTATGCAGCGCGGCCAAGGCCAAAGAGGACTTTGGCTTTGAGTCGAAGATCGGCATCGTCGATGGCCTGAAGGAAACCGCTGCCTTCTACATCAAAGAGGGATGGATCAAGGTGAGGTAGCGCGATGAAGCTCGCCAAGACAACCGCCTCAAACTTCCATGAACTGCCCGCCTCGCCCGGCCACTGCCTGCTCGTGGAGGGCTCCCTGCGCGCCCGGCCCACCCTCGAGGCCCTGCCCCCTGCACCGCTGCCCGCACTGATCCTGGCCGAAGCCTGCGACGCACACCTTGAGCGCCTGCTTCACGAGCGCGGCTGTGCCGTAAGCCGCGCCCTTGATCCCGTCGAAGCGCTGCCGGAGGGCAGTGAGGTCAGCGTGGACCTCGCATCGGGCGTTCTGTGCGACGAGGCAAGCGGTCGCGAATATGCCCTGAAGGCGCTGCCGCGCAGGCTATTGGAGTTCATCCAATCCCATGTCTGATCGCGTGCTCTTGCTGGGAGGGGCGGGAACCGTGGGCTCGCGCGTGGGCCTGGCGCTGATCGATGCCGGGTACAGTCTGCGATGTCTGGCGCGCTCGAAAGGCCATCGCAACCTCGCCGAGATCGAAAGCCGCGGCGGTGAGATTGTCTATGGCGACATGAATGAAGATGCCGCGCTTGCGGCGGCCCTGAAAGATTGCCGCTTTTTTGTGCATTCGGCGGCGCCATTTCCCTGGAGCGGCCTGCACCTGCGCCAGAAGGGCATGCTGACGCAGTGGATTCCGCAGGTTCGGCGTCATTTTGTGCTGGCCAGAGAGGCCGGCATCGAGCGCGCGGTGTTCACCAGCAGTCTTTCCTGCATCGGCCTGGCCCCCCGGGGCACGCTGGCCGACGAAAGCCTGCCCTATGATGCGCGGCGCACGTCCGGTGGTAACTACTACGCCGTCAAGGCAGCCATGGAAAGGGCCGTCCTCGAATTGACCACGGGCGAAATCCCTCAGGGGCCGCCCACCGTGATTGTGAACCCCACGGGCCTCGTGGGCGAGGGCAGCCGCAACGCCAGGCTTTCGGCGGTTTGCGTGTTCTATCAGGGTCTGACGCCATTCATGGTGGACGCCACCATGAACTTCGTGGACACGCGTGACGTGGCCCGGGGCCACGTGCTGGCATTACAGAAGGGACGCCCTGGCGAGCGCTACATTCTGGGCGGCTGGAACACCACGTTGCGCGAACTTGCCGAAAAGGTCTGCTCCCTGGCGGGCATTCACCGCCCCATGATTCTGCCGCGACTGGGGGCTTACGCAGGGGCGATTTTCGCGGAGTGGTGGGCCTGGCTGCTGCGCACGACGCCGGGCGCGCTGTCGCTGACCAGCTACTACCACATGGAATACGGGCAACATTATTCGAGCGAGAAGGCCCGCCGCGAATTGGGCTATGACCCGGCCGTGGACCTGAAGGATGCCATATTGCGCGAGCTGGCCTGGCATGGCGTGGCGCTGACGGGGCCGCCTACGCGTCCAGTTTCAGAAGCACCGGCAGCAGGCGCTCCACCGGCAGACCCATGATGTTGGCATAGCTGCCCTCATAGCGCGCGACAAAGCTGCCGCTGGACTCAATGGCCAGGGCCCCGCACTTGCCCATAGGTTCGCCGCTCCTCACGTAGGCGTCGATTTGTTCGGCACTGGCGGGCTTCATTTCAACGATGCTGCATTCGGCAAAGCTCAGGGTGGTCATGTCGCGGGAATCCACCACGCACACACCGGTGATCACGCGCTGAAGTCTGGCATCGCAGGCCTCGGCGATCATGCGGCGGGCGTCGGCTTCATCGGCCGGTTTGTTGATGATACGCCCGCGCCAGGTGCAGATGGTGTCGGCGGCAATCACGAGAGCGTCGGGGCAGGAGGGCACCACGGCCATGGCCTTGCGCGAGGCCAGGGAGCGCACATAGGCGTGAGGCTCGTCGTGCGGATGCAGGTCTTCATCGACATGGCTGACCACCACCCGAAAGGCGACGCCGGCATCTTCAAGCAACTGCTTGCGATAGGGCGAGCCCGAGGCCAGCACCACATTTCGTTGAATCAGGCTCATGCCTCGATGTTAACAAGCCCCCGCTCCTTTCGCAGGCCGCGCAGTGCGGCGAAACCAGAACGCTGGGGCGCTTCGCCGATGGCAGGGAAACGGACCGCGGCAGGATCAGTCCCGTTGCCGCAGGCGCTCGAGAGCACCCAGGGCGCGCAGCGCGGCTTCACGAGCGTCAAGGCGCAGGGTGACGGTGCCGGCCTGACAGCGGACTTCCAGTCGCCATTGGCCATCTGTCTCCGCGGCCGCCACCTGCGAAATCTCGGAGTAGTCCAGCGTGCGCGCGATCCACTGCGCGGCAGGATCGCCCATGGGCTGATTTTCCGGGTAGTACTCCTCGAAGCAAAGCGCGGACTCTTCGACACGCACATGGCGCAGATTGACGCCGCCCTCGCCCAAGGCGGCACGGAGTTGGGCAGCGGCCTGAGGCCGGGTTTGGGGCGCCCGCGCAAGAACCTGATCGCGACGCGGGTTGCCGCAGGCGGCCACAAGCAGCAGCAGGCTCAGCACCAGCGGCCTCACAGAATCCGCTCCAACCACTGGCCCACGAAGGCCGCCATGGGCGGCGTAATCTCGTGGCCTGCCCGGGGATCCTCAAAGTACTCCGCACGGACAAACCCCAGGGCGCGGCAGGCCTCCACTGCCTGACGTGCGGCATCCGCCCTGACGGATGCATCCTGCCCGCCATGCACCTGGGCCAGGGCCACGCGCGCCCCCGCCTTGGCTGCCACGCCTGTCATAAATTCGTGTTTGAGTCGGCCCGCGATGCTGCAGGCTCCGCGAAAGCGCATGGGGTTGTTTGCCCCCAGCACGCCCGCCATGTAGCCGCCCTGAGAATAGCCCAGCACTACGGCTCTTGACAGGTCAATGCGGAAGGAGTTCCAGAGCGTGTCGATGATGCCGAGCAGGTGCCGCGCCGTCAGTTCCATGGAGGCGGCGAGGCGTTCCTGGTTGCCGTCAAACATGTACCAGGCGTGGCCGACGCGCATGGAGTCCTTGCCGCGCACTTCGAGCGGGTAGGGGCCGCGCGGAAAGAGCCAGAGGTAGTCGCGCTCGAGCAGGGGGGCGAGGTCGCGCTTGAGGTGGCTTTCGTCCTGACCCATGCCGTGCAATCCGACCACAAGGGGATAGCGCCGGCCTTCATCATAGCGCGGCGGCAGCAGCACTTCGTAGGACGTCTCCAGTTCAAAGACGCGGCGGCCGAGTCTCGTGCGTTCGTGCATGGGCAGAGTGTAGCAAGGACCGCATCAGGGCGTGGCCCGCGCCAGGCGCAGCATCAGCCCAAGGGGATCCACCACGATGACGGTGTCGCCGGCGGCCCCAGCGTCGCGGCGCGCGCCGGGCAGGGCGGCGGCGTCGTCAAATGTCGAGGTGTTGACGTGAACCGTCCATGTTGCATGGATCAGCGGAAGGAAGTTGGGGCGAGGTTCCTGTGGCGGCGTGGGAGGCCGGGCGGGGTCGCGGTCCCGTTTTGGGGTGTGCTCGCGCACCGCGTAGGGTTCGACTTTCATCCTGATGCTGCTGTGGCCATCGCTCAGGACCAGCTCAAGGCTGCCCCCGGCCCGGCTGCCCACCACTTCAGCCTTGATGCCGAGTTGCGCGTAGAACTGCCGGGCGGCCTGGAGTTTGTCATCGTCGGCATTAACCGTGACCTCGACGGCGAAGGTCAGGGAAGGACGGGTCTCCACCTGGGTCGGATCGGCCGCGGAGTCGGAGCCTGGAACAGGTGCAGCGGCGCAGCCCGCCAGCATCAAACAAGAGAGCAGCAAGAGTCGGATCATGGGTTCTCCCGCATTACGACGTCGTGCGGCGCCGGCGGTTCCAAAAAATGGGGAGCCCCGGTGAAGCGGGGTCCCGGCCTCGCTGGGGCGAACGGACTTACCTCGGCCTTTGCACTTTTGAGGGCGTTTGGAGGTTTGGATTCTCTCAGTAAATGAACGGGCTCCTGCCGATGGGGTTGGTGTCGAGTCAACCCGGCAGGAGCCCATATTGCCTGACCTCCCATCGGCGCTTTCCGCAATCGTCTTGA
>QEVF01000043.1 GCA_003576915.1 Planctomycetota bacterium | reverse complement strand
GGGGCGCAAAGCACCGCGCCCCGCAGGGCCGAACGCTGCTCTTTGACAACTGTGCGGCAGCGCAAAGGGAAGCGGATGGGCGCCCTATGGGCGAGCTGGACCCGACACCGCTGTGCCACATGCCGCATACCTGCAACCGAGCTGTGCAAGTGCGGGTTGCTGCGGTGAGTCCTGGACAGTGAAGGCAACAACCGTCGCCGCCATCGGCGACACCTCTGTTGTCGCTCTCGGCGCGTGAACGCGCCTGGCGGCGGTCGATCAGGTGTAACGCGCGGCTACGCTGCGGCCTTGATCTGTTTGCGCAGTGTCTTGTTGGCGTCGAGCAGGGCCTTGAAGAACCCCAGCTTGGCCTGATCGCCTGTGCCGCCCGGCTCCACCGTGCCGGCGATGCCCTCCTCGGCCACCGGGGCCGTGCGGTTGGACAGCCGCTCGATCTCCCGGGCCAGGCGCTTGATGCGGGCTTCCAGCTCGATGATGCGACCGCTCTCTTCCCGCTCGTCGGCTTCGACGTTGCGCCGGCGCTGGCTGTCCGAGATGGCCAGCTTGAGCGAGGCCTTGACCTCTTCGGCTTCGCGGCGCGCGGCCTCGCTCAGTGCCATGGCTCCCTGGCTCAGTTTCTCCTGGGCGGCCTCCAGGGCCGCGAGCCGTTGCCGGGCCTCCAGCACTTCCTGCTGGCGGGCTTCCAGGGCCTCAATGCGCGAGGCCGCTCGCGCCAGGGCTTCGCCCAGGTTCTGGGAGTTGCCGGCGGAGACCCTGCCGTTGAGTTCAATCACGGCCCGCTTGAGCATCTGCGAGCGCAAGTCTGCCGTGTTGCTGACATCCTCGAGCTGCAGCAGGCGGTTGCGGGTGTCCATCAGGCTCTCGCGGAGCTGCATCTCGGCGCGGCAGCGCTGGGCCTCCGCTTCCACCAGCGCCAGCTTTGCGCGGGCCGCCGCGCGGCGCTCGGCCTCCTCGATGGCTGCCAGCTGCATGGCCCGGGAGCGGGCGCGCTCGCGTTCCATGGCGCACAGCGCGGCTATGGCCGCTACGGCGAGGGTGAGCAGGGCCGAACACAGTCCCATTTCGAGCGCCAGCTCCGCCCCGATCTGACCGCCCCGGGCACGGTTGAGCAGGAAGCCCGCGGCGGCGCCCAACATCGGCGCAAACATAAGGCGGTGGGGGTCACGGCGAGAGATTCGGGCAAGGATCTCCACGGCAAGCTCCGTTCAGGCGGCGTCCCGTTCGCGCTCGTCGTCGGCGAATCGGGTGATCGCGATTTCGGTTTGTTCGGTTTCGCTGTGGATCTTGGTCATCGTGACGCGAAAGAACTGGCGGTCGTCAATGCCCAGAGCGTGACACAGGCAATCCTCGAGAAACTTGAGGCGGTTGGACACGTCCACCGGGCGCAGTTCGCCGCCACGGGTGTAGGCGTTCAGATAGACCTTCACCTGAAGCTCATAGAGCGCATCGGGCGCCAGCCTGCCGCGCGCCATGGCGCAGATCAGCTTTCTGATGCGGCGCGCCTGGGCAGTGAGGACGCGACGCAGGGCGCCCGTTTCGGTGTCGCGGATGGTCGCAAACAGCTTGTTGACCGAGGGCGGCAGAAAAGGAAGGCGGAAGCGCAAGGGCAAAGCGCTCTCCTGCGGCGCGGCGGACACCAGCCGGCGTTTGGGGCGGTTGAAGGACTTGGGCGCGATACGCCGTCCCGTGGCCAGTGAGCGGTACTCTTCAACGCTGAGGCGGTTAGGTAGACGTTGTGGACCGGACATGGAGACTCCCAAGTCCGAATCGGCACTTGAGGCCTCGCCAATTGAACAAATGCGCCGAACTTGCCGGCGCCGCGCGGGACTGCGTGAAGCTTCAGGTCCCGGCCGGCTGCTGAATCACGGACGGCTAGGGTTTGGCCAGTTCCAGGGCCGCCTTGACATCATAGGCAATGCGGAAGCCCTTGGAGTCGTTGCGGCCTGTGGGGTCGTCGCTTCGGCGGTAGTAGACCTTGGCAATCTGGAGATCCTCGTCGGTGCGGGAGCTGCCTCGGACGCTGCGATACTGGAAGGGGTCTCCCGTCATGCGCGGGTTGACCCAGCCATAGCCGGCCTTGGTGTAGGCGGATTGCTCATAACAATCTGCTGTCCATTCGCAGACATTCCCGCACATGTCCAGGATCCCAAGGGGAGACTTGCCGCCTTCATAGCTGCCGACGTCGGCGGCGGGCGCGCCGTTGAACGCGCAATTGCGGCGCAGGTTCTCGATCAGTTCCTTGTTGGCCATGCGTGTGCCGGGCTCAAGCCAGGGGAAGTCACGCCCGTCGGTGCCGCGCGCGGCTTTCTCCCATTCGGCTTCCGTGGGCAGGCGGCCGCCAAAGAAACGGGCGCAGGCGTCGCACTCGTACCAGTTCACATAACAGACGGGCTTTGTGGGGGCGCCCAGAGACTTGTTGGTGCGGGCCTCGACGTACAGGCCCACCGGCGGTTGGTTGAGGCCGTCGAGGTAGGCCAGTACGGCGAGGGACTCACCCTTGCCGGCAATGGTCAAGCGGCCATCGGTGCCCGACGTATATTGAAGGCCGGCGAATTCCGGCATCTGGGCCAGGGCGGTACCGGTCACGCCGCGCCAGTCCTGCGTGGCGCTGTCCATGACCCAGACCTTGCAGCGGCCATCGAGATCCTTGCGGGGCTCGAAGGTCAAGCGCTCGCGCAGTTCCCTTTCGGTGCCGACAAAGTAGGTGGCCTTGGCGGCGGCGCTTCCGTTGGGGCGTTCCAGCCCCTCGAGCGTGATCGTTCCGTCCGGCGACACCAGGGCGCGCAGGCGCCGAGTCTTTCCTTCCTGCATCCAGCCGATCATGCCGTTGCCCATGACCGAGGCGGATTTGACCCAACTCCAGCCCTCCGATGACCAGAAGCGCTCGCGCTGATATCCGTCGGCCAGAATGAAGGCAAAGTACTGCTCGTTGGTGAACTCCGTGCGCCCGATGTAGTAGTCGCCGGTGAATGCCCAGCGTTTGGGCATGTTGGCGACCACCCCGTCATTTTCACCCTGAATGAATGGTCCCTGCTTGACCAGCACCAGGTCGATCTTGACGCGGTAGGAGCCCACCTCCCTGGTGATGGTCAGAGACTCGGGCAGTGGCGTGTCGTGGCGCGTGAGGTATGGGGAAACATCGGGCGGGGTGGGGGAAAAGGCGACGGGGTCGGGCCCCGGACGGCCCGGGGTCCCCTCCGTGGGGGTGTTGCCGCCGGGCGTGTCCGGCTGTGTGGGGCCGCCGTCCCAGTCGCGCAGCAGGCGGTCCACATCAATGGCTTTGAAGTGCAGTGCCGTGTAGAGGCCGAGGGCCACGATGACCAGCAGACCCAGGCCCAATGCGCGCCCGCTGACGTTGCCGCGAAGCCTCAGGGATTGTCTGTTCCTGGTCATGCCCAATCCGCAAGAGAAAGGGCCGGAGAAAGTGTGCCTTTCCCCGGCCCCGCGATTTTAGCAAATGCTCTGCCGCATTTCCGCCTGAAGGCCTACTTGATGTTCTCAATCAGGCTGACCAGCGGCAGGAACAGCGCGATGACGATGAAGCCGATGGCGCCGCCCATGAACACGATCAGCACGGGTTCAAGAATGCTGACCAGGGACTCGACGGCGATATCGACGTAAACGTCAAACGTGTCGGCAACTTTGACAAGCATCTTGTCCAGCTCGCCGGTTTCTTCACCCACGTCGATCATGTTGACGACGAGATCGTCAAAGAGCCCGGTCTCGCTCAGGGGGCCGGCGATGGTCTCGCCTTCCTTGATGGAGGCCGCGACTTTCTCGATGGCGTTTCCGAGCACCACGTTGCCGATGGCGTTCTTGCAGATGGTGAGCGCCTCGAGAATGGGCACGCCGGCCTGCACCAGTGTGCCGAGGGTGCGCGTGAAACGGGCGGTCACGGCCTTCTGGATGATGTTGCCGAAGATGGGCAGCTTGAGCTTGATTTTGTCCACCGCTTTGGTGCCGCCCGGCGTGCGGGACCAGGCGGTAAAGCCCATGAAGGCCACGGCCATCACCGCCACGAACACCAGGCCTCGCCAGCCGGCGATGCTGTCCGAGACGAAGATCAGCGCCGCGGTCGGGGGCGGCAGGTCAAAGCCCTGGTCCGCGAACATCTTTTTGAATGAAGGCACCACGAAAATCATGATGCCGGTCAGGATCATGACGGCCACGGACATGACGATGATCGGGTAGATCATCGCGCCGATGACTTTCTTTTTCAGGCGCTGGGCCTTCTCCAGGAAGTCCGCCAGGCGCTGCAAAATGGTGTCGAGAATACCGCCTGCCTCGCCGGCCTTCACCATGTTGACGTAGAGGCGATCAAACACGCGGGGGTGGTGGCCAAAGGCCTCCGACAGCGAGGAGCCCTGTTCCACGGACTGGGCCACGTCCTCGATCACGTTCTTGAATGCCACGGACTTCTGCTGCTTGGCCAATACCTTCAGGGATCGCACGACGGGCAGGCCGGCGTCAATGAGCACCGCCAGTTGTGCCGTGAAGTCCGTGATCTGCTGGGCGGAAACGCGGCCGAACTTCCGCTTGCCGCCGGCAGCGGGCGCGGCTTGCCCGGCTTCGGGCGCTTTGGCCGCCGCCTTGGTGGCCGCCGTTTCAGCGCGCTGCGTGACCTTGGTGGGCTTGAGGCCGGCGTTGCGGATGTCGAGAATCGCCTGGTTGCGATTCGCGGCATCAACTTCACCCGTCTCTTTCTGACCCTTGGCGTTAAGGGCTTCGTAGGCAAAAATTGGCATTGGAGCCTGGCCTCCCAGGAGGAACCTGAAACAAGCGCATTTCGCGCGGCGCGCTGCAGGGGGCGTGAAGCATAGCTTCGCGAGCCCTCAATCTAAGTCTGATTGCGCGCCTTTGCAATGCTTCCTTGCACCCGTGAGTTGCCCGGCAGCGGCCCCCCTGATTTCGGGTGCCGCTCCCCGCCTCGGAATTGCTACCCCGGGGCAGGGCCGTTACCATCTCGCCACTCAATGCGGTCAGGGCGCCACCTATGGACATCCACACGATGCTCGATCCCCGGCGGATCGTTCTTGAACTCAAGGGCAACACCAAGAGCGAGGTGCTGCTCGAGATGATCGACGTGCTGGGCAGAAGCGAAGGCGTGACCGATGCCAACGCCCTGCGCAAGGCCATCCTCGATCGCGAAGAGATCATGTCCACGGGGGTGGGGCTCACCATCGCGGTGCCCCATGCCAAGCTGCCCAGCGTCAAGCAGTTCACCCTGGGGCTTGCGCGCAGTTCGCGCGGCATCTCCTACGACAGCCTGGACGGCAAGCCCGTTCACGTCATCGTCATGATTGCCGCGCCGGACAACGACCAGAACACCTACCTGCGGGTTCTGGCGGCCGCCATGCATGTGTTGCGCAATGAGTCCAACCGCCGCGCCATACTCGCCGCCAAGACCTGTGAAGAGATCGTCGCGGTGTTCAAGAAGGCGGCGGAGTAGCGGCCAAGGCAATGAACGCCGCCATTTCTGCGCCCCGCGTCCCCAAAAGGTCTGAACCATGCCCACGTTGTCCGAGAAACTTCAGGAAGCCGCCGGATTCTTGCGCCCCAGGGTGCTGACTTCAGCCAAGGTGGGCATTGTGCTGGGCACGGGCCTTGGAGCACTGGCCGATGAGGTCAGCGTCTCGGCGCGGGTCTCCTTCCGCGAGATTCCACACCTGCCCCAGACCAGCGTGCAAAGCCATGCCGGCGAGTTTCTGGCCGGAAAGCTCAACGGCACGGACGTGTTCGTGCTCGATGGCCGACTCCATGCCTACGAGGGGCACAGCATGGAATCCATCGTGTTCCCCGTGCGCCTGCTGGCCAGTCTGGGCTGCAGCACCGTGGTTTTGTCCAACGCCGCCGGCGGCCTGAACCTGAAATACAAGCTGGGCGACATCATGGTGCTCAACGACCACATCAACCTGCCCGGCCTGGCGGGCCTCAGTCCCCTTGTGGGCGGCAACGACGAGAAAATGGGCCCGCGCTTTCCTGACATGAGCGAGCCCTACGACCGCAAGCTCATCAAGCTGGCCCATGACACGGCCAGAAAGCTCAAGCTCAAGTTGCGCGAGGGCGTCTACGTTCAGGTGGTGGGGCCGAGCCTCGAGACCCGCGCCGAATACCGCTTCCTGCGTGCCATGGGGGCCGATGTCGTGGGCATGAGCACGGTGCCGGAAGTGATCGCCGCGCGCCACATGGGCCTGAAGGTCGTGGCCTTCTCGATCGTCACGGACCTCTGTGATCCGGACCACCTCGAAGAGGCCGACATCGACCGCATCATCAAGACGGCCAACGAGGCCCAACCCCGGCTGACGCGGCTGGTCAAGGCGCTGGTTCCCCAACTGTAAAGCCGTCATGCCAGATGAAGGCGCAAACGGGCGTGCAGCTCCCGCGGGGTTTCCACCACGATATCGGCCTCGCTGGGCCCGAGTTCACGGCCGTTGGTGACCAGGCAGGTGCGGGCGCCGGCCTGGCGCCCGCAGGAAATGTCATCGTGCCAGTCGCCCACCATCAGTGCGGCAAGTGCCCGCCGGCCCAGCAGTTCAAGGGCCTTCAGCGCCGCGTCGGGAGCGGGTTTGACCCGCCGGACATGCTCGCGCGCCAGCACCACCGGGAAGGTGAGGTCGAGCATCTCCAGGGTCAGCCGGGCTGCCTCCTCGTTGTTGCGGGTAATCAGGGCCGTGCCAAAGCCCCGCTGCTGGAGGAAGTGCACCAGCTCGAGGGCGCCGTCGTTGGGGCGGGTCTTGCGCGCCGCTTCCATTTCGGCCTGGCGCACGATGTCGTCCTTGGCCGCCCGTTCATGGGCCGGCAGGGCATCCAGCGCGTGGAGGATGGACTGGCCGGGCGCAATGCCCAATGCGCGGCGCAGAGCCGGAAAGTCAATGACCGGCACGGTGAGGGTGCCGTCGAGATCAAAGAGGAAGGTGTCGAGCCTCGCCAGCCAGTCCATGTCAGCGGCGGGCCTGCGAGGGCCGCGACTCCGAAGCCTCATAGGCAAACGCGCTGACCAGCATGGACCCGCCCACCGCGGCGGCGGCGGCGGCCAGCAGGGCCAAGGCGCCCAGCAGTATCTTGCGCGCGGGCCGGCGGTGCTTGAGTTCCTGCCACTCGAGAAACTCCGTGTCCGTCCGCACGCCGCGCACCTGCCGCAAAACCTCTCGGGCCAGAAGGTGGTCGCTTTCCGCGGCTTCAACCACGGCATTGCCGTGGCCGTGCAGCATCATGCGCGTGGCATGCTCATCGCGGATGCGGGCCGCCACCCCGTGCAATTCCAGCGTGTTCTTTGCCAGCCAGGCGTCAACGTGGTTTACGGCGTGGTAGACGTGCCGCCAGCGCACGGGCGCCGTTGAAAGCGCGGCCCAGCAGTGGATGCAGAACTCACCGCCCGCATCGCAGAGCTTTCGGCAGCGGGGACATGAAATGTGCGCGGCAGAATCACCCATGGACGGCCAAGGTTAGCGCCTTGGGCCCGGTCAAGGAAGGGGCGGCCTCGACGACGGCGCTGCCGTGCCTAGAATTTTCCCATGGCCACGACGCCCAAGGACATGCAGGCCCTGCTTCGGCTGCTGGATGATCCTGAGACCAGCCATGTCCGCCTGATCAAGCAGCAGTTGCAGCGCTGGCCGGCGCAGGATCTTGAGGCCCTGCGGGCCCTGAGCCCGGAGCAGGGGCAGGCCCGCGGCCATATCGATTCCGTGCTGGAGGGCCTGAGGTTCGACGCCCTGGAGGGGCGCTGGCGGCAGATTTGCCGCCAGGCCCCTGTCGATCTGGAAAGCGCGCTGCTGGTGGTGGCCCACACTGGCCAAGCGCCATTTGACGAGGCCGATGTGCGGGCCCGCCTTTCGGCGCTGGCTGATCGCGTCGGGCAGCGCCTTGCGGGCGATCGCGCCTTTGACACCGGACTGGATGCCCTGGCGGCCGTACTGCACGGTGAGGAACGGCTGCGGGGCAACCCGACCGACTACTACAACCCCGAGAACAGCTATCTCCCCTCCGTGCTGACACGCAGGCTCGGCATCCCGATCAGTCTGAGCTCCATTGCCATCATCGTGGGCCAGAGGCTCGACCTGCCCATCTGTGGCATCGGCACGCCCGGGCACTTCCTGTGTTTTTACGGCGACCTCTCCGTGCCCAGCGGGGTTTTTGTGGACCCCTTTGACGGGTTTGCCCGCCTGTCGCGCGCCGGCATCGAGGACAGGATCCGCGCCGGCGGACATCGCCCCGAGCCGTGGATGTTCGCCCCGGTCAACGAGCGCGAAATCGCGGCGCGCACGCTGCGCAACCTTATTGCGCTGCATCGCACCCAGGGCCGGCGGGGGCAGGCGGAGCGGCTGTTGCGATGGCTGGAACTGCTGGTTTCCCACGGCCAGGGCTGAACTTGGCCTCGCTTTTCGCGTTACCTTTCACCCGTTGCGGAGTGTCTTGAGTAATCGCCAGGCCGCGAGAGACACTATATTGGGCCGGCTGAACGCCACGAGGAACTCATGTCCAAGCTCTATCTTTCTGGATTGCTTGTCGCACTCATTGCCGCGCTCTGCGTGGGCCTCGCCGGAGAAAGCCACGCCCAGAAGGGGCGGAGCCCCAAGGGGCCGAAGATGCCGCCCGGAGTGCCCAAGAAGTTTCCGGGCAAGGCCAGCAAGAGTTTTCCGGCGCTCAACGTCACGGACGTGAAGCCCGAAGGCGAGGTCAGCCTCGCCTCCCTGCTTCCTAACGGCGCGGCCCAGTCGCGCCTGGGCGTGACGGATACCCATGCCTATCGCCTGGTCGAGTACGTGGCGGCCAGCCACGCCTTCCGGTTCATCGGCTACGAATTTGCGACGCAGAAACAGGCACAGTTTGACGTCAAGCTTCCCAAGGAGGTCAAGCCCTTCACCGTTCCGCCGCGCGTGGCTTTCGGAGGCGGCGATGTCTGCGTGGTGAGCCAGCAGGCCCAGGTCTGTTTCGTACACATCAAGGACCGCAAGGCCGTGGTCGTGGGCGACATTGACAGCAAGGCGCCGATCAAGGAAAGCAAGCCCGTCAAGGGAGGCGGCCGCGGCAAGAAGGGACCGGGCGAGGGAGCCGGTGCCCCGCCCACCGGCGGCGAATACCGCGTTCACGGCCTGCCGGGCGGCGCCTACGCCCTATCCATGCTGCGCAACTACGACAGCAAGGCGCGCAAGTATGTCAGCGCCGACGCCACGCTCTACTCGGCCCTGGGCAAGGCCGTCACGCTGAAATTCGACCACGAGACCTATGGCGTGCCGCCGCGCGGCAAGGACGCCGTCTTCGGCGTCAAGGGAGAAACGGCCGTGCTGCTGGTGACGCGGCCCAAGAGCGCCGGCGCATTCTCCGGCGAGGTCGTGCTCAGTTGCCTGGTATTTGACCTGAAGACCGGAGCGCTGAAGGAGGCCCAGACGCACCCCGAAACGTGGGGCGGGCAGGACGCCGATACGTTCATGATGGCGCCCACGGGTGACTTTTTTGTGGCCCAGCCCTGGGGAAAGTACGACCGGTTCGTCACGGAGCGCGGCACCTGGAAGCAGGGTTACAAGACGGACTATTTTGATGCCTGCGTGGGCTTCACGCCCGACGGCGGTGCCGGCGTCTTCCTGGGGAACAACACGCCCCAACGGGCTTATCTGATGGCCGTACGTCTGGCGGACGGCAAGGACCTGTGGCGCACGACGGTGACTCACGACGAAGCCATGGGCAACGGCGAGGACGAGCCGTTTACCTCCGTGGGTCCGGAGGCAAAGGCCGTGGCGGCCCACTTCGGCATCATTGAAGGCACGAGCGCAGGCGAAGCCCGTTTCCTGTTCAAGAACCAGGGAGTCGAGTTCGAGCCCCTGTGCATGAGCTATGACCTGGCCGGCAAGCAGCTGGCAGTCATGGCCCTGGACCGTCTGATCGTGCTGGATGCGAAGTCCCGATCCGAAACCCACAGCATTGCGCTGGAAAAACCCCTGGCCAAGGGCGCCCAGGGAGAATTCGTCGCGTTCTCCAAGACGGGCGACAAGGTCATGGCCTGTGTGAAGGGAGCCGGTGTCTGGCTCTTCGACCTGACCAAGCAGGCCCTCCTCGCAACCATGGGGCCCCTGGCGGGCGATCATGCACGCCCATTGCCCGACCTCAGCGCCGTCGTCTTCACGGCGCCCGCTTCCGAGGGGGGCAACCTCATGCTTCAGGCCTTCGGGCAGGAGAAGGCCTCCGTGCACTACCGGGCGGAATACGAGGAAGTGCAGGCCATCTGCCTCTGGATGGACGAGAAAGGCGAGTCCATGCTCGTAACGGAGCGCGGCATGGGCGAAGGCAACCTGTTTCTGTTGAACAAGAAGGGCGAGAAGGCGGAATCCTACAGCGTGGCGGAACTGGAGCCGCGCGTCGTGGGAGACAAGGCCGTCGCCGCCTTCGTGACCAAGTCGAAGAACGTGGTGCTGATCAACGACATCAGCGAGGGCGGCATGACGCTGATCAACTGCACGGTGATTGAACCGGGCAAGGATGTGCCGGACCCTGTGGCGGCCAGTTTCCAGTGCACAATCAAGCTTGATGACCTCCAGGGCCGTTCAGCCTATGGCGCCACGGCGGCGACGCCTTACTTCGGCGCCCAGTGGCAGGGCGACGACAAACAGTGCCACTTTGCCTGCCCCGCCGGCGTGCTGAGCGTGGACATCGCCAAGAGTTCCTTTGTGCTTTCGGCCTGGAGCCGCAAGCCCGTGGGCGTTGTTGCGGTTCACCCGAAATCCAGGGAGTTCTTCGTGGCGGGCAACACCGGGCTTGCCACCTACAAGTTCAAATAAAGGGCCCTCCGGTTCGACTGGCAGGCCGCTGAAATACGGCCTGCGGACGCAAGCCATGGATGGCTTGCGCATTTCAAGCGGCTGAAAGGCCGCTTGAAATGAAGGTCGGGCCAGATTCACTTTGGCCCGACCGGGCTGAAAAAGTGGCCGGATGCCACCTTTTTCACCAGCCTGCTAGGGCGGCGGGCAAGCCCGGCCGCCGCCCGCGGCACTGCGGTCAACCGCTGGCGCGCTGCATGGCCGGAGCGAAGTCTTCGCGCCTCAGCCCAAGGAACTCCTCGGGCGTGGTGCCCAGCGCGTACAACGCCTGAATGAAGCGGGAAATGTGCACGAACTCCCGCCGCGACTCCCAGCGCGAGATCGTCGAAGGGTCCACCATCACGCGCGAAGACAGCGCCTGCAGGCTCAGGCCTCGCTGGTGGCGCAGGTCCTTCAACCGCTGTCCGCGGTGCAGCTTGATCACGTTGTTGGGCTCAATCACGGCTTGCTCCTTTAGCAGGGCGCCTCTCGCCTCAAAGCTCTCACTTTGCGCGTCCGTCGGGCGCTGATAGAAGTTGTCCTATTCGGTTCATCGGCAGGCCGAGGCGCCAAATTCAACGTAAAACAGAAAAACTATAAAATGCGCCTCGTTTTCTTCGGCACTCCGTCCATCGCCCTGCCAACGCTCAATGCCCTGGCGGCCCATGCTTCGCTTCGGCCCCTCGCGGTCTTCACCCAGCCCCCGGCCCGTCGCTCGCGACGCGGGGAGGCTCAGTCCTGTGAGGTCGCAACGCAGGGCAGGCGCCTGAGCCTTGAGGTTCATGAAGTTGAGACGGTCAACGATGGCCCCGCCTTTGAGTGCCTGTGCCGGCTCCAGCCTGAAGTCATCGTCGTGGTGAGCTTCGGCCAGATTCTGAAGCAGCGTGTCCTGCAGTTGCCGCGCTTTGGCTGCCTGAATTTTCACCCCAGCCTGCTGCCGAGATACCGTGGCGCGGCGCCGGTGCAGCGGGCGATCATGGCCGGAGAGCGCAGCTCGGGTCTCAGCATCATGCGGCTGGTGAAGAAGCTCGATGCCGGGCCGATTCTGCTTCAGCAGGCCTGGCCCCTGAGCGAAGAGGCAGACGCTGAAGCGCTGCTGGCCGAGGCCGGCGAACTTGGCGCGCCGCTGATGCTGCGCGTGCTCGAAGGTCTGGAGCGTGGTGACATGCCCGAGGCCCGGGCGCAGGACGATGCCCAGGCCAGTTACGCCCCGCCCCTTTCCAGAGACGATGGTTGGCTCGACTTCCGGCGCCCCGCCGTCGCGCTGCGGGATGTCGTGCGTGGTGTCCAGCCCTGGCCGCGCGCGACCTGCCGGTTGCTGATGCCCGCGGGCGATCGGCGGGTGATTGTTCATCGCGCATCGTGCAGGGCGGGCCGCGGACAGCCCGGCCGGGTCGAAGCGCTGGACGACTTGGGTGTGGTGGTAGGCTGCGGCGAGGGACTGCTTTGCCTTGAGGCCGTCCAGCTTGAGGGCAAGGCAGTGCAGCCCGGCCGCGCGCTGGCCAACGGCTTGCGCCTCAAGCCCGGCGACTGTTTTGCCATGACGGAGGGCCCGTGAGCAACACAGAGACCCCGGCCGCGCCGACGCCGGAGCCCAACCGCGAAACCAGCACCGTCGCCTGGTACGACTTCGCCCCCCTGATCAAGCCAGCGCAGATGGTGCGCCTCAAGGGAAGCGACAAGCGCCTTGCCTTTGAGCAGCTCGTGGCCAGCGCGGCCCGGGCCCTTGGCCTGGGGGCGAGCCAGCAGGTGGACCTGTCAGCCGCGGTGCAGGCGCGCGAAGCGGCCCTGAGTACCCAACTGGGCCCCGGCTGGGCCGCGCCCCACTGTGTCATGGACGTTCCGGAAAGGCTCACCCTGGTGGTGGGCCGGTCGCGCGCCGGCATCGACTTTGGCCGGACAGAGCTTGGCCGCGTTCATCTGGTGTTCCTGTTTGTGAGCGGGCCCGACGGCCACGATGAGTACCTGCGGGCGATTTCGTCGTTGGCACGGGCCTTTCGCGACTCCGACCGCGACACACGCATTTCCCGGGTTCTCGCGGCCGACACCCCGGCCAGGCTCGCAGCGGCCCTTTCGGAACGTGTGGAGCGCGGGCGCCTGGTGGTCAGCCGCAAGCTCCCCGCCGTGACGCGGGCGCTGATACGGCACCTGCTGAAGTTCGCCGAAGACATCGAGGCGGAGGTGATCCTGCTGTTTGCGGACGTGTTCACCAAGCCTGAAGAACTCGCGCCCCTGATTACCAGGCGGGTGGTGCTGGCTTCCCGTGCGACTTCACTGCCCGAGTCTCTCGTTTCGCGGGCCAAGGGCTACGTGCGGCTGGCCCACGACCAGCTCAGCCATGAAAGCGCCTTTCAACTGGCCATGCTGCACGCGGGCGCCCGGGGTCTGACGCGCGGCGGCCTGGTGGTATCGGCCTGCGGCGACAAGGGCAGTGACGACCTCGACAGTATCCGCATTGAGCGCCCCGACCTCATGTTCCTGCGCGTTATGGACAAGGAGGGCCGCGAAATCGTGATGCCGGAAGTGCTTGAGCGCTCTCTCGAAATCGCCGTGGAACTGGCGGAGCA
The DNA here is from genome assembly GCA_003576915.1 of Planctomycetota bacterium. GTDB lineage: Bacteria > Planctomycetota > UBA8742 > UBA2392 > UBA2392 > UBA2392. Next base: position 1,588 of record QEVF01000043.1, on the reverse strand, counting down.
GGGCCGCGAGGGCAGCCCCGTCGGCCTGGTCATGGTGTTGGGCGACTACGAGCAGGTCAAACCCCTGACCCAGCAGCTCACGATCAATCCCTTCCGCGGCTACCCGGAGAACGAGCGAAGCCTCCTGGACCCCGCCCTGGAGGAAACGGTCAAGGAGTTCGCCGCCATTGACGGGGCTTTCATTGTGGCGGGCAATGGCGTCATCCAGAGCGCCGGCACCTACCTCTCGCCCCCTGCCGAGGTTCGCGTTGAACTCGTTTCCGGCCTTGGAACGCGGCACCGTGTCGCGGCGGCCCTGAGCAAAGCGACGGAGGCCATCGTGATTGTGCTTTCACAGAGCACCGGCCGCGTCACGGTCTATCGGCAGGGCCGCGAAGTCATGGCTGTAACGCCGCCCCGCGCCCGCATCGAGTACGGCGGGTCCTGACGCAGCCCGGCACGCCGATAGACTCGGAGGTGGGCTGGTGGTGGCTCGCGCGGCAGCAACGCGCTTTGCGAACGATGCCGGAGCCTGACAGTCTCAAGCACCACCCGCAAAGCTTCGCGGTGTCGCGCTGAAAGAAGTCATGCTGCGGTCCATGGACATCGCGAATGACTGGCCGAAGATCGGCAATCCGGCGTTTTCTACGCCATCAACCTCTATGCGCTCGTGCCCGCGAACCATCCTTTGTGCGGCATCAGGAAACTGGCCGTTGAAGTACACTCCCGATTGTCGCCCAGGTTCAACGCCGCTTGCTCCAACAGCGGCCGGTACGATCTCAGCGGCAAGTTCGAGCTGGCCGATGTTCTGGAAGGAGAGTACAGCGCGTCGGCCTTTGCCAAGGCCAACAAGTTGGAGCAATTCTCAAATGGCAAGACGATCAGCGTAACGAAGGATCTGAAGGGCGTGGTCATCGACTTCCCTTCCCGTGTCGGCAAGATTGCCTATAGCCAGAAGCTTCCGGAAGGCTTCACGCGTCCAGCCGTCCAAGACGTTTCCGTGCGCTTGCTCGACTCCAAAGGCGCGCCTATCGACCCCGGCTTTCAGGGTCGCAAACGATGAACTTGGGCTATGTTGACGTTCCCGCCGGCTCCTATCTGCTTGAGGCCTCCGGTTGCTGGATTCGGACAGTCACGACCAAGGTAACGGCAAAAGCCGGCCTGACGAGTGAAGTGAAGATCATGTTGCCACCCGCCGCGTGGTGCGAACTCGAGATTTCATCGCTACACCGGCCTGCCACAGAAGCGCAATTCGTCGTTGAGGCCAGCGGGGGCAAAGCGCTGCCGACAACCGGCTCAGGCACGATCGTGTTCGGGCAGAACACGGACAAATCCAGGCAAAGCCTGCTGATTGTGCATGCCCTGCCGGAGAATGCCGCCCGCATCCGCATTATCGCTCCGGGTTGCAAAGAGGTCGTCTTGGCAGTGGACCCCAAGCCCAAGAAACGCATCGGGCTGAAGTGCGCGCTCGAACAGGCGCCGTAGTTGGCTCACTAACGGGAGCCAGGCATCCTCTAGCAGGCCGTTGAAATAGGTTCTGGAAGTATGTTGATGATTGCTCTCTGATTGTTTTCTGGCTTGGTCCTTTGAGTTTTCTTGTCGCCGCCCG
>QEVF01000020.1 GCA_003576915.1 Planctomycetota bacterium | reverse complement strand
GTCCGAGCTGAGCGAAAGCTTGGCCGCTGTGCAAGCGCTGATGCGGGCTCCGAACCCGCGTCGAAGAAGCCTCCCATCGGGGGAGGCTTCGTGCTTTTGAGCTCAAAGCCGTCGGGTGCGCTGCAACGAAGCAGTACGCAAGAGGGCGCGGAAATACTATGGTGCCCGCGACGCTTTGGCGTCCCACTTCGAAAGCACCGTCGCGCCCGCCACCTTCCGGCGGGTCACGCCATGACCCCTCTCAACATCCTTCTGATTACTCCGTCCGTGAAGGGCGCCGTCGTTGGCAATCGTGTGACCGCGTCGCGATGGGCGTCCATGCTTCGCGAAATGGGCCACCGCGTCAGCGTTTCGACCAGCTTCGACGGAAAGCCCCGTGACCTTCTGCTGGCGCTCCATGCCACCAAGAGTGGAGACTCCATACACGCTTTCCGGGGCGCCTTTCTAGGCCGCCCCATCGTGGTGGTCGTCACTGGAACGGACATCTACGTGGACGCTCCGGCAGGGGAGCCCCTGCTGGGAACTCTTGAGATCGCCGACGCCCTGGTGGTGTTGCAGCCCCAAACCGTCTCCGATTTGCCCGAGCACCTGCGCGCCAAGGCCCGCGTAATCTTCCAGAGCGTCAAGGGCCGGAAACCCGCGCGCAAATCCGTACGGGCGTTTGAAGTCGCTGTGCTCGCCAACCTTCGACCGGTCAAGGACCCCTTGCTCGCGGCCCGGGCGGCGCGGCTCCTGCCCGCAGCTTCCCGCATCAAAGTTGTGGGCGCCGGGGCAGTTCTGGACTCCAAGCTGGGCGAGGCCGCCAAAGCCGAATCCAGGGACAACCCCCGCTACCGCTGGGTGGGCGCCCTGAGCCACGGCCGTGCACAGGCCCTTCTGGGACGGGCCAGGCTATGTGTGAACTCAAGCCGCAGCGAGGGCGGGGCCAATGTGCTGGGGGAGGCCATCATGGCCAAAACCCCCCTGCTGGCTACCCGTGTTCCCGGAAACGTCGGCCTTCTGGGGCGCGACTATCCCGGACTCTTCGAGGTGGGCGATGCCCGGGGCCTGGCCGCGCTCATGCGGCGTTGTGAGGACGACGCGGCATTCCTGCGCAAGCTGGAGTCGCGCTGCCGCGCCCTTGAGCCGCAATTTGAGCCGGCACGAGAGCGCCAGGCGCTGGCCGAGCTGCTGCGTTCGCTGGTGCCCCAGGAAATCAACGGATAGGCCCGGCCCGAGGGCGCGGCACGCAGGTTCCAGGAGCGGCGACGGGCCCGGCCCCGCGTCGGTCCCTGTTCAGAGCGCAACGCGGACGAGGCGAGCGTCAGCGCACAGCACCATCAGCTGTTCGGTGATGCGGGCCACGTGGGCCGCCACCGCGAGCCTGAGATCGACGGCGATGGTGCGTTTTAGAGCCATCTCGTTGCCCTGACGCCCGTAGATGTCCACTCGGTCTTCGGCGATGGCCGCCACCTGGCCTGCCTTCACAAATGCCGCGCAGCGGTAACCGTGTCGTGGACCGCAAATCTTGGTTTGCAGCTCTTCGATGCGCTGCTCGCTCAGGCGAACCTGAGTCCAGAACAGATAGCCGTGGGCGTTGGTGCCGCAAAGCTCCAGTTCATCGTGGCGCGTCCGAAGCCGCGTCACGGGCGGCGCGACGCTCAGGCCTGTGGCGGGTGCCGGGTGCCAGCCAAGCACGGCAGAGTCGGAATGAGGCACTTCGAGGTCGGGGTAGTAGGTCAGGCTGTCGTCGCCGTGGCTCAACGTGATCAGGGCCATGCGCGCGTCGAGCTGGTGAAACGTGGGCTCGAGAAAGGCCGCGGCGATGGCCGTTGAGGATCCCAGCGCGCCGAGGTTACCCACCAGCGTGACGGCCGGAGGCACTCCGCGCCTCACGGAGATCAGTTCGTCCTTGGCGCAGAGACTGATGGTGTCATTCCCGGCCCTGGCACAGGCCAGCAGCACGTCATCGGCCGTGGCGCAGCCCGGAGTCTCGAGTGTGTAACCCTGGGCCTGCCGCGAGAGACTCGAAAGCAGGGGTGTCGTGCCCGCCCGGAGAATGAACAGGAGGTCACCGTCTTGAGTTGCCGCGAGGCCCAGGGCCGCTTCTTCGCGTCGCGCCAGTGTCACCACGGCGCCGTAGGTCGGCCTCATGGCGACGACATCGCCGTTGTCCAGCGCGGCAAAGAGTTCGTCGCTGTGCTGAGCAAAGCAGGCCGCGGTGAGTCTCCCCCGGCCAAGCTGAGTGACATCCGGCGGCGAATCGTGCTCCCGGGCGCGGGGCTGCTCGGAGGCCAGGCGGGCCGCAGCGCGCGCATCGTTGATGAGAGGCGCGGGCCACACGGGCGCGGAAAGCAGCTCGCTCACGGCGCCGGGTGAAACCGAATGTCTTTTCCGCAGGGCGCCGGCCAGTGCCATCAGGGCGCGGTCGGCCAGTTCCTCCCGCTGGGGGGCCAGGCGGGCGGTCTGGGCCAGTTCCGCCAGGCGATTGAAAAAGCGGGCCGTTTCCGCCTGGTGGGCCGGCGAGGCAAGTGCTCGTTCGGCTTCGGCCACCAGACGCAGCAGGTGTTCCGGCTGTTCATCAGCGGCGTAAAGCTCCAGCAGCTCGAGGCCGCAGGCGCGGCCGTTGGCGTCGATTCGTTCTTTCCAGCCTTTCTCGAAGTATGCGCGGGCGAGATCGCTGCGTTGGGCGCGGGACGCCATGAGGCGCCCGGCCGCGAGGTGGTCGCCTCGCTCCGTGAGGTAGTGGGCGGCCTGGCGGAACTCGCCGAGGGCCTGCTCTTCTTCTCCCGCGCGCTTGAGAAGTTCCCCGGCGCGGACGTGTTCGTGGCGTTCACGGTAGATGCGCACGGCCCGGTCGATGTCGCCTCCGTTTTCGAAGGCCTGGGCCGCGGCCAGCGGGTCGTTGAGCTTCTGCAGGTAAAGCGTGGCGGCATCGTGGTAAAGGCCGCCGGCCATCAGCACGGCGGCGGCCTCCCGGAAGTCGCCCAGCAGTTTGCCGTAGATGAAGGCCGCGCGGCGGTGGTCGCCCCGGCGTGCTGCGGCCTGGGCCGCCTTGCGATACTCGGCCATGAGCGCGGATGTAACGTCCGCGTCGGCCATCCAGATGCCGCCGGGGCCGCGCCCCGAGGCTCCCAGGATGTTGGCGAGGGAATAGGAAATGTTGTTGAAGGGCAGACCCGGGTGGTCCGTCACGGTGCCCCCCCGGGAACCCTGCTGGTCAAAGGGAATGGCGCGTTTGAGCGCCTCGTCAACTTGACCCTCGCGGAACTTGCGGAGCAGGTCGCGCAGAGCCGCTCCCTGCGAGCCGAAGAAGCGCTCGCCCAGTTGCGGGGCCTCGTGGAGCCCCCGTCCGATCATGTCAGCGCCCTTGCGGGCAAGGGCGTCAATTCCCAGGAAGCTGCCCAGCCCGGCCAGAGCCTTGCCCGCGGCGATGTTGGCCTTTCCCTTGAGCGTATCGCCCAGGGAGGCGTTATCGGGTGTGGGCGGTGCTTCGCCGATGCCGCCGCCGCCCGCACTCAGCAGGTCGTCGGCGCTGCCCGCAAGATTGAGGGTGATGCTGGTGATGCGTTCGGCGCCGGCCGGCTCGGGCGGAAGTGTCACCCAGGCCTGCCGCGTCACCGGGCCGGGATGAATCAGTTGTGACCAGCGCAACGGCCTGTTCCTGTCGTAAGTCAGGACCTGATGGGGCAGCAGCACAAGCCCGCGGCTGGCTGTGAGGGCGCGGAGCTCGTCATCGAACAAGGCGACACTGAGTTCTGAGTCCAGGGGAGCCAGGAAGTGCGCCGCCAGCGCACGCAGGCGCACAGCGCCGGGAACACACAAGTGGAAGTCCGGTGCGTCGAGCAACAGGACATAGCCCTGGGCCAGGGCATGGACGCGCGGCCAGGGCTCGTGGCCCAGCGCCATCAGCGCGTCCACGAGATCGCCCGTGTCCGCCATGGGCAGCCAGAGCGCTGCGGCGGGCGCCGACGTCGGAGTGCGGATCAGGGTGAGGGGCACATTCAACGGACATCTCCGCCGGAAGTTCGAACGCGCGGCCCGCGCACCCGGGGCGCGAGCCGGCGTCGCTCAGATCGCCACAGAGCGCGCCGCTTGCGGGGCCGGGCACGGATGACCTGTGCTGCGCTTTCTGAGCAGTTGATCATGGCTCACTTCCCCGTTGTGTCTGACGGACTGCGGCCTGAAGGGCTCGCCCGATTCTACCCAGGGCATCGGGCGAAGTCGGGCCGCCCGTGAGGGAAGCCGGGCCGTAGCGGGTGCCGTCAGGAAGCCAGGCCGCCACGGTGGCACGATAGACAAAGAAGGCTGCCACGCATGCATCCTCCGGCGTGAGTACGAACAGTTGTCCGTAGATGTCGCTCACAAACGAAAGTCCGCAGGGCGCGGAGGCGAACTTGGCAAAGCGCGCGGGGTCCAGGCGCGGCTTGGGCGGTCGGCCATGGGAGGCGGTGGCAACGATGCCATGGCCGTCGGAAGAGAACGCGCCTATTTGGCGGCCATCGTGGCTGAAGGTGATGCGGCCAATCTTGTGTGTGGCTTCGAGCTTGCCGGAATGCCAGCGGAGAACATGGGTGAACTTGCCGCCATAGACGGCAAGTGCGTAATCGCCCACCTCGAAGAAGATCTCGTTGTGGCACTTGGCAAGGGCCGGCATCGGCACCACACGCAGACCGTTGGCAAGATCCAGGATATTCAGGGACTGGTCGGACTTCCGCGCGGCGAGTTTTGAGTCGTGCAGCAGGAAGCTCCCCGGAGCCGGGCCTGTCTCGATTTCATGGACGTGCTCGAGGGTCTTCCCGCGCAGCACATGCAAACGGTTCACGCCGTTTCTGGCCGTATGGACCGCCGCGAACCCGGCGGTGCCATGGGCCTCAAGGACAAAGACATCCTGAAAGACCGGCTTGCCGTCCAGCAGTGGAGTCTGCCAATCGCTCGCCGTGGGGCGGACGAGCACTCCGCCGCTGGACCGGTCGTATGCGAACGCGGGCGTCACGTTCACCGCTGCGCCGCCATCGCCATGCGCCCCATGTCCCGCAGCCTCGTAAATCACGCTCCTGGGGCGGCGCTGACCCGGCATCGACAGCACGTCTTCCACCGCAAGACGGGGCGGCGGATGTCCGGATCGTGCGGCATCAGTCCAGGCTTGGCTGAGGCGTGCGTCCTGGCTCGCCGATTCAGCGATGCGCCCCGTAACGAGGTCCAGTGTGCAGCAGCCCGACTCCATCACGGCGCTGATGCAGTGCAGTGCCCTGTTTGCAATAAACAGGCGGGCCGGGCTCTGGCCGGCGAATGACTGCATCGCGTGCATCGTGCATCGACGCTTGGCCATGTCATAGAAGGCGATGAAAATCCGCTGCCCGATGACACCACAGGCGCACACGCCGCCTGCGACACCGACGAGCGAGTCGATGCGCTCCAGCGTCATGTGGCGCCACACTCCTCGGGGGAGGATTTCCGAAAGCGTGGCGTCAAGTTTTCGGGCGTGAATCAGGCCGCCGCGTGAGGCCGTGAACAGCCATTCTCCATCGGCGTCAAAGGCCAGCGAAAATCCGTACTCATTCTGCTCCGGACCGTGGGGTGCTGCAAACCTGAACGGGAAGCCCAGCGGCTCGATGCTGCCGGTCCAGGGCAGGTCCTTGCTTTCCGGCGCAGCCGTGACGGCCGGAGGTGAAGCCGCGCCCCGCGCGAGATCAACCTTGAAGGCGTTGATCCTGACGGGCGCGCCGTGGCGCAACTCACTGAGTTCGACGCTGCCGGCGCCGTCCACGGTTACGGCAAACACGCGGGTATGGGGTGGCGCTCGCCTTGAGGCCAGCTCCACGTCGCCCTTGAGCGAGCGCGGGTGCGTGAGGATCACGATGTCGCGCGCCGTGGCGGGGCTCTCGGCCGGGCTGCCTTCCAGCACGCGCTCCAGGGCTTTGGCCGGGTTCTCGCTCAGGTCACTGGCCTCCACGAGCGCGGCTGTGGCCTCGGTCGGGGCCTTGGCAACGTCGAGCAACTCACCGCCGTTGCTGGTGGCGCAGAGCCAGAGCTGCGCGCCCTTGCGGGCTGACCTTTCCGCGAGGGCCAGGGCCGCGGCGGACAGCACCAGCCGCACGTCGCCCCAGGTGCGCACACCCTGGTCGATCAGAACGGCTGTTTCCTCGCGCAGCCGCTTGCGGGGCTGCTCGCGGCGGTAGTACAGCAATTCATGCTCCGCAAAGCGGCGCAGGAACTCGAGTTCGTCGGTCGCGAACTCGCCGGGCAGTATCTGGTCGGGGTGGCCGCGGGTGCCAACGCCCGAGTAGCCGCCCAGGGGCAGGCTGTCGGGCTCCAGGCGGCGCGGCGGCAGGGTCAGGGCGCTGACCATCTGTTCCATGAAGGGCTGGGCGCCGGCCAGCCTGCCGCGCTTGAGCAGCTCTTCAATGATGCCCTGCAGGGTGCGCGGGGCCTCGGGCTTGAGTTCGCGCACGATGGCCTGGGCGGCCTCGTGAACGGGCCCGCGTCCGTGGCGAAACCAGTGCTTGAGGTCGGCAAAGGAGTAGGCGCGCAGCGACTGGGCCAGGCTGCGCTCGAATTCGGCTGCTTCCACCTGGGGCAGAAGCTGGACTCCGCGCATGGCGGGCGCCTGGGGCCGGGCGTGAATGCCCCGCAGGCGGCGGCAGACATCGACGGCGTCTACGCCGCCGGGCACGCGGGGCAGGCCGGCCGTAAGGTGGGCAAAGAGCACTCCCGCGTTGCGCGCCTGTCCCCGGGCCTCTTTGAAAGCGGCCGCGGCGAGGCGCAACTCGTCGTGGCCGCCCACGGGCCCCCAGCGCAGCAGGCGCAGGACGTGGAGCATATGGGCGAAGTGGGGAAGTTCCGACTGGCCGGAGAAACCCTCCAGGAACAACGCGATCTCCGCCGCCAGGGCCAGGGTCGAGCCGTCAGCGCCCAGCACGGCGTCGCCATCGGCCGACCAGTGCAGCCCGCCCAGCACGTCGGCGTAGGGCGAGTAGATGCGCAGGTAGTCCAGGGCGTTCACGATCAGGTGCGGGGTTGGGGCGGCGGCGCCGGCAAACCTGCCGGGCATGGGTTGACCTCAGACCGGCGCCAAGGCTTCTGACAGGCTGCTGAAATACGGCCTGCTAAGGCGCCTTCGGCTCCAGCTCCTTCACTGCCAGCCTGAGGGAAGCCCGCGAGAGCCGCGCGAGTGCTCCGGAAGGCAGGACTTCGACTCCATTCTCACCCGCCAGTGCGAACTCACCGTCACGAAGTCCTAACGCTTCGCACAGCACGGCCTGCGGCAAGGCCGGCGTGAGTTCGAAACCCAGGGGGCAGAGCACGCGCTCGCCCCACCAGCGCGAGCAGCCCTCAAACCACGGCAGGCAAGTGCCGAGCAGCAGCACGCGCTGCCCCAGCCTTGCCGCCAGGCAGGAATGCAGTTCGTCGGTGCCGGCCATTTCCGCCCACGTCGCCAGAGCGGCCAGATCGTAAATGGCGGCCGTAGTTTCGCGGACACGATCTGAGCGTGACAGCGTCAGGGTCAGGGGCGGGCGCCCGGGTGGGGGGTCCGGCTGCAGGTCCAGACGGCCCGGCGTCAGGGCGCGTGCCAGGGGCATGAAGCTGCCGCCCGTGTCGAGGTCAAAGGCGGGCAGGGCCTGCCCTACCAGCCGCCACTGACCATCGACTTGCTCAAACAGACGCGCGCCTGGCGCCGCCAGCAGCCTCTGCACCACCGCGGACTGCCCGCGCTGCCAGCGTACCCGGGCAATTGACTCGTCAAGACTTACTTCAATGCCGGGCTGGTTGCGCAGAGGCGCCAGCAGCGCCAGCGCCTTGGCGGGGATCTCGGCAAACGATGCGTCGTCCAGGGCCATGGGGCTTCTCAAGACGCGGCTACGTGAGTTGCTGCAAAAGCTTTCGCGCTCGCCCGGCGAGATGTTCACGCGCCCTGGCGTCGCGCACCCAGGCCGCGCGGTCTGCCAACTGCGTCACACGTTCGCGCAGGCGCGCCAGGGCCGCCAGGCTGAGTCTGGCCGAAGCCTCGGCCCCCGCAGCCTCGATCTGGCGTGCCAGATCTTCGGTGTCGGCGCTCTGGGCACTTCGGGAAAGGGCGTGCCCCTGGGCGCTCTGGTGCTGCTCAAGGATGGCGTTGACCAGGTTGGCCAGGGGCGCGATCTGTTCCTCGCGGTCCCACAGGTAGCGCATCACCCAAAGGTCCGAAGGCTGGGCCTGCGCCCGCCCGCACAGCAGCGCACTGGCGGCCAGGAGCTTCTGCACCTTCACGGCCCGCCGGTCGGAAAGGGCGATGCCCAGGTCGCGCAGCTTGAACACGGTGTCGGCGTAGATTTCAGCGACGGGCTTGAGATCAACTTCATACAGGCGCGCGGCCAGAGCGCGCAGGTCGTCGGAGGTCACGCTGCATGCCGCGTCGGAGGGCTGTTCGAGCGCCCAGCCGGCGGCAAGCAACTGCGGCATGGCCTCGCGCTTGAGGTTTTCGACGTGGCAGCGCAGCAGGAAGCGGTCAAACAGGGCGCGCAGGGCGTCGTCGTCCGGAAGCTGGTTGCTGGCGGAAAACAGGGAGAGCAGGGGGAGCCGGTGAAGCTCTGCGCCGCGGCGATACACGCGCTCGTTGAGCACGGTGAGCATGTTGTTGAGGATGGCGGAGTTGGCGTTGAAGATCTCGTCGAGAAAGGCGAACTCGGCCTGGGGCAGCATGCCCGTGGTGATGGTGGCGACGGTGCCCTCGCGCAGCTTGGCGATGTCGATGGGTCCGAAGATCTCGTTGGGCTCTGAGAAGCGGGTGAGCATGTACTCGAAGTAGCGGCCCCGCACGGCCCCGGCGAACTGGCGGATGAGGGCTGACTTCGCCGTGCCCGGCGGGCCCAGCAGGAACAGGTGCTCGCCCGAGACGATGGCCAGCGCGATCAGATCCACGACCTCGTCGCGGCCCACGAAGCGGTCCTTGAGCGGTTCCATGACTTCGCGTTGAAGACGACCCAGGATGTCGCTCACGCCGCCTCCGTCATGCGCTTTCGTTCAACACCAGACGCAGGCCCGACCAGCGGGCGTCAATGGCGCACTGCTTGTTGTCCACCAGGCCCCGCGCCAGCGCCACGTCGCGCACCACGGCCTCGTTCAGATCCGTGGCCACGCCGCTGCCCTTGCGCGGCCAGCTTATCCACAGGCCGCCATCGGGCTGCAGTCGGCCCGCAAGATAGCGGAACTCCCGCTGCAGTTCAGCGCGGCTGTGGGCGAAGAACACAATGACGTCAAACAGCCCGCCGGGCGACGCGCGGCCAACCTTGACGGCGTCAGGCAGTTCGCCCAGGGCATGGGGGAAGCCCTGCGGCGCATTGATCAGCGACACGCAGTGCCCCTGCCTGATGCCGAGAACCCGCGAAAGCGATCGGGGGGTGGATACGGCCATGGGAACTCCCGTGAATGGTGCCATTCTAGCTCGCGCCCGCCGCCGATGTTGCAGTATGCCGACTCACTCCGCGGTGTCGCGCAGGGCCTTGACGCCCTCATTGAGGGACTTGACGTCGCTTTTCAGACGCTTGAGCACCTTCCTCAACTCCTCTTGTATGTCGTAGGCATAACCGCTGACCTCCTTTGCCGATTTCATGATGTCGTCGCAGCGCTTCGACATGTCGTCAAAGCGCTCGAACTGTTTTTCAATGTCAGCAATAGCCTTGGCAATGTCTTCGAATTCCTCGGCGCTCTCGCTCTCCTCGTGCCTGGCCGCACGGAGCACCAGGGCGCGCGCCAGGCTGATGGCGGCATCCAGCACGACATCCGTGGCTTCGTTTTCGGCGTCCCATACGACGATGATGTCGTTGCCGTGGCGCGCCAGCGCCGCCGGATACTCAGAGTGCAGGTCCGCGTTGTCGCGCACAGTCCTGGCGTCCATCACGAACACACCGACTTCCGCCTTGCGGTTGGTGCGTGCCTGGGCCAATTCTTCCAGCGCGACCTTGATGCGGTAGCGCCGGTCGCGCTTGCATTCGTAAACAATGTTGGCGCCCGGGGCAGCGCTTTCGGCGCCCATGGTCTGCACGTAATCGCCGGTCTTGCGCCCTTGAACGCCGCTGAGTTCGCCCACGGCCGCAAACTCGTCACCAAGGCCCCGCACGCGCTGACGCAGGGCTTCGCCCACGGCGTGTTCAAACGTGAAGCCACCCTCGGTGGTGCGGGCCTGAACCTGTTTGATGCCGAGCCGTTCGGCGATGTCCTTCTGGAATCGGGTCTGTTTTTCGAGCAGGTCATCAAACTGCGCGCGCAGCTTTTCGTGCAGGCGTGAAAGCGCGCTCTCGTCGTCGTCGAGGGTGAGGTCTTTGGCAATCTGCCCGCGCGTCTGCTCCAGGGCGCGGTTCAGCCGCGCCAAGGCGCTTTGCTCCTGTTCGGGGTTGAACTGCTCGCCGATTTCACGGCTGATTTCATTGACGTTGTGAATCAGGCGCTTGAGCGCGCTCTGGTCGTTGTTCAAGTCGAACTCTGCCAGCACGCGCTTGCTCTGCTCCTCCAGCCGCTCCTGCACCACGCGCGCGATGGTCTCTACCAGCCCGTCTTTTTCCCTGGGGCTGAGGTGTTTCATCAAGGGGCTGTTGTCGCCTACAGCCCGCGCAAGGCTTTGGGCCAGGGTGCTGGTGTCGCCGTCAAGGTGGCGCTTGAGCAGGCTGGCAAAGCCGCCCTTGTCGTCCGTCAATTCGCGCACGCGCGCCGCAAAGTGGCCCCTGTTCGGGTCAAAATAGTTGCCAAGTTCGCTCTCAAGGCGTGTCTTGAGTTCCTTCGCGTGTTCGCCAAGCTTGCCCTCGACCAGCGCGACCAGTCTCTCACCCTCGGTGCGCAACGTCTGTCCGTCCAGGGTGCCGGAGGCCTGCCGCAGGGCCAGCACGCCGATGCGCAGGGCCGTATGGGCGAACTCTTCCCGCGCCGGACCCTCTCTGCGGCGCAGCTCTTCCAGCACGTCGGGGTCGGTCACGCGCAGCGTGATCTCCAGGGGCAGGGCCACCTGCCCGACTTCACTGCCGTCTGGCGCGTTCCGGCGCAGGGCGGCTTTGGCTCCGGTGGGTTCTGACATGTCATCCTCGCTTTGAGCCAGGCCCGGCTTCCCGTCGTGCGCCCTGGCGGCGCCATCGTACAATGCAGCGGCCCCGTGGCCCCTTGCTACCCACTGCCATGCGCACACTCATAGCATGCGCGGCGACAGCCTTGCTTGCACTGACGCTGCCGGTTCATGCCCAGGAAGAGCCGAAGAGCCTGCTGGCACGCTATCTTTCCGAGGGCGACGCCCGGCTCAAGGCAGCCCTGCGCGCCGAACTGCTCCAGTTGCCGCCGGAAAGGCTTCGTGAGCTGATGGCGGCCCTGCCCCGCCAAGGCGACGGCAGCGGCGAACTGAGCTTGAAACTGCGTTGCCCGGACGGCTTTGAGCGCAGTTACTACCTGCGCGTTCCCCGGGCCTACGATGCATCGCGCAACTGGCCCCTGATGGTCGTGCTTCATGGCGGTGTCAACGGAGCGTCGGCGGGGGCCGGGTCCGCCGCCGTGGGCACGTGGCTGGCCAGCCTGAACGATGCGCAGCGCGAAGGCCTGTTCTTTCTCGCGCCCTCGGCCGACTGCGAGTCCACGACCATTCAGGCCCGCTGGTGGCGTGACGGCGGCATGAAGAACATCCGGGCCATGCTGGCCGACGTCAAGCGCCGCTACCACATTGACGACGATCGCGTCTTCCTTACGGGTCAAAGTGACGGCGGAAGCGGAACGTGGGCGGCGGCCTTCCGGCGTCCCGACGATTATGCCGGCTTCTTCCCCATGGTCGGACATCCCCTCGTCCCGGCGACAGACCGCACCAGCGCCTTCTACGAGAACCTCAAGGGCTGCAGCCTCTACAACATCAGCGGCGGGCTCGATCCCGTTTATCCGGGCTCCGAAGTTTCAAGAATCGTGGGCGAGATCAACTCCGTGGGACCCAAAGTCCTGCACAAGAACTACGAGCAGGCCGGCCACGACCTCAGCTTCGCCGATGTCGAACTTCCCCGCATTTTCAACGAGTATCTTTCCGCCTGGAGGCGCGACCTGCTGGCGCGGCAGCTCGACTGGAGCACTGAGCAGGCCAGTTTCGGAAGCCGCGCCTGGCTGGAGATCCTCGAGACGAAGGAGCTCGACCGGGAATTCAACAAGTGCCCCAAGGCCACGCCACGGGGCACAGGAGTCATCCGCATTGATCTGGGCATTCGCGTGCCAACACCCACGACTCCCGAAGAACTCGATGGCCCCATCACCGTCAAGCACATCGAGCCCGGCAGCGTGGCCGACACCATGGGAGTGAAGGTGGGCGACACAGTGATCAAAGTGGACGGCAAGAAAGTCACCGGCCTCGACGAAATCAATGCCGCGCTTCGTAACAAGGGCGCGGGCAAGGAAATCTCCCTGACGGTGCTGCGCGACGGCGCCGAGAAAACCCTCAGCGGCAAGTTCCCGCCGTTGGAGAAGGACCCGCCTCCGGGGCGCGTTCAGGGCAGTTGGTCTCCGGGGCAGGTCGAACTCAAAACCCACAACGTGACGAGGCTGCGCGTGCGGCTGGCGCCGGACATGATGGACGCCAGGGGTGAGGTGCGCATCAAAGTGAACGGCAAGGAGGCCTTCAAAGGCAGGCCCCCGCAGGACTTGGCCATGATGCTGGACCAGTTTGAAGCCAGCTTTGACCGCAAGTGGCCGTTTACGGCTGTTGTCACGGTGGACGTTGTGGAGGCCATGAAAGGCAAGTAACCAGGCAGTTTACACGGGGTAAGCGCCGCTGCCTTGCGTATTCTGCTTGAGCCGGGGGCTGATGAAGTGTTGATCCGTGGTCAGCCCGGCGTTGTGGTTCCTTTGCCCCGAGTCCAAAGAACTGCCATGAAACGGTCGCCCCTGCTGTTGTCGCTTGTCACGCTCGTTGCCCTGTCGGCTTTCTCCGCCCCTCAAGCACAGGAGGCCGCCAAACCCGACCTGCTGCGCCAGTATCTGTCGGAAACGGACGCGACGAAGAAGGTTGAGCTGCGCGCCAAACTCACGGGTATGGGCGGCCCGGCGCTGCGTGAGGCCATCGGAAAGCTCGCCTACTCCAAGGCCGGGCAAACCGGGGCGCTGGAGTTTGAGACCCTGTGCCCTGACGGATTCAAGCGGCCCTACTACATGCATGTGCCGCCGAAGTACGACCCGGCCCGGCGCTACCCCCTGATCATCTGGCTCCATGGGGGGGTCTCCGGCGCTCCTGCCGATGCTGCCTCGGGCGCCATTGAGATGTGGCAGCAGGCCCTGGGTGATGACTGGAGTGACGAGGTCATGGTGCTGGCGCCCGCCGCCATCGCCGCCGACACCACGGACGACGCCCGCTGGTGGCGCGACAAGGGTCAGCTCAACGTTCTGCACATGCTCAAGGAAGTGAAGCTCGCTTTCAATGTGGACGACGACCGAGTGTTCGTCACGGGCATGAGTGACGGCGGCAGCGGGGCCTTTGCCCTGGCCGCGCGCAGGCCTGACACTTTTTCCGGCTTCATGCCCATGGTGGGGCACCCTCTGGTGCCCAGTTTTGACGGCACCTGCATGTTCTGGGAGAACCTGGCCAAGGTACGCATTTACGCCATCTCGGGCGGCAAGGATCGCCTCTATCCCGCGGCTCAGGTGGCCCAGGTGGTGGCGGAAGCCAATCAGAACGGGGCCTCCATCGAACACAAGATCTATGAAGACGCCGGTCACGATCTCAGCTACGCGCCCAAGGAGATCCCACGCATCCTTGCAGACATGGTCGGCAAGTGGAAGCGCGACCTGGGACTGGCCTCCCTCGACTGGAGCACCGACAGCCCCGCCATGGGCCGCCGCGCCTGGCTGGAAATCACCGAACTGGCAGACCTCGGCGACCTCAATGCCAAGGACCTCAAGGCCGTGCCGCGCTCGGGTCAGGCGCGGGTGGTCCTGGGTATTACGCTGAACCCTGAACTGGAGGTGACAGACCCCGTGGTAGTGGACTCCGTGGCCAAGGACAGCGTGGCTGAAGCCATGGGTATCAAGGCCGGCGATGTGATCGTGGGTCTGGACAAGGCGAAGATCGCGAATCTGAACGACCTGAGAGCGGCCCTGGGCAAAAAGAAGGCGGGCGAGGACGTTGAGGTGGAAGTTGAGCGCGACGGCAAGACCCAGACCCTCAAGGGCAAGTTCCCCCTCCCCAAGTCCGCTTCCGGCCAGCTCATGGCTCGGGTGAAAGCCGGCACGCGCACCGCCAAGGGCGAGCGCGGCATGGAACGTCACTTCGAGCTGCTGGTGACCCAGGCCGGAAAGCTGTCCCTCTTCCTGACGGCTGAAGACGTGGCCGCCGGGCGGGTGACCGTGAACATCAACGGCAGGGCCTTGGTGTTTGACGGGCTGGCGGAGGATGCTGCCTTCATTCTTGCCGAGTTTGAGCGCACGGGTGACCGCAAGCTGCCCTTTGTGGCGCGGCTGGACATTGACGTTGCCGCGGCGCTCAAGGGTACGAAATAGAGTTGCACGGCCCTGTAGCTGGAGGCCGCTGCTGGCCGCCCTTGACCAATTGCAATTGCAAAGCAGGATGGTGCGCCACATGGCAGTCGGGGTGACTTGGCGCTAAATGGGTGCCAATTCAGGGGTAACGTCCAAGCGCATGGCCATCAGGCTGGTTGTAACCAGAATCGGGGAGAGTGGTCCCGCCCTTGCCGAGTTGTCCTTCGACAAGGACAGCATCTCCGTAGGGCGTGCCAAGGACTGCGACGTTTCACTCAAGGACCCCGCCAAGGCCATTGCTCCCACCCATGGCTTCATCCAGAAGGTCGGGGAAGATTACTTCTTTATCGACTACGGCAGCCAGATCGGCACGTCTATTGACGGCAAGCCGTCGCGAGCCCACGAGATGACCGCCTTGCCCAACGGTGCGCGCATTGCCATCGGGCCCTATCAATTGGCCGTGGCCATGGGGCCGGGCAAGCCGGCGACGCGAGCAACCAGCGCCCGCCGACGCCGTACGGTGGAAGACCCGGGCACGGTGCTTTCGATCGATCCCGGCGCCGAGACGGGCCGCAAGGTCACGGATCGAACGAATGTCGACGTGGCCGCCGACGAAAGCCCGGCCAAGGCACCCAGAGGTCCTGAAGTGGTCGAGGAAGACGATGTGGCCGGCTTGACCATGGCCCTGTCGGATTTCTCAACCGCCGACCTCAAAAAAGCGGCCGACGAACTCAAGCGCAAGGAAGCCTCCAAGTCCCAGGCGCCGGAGGGCAAGAAACGCCAGACCAAGGCCCGCACGCGGGCAGACATCAAAAAGCGCGAGTCCGAGCAGTTGGTGGAAGATGTTGACCTCAGCGGCCTGACCATGGACCTCGCCGACCTGCGCGGCGACGACCTCAAGAAGGCCGCGACCGCGCTCAAGGTCGAAGATACCCCGACCAAGAGCAAGAAGCGGGAAACCGGCACGCGCCAGATTGATGACCTGCTCTCGCGCATCTCTTCAAAAGAGAAGCCTGACGCAGCCTTTGCCCTGCCCGAAGTTGAATCGCCCAAAGTAAGTGATTCGCTGCAGGGCGCGGCCTTTGCCGCGCTTCAGGCGATGTCCGACGCTTTGACGGGTCGCGGGCCCTTTGAAACGAAGGAGCAGATTGACCTGTTCGGCAAACTGGCGCAGCAGACGCTGGACATCACGCTGGAGTGGCTGAACAAGAGCCTCAAGGGCCGCAGCGAGTTTGAGGGCCAGTTCGAGGCCTTCGTGACCATGGCGCTGTCGCGCGAGAAAAACCCCATCAAGCAGGTGAAGGACGCCATGGAAGTGCGGCGTATGCCCCTGGACTGGAAGAGCGGCAAGTCGCCCGAGCAGCTCAAGAAGCAGCTCGTGGATGCCTTCAGAGACCTCACGCAGCACCAGTTGGGCCTGATGGAGGGTGTGCAGCGTGCCATCAACGAGATCATGAAGCGCCTGGACCCCAAGGCCATCGAAGAAGAAGCCAACAAGAACGCCAGCGGGCTTTTCAAGAGTCTGGGAGGCGAAAAGCGTGCCTGGCGGCAATACGCCTTGACTTACAGCGAGTTACTTGGAGAAAGCGGAAAGCTTTTCAACGAGGTCATCTTTCCGAACATGCGCAAGGGTTACCTCGAATCCCATACGAAGGAGCCGGGCGCGGCGACTGCAAGCCGCCCGCCCGCAGACAAAGGAGACAAAGCATGAAGATCAAGGGCCTGCTGCTGGTTGCCTGCCTCGCCTTTATGGCCGGTTGCGCCGGACCCACCACGATTTACGTGCGCGGGGTGGAGCCGCTGAACGTGAACGACAAGAACGAGTCCACTCCCGTAGATATCCGCATCTTCCAGCTCAAGGACGACGCGGCCTTCATGAGCAAGGCCTTTGAGCAGCTATGGGAGAACAAGGGCGAGATTCTGGGCGGAGATCGCCTGGGTGAGCCCAAGCAGATTACGGTCTATGGCGGCCCGGCCAACGCCGATCCGCGCCCCATTGAGCTGGGCGACCTGAACAAGGACTGCCGCTTCATCGGCATCATGGCCCTTTATCCCAAGCAGGACGGCAAGGGCTCTCAGCGCGTGGTGGTGCCGGCGTCCGATGCCGGCAGCTTCGTGTTTGAACTCAGCGGTTACAAAATCGAGGCCAGGAAGTAGAAGGGGGCAGCAGTCAAACCAGCGGGCGGCGTGCCGCAATGTTTGAGGCCTAAAGCGTGGACAATCAACACAAAGTGCTCTGGAACGAGGGGCTGTTTCTCACGCCTCAGCACCTGCAGCAGGCGGACCGCCACCACGATTTCGGCCTGGTCATGGGCCTGCGCGCCCTCAACGGCAACGCCTGGGGTTTGACGTCACTGCGCATCGACGAAGAGGCCCTGGGCGGCGGAGAGTTCATCCTCCAGGCGGCCAGCGGCATCATGCCCGACGGCCTGCAATTCGACCTGCCGGAGCACGACGCCCGGCCCCAGTCCCGCGCGGTGGCGGCTTCTTTTCCCGCTTCGGTCGAGAAGCTGGCCGTGTACCTGGCCTGTCCGCTGAGCCGCCCCAACGCGCTGGAGATTCACCCCGAGGGCATCAGTGAGGGCCGCCTGACCCGTTTCCGTCAGCGTGCCGTCAAGCTCAAGGATGAAAGCAGCGGCGGCAACGAGCGCGACGTGTTCATCGCCGTGCCCAACCTGCGCGTGGCCTTTGAAGGTGAGCCGCTGGAGGACAGCACCTACATCAAGCTCTGCGAACTTCAGCGCACGGCCACCGGCGGTTTTGCCCTGGCCCAGACCTGGGTTCCACCCCTGCTTTACCTCAGCGCCTCGCCCTGGCTGTTCTCGCTGCTGCGCCGCGCCGTCGAGATCATCTCGACCAAGAGCAATGACCTCGCGGCTTCGCGCCGCCAGCGAGGCTCGGGCCTCGTGGAGTTCAGCATGTCAGAGGCCGCGAACTTCTGGCTGCTGCATTCCTGTAACGCCTACATCCCCGCTCTGATGCACTATTACAACCAGCCGCGTCTGCACCCCGAGGTGCTGTACGTGACGCTGGCGCGCCTGGCGGGCGAGCTGACGACGTTCTCGGCCGAGGGCAGCCCGCGCGACCTGCCGCAGTACCAGCACGACAACCTTTACGGCACCTTCTCGCAGCTGGAGGCGCGGCTGCGCTCGCTGCTGGACGTGACGATTGCGTCGCGCTGCGTGAACATTCCGCTGGAGAAGACCCGGGAGTCGCTGTACTCGGGCAAGTTCATCGACGAGCGCCTGGTGACGGCGAGCAAGCTGTACCTGGCCGTGATGTCGGGCGTGGCGCCGGAGAAGGTGATCAACGAGGTGCCGCTCAAGGCCAAGATTTCGTCGCGCGACCGGGTGGACAAGCTGATCGCCATGGCCATGCGCGGCCTGGTGATCAAGCATCTGCCGGCGCCGCCGGCGGAGATTCCCGTGCAGCCCGGCCGCCAGTACTTCCAGCTGGAGAAGGCAGGCGAGCATTGGGAGGCCGTGGCCAATTCGCGCACGATTTCGATGTACTTCCCGCCGGAGTTTTCCGAGCTGAAGCTCGAGTTCCTGGCGGTCAAGGAGTAGTCGCGGGGGGCGACAGCACGCTATGGCCGACACCGCCACCATCACACGAGTCGAAAAGCACGCCGGCCTGCCGGATTTGTGCGCCCCGCTGTTTGCCCTCTCTTTCCAGCTTCAGAAGATGCAGGACCCCGGGCCCGCCGATCTGCTGTTCGCCAAGATTGACGGCCTGTTCCGCGACCTCGACGCGGCGGCGCGCACGGCCGAGATTCCGCTGGAGTACGTGCAGTTGGCCAAGTACGCCATTGCCGCCTACTTCGACGAAATGATCCTGCTGTCAGAGTGGCCCTGCAAGGACGCCTGGATGGGCAAGCCGCTGCAGTTGGCCTATTTCAATGACTTCGCGGCGGGCGAGGAATTCTACAACAAGCTGGAAACGCTGCGTCACACGACTGACAGGTTCAAGAATGACGTCTGCGAGGTGTACTACCTCTGCCTGACGCTGGGCTTCAAGGGCAAGTTCGCCGATCTGCAGGGCATGGAGCGCCGCAAGGTGCTCATTGACAGCCTTTCGCGGGAGCTGGCCCAGGCGCGCGGCGTGAAGGAAAGCAGCGACGAAAAAGAGCGGCACCGCCTCGCACCCCACTGGAAGGCCCCGGACAGCGGCATGCCCAACCCGGTATCGAAGATTCCGGGCTGGCTGGCGCCGGGCATCTGCGTGGCCATCGCGCTGCTGCTGTGGCTGATCTACAACGCGATCCTGGGCAGCCAGACCAGCGGCGTGCTTGAGAGCCTGAAGTAGCGGCGGGGGCCCAAGGCCGCCCGCCGACGGACACCATGGAATCGACCCTATGAAGGCACTGCTCGGCGCACTCGCAAAAGAAGGCATGCTCAGCATTGTCGTGCTGATCGTTCTGGTCGCGCTGACCTGGATGGGCGGCGAGTACCTTGAGTGGGACGTCAAGCTCCGCGTCCTCATCATCATCGGCCTGCTGGCCCTGTTCCTCATCATGTACGTGGCGCAGAAAGTACTGGCTGTGCGCCGCGCCATGACCATTGAAAACCAGCTTCGCGCCCAGGCCCAGATGCATGTGCAGAGCACGATTCCGGACAAGCAGCCGGAAATCCAGGCGCTGGAGCAGCAGTTCCAGGAGGCCCTGTCTGCGCTCAAGAACTCGGGCCTGGGCAAGGATGCGCTCTACCGGTTGCCCTGGTACCCCATCATCGGGCCTCCGGGCGCCGGCAAGAGCACGGCCTTGCAGGAGTCCGGGCTGAACTTCCCGTCCATGGGCACAGGGCCCAAGGCCATCCGCGGCATTGGCGGCACGCGCAACTGTGACTGGTGGTTCACCGACGAAGGCATCCTGCTGGACACCGCGGGCCGCTACACCACGGAGCTGGACGACCAGCAGGAGTGGTTCAGCTTTCTGGATCTGCTCAAGAAGAGCCGGCCTTCCAAGCCCATCAACGGGGCCATCGTCGCCATTTCCATTGCCGACCTCGTCAGCGCCACGGACTCCCAGATCGAGGAGTACGCCTCCACGATCCGTGACCGCCTGGACGAACTCTGCAAGCGCCTGCAGCTCGTGTTCCCCGTATACCTGATGTTCACCAAGTGCGATCTTCTGCAGGGCTTCTCCGAGTTCTTCGAGGACTTCAGCAAGACGGACCGCGCCCAGGCCTGGGGTACTTCGTTCAAGTACAGCGGAAACCCCGGCAAGTCCTACAGCGAACTGTTTCTGGAGGAGTGCGCCCAGCTTACGGCCAACCTGCGCAACCGGCGCGTGGGCGCCCTGGGCACCGAGCGCCCCGTAAAGAAGCGCCAGGCGGTCTACCTGTTTCCCCTGCAGTTCGAGATGGCTCAGAAGAAACTGGCTGAATTCATCGGCCACCTGTTCAAACCCAACCCCTTCCAGGAAAGCCCGATTCTGCGCGGCTTCTACTTCACCAGCGGCACCCAGAAGGGCACGCCCGTGGACCAGGTGGTGGCGGCCATGAGCAAGGCCTTCGGCGTTGAGGCTCCGGTGGAGCAGGCCGAGGAGCCGGTCATTGAACGCAAGAGCTTCTTCCTCAAGGATCTGTTCACCAAGATCATCTTCCCTGACCAGCACCTGGCCCAGCCCACGGCCGGAGTGCGCAAGAAACTGAGGTTGCTGCGCCTGGCTTCGGTGGCGGCGTCGCTGGCATTTCTGGCGCTCTGCACCATCTTCAGCACCATCTCCTTTGCGGGTAACGGCGCTTTGCTGTTTACCGCCGGCAACGCGGGTGCGCGTGTCCGCCAGCTTGAAAAGGAGAAGCCCAAGGACCTGCAGGAGAACCTGCTGGCGCTGGACGACCTGCGCGACGAACTGATGGATCTCGACGCCGGGCCCACGCTGGGCAAGCGCTTTTTCCTTTACCGCGGCAACGACATCAACGAAGAGTTGCGCAAGGTTTATTTCGGGCGCATCCGCACCTTTTTCGTGCTGCCCATGCAGGCCAAGATGCAGTCCGATCTCGTCAGCATGCGCGACAGGCAGCAGAAGTCGATGGCTGATCACGACCGCATGTTTGACCTGCATCGTGCCTACCAGATGCTGGCCGAAAACGAAGACGCCAAGACGCGCGAGGACGGCCAGATGGGGGCGCTCAAGGCCGACATCGACGTGCTCAAGCGCGTGCTGGAGACCCAGGAGTACTGGCTGGCAGGACCCGCCGCCGCGGGCGGCGTGACGCCCGAGGTCAAGGCCCTGGCCTTCAAGCAGCTTGAGTTCGTGCTTTCCCAACTGGACCGGCCCGACGCCTGGCGCTACCGCGCTGACAAGGAACTGGTGGACCGCATCAACCGCTACCTCAGCGGCGCTGTGTGGATGACGGAGAGCTACAACGACATCATCAACACCGGCAAGGGCACGACCGGCAAGGTCAACCGCGACTTCCTGCTCAAGACCGAAGGCCGCAAATACGTCGAGTTCAGGGATTCACGCGGCGACTTCGAGTTCACGCAGCTTTACACGCAGGAGCTCTACAACCGCTACGTGTCCGTGGCCATCGGCGACAAGAGCAAGACGCTTTCCGAGCGCTTCAAGGAATTGCGCAAGAACGTGCCCATCGATGAAATCGTGCGCGACCTGATCCGCGTTTACCAGGAAGACTATGCGCGGCTCTGGATCGAGCTGGTCGAGAACACGCGCATCGTGCCCTTTGCCAACGTCAAGGACGCCGTGATGAAGCTTCGGGCCTTGTGCGGCCCGGAAAGCACCATCCTGGAGTATTTCAAGGCTCTCTCCGAGAACCAGCAGCTGCGCGTGGCCGAGGGTGACCTGCGCAACCGCAGCACGATCGAAATCAAGGTCGTTGAAGAGCTGCTCAAGCGCCTCATGGAACTTCAGGCCGCCATGGACTCCTTCTCGCGCTCGGCGGCCGAGGGTTCGGGCTTCACCGGAGACGACCCGGCCAAACTCAACGAGCTGGTGGCGGCCTTCGACACCTGCGTGCTCAAGATGAACGAGGCCATGGATCGCGTGGCGACCGACCGTGTCGAGCGTGAGCGCATTGCCCGCGTCTTCCGCCAGATGGTCAAGAACGCCGCAGAGGCTACGCAGGCGGACTGCCTCGCCGAGGCCAACAAGGTTTGGGCCGATCGCGTGTACCTGCCGTTCAAGAACGAGTTTGTCGGCAAGTATCCCTTCACCGGCGATGACAAGGCCGCCGGCGTTCCTCTGGCAACCTTCTCCAAGATGTTCAACCCGACCATCACCGGCAGTTCGCCCGGCACCATCGCCAAAACCATGGACATGCTGCGCCGCCTGAGCAAGACCAAGGTCAACGACGACGGCCTGCTCAAACTGGCCCCGGACTTCCTCAAGGCCATGGAGGCCGCCGGCCGCATCACCCAGGCCCTCTACCCCGCCGAATCCACCACCATCGCCCTGCCCTTCACCGTGACGCTCACGCAGCGCGACATCGTCAGCAACCTGGTGCTGACCATCGGCGGCAAGGACAAGGACGACATCAAGGACCTCTATTCCAACCCCAATCGCACCTACCAGTTCACCTGGAAGGAGGGCAATCCCGGGGCCAAGTTGGAGATCTTTGTGGAGAAGGTCACCAGCGGGCCCACCCTCGATTTCAGCAAGGACCCCTGGGGCGTCATGAAGCTGCTTTACCGCGGCACGGCCACGACCATCAACGACATCAACTACACTTTCCAGTGGAAAGTGTTCCTGCCCGTCATGGGCAAGCCCACGGAAGTGAAGGGCGAGCTGGAGCTGGTGGCGAAGGACCGGGTCAACCCCTTCAAGAAGGGCTTCTTCATGGAGTTTGTCTGCCCTGAAAGGGTGGGACCGTGACCCCCATTTCCGTCGGCTGCTACGGCAAACTCCCCATCCACGGCGATTTCATTCGCTACAACGTGGGTGCGGCCGAGATTTCCGTGCTGGACCGCTGGTTTCAGGAGGGGCTGTTCGCGGGCCAGAAGCAGCTCGGGGGACAGTTCTCTGACGTGTTTGACCGCGCTCCGGCAAGCCGCTTTGTTTTCAGCATGCCCAGCATCGGCCGCATTGTCGTCGGCGTCATCATGCCGGGTTGCGACAAGACAGGTCGGCAGTTCCCGTTTCTGGTGGCGGCCGGAACGCCGGTGAAGGATTTCGGCCTCGAAGTCGCCCTCATTCCCGGAATCTTCGAGTCGTTCTTCGAGCGCGCTCACGCCGTCATGAAGGACTGGATCGGCAAGGACCTGAAGAGTTTCCTTGGCCGCGTCGAACAGCTTTCGTTCCAGCTTGACGTGCGGGGCGAGGCCCGCCGCGTGGCCCAGAGCGTGGCCAGGCGCACCATCAACATGGTTTGGACCGACGCCTTCGGCGCCACGGCAGACGTGCGCAAGTATCTGCTGCTGCAGAACCTGGCCGACGTGCTCAAGCCCAAGGTGTTGCCCAAGTACGCCCTGCGCTTTCCCGCCACCTCCAACGGCGGCAACGCCGCGGTATGGCTTGAGCTGACCCAGAAACTTCTGGCCAGGGCCGGCCTGCCCACCATGACAATGTGGAACTTCCCCCAGGACGACGTGGCGCCCCAGATCAGCCTTCTATTTGACGACCTGCGCGACAGATATCTGTTGCCCCTGCTCAACCCCGACCGCGACAGCGACGTGGCCTACCGCCTCGGACGCTACGGACCCGGCGACGATGCCAAGCTGGCCCAGGCGCGGCAGCGTTACGGAGCCCTGGCCGACAACGTCAACCTCACGGTGCCGGAACTGATACAGCGGATGCCCTGAAACGGAGCCTGACCTTGCCCGACGAAACTCTGGATGCCGCGCTGGGAACTGCCCCCATTGCTGGAGCCTCGCCCGCGGGCGAGAACGCCCGCTACGACCCGGACTATGAGGCGTTGGAGGCCGAGGTCAAGAAGATGGAGTCCCTGACCGGCGAGGTGGTGGCCTGGCCGCGCGTGGTGGACCTTGGCAAGAAGCTGCTGGCCGAGAAGACGAAGGACCTTCTGGTGTCGGGCTACCTGGGCATGGCCATGTTGCAGACCCAGGGCTACGGGGGCCTGGCCTCGGCGATCTCGGTGACGCGGGACCTGCTCAGGAACTTCTGGGATAACCTGTTCCCCGAACTCAAGCGCATGCGTGCGCGTGTGACGGCGGTGCAGTGGCTCAACGACAGGGTGGCCAATGCCATCAACAACCGCGGACAGGCCGTGGAGCAGGATCGTGAGGGCCTCGAGAAGTGCGCCGTGGCGGTGAAGGAACTCAACGAAATCGTAGGCGAGAAGTTCACGGACGAGCGTCCGGACCTCGGGGCCTTGAGCCGGGCGATCACCGACAAGATGGGCCAGTTGGCGGGCGCGGAGAGCGCGCCGCAGGCGGGGAGCGAAACCATGGAAGGCCAGACCGAGCAGGCCGCGCCGGTGGCGTCGGGGGGCGGCGGAGGCGCGATCAAGACCAGGGCCGACGCGTTCAGGCGTCTGCAGGAAGTGGCCAACTGGCTGAAACGTAACGATCCTCACAGCCCCGTGGCGATGCTGGTGCAGCGGGCCGTGGCCTGGGGCAACCTGTCGCTGGAGCAGGTACTCACGGAGCTGATCCGCAACAGCGACGTGCGAGATCGGGTGTTCGAGGAACTGGGTGTCAAGAAACAGGAGCCGGCGGCGGAATAGTGCAGTGTCGAAGTGAAACTCTTGAAAAGAGTTACATCGCGAAATCGCAAAGTCTTGAGGTATGAAACAAAGCTAGGACGGAGGCTGGCGAAAGCTAGAATCGCGCGTCCACTCGAAAGGGACAAAAGCCATGGCGAAGGAAGGGTCCGTAGCACCCCGTGAGCGTGTGAACATTGTCTACAAACCTGCCACAGGGGATGCCCAGGAAGAGAAGGAGCTGCCCCTGAAGCTGCTGATGATGGGTGATTACACCCTGCGCCAGGATTCGACGCCGCTGGAAGAGCGCAAGCCCATCAACATCAACAAGGACAACTTCAGCGACGTGATGAAAAGCCAGAAGCTGGAGCTGAACGTCAACGTCGCCAACAAGCTCTCCGAAAAGGAGGGCGATGAAATGGCCGTCAAGCTGAAGTTCAACACACTGAAGGACTTCGAGCCTGAGCAGGTGGTGCGCCAGGTGCCCGAGCTGCGCCAGATGCTTGAACTGCGCGAGGCTCTGGCGGCGCTCAAGGGCCCCTTGGGCAACTTCCCGGCTTTCAAGAAGAAGATTCAGTCCATGCTGGGTGACGAGGCTTCCCGCAACAAGATCCTCGGAGAGTTGCAGAAGAAAGAGGGCGGCGACAAGAAGTAGAGTCCGCCGGGACTGTTGCTTTCCGGGGAAGTGGACCGGTTCTCCAGCCGGGCATGACCTCAGCGGCGGACCCATAGGGGCCAAGCCGGTCAGACCAACCAATAGACCTCGCGGCCATCGGCCAACAGGGGGGACATATGGCAGAACCACAGAAGCAGGAACAGGCAGCCCAGGCTCAGGCGGCGGAGGGCTCGCTGCTCGACGAAATCATGGCGCAGACCAAGATGAAACCTTCCGACGAAGGTTACTCGGTCGCGAAGAAAGGCGTGGAGGCCTTCATCAGCGAGTTGCTCGCGCCGAACAAGCAATACGAAAAGGCCGACAAGGCCGCTGTGGACCAGATGATCGCCGAGCTGGACAAGAAGCTGTCCAAACAGCTCGACGAAATCCTGCACCACAAGGACGTCCAGAAGCTGGAAAGCGCGTGGCGCGGCCTCAAGCTTGTCGTGGACCGCACAGACTTCCGCGAAAACATCAAGCTCGAGGTGCTCAACTGCAGCAAGGAAGACCTGCAGACGGACTTCGAAGATGCTCCCGAGATCGTCAAGTCGGGCCTGTACAAGACCGTGTATACCGGAGAGTACGGCCAGTTCGGCGGCGAGCCCTACGGCGCCATCATTGCAAACTATGACTTCGGGCCCGGCCCTCAGGACGTCGCTCTCCTTCAGAAGGTCGCCAGCGTCGCCACCATGGCCCACGCGCCCTTCATCGCCTCGGCGGGTCCCAAGTTCTTCGGAGTGGACAGCTTCACGGCCCTGCCGAACCTCAAGGACCTCAAGAGCATCATGGAAGGACCCCAGTACGCGAAGTGGCAGAGCTTCCGCTCCAGTGAAGACGCCCGCTCCGTGGGCCTGACGCTGCCGCGCTTCCTGCTGCGCCTGCCTTACGGCCAGGACACGGTGCCTGTGAAGGCCTTCAACTACGAGGAATCGGTCAAGGGCAAGCACGACGCCTACCTGTGGGGCAACACGGCCTTTGCATTTGCGACGCGCCTGGCGGACAGCTTTGCGAAGTATCGCTGGTGCCCGAACATCATCGGCCCGCAGTCGGGCGGTGCCGTGGAGGACCTGCCCCTGCATCAGTACGAGAGCATGGGCGAGATCGAAACCAAGATTCCCACGGAAGTGCTCATCAGTGAGCGTCGTGAGTATGAGCTCTCGGAAGAAGGCTTTATCGCGCTCACCATGCGCAAAGGCAGCGACAACGCCTGCTTCTTCTCGGCCAACTCCTGCCAGAAGCCCAAAAACTTCGGCCAGAGCAAGGAAGGCAAGGAAGCGGAGACCAACTACCGGCTCTCCACCCAACTGCCCTACATGTTCATCATGAACCGCCTGGCCCACTACGTGAAGGTGCTCCAGCGTGAACAGATCGGTTCGTGGAAGGAGAAAGAAGACCTCTCCCGCGAACTCAACAAGTGGATCGGCCAGTACGTGGCGGACACGGACAACCCCTCGCCCGCCATCCGCTCGCGCTGCCCCCTGCGCCAGGCCAAGATCGATGTCGAAGATGTGCCGGGCGAAGCCGGCTGGTACCGCGTCAAGATGTCGGTGCGCCCGCACTTCAAGTACATGGGCGCGTTCTTCACCCTGTCTCTGGTGGGCAAGCTTGACAAGGAATGATGAATGACAGGAGCCGGGCGCCCCAAGCGCCCGGCCCTCTGTCATGGCCTTGAGAGGGGTTGAAAAAAGGCCGGAAATGATTTTGACATAACGTAATAGCGGTGTATCTCTATTCCATCGAGTAACGTTGCTGCGTCGAGGAAATGATTCAAAACGCAATGCAGATGGACAGAGAATAATTCATAGTGTTTTCTTTGGCTCCAAGGGAGACGAATTATGGCTAACATGAAGATCTTCGTGAAGATTGACGGGTGTCCGGGCTCGACCCTCGATGGCAAGCACAAGGACTGGTGCGACGTGCGCGGCTTTGCGCATGAGCTCCAGTACCCCTTCGACATGCGTGAGAACAAGGGCCGCGGTGAGCCGGTGCACGGCGCCCTGAGCATCACCAAGGAAATCGACAAGGCCTCTCCCAAGCTCTATGAGGCCCTGGCCAAGAAGAAGAAGATCAAGGACGTTCAGCTCGAGTTCTGGCGCGACAAGCCGGGTGAGGGCGGCAGCGAGTGCTACTTCAAGATCAAGATTGAGGACTGCCGCGTCGTGTTTGCCAAGCCCTACACGCCCAAGCCGGGCGAGCAGGACGCCACGACTCCTCCGCACATGGAAGACATCGGTTTTGCCTACCGCAAGATCGACTGGACGTTTGACTCGGGTGGCCAGGTCCCGACGACTTTCGACTTCTCGGACCCCACCAAGTAGTACCAGGATTTCAGGGGGCGCGGCTGGCATTCGGCCTCGGCCGGGCAGCGCGCCCCCTGTGTCCTTACAGGCAGGGCGGGTTTAAGCCCCCCGGCCTGAAGTCCGGCCATGGCCCAGTTCGAAGATCGCACACTGCTGGAGAGGCTGGCGCGCGGCACGCGCGCCCAGGCGCGCACGCTTTCCGAGGACACGAACGCGCTGGTGCGTTCGATTCTGCGCAACCTGCAGAAGATCCTCAACACGCGCCAGGGGCATGCGCCGGCGCAGCTTGACTTCGGCATTCCCGCGCCTTCGGACATCACGACCAACTTCCCGGAGAGCATCCCGATGATGCAGCGCATCATCCGCGACAGCATCGAGAAGTACGAGCCAAGGCTCACGGGTGTGAACGTGATGCACGTGGAAAGCGAGGGTGATGTGCTCAGCCTGCGTTTCCAGATCACGGCCAAACTCTCTACCAGCAAGGGACATAACCCGGTTTTCTTCGACACCCTGGTCGATCCTTCGGGCCACATCAAGCTCCAGACCTGAGAGGCTGCGTGTACGCGAAGTACTACCAAGACGAGCTGCTTTTCCTGCGCGAGCTGGGGCGGGAGTTCGCCCGCGCCAATCCCGATGCCGCGCCGTTTCTCGCGGAAAGCGGCACGGACCCCGATGTGGAGCGCCTGCTCGAGGGCTTTGCCTTTCTCACGGCGCGTATCCGTCAGAAGCTTGACGACGAACTGCCCGAGTTCACCCACGCCCTCATGGAGATGTTCTGGCCGCACTATCTGCGGCCCATCCCCAGCTTCACGATCGTGCAGTTCGAGGCCACCACGCAGGCGGCGCGCGAGTCGCGCGTGATTGCCCGCGGCGCCGAGCTCAGCAGCCTGCCCGTGGACTCGACTCCCTGCACGTTCCGCACCACACAGGACGTGAACCTTCAGCCGGTGCAGTTGCGCGCCGTCGAGGTGCACAAGGGCGCCGTGCCGCAGATCGTGCTGCGCTTCAGGCTGCCCGAGGGTCTGACGCTGGACAAGGTCAACCTGTCGTCGCTTCGCCTTTACCTCGCGGGGGAGCCGCCGGTCACGCGGGCGCTCTATCTCTGCCTGTGCCGTTATGCGCGCCAGATCACGGCCATGCGCGAGCAGTTGGGCGGCGCCTCCCAGCCGATTCCCCTGGCCGGCGCCAAGATCAAGCCCGTGGGCCTTGGCGAGTCCGAGGGTCTGCTGCCTTATTCCAGGCTTTCGTTCCCCGGCTTTCGCCTGCTGCAGGAGTACTTCGCTTTTCCGCAGAAGTTCATGTTCGTGGACATCACCGGCCTGGAGGGCCTGCAGAAGGGCGGCCTGGCGGGAAGCTTCGACCTGGTGATCCAGTTGTCGCGACTGCCGGACAACATGCCGCCCGTAAGCCTGGCCAACGTGGCGCTGAATTGCGCGCCGGCCGTCAACCTGTTCAAGCACGACGCCGATCCCGTCCGTATCGACCCGCGGCGCACGGAGTACAAGGTCCGCCCCGGCGGCGTGGACCCCGCCCACTTCGAGATTTACACCATTGACCGCGTGTTCGGGCTCACGCGCGGCACGGCCAAGCCCAAGGACTTCCGCCCCCTGTTCCGTGTGGGTGTGGCGGGGGCGGGCGGCAGCTATTACCGGGCGCGAACGGAGAACGCCATCGTGGGCGAGGGCACGGACGTGTTCATCACGCCCGTAAGCGGGGGCGACGTGCAGGGCGCAGAGGATGTGGAGACGCTCTCCATGGAGCTGACCTGCACCAACCGCCAGCTTCCGACGCGGCTGGGTCTGGGTGACATCAGTGTGCTGACCAGCAACTCGCCGCAATTTGCGCGATTCAGGAACATCACCAAGCCCTCGGCCAGCGTGCCGCCGCCCCTGGGCGACGACCTGCACTGGCGCCTGCTGTCGCACCTGTCGATCAACTACTTTTCGCTGCTGGAGGTTGAGGCTCTGCGCTCGCTGCTCACGCTTTACAATTTCCGCGCGCGGGTGGACCGCCAGGCGGAGAACGCCCACCGGCTGCTGCTGGAAGGCGTACAGAAGGTCAGCAGCGCGCCCGCCACGCGCATGTTCATGGGCGCGCCCGTGCGCGGCCTGGATGTCGAGATCGAGTTCAACGAGGACAACCTCGGCGGTGAGGGCGAAGTTTTCCTGCTGGGCGCGGTGCTCAGCGAGTTCTTCGCCCAGTACGTTTCGCTCAACGCCTTTTCGAGGCTCAAGGTGCGCGGCGTCAAGCGCGCCGAAGTGCATGAATACGCGGCACGGGCCGGTCGCCGCGTGATGCTGTAGGGGAGGGTGCAGGCATGGAATCGCAGGTGCAGGACGCCGCAACGCGCGAGCTTCTGAACGAGGGGGAGAGCTTCTCGTTCTTTGCCGCCGTGCGCCTGCTCCAGTCCCGCTACCCGCAAGCCGCGCGCGTGGGCTACCAGGGCCCGCCGGAGCAGGAGGTGATCCGCTTCCGGCCGTACATCGATCTGGCCTTTGCCAACTCCGACCTGCACGAGGTCCGGGAGCGTGCCAACGAACAGGGCGGCCCGCGCTTTGAGGTGATTACGACTTTTCTCGGCCTGTTTGGCCCGCCCAGCCCCCTGCCCAGCTTCTACACCGAAGACCTCATGGGCATGGAGGAGGACAGCCTCACGCGGGGCTTCCTTGACCTGTTCCATCACCGCTTCCTGAGCTTGTTCTATCGTGTGTGGGAGAAGTACCGCACGGACGCGCAGTTCAAGAGCGACGCGAGCGACTACTTCACGCTGCGGCTCCTGGCCCTGCTGGGCATGTCGCGCGAGAGTATTCCCCACGGCCACCGTGTGGACCCGTTGCGCACCCTGGCCTACGCCGGGCTGATCTCGCAGCAGCCGCGCAGCGCGCATCTGTTTGAGGGCATGCTCTCCGACTATTTCCCCCAGGCGACCGTTGAAGTGGAGCCCTTTCACGGAACCTGGACGCCGGTACCCCAGGACCAGCAGAACCGGCTGGGCCTCAGCGGCTGCGTGCTGGCCCGCGACCTGACCGTGGGGGACCAGGTGTTCACCCGCGCAAGCGCATTCAAGGTCGGTCTCTGTGGCCTGTCCTTTGACGAGTTCATGGAGTTCCTGCCCCATGGCGCTAAGATGCCGCAACTGCGCGAACTCGTTGATCTGTTCAACACGGACTGTCTTGACTACGTCATTGAGCTTTGCGTCAAAGCCGACGAAGTGCCGGGCCTGACTCTCTCAGGCAAGACGGCATGGCTGGGCTGGTCTTCCTGGCTGGGTCAAGGCCGGCCGGGTACCACTAACTGCGTGAATTTCTCCATGAGGGGCTGGTTCCATGGTCGACGTTGAAATCAAAGGTCTGGTGGCGCGTCTGAACAAGTTCTGCACGCGCGGGCTGGAGGCCGCGGCCGCCAAGTGCGTGTCGCGCACGAACTACGAAGTAACTCCCGAGCACATGCTCTTCGTGATGAACGAAGACCCCAACGCCGATTTGCAGGCTGTCTACAAGCACTTCGGCCTGGATGTCGGCATGGTGCAGAAGGCTCTGGGCGCCGCCATCGAGGACTTCCGAACCGGCAACTCCTCGCGCCCCGTGTTCTCGCCCGTCTTGCTGGACTGGTTCCAGAACGCGTGGCTGATCGCCAGCGTGGATTACAGCATGCCCGAGATCCGCAGCGGCGCGCTGCTGCTCACACTGCTGAGTCACCCCGAACGCTACGCGGCGGGTGACTATCTGCCGGCCCTCGAAGCCATCAAGCGCGGCGAACTCAAAGCCCAGCTTCCTGACATCACGCGCGGTTCCATCGAACGCTACGAGACGCGAGACAGCGGCAAGAAGATCAGCGAAGACGGTCGGCCCGAGAAGGGCGCCGCCGGCGAAAGCGCTTTGGCCAAGTTCTGCACCGATTTCACGGGCCGGGCGCGCGAAGGCAAGCTTGACCCCGTGTTTGGCCGCGATCCCGAAATCCGCCAGATGGTGGACATCCTGGCCCGCCGCAGAAAGAACAACCCGATTTGCGTGGGCGACCCCGGCGTGGGCAAGACGGCCGTCGTGGAAGGTCTGGCCCTGCGCATCGTTGAGGGCGACGTGCCCGACAGCCTGCGCGGCGTGGAACTCATGGGCCTGGACCTCGCTCTGTTGCAGGCGGGCGCAAGCGTCAAAGGCGAGTTCGAAAACCGCCTCAAGAACGTGATTAATGAGGTCAAGTCTTCGGCCAAGCCCATCATCCTGTTCATCGACGAAGCCCACACGCTCGTCGGCGCCGGCGGCGCCGCGGGCACAGGCGACGCAGGCCAGTTGCTCAAGCCCGCCCTGGCGCGCGGCGAGCTGCGCACCATCGCTGCCACAACCTGGAGCGAATACAAGAAGTACTTCGAGAAGGATGCCGCGCTGGCCCGCCGTTTCCAGCTCGTCAAGCTCGACGAGCCCAACGAGGCCGTCACCGTGACCATGTTGCGCGGCTTGCGCGACCGCTACGAACAGGCCCACGGCGTTCTGATCCGCGATGATGCGCTTACTGCCTGCGCGCAGCTTGGTTCGCGCTACATTGCCGGCCGCCAGCACCCCGACAAGGGCATCGACCTGATGGACACCAGTGCGGCGCGCGTGAAGGTGGCGCTGACCACCAAGCCGCCGGAATTGCAGGATATCGAGCGCAGCATCCAGACCGTTGAGCGCGAACTCGCCGCCTACAAGCGCGACCAGAGCACGGGCCAGGACGGCCTGGAGGACATGATCTCGCAGCGCGAAAAGAGCATCGCGAGCTTGAAAGACAAAGCCGCCACGCTGACCGCGCGCTGGCAGGACGAGAAGAAGGCCGCCGAGAAGGTCCTCGACATCCGCAAAAAGATGTTCGAGGCCACGGGCCAGACGCTGGGCGGCGAAAAGCCCAAGGCCGATGCGCCCGCGTCATCAAAGAAGGAAACCAAGGTCAAGGCCAAAGAAGAACCCAAGAAGGAAACCAGAATCAAGTCAAAGGCCGATGTCGGCGCGCTCAAGAAGGACCTCGACGCGGCGCTGGCCGACCTCAAGAAGCTGCAGGGCAAGGACCCGTTGATCCAGATCGAGGTGACACCCGATATCGTGGCCAAGGTGATCTCGGACTGGACGGGCATTCCCATCGGCAAGATGGTGCAGGACGAAGCGGCATCGCTGCTGGAGTTCGAAAAGCAGATGACGCAGCGCGTCAAGGGCCAGGATCACGTCATGAAGATCCTCGGCACGGGCATTCGCGCCAGCAAGGCGGGCCTCAAGGACCCCAAGACACCCATCGGCGTGTTCCTGCTCGTGGGCCCTTCGGGCACAGGCAAGACCGAAACGGCGCTGGGCGTGGCCGACCTCATGTTCGGCGGCGAGCGCATGATGACCACCATCAACATGAGCGAGTTCCAGGAGAAACACACCGTCTCGCGCCTGATCGGCAGCCCGCCCGGCTATGTAGGCTACGGCGAAGGCGGCGTGCTGACCGAGGGCGTGCGGCAAAAACCCTACTCCGTGGTGCTGCTCGACGAAGTCGAAAAGGCCGACCCCGACGTCATGAACCTGTTTTATCAGGTGTTCGACAAGGGCATGCTCTCTGACGGCGAGGGCCGCGAGGTGGATTTCAAGGACACCATCATTTTCATGACGAGCAACCTGGCCTCGGACATGATCCAGCAGGCCGTGCCCGTGGATGGCAGCGAGAAGCCGCCGCTTGATGACCTGATCGCGACCATCCGCCCGGTGTTGAGCAAGCACTTCAAGCCCGCGCTGCTGGCCCGCATGTCGATTGTGCCCTTCTTCCCCATCGACGTGAACGCGATGAAGGACATCGTCATCCTCAAGCTCAACAAGATCAAGCAGCGCATGGCCGAGAACCACAAGATGCTCATGGTCGTCGACGACAAAGTCATCGACAGCATTGCCGCGCGTTGCACGGAAGTCGAAACCGGGGCGCGCAACATCGACCACATCCTGCGCGGCACGCTGTTGCCGAAGATCTCGAGCGAAATTCTGTCGCAGATGACGCAGGGGCCGCTGCCGGAGAAGCTGACCATAGGCATGGACGACAAGGGCGAGTTCACGTTTTCGTTCGGCAAGAGGTAGGGGACAACGAAAGGCGGCGCAGTGATTGCAGGCCGGACAGCCGGGTCTCACGTTGCGCGCGCATGCGGCGCCGCGCTGTCCTGCTTCCGACCTGCTGCACCGATTGCACAGGCCAGGCCTCTGCCCGGGGTCTGGCCGTTGCTTTGGCGTGTTCTGGGGACCGGGTCGGTTATCGGCGATGTCGAAGCGTGATGGCGCGGGCGGTTGACGCGCCGGGGAGATGCCATGGCGGAAGCGAAACGGGTTCTGACCTTCCACTCCGATGCGGTGGAGGACGAGACACTCCAGGTGCTTGAACTTGCGGGGATTGAGGAGATCTCGCGGTACTTCGTGTTCAACCTCGAACTGCTCTCGACCAAGGTGGACATCAAGTTCGAGGACATGCTCAAGAAGGCGGCTCGCCTCGAAATCAAGCAGGGCGTGAAGCTGGCCGGCGGCGACAAGCGCGGCATCCAGACGCTCAAGATTCACGGGGTGCTGCGCAGCTTTGAGCAGGTGGAGCAGCGGCACGAGTGGGTGCGATACCGCGCTGAACTGGTGCCCACGCTGTGGCGCCTGTCGCTGACCTATCGCAGCAGGATTTTCCTGGAGAAGACAGTCGTCGAGATCGCCAAGGAGGTCCTCAAGGAATATGGCCTGGCCGATCAGGACGACTTCGAGTTCCGCTGCAGCGATCCTCCAAAGCGCGAGTTTGTCATGCAGTATGAAGAGTCCGACCTGGACTTCCTCGATCGCTGGCTGGAGCGCGAGGGCATCTTCTATTTCTGGGAGCACAGCGACAGCGGCAGCAAGCTGGTGTTCGCCGACAGCACGGCCGCCTACCAGCCCATTCAGGGCACGCCTACCATCCAGTACAAGCCGCTCGGCGACGCGGACAATCGCGTGGAAGCCGGAGAGTCGGACAAGGCGTCGGAGGACTGGTTCAGGGAGGAAATCATCCCGGTGTTCACGTTCTCCAGGCGCGTGGTGCCCAAGAAGGTCGTGCTGTCGGACTACAACTGGCGCAAGCCCACGGAGCCGCTGGTGGCTGAGCAGAACGCCAGCGACAACGGCGACGGCTTTGTCTACGAGTACAACAACCACTACAAAACCAAGGACGAAGGCAAGAAACTGGCCCAGGTCCGCAGCGAAGAAATCCTGTCGCGCGAGATTGCTTACTCAGGCGAGAGCGATTGCCGCAGTTTCAGGGCCGGAGCCACCTACACGCTCGACAAACACTACCGCAGCGACCTCAACAACAGCCACCTGCTGATCGAGGTGCGCCACGAGGCCTCACAGAGCGTCGAGCTGGGCAGCAAGACCATCAACGCCAAGTACCGCAACTCGTTTCGAAGCATTCCGGCCGATCGCACCTATCGCCCGCCGCAACGCACGGCCTGGCCGAAGATTTCAGGGTTTCTTTCCGCGGTCATTGATGCTTCCGGCGACGGCAAGTACGCCGAGATTGACGACATGGGCCGCTACAAGGTCAAGTTCCCGCTCGATCTCTCGGACAAAAAGGACGGCAAGGCCTCCCGCTACCTGCGCATGATGCAGCCCTACGCGGGCGGCGGCATGGGCATGCACTTCCCCCTGCACAAGGGCACGGAGGTGGCGGTCATGTTTCTCGATGGTGACCCCGACCGTCCCATCATCGCGGGAGCCATTCCCAACCCCGATACGTCGAGCCCCGTGGCGGGCGGCAACCAGACCCAGTGCAAAATCCAGACGGGGGGCGGCAACGTGCTTCAGTTCGAGGACAACGACGGCAGCCAGCAGATCACGATTCATTCACCCAAGGAAGGCACGACGCTGACGTTCGGGGCCTAGTGCGGCGTGAGTGGCTGACAGGAGACAGACATGTGTGCATTCGGACCTGATGGTGGTGTGGATACACCCGATGCCGGTGTCCCGGGCAATGATCCGCTGGACGGCGGCGTGCAGGACATTCCCGGTGGCGTGCCCGATGCAGGAACGCCGGATACCCAGTCCCCGCCGGATGGGGGTCAGGACCCTGTGGCGGGGGTACCCGACAACCAGCCCCCGGCGAACAATCAGCCGCCGGCCAATACCCAACCCCCGGCGAACACCCAGCCTCCGGCCAATAACCAGCCTCCGGCGAACAACGCGGGTGGGGGGAGCAACGCCGGTGGGGGGAACAATACTGGTCCCAACTCGCCGGGTTCCGGTGCGGGCGTCAGTGGCGGCGGGGGGCCCAATCCCAACACGACCGTGCCCAGTTGCCCCGCCACGCCCAGCCCCGGATCTCCTCCCCCGGCGGGTGCAGGGGCATGTGCCTCGGGTTCAGGCGTCAAGATCAAGACACTGGGCCAGTGGTGGGCGGAGGTGCAGAACAAGTACTCCCTGATCTGGGGCAACTTCGAGCACAAGGTCGAGGGCAACTCGACAAAGACGGTGTGCGGTGTGTCCATGGAGTTCGTGGGCGGAGCCAAGATGGGCTTTGTTTTCGGCGGCAAGTCCGACGAAATCACGCCCTTCGAACTCAAGACAGTCCAGGGTTTTACCCGCGCCTACATTCTTGGCTTCAAGTACGAGCGCATTCTGGGCTCCAAAACCGATCACCTCACTGGTCTCAAGCGTGAGTACCACATGGGCAAGAAGGACAACTTCTCGCCCAAGGACAGTCACGTCATCGTTGAAGAGGAAGCCAAGAAGAAGGCCCAGAAGGACCAGATCGCAAAGCTTGAACAGCAGATTGCCACGGCGAACGAAACCATTGGCAAGTTGACAACCAAGATCACCACCAACGAAATCAACATCGCGTCGCTCAAGGAGACCATCACCTCGGAGCAGAGCAAGATAACGACGCTCAAGGAGGAAATGACAACCTGGAAGGCCAAGGCCACCGACCTGCAGTTCCAGTGCAACCAGATCAAAGAGAAGGCCGACGCAAACTTCGCCGTGCTTGCCGGAGCCGCTTTGAAGCTGGAGGGCGGCACCGTCAAGCAGAAGGCCCAGAGCATGCTCGGGCTCAAGTCAGCGACGGCTGAAATCAAGGCCAACATCATCAAGCTCGGATAGCGGGAGTGCAGGGTGCCAGTCAGCGTCATCAACGACAGCGGTTTCAAGTTCGGCTGCATACCCGGGCGGGTGCCGCCACGGGCGCTTACCGCCACCTTCATTCTCAAGGGCACCTTCAAACTCGCCCAGGGCAAGCCCGCCGAGCCGCTGCCCGAAGATGACCAGCTTGACCTCAACGGCGACCAGCATTTTGGCGATGATTCCAGGCGCAGCATCCGCAGTCCCTCCGACTTTGCCCTCTTCAAGCCCGCCGCTGACGTGCTTCTCTGCGGCCACGCCTGCGCCCCGCGAGGCAAACCCTTGAGGCAGATGCTTGTGGCCCTTGAAGTCGGCAAGCTGCGCAAGGAACTGGCGGTGTTCGGCGACCGTATCTGGAAGCCCGGTATTTTCTCCTCCTCCGTCTCGGAGCCGCAGGCCTTTGAGCGCATACCTCTGGATTGGGAGCACGCCCTGGGTGGCCCTTCTTCGGCTCGAAATCCGCTCGGGCGCGGCCTTGAA
Source organism: Planctomycetota bacterium (assembly GCA_003576915.1). Taxonomy (GTDB): domain Bacteria; phylum Planctomycetota; class UBA8742; order UBA2392; family UBA2392; genus UBA2392. Next base: position 30,056 of record QEVF01000020.1, on the reverse strand, counting down.
GCCATGCCCGTGGAAGGGGTAGGCCTGGTACACCTGGCGGCAAACATTGAAAACCCCCGGGCCATCATCCGCTCCGCCTCTTCGCGCGAAGAACCCGTGGGCTTTCTGCCCCTTCATCCCGGCTGGCCTCAGCGCCATTCGAAGGTCGGAACCTACAAGGGAAAGTGGCTGCGTGAGCGCTGGCCCTGGATGCCGGACGACTTTGACTGGTCCTACTTCAATGCCGCGCCCGCCGATCAGCAGGTGCAGGGCTTTCTAAAGGGCGACGAAGCCGTGGTGCTGGAGGGCATGGACCCCGACAAGCCGCGGCAGGAATTCCAGCTTCCCGGCCTGCGGCCCCTGTGGTTTGTTCGGGAGAGAGGCAAGGACGGGAAGGTGGGCGCATTGCTGCCGGTTGCGCTGCAACTGGATACCCTTTGGATTGATGCGGATGCCGGCCTCATGACCCTGACCTGGCGCGGCCTGCACGAGATCCGTTCGCTCAAGATGCGGGAGATCGTTGAGCACTTCATGCTGGTGGAGTCGCTGGCTGAGCCCCCGCGTGAATTGGCCTACTACGAAGCGCTCTACAAGCGGCGCCGCGAAGAGATCGAGAAGGCGGACGCCGAGATGGAGCCGGGGCCGGAGCCCTTTGTCGTCGAAAGCGCGGCATGGCCCGACGAAGGCTGGATCAAGCCCTTCGAAGAGCGCATGGCGGCCATTGAGAAACAGGCCATGCAGGGCGGAGATGCGGGCGAACTGGGCCAAATGGAGCGGGCCATACGCCAGAAGGCCGCTACGCCCAACACGCTCAGGAGCCTCGATCCCAAGGCAGCCGTAATACCCACAGAGGCGCAGGATCTCGCGGCCATCCGCCAGTCCGAGCAGACGGTGCTCAAGGCCCTTTCTCAGCCGGCTCAGGCCAAGTTGCCGCCGGACGCTATCGACGATGTGCTCAAGCAGGCCAAGGCCTGGGAGGCGATGATTGAAAAGGATGTCGCCGCCGCACTGACAAAGGTGCCCGGCGCAAACCGGGCGCCGGAACAGGAGACCCCTGCCGGCACGGAAGACCAGCCCTGGACGCGCGAGCGCGTTCAGGCCCACCATAAGGCGGGCGGCAAGTTCAAGGAGATGGACTTGAGCAGGCTCGATCTTTCGGGGCTTGACCTCGAAGGCGCGGACTTAGGACAGTGCGAGCTCGCCCAGACATCCTTCAAGCAGGCGCGGCTGGCCAAGGCAAGCTTTCGGGGCGCGGTGCTGGAGGCCGCCGACTTTTCGGAGGCCCAGTGTACGGAAGCTGACTTCAGCGGGGCGGACTGTACCGGTGCCATCTTCAAGCTGGCCGTGCTGGAAGGCGCAAGGTTCCAGGATGTCGACGCCGTCAAGGCGCAGTTCGCGGGAGCTGACCTGCGGCGCGCGGCTGCGCGAGATGCGGACTTTACCCAGGGCGACTTCACGCAGATCAAGGCGGCGGGGGCCGATTTCACCTATGCCAACTTCACCCAGTGCCAGGCCGTGAAGGCGGATTTCAAGGGCGCGAACCTGACCGACGCGGACTTTGACCGTGCCCAGTGCATGCAGGCGGACTTCAGCCAGAGCAACCTTACACGCTTTCGCGGAAGCGGCGGCAACTTCACGGAAGGGCGCTTTGTGCAGTCCATGGGAGAAGAACCTGCCATGGACGAAGCGAATTTCGAGCGCGCGGACTTGACCCAGGCGCGTTGGCCGCGGGTGCTGTTCACGGCGTCGAGCCTGAAGTTCGCGAAGCTGGAAGGCGGAGACTTCCGCGAGGCCCAGGCTGCGGAGGCCGTGCTGGATGGCGCCCAATGCGCAGGGGCGAACTTCTACCAGGCGACACTCGAGTCCGCCCACCTGCTGGGCGGCGACTTCCGGGGGGCGAACCTCTACGGCGCGGAGTTCTGGCAGTGCATGGTGGAAGGCGCCAGGTTCGAGGGCGCGGACTTGAAGGGAACCAAGCTTGCCTGAGCCATTCGTCAAGCGGCTGTTCACGAACGCCGTCGAGTTCATCGACGCGCTGAATCGCGGTCCGGGCAGGGAAGGCCTCGTGCTGCGCGCCTGTTCGTTGAAGGGCCAAAGCCTCGCCGGGCAGGATCTGCGTCTGGTCTCCTTTGAGGGGATCGACTTCGTTGGTGCGGACTTGAGCCGCTGCAACCTGGCCGACGCCAGTTTCCAGCAGTGCGACCTTTCATCGGCCAGGCTGGGCGAAGCATCGCTGTACCGCGCCGTGTTCGATGGCTGCCGATTGCCCAACGCGGACCTTCGCGGCGCAAAGGTTGAACTCACCGTATTCAACGAGTGCGATCTGCAGCAGGCCAACCTGGGTGTCACGGGCGAGTTCCTCTGCTGTAAAACGTGTGACCTCACCCGTGCGGACTTCGGTGCTGCGGCTGTGGCCCACGCCCGCCTTGATGGCTGCCGGCTCGATCACGCCAGGCTGGCGGGCCGCGTTTGGCACGGACTTTGGGCCAGCGGAGGGTCCGCGCGTGAGCTGGATTGCGCGCGGGCGCGCTTTGAGGACGCCCGTTTCTCCGACACGGACCTTGCCTTGGCCAACTTCGCGTCGGCTTCCCTGACCCAGACCGTACTTAGTGCCTGTGGCGCGGCCGGAACGGACTGGTCTTCGTCGCGCTGGCAAAGCGTGATGGTGCAGCAGTGCGCCTTCCACTCCGCCCAGTTGCGCGGCGCGGCCATGATCGAGACGCTGTTCATGGAGTGTGACTTCGCGGGGGCCGACCTCTCGGGGGTGACCTTCGAACATTGCGGCATGCCGCGCTGCGACCTCGCCGCCGCCAAGGAGCTGCCCAGGTCGCTTTCGAACGTCAATCTTTCGCAGGCCAATCTCGCGGGTCGCAATCTGGCCTCCTGCGATCTGTCGAACGCTGACTGCACGGAGTGCAACCTGACCGGGGCCAACCTCGGGCAGTCCAACCTTCATGCCGCCAATCTTTCCGACGCCCGCCTCCAGGGAGCCAACCTGGCCGAGGCTGATTTGACCATGGCCTGGCTCATGGGGGCTGACCTCACCAAGGCCGATCTCAGCCGCGCCAACTGCCGCTCGGCGGACTTCGAGGGAGCAAGGGGCGAGGGGGCCAAGCTCGAAGGCGCAATCTTCAAGGCAGCCACGATCTCCGGGGCGACTTTTGATCGTGCCGCGCTGGTCAGCGCCGACCTGCGGCAGGTAATCGACCAGGGACGGTCCTGGCGAGGCCATGACTTCCGCGGCGCCGACCTCTCGGGCTGCGACTTCGGGGGCTGCGACCTCGAGGGCGCCAGGCTTACAGGCTGCAACCTGCATCAAGCCTCCTTTGCCAAGGCGCGGCTTGCCCAGTCGGATCTGAGCGGCGTAAAGGCAACGCAGACGGAGTTCAGCGAGGCTCTGCTGGCGGGCGCGAAGCTGTCTCAGGCGCACTTTGAAGATGCTGACTTTGCCGGCGCGGACCTTTCAGGCACGGATCTTTCGCCGGCCCGGTTCCATGGTGTGGCCTTTGAGGGAGTGAAACTGGCCGGGGCCCGTTTTGCCCAGGGCGAATTCAAGCGCTGTTCCTTTCGCGAGCTGGCCCTGAAGAAGATCGACTTCAGCGGGGCGGACCTGGAACAGGCAGATTTTACCCAGGCCGACCTTGAAGGTGCCGGCCTGAAGAAGGCGAAGCTTCGTTGCGCAGACTTCACCAAGGCCAGGCTCAAGCAGGCAGATCTCTCCGGGGCCCAGGGCCCCGGCACGGAGTTCCGAGAGGCCAACATGGAGGAGGCCAATCTCGGGGGGGCCCACTTTGATGCCTGCACCTTCACCCAGGCCAGGCTCGTCAAGGCTCATCTGGAGCGTGTCCAGGCGCGCAACTGCATGTTTGACCGGGCCGATCTGTCTGCCGCCTCGTTGGGCGCAGCCCACCTGGACTACTCTGATTTCTCGTATGCCACGCTGGATCTGGCCGATTTCCAGAACGCCGTACTGCGAGGCGCCCTGTTCCATGCAGTCCTTGAGGCCAACGTACGCCTCTCCGGCGCGGACACCAACGGTCTGCGCCGTACGGACATGGACCAGTTCAAAGCCGAGCAGTTCGGCCGCAAGTAAGGAGAAACCCATGGAAGCCCAGACATTCATGACCGAAACCGCCCAGGCCCCGCGCCTGTGCCAGGGCGTCGTTGTGGAGGCTTCGGGCCGCTGCCTGCGCCTGGCAATGCCCGAAGGCGAGCGCGAGGCTGTGATGGCGCTGGCCTATCCTTACGCCCCGGCAACGGGAGATGCTCTGCTGGTGATGACGCAGGACGGCGACTGTTATGTCGTTGGAGTTCTGCAGGGGCGGGGTCGCACCCTGTTTCAGACGCCCGGCGATTTCGAGATTTCGGCTGGCGGACGCGTGCTGATCCAGGGAGCGGAGGTGGCTTTGCAGGGCCAGAAGGTGAGCCTGCGCGCCGATCGATTTGAGTCCACGGTACGCGTGGTCGTCGAGCGCTGCCTCAGCGCCTACCGCTGGGTGAAGGATGCCATGCACGTGAGCCTGGGGCGTTCGCGTACCGTGGTGCGCGAGGAGTCCGTGCTGCGCGCGGGGCGCATCCGGCAGTCAGCGCGGGAAGACGTTTCGATCAACGGCGAACAGGTCAAGCTGGGCTAGGCACGCGGCGCAGGAGGCCGCATGACCGCACGAGAGGAGCTCCAACATGTTTCCAGGTTCCACCAAGGGCGGGGGCCAGTGCATGACGCCGGGCCCGACAGACGTCTGCAAGACGCCCACACCCGGCGGGCCCGTTCCCATGCCCTATCCCAATATCGGCATGTGCATGCAGGCCAGCGGCGCCTCCACCAAAGTGAAGTTCTCGGGCTCCGCCGTTCTGACGACCAGTTCCAGCATTCCCATGAGCACGGGCGACGAACCGGGCGTGGCCGGTGGAGTCATTTCGAACGTGTTCAAGCAGAAGGTGGCCTACAAGAAGGGCTCCATGAAGGTGAAGGCCCAGGGCAAGCCTGTCACTCACCTCACCTCCATCACCGGGCACAACGGCAGCAACGCGAACATGCCCGCGGGTGTGCAGGTGGCGCCGAGCCAGGTCAAGGTCATCGTGGCGCCGTAAGGCGCCTTGAACGAGAAAAGGCCGGGGAGCCCCCCGGCCTTTTCATTCCAGCTTGTCGCCTAGGGCTTCAAGGTCTCGGCGAGGAAGTCCTGAAGTATCTCCCAACTGCGCTTGTCGGCCTTGGCGTTGTAGGCCGCGCCTCGGGAGTTGTCGTTGCCTGCCTTGGGGTTGGTGAAGGAGTGAACGGCGTTCCCGTAGTGAACGAGCTGCCAGTCCACGCTGCCCTTGCGGAACTCATCCATGATGCCGCTGACGTCTTCCTTCGGAACCAGAGGGTCGTCAGCGCCGTGCAGCACCAGCACGGGGCATTTGATTTCGCTCTTGCCCTGGATGTTTTTCAGGGCGCCGTGGAGACTGACGCAGGCGGCAATCTCGGCTCCGCTGCGTGCCAGCCCAAGTGAAATGCTGCCGCCAAAGCAGTAGCCGAAAATGCCGATGCGTCCGGCGTCCACCCTCGGCTGCTTCTTCAGGGTTTCAAGCGCCGCCGTGATGCGCGCGACGGCCATGGCCGCATCGTTGTAGAACTTCATCGCTTCGGTCTGTGCTTCCTGGGTGTTCTTGGGGCGTACGCCCTTGCCATACATGTCCACGGCAAGCGCGACATAACCCGCCGCAGCCAGGGCGTCAGCCTTATCCTGCTCAAACTGCTTGAGCCCCATCCAGTCATGTACGATCAGGACTGCGGGCAATCCCGTTGCCGCGCCTGCCGGCGCCGCAAGGTAGCCCTCACAGGTGATATCGCCGTCCTTGTATTCGAGCACCTTGCCCTCCTTAGCCGGTTTCGACGGCTCGCTCTTCTGGCCCAGCACGGGCATCATGGCCAGCAACAGCGCGGCAGAGATCAAAGCAATGCGTTTCATGGGTGGCTCCTCTCGATTGTTACGACGTCGAACGACGGCATGGTGCTGACCCTGTGGGGGTTTGGCAAGTGGCGGCGTCCAAATCCGTGGCGGCGGGGCTTGATGCACGCCATAATTTCAGCATCGGAGGAGCAATGAGACGCCTGTTCCTGCCCATGGCGTTGCTTCTGGCCCTGGCCTGCGCCGGCGGATTCTTGACGCGCGGGCACTGGCTGCCCGCGCTCATGCCTGATCACGCCGCGGGTGGCAACCGTCCTCGCGTGCAGTGCGGCGTCGCAGGGCTTGAAGTCAGCGATGCACCGGCCGAACCCAGCTCCATTGAGGCGCCCAAACTGGTGACGTCCCGCGAGGCAGGCCAGGGCGCGAGGCCCGCAGCTTCGCCTTCCAACTCGGATTCCGGCGGCACATCCAGCTCCGCCGGGGGGAAAGGCGGCCCGGGCAGCGGCCAGGGCACGCCCGGCAAAGGCCCATCGCCTTTGCCCGCGGGCGGCTCCAAGCCCGCCGAGACAAAAAAGCCCGACCCCAAGCGGCCCGCGCCGCCTCCGGCTGTGGAGACCGAAGAGGGCAAGCAACTCAATGCCGAGCTTGACGGCTATTTTCAGGAAGCCTCGCCCGCGAGGCTCAAGGGCTTTGCCTTTGATACGGTCGAGCGTGAAGCCGCGCTGCAGGTGGCCATCTACATTGATGAGGCGCGGGCCTATGAGCTGAGCTGTGAGCGCCGGGAAGAGCACAAGACGCACGGCGTCATCTGGAACTTCGAACAATTGCTGCCCGAGGGACTGCAGGATGGCGAGCAGCACCGCGTGCGTGCCTACGCTTTTCGCAAGGACAGGCCGGGGCGCAAGGAGCTTCGCTGGTCGCCGCGTGACGTCAGGCCCAACACCTTTCCCACGGGCAAACTCGAGGAAGCCACGCCGGAGAAGGGTATTTCCGGCTACGCCTGGGACCCGGATGACGCGAAGACGGCGGTGCTGGTGCGGGTGAAGATTGACGGCGTGCAGATTGCGGAAGTGAAGGCGGGCCGCAAAAACGAGTTGCTGACCCAGCGCAAGATTGCGCCCCATGACGCCTGCGCCTTCGTGATTGAATGGCCTCAGGTGCTGGACGACGGGCGCGAGCACACAGTGCAGGCCTTGGCTGTAGACCTGGCTACTGGCACGGAAGTCGAACTTCCCGGCAGTCCCCGTGTGATTGCCGACCGCGGCGGCGTAGCCAATCGCGCTCCGCTGGGGGCTTTTGACATCTGCAACAAGGTCGTGCTGGCCGGCTGGGCCTGGGATGAAGACGCGCCGTCGTCGCCGGTGCAGGTCGAGATCTGGATCGACGACGAGCTTTTCACCACGCTCTCGGCGGACTCAAAGCGCGATGGCCTGAAGTGGAGCAACGTGACGCCGGACCCCAACCACGGCTGGGTGATGACCACCCCCGGAGTGATGTTGGACAACCGCACGCACGTGATCAGGGCATTTGCCGTGAACATTCCAGCGGGCGTGAAAGTCGAACTGCAGGGCAGCCCCCGGACCTACAGGCGCGAGGAAAACTCAGCGCCCATGGGCAGCTACTGGTACGCCGACGAAAACCGGCTTCGCGGCTGGGCCGCCGACCCTGACCTCGGCAGCGAGCCCTGCGACATCGAGATCTACATCGACGGCAAGCTCTGGACTCGTGTGAAGGCCGACGCCCGCGATAACTCCCTGGTCGGCACGGGTTATGCGCCCAACGCCGAGCATGGCTTTGACATCGTGCCGCCCGATGCCGTGCGCGACGGAAAAGTGCATGAGGTGACTATCTACGCCGTCAATTCTCCGGAGGGGCCGCCCACCAACCTCGGGACACGCACGATCGGCAAGAACAGCATCATCGCGGGCTTCTGGGTACAGGACAAACTGCTCGATACGCGGGTGGAGAAGGGCCTTTACGTCACCAGCGTCAGCCCCTGGTTTGATGCCTACCACAAGGACGTAAAAGTGGGTGACGTGCTCATCGAGTTTGAAGGAAAGGCCGCCGGTGAGACGGAGACTACGGCCGCCAAGTTCTATGAATGGCTGCAGACAAAGAAGAAGGACGATGTCGTCCGCTTCAAGTTCTGGCGCAACGGAGCATTCTACGAAGCCGACATCAAGCTGGGCCAGACCATCGGCAGTTGATGCGTCAGGCTTCCTGCGGCGCACAAGGGGCCGCCGGAGCCTGCTCGTCTCCTCCGGATAGAGCGGCCGCGCGGGGCGCTTCCCGTGGCTGACGGCCGCCGCCCATCCTTCTGAACGGATAGAGCAGTTGCCCCCATAGGCTTTGAGGCATGTCGTTGCTCGTGATGCCGAACGCAGCTGCCCGCTTTCCGGGTGGCATGTGGAAGGTGCCGAACAGCAGGTCCCAGAGGGGAAACAGCCCCGCGAAGTTCTTGTCCAGGGCCTCGGGCTCGCAACTGTGGTGCCAGCGATGAAAGTCGGGGCTGGCAAGCACAAAACGCAGGGGACCGAAGCTCCAGGACACGTTGGCGTGCAGCAAGACGGCGTAGAGTGACAGCAATGGCGCAACGGAGGCCAGCACCAGCGGAGAAAACCCGAGAAAGTAGAAGGGCACTACCTGGACCACGCGCGACAGCAGTTCATTCAGGGGATGCAGCCGCGTTGCCGCCAGCCAGTCCAGCTCGGTGGGGGAGTGGTGCACGGCATGGACACGCCACCACAAGCCCCGATGAAACTGGCGGTGTAGCCAGTACCCCGTGAAGTCGCTCAAGATCAACACGCCCAGCGCCTGCAGCCACCAGGGCCACGTTGAGAACCATGTGTCGCGGCCTGCCACGGCCGCCTGAATTGCCTCGCGGCTGACCTCGCCGCCGGACAGCGCCAAAAGCCCGGCCAGGATCAGGCCGATGCCCAGTCTCGTCAGGTTCCTGGACACCAGGGGAGTGAAGAGCCAGTAGAGGGCGTCGGTGCGCCAGCCGCGCCGCAGGACTTGCTGGCCGGGGCGCGCGGGCCAGAGGCGCTCCAGCGTCACGTAAGCCGCCGCCAGGAGGAAAATCACTGCGAGGGTCAAGGGCAGGTTCGGGTTCATGGGGCGCCTCGCCCATGATTGGCAGTCGTGCCCCCGCAATTGCACATCATGCAAGCGGGGCGGCCCAGGGCCGCCCCGCGCAAGGCTCGAACAACGGCTACTTGCCCGTCGTGGTGTAGATGGCTTCAAACAGCCACGAAAGGATGCCGCCGCCCTTATTCACGGCAAGAACCAGGGCGATGGTGGCCACGGCCACCATGCTCATGAGCTTGACGAGAATGTTCAGCGAGGGGCCCGAGGTGTCCTTGAACGGATCACCCACAGTGTCGCCGGTGACGGCAGCCTTGTGTTCCGGGCTGCCCTTCATGTAGCGGGCGTACTTCTTCTTCTTGCCCTCGACGGGAGCGGCAGCCGCCTCGACCTTGGGCGCCTCGGTGGCGGGCGCAGATTCAGCCTTCGGAGCTTCAGCCTTCGGAGCTTCAGCGGCCACGGGCTCGGACTTCGCAGACTCCGCGGCTTCCTGGCTGCCGCTTTCTGAGGCGTCTTCGCTGCCGGAGTCGACCGAGGAGTCGCTGCCGTCCTTCTTCTTTTTCTTCTTCTTGGTCTTGCCGTCGTCGCTGCCGCCGCCGGAAACGGTCACGGGCTTGGGATCATCCCTGGCGGGGTCGTACTTGCCTTCAGCAATGAGCAACTCGGCCAGGCCGCCCTTTTCAATGAACTTCTTGGCGTTGTCCCAGCTTCCGCCTGCGTTGGCCATCATGACGGCCATGGCAAAGCCCGTTGCCAGGCCGCCAGCCAGCAGGCCGAACACGGCGCCGCCACCGAACAGCACGCCCGTGATGATGGGGCCGGCCACGGCGATGATGGCCGGAACCATCATGCGCTTGATGGCGGCCTTCGTCGAAATCGAAACGCAGTTGGCGTAGTCCGGCTTGCCCGTGCCTTCCATGATGCCCGGAATCTCGCGGAACTGCCGCCGCACTTCCTCCACCATTTCCTTGGCAGCGTCACCCACGGCCTTCATGGTCAAGGCGCAGAACACCATCACCAGGAGAGCGCCGATGAACAGGCCGATGATGACCTGGGGCGAGATGATGGAGAGGCTGAAGTCCGGACGGATGTCCATGAGTTTGGCAAGGCCATCTGCGGAGTCGGCATAGGCCGCAATCAGCGCCAGCGCCGTCAGGGCCGCCGAGCCGATGGCAAAGCCCTTGCCAATCGCCGCCGTCGTGTTGCCCAGAGAGTCGAGCGCGTCAGTCTTCTCGCGCACCTCAGGCGGAAGGCCCGCCATCTCGGCGTTGCCGCCGGCGTTGTCGGCGATCGGGCCGTAGGCGTCCGTCGCGAGGGTGATGCCGAGCGTTGACAACATACCGACCGCCGCGAGGCTCACGGCATAAACGCCGGCAGCAGGCGCCGCAAAGCCGCCGCCCAGGCCAAACGCGAGCAGAGTGGCCACGGCCACGGTGATGATGGGAATCCAGGTGCTCATCATGCCTACGGCCAGGCCGCCGATGATGACGGTGGCGGGGCCGGTGAGGGACTGCTTGCTCACGTCCTGCGTGGGTTTGTCGTCATAGCTCGTGTATTTCTCCGAGCCCCAGGCGATCACCAGGCCGGAACCCAGGCCGATGCAGGTGGCCAGCCACATGCCAAGGCCCATACCGAAGCCGAAGCAGAGAATGCAGACCACCAGCGAAAGCGGAACCACACAGAGGCTGGCAACGTTCACACCGGACTTCAGGGCCTTGAGCAACTGGTTGAGCGTTGCGCCGTCCTGTGTTTTCACAAAGCGCGTGCCGAACACGGAAAGCAGGATACCGCCCGCCGCAATCAGCAGGGGTGCTGCGACAAATCCCCAGGGGTTCTGGCCCAGGGCCTGGCCGGCCGACCAGGCCAGGGCAATAGTGGCCAGGATCGAACCCACGTAAGACTCATACAGGTCTGCGCCCATGCCCGCCACGTCGCCCACGTTGTCGCCCACGTTGTCGGCGATCGTTGCGGGGTTGCGGGGATCGTCTTCGGGAATGCCGGCCTCCACCTTGCCCACCAGGTCCGCGCCGACGTCCGCAGCCTTGGTGTAGATGCCGCCGCCCACGCGGGCAAACAGGGCCACCAGCGATGCGCCCAGGCCGAACGTGATCATGGCGTTGGCGATGTCGTTGAGGGTGACACTGCCGATGAACGAGTCGAAGATGGCCAGCACCAGCAGCCAGACCGTGACGAAGGCCAGGCCGATGCCCACCACCATCAGACCCATCACCGCGCCCGCGCGGAATGCCACCTGCAGGCCCGCGTTCAGGCCGCCCTTGTTGCAGGCCCAGGCTGTGCGGCTGTTGGCCTCCGTGGCCGTGTTCATGCCGTACCAGCCAGTAGCGAAGCTCGAGATGCCGCCCGTGAAGAGGCCGGCCAGCACGAAGATGCACAGCCACCAGGGCATGCCGATGATATTGATCAGCGCGATGACCACGGCCGTGATGCCCAGCACCGGCAGGACGACCTTGCGCTGCGAACGCAGATAGGCCATGGCGCCTTCACGCACGGCTTCCTTGATCTCCACCATGCGCGGGTTGCCCGGCTCGGCGGCTTTCATCTCGAAGTGGAACTTGCGGGCCATGATGAGCGCCGCCACCGAGGCCAGAAGGGCCAGTACGATCGAGGGAATCGTGTAGTACCACGAAGACCACATGCTGGACTTCGGGTGAGATTTCTCGACGTTCTTGGTCAGCTTGCCGTCTTTGAAGTCGTAGTCCGCCTTGAAACCCTCCCAAGGCTCCTTGGCAACAACCCATTCGCGGGGGCGGCGCGGACCTTCCTTCTCTTCGGCCGCCACTTGTTCTTCCTTGGGGCCAAAACCAAAAGCCGCGGCCGTCTTCTCCACGGCGGGCGCCAGGTTGAAGAACTCGCGCGGGCCTCCGTCATGGGTCAGTGCCAGCATTGCCACCATCAGGCCGGCGCACACCAGCCCCGCCGCCAGCACCAGCCGGCTTGGCGAAACCTGCCTCTGTCTGCCTTTGATTGTCACCTGCATAGTCTTCTCCGTGTCCGAGAACTGCACTGTCCGATTACGACCCAGCCCGCCTACTCCAGCCATCCGGGCAATGACTTGAAATTCTCCCTCATGCGCACCCTGAACTCCGACGCGCCCTCTTCGCCGTATGCCGCGCGTGCCAGGGCCAGTCCTGACGCGAAGGCCGCCTTCACCCCGGCGCGATAGCGCGGCGTGAAAGCTCCCTCCATGCCCAGGGGAAGGTTCTTCTGCGCATACAAGTAGCTGTTCAGGAGCGCGGCATCGGCCGAAAGGCTGCGCGGTTTCATGGTCAGCACCGGCTCGAGGGCGGCGCACATCAGGTGCAGGCGCGCCCAGTTGGCCAGCGCCACGATGACCTGTACTTCGCGATCCAGTGAGAGGAAGGCGCGCAACTGCTGCCGCGCCACCAGGTCGAATTCGGCGCCCAGAGAACCCTGCTCGGTCTCGCTGAGCTGGTCGAAGGCGGGATCCATGAGCCTGGCGCGCGCCGGCGCTTCCAGGCCATCGAAGCTGCTGAGCAGGTCCTGAAGGTCCGCCGGGAGCACGGCCTTTTCAGGGAACGCGTCAAGTTGGTCGCGGCGCACTTTCGTCAGGCCATCGCGCAAGGCGAAAATGTTCTTTACCACCTCGGCCCAGGCAGGTTCGCTCTCCTGCCATGCCTCAAGTTCAAGGCGAAGTACTTCAAGGGGGAAGTCCCGCGTGCGATTGAAAATGAAATGCCACTCTTCGAGGCGCAGGCTGGCATCCTGGGGCAATTCGCGCTGGCCTTCGTGAATCGTCTGCAGCCCCCGCGCCAACCAGGGCAACTGCCGCTCGCGATCAGGGAACTGGGCCGGAATGTTGTAGCCTTCGTTCCAGCTCAGGTAGCTGTAAACCGCCGGATTGCGCGGCTGCATTTCCCGGATCAATTGGTACATCGCCTGGGTTTCAAAGTAATCGCCACGGCGATAGGCGTCTCCTGCCCGCAGCCAGAGCGCTGCCGTGGCATAGCCTCGCGTCGCGCCTAGAACGCGCAGGCCGGTTGCGCGCACGGCGTCTTCAGGCCGCGCGGCCTGTGCCTTTGGCGCGGGCAGGATTGCACCCAGCGCGACGGCGCAGAGGATGAAAACGAGGCTGAAAACGGCGCGGCTCATGTTCGTGCGGGCCGAGGAAAGGGGGCAAGATAGGGGGGCGGGGGTTTGTGTCAAGTCCTTGTGGCGTCAAAACTTAGGGCAAAATATTGCGCTTTACGTGGCCGTTTATACCCTGTTCACTCCCGCAATATTTGAAGAGCGGGGTTGTTGCTGAAGTAAGCAGCCTGCTGGGCGGCGGCCATGGGCCGCCGGGTGAGAAGCACGCGCGATTGGTTCTCGCGCCCCTGAACCCGGACAGTAGCGCGCCGACTGGCGCAGGCGACAAGCGGGGGTAAAGTCCCGCGACATTTTCGTGGGCCGATAGCTCAGTTGGTAGAGCGATGCGTTCGCAATGCATAGGTCAGGGGTTCGAATCCCCTTCGGTCCACCAGCGAAAGGCGCGAGGAACTCGCGCCTTTCGCCGTTTCCCGGGCGACAAGAGTCCGAAGGGGATGCTGTTCGGCCCTTCGGGCCGGCCGCTTTGCTTACGCACGGCCTGTGGGCCGTGCTGCTGCGCTGCGCCAAGGCTGCACAGCAGCCTTGGCGGGTCAGGGGTTCGAATCCCCTTCGGTCCACCAGTTCGGACAGCCCCTCGCACCCTCAAGTGCGGGGGGCTTTTCATTTAGGTCGATTTCGAAGACGGCCAGCGTGACCTTGTCGTCGCCTAGTACGGCGTGATCGACGAGAAGCTGGAAGAGTTGTTTGCGTTGTTCCATGCTTGCCTGCGCGAAGGCGTTTGCGAACTGGGCCAGTCCTTCTTTGGTCTTGTCGATGTTGGCAGTTCTGTCCTTGAGTTCGCGTAGTTCTTCGCGCGCGTTGTCGAGGGCTTGTTGGAGTTCGGCCTTTTGGCCTTCGAGTTCGGTGAGGCGTTCTTTGACGCTAGTTGACGTGCTGCCGGTGGCGAGGAAATCGACGAGAGAGGCAATCTGGGTGTTGGTGCTCGTGTATTTGGCGAGGAGCGCGTTGGTCTTGTCGCGCAGCGTCTCTCGCTGGTCTTCATTGCCTTGGTTGGCTTGTTCGAGGACGTGGGCCAGTAGCGCGGGGTCTTCTGAGAGGCGGATGAGGCGTTGGGTGATGATGTTTTCGATGTCGTCTGCGCGAACACGTGGCGCGTTGCAGGTGCCGTCGTCTCTTTTGCGCCGGCAGTCGTAGTAGCGGTATTCTCCGCCGTGGCGGCCGCGACTCCAGGTGGGCGTCATGCTTGCGCCACACTTGCACTGGAGAATGCCTTCGAGGAGGAAGACGTGTTTGGTGGTGCGTCGCCTTCCCGGCCGGACGACGTGGTTGCGCGCGAGCAGCGCCTGAACGTCCCGGAACAAGGCTTCATCGATGAGAGGCTGATGTTGCGCGGCTAGCCATTGGCCGTTGTGCTGCTGCTTTCCTACGTAGACATGGTCAGTCAACAGGCGGTGGACGCCGCTTTTGTCAAAGCGCCTGCCTCCTTGGCTGAGCCCGCGCCGAGAGTGGTATTTCTTGGTGCGATAGCCGGCCTCATTGAGCAGGCGCGTGGTCTCCCTTATGGATCCCGTGCGAAGGTAGGTCTTGAAGGCGGTTTCGACAATCAAGCGTTCCTGCGTGTTGGGGGTGAGGACTCCCTTGTTGCCGGGGTCGTGGTCGTAGCCGAGGCGGGGTACGCCGCCGTTCCACAAGCCGGCTACCTGGGCACGCCAGGCCATCTTTTCACGAACGCGCTCGGCGGTTGTTGCCCGCTCGAATTCGGCAAGCGCGCCGAAGAGCACCAGCATGAACCGACCCATGGGGCCCGAAGTGTCGAGGTTTTCGTGAAGCGATATGAACTCGCAATGGTGTTCGCGAAAAAACTCGACGAGCCGTAGCAGGTCTCCGACGCTGCGGCTGATGCGGTCGAGTTTGCAGAACAGCACGGCAGAAATGCGGCCGTCATTGACGGCGCGGAGCAGGCGTTGAAATTCTTTGCGTCGGGTGTCTTTGGCGGAGGCGCTCTCGCGGTACACCTCAACGACCTCCCAGGTTTCAGGACCCAATGCGTTCTTCTGCTCGACGTAACGGCGCAGCAATGATTCCTGGCTGCTAAGGCTGCCTGCCTCCTTATCAACGTCCTGCATCAAGGTTGACACGCGAACGTACAGCGCGCACTTTTTCTTTTCAGGCATGGCAGCCCTCTTTTCGTTATTCGCCATGGAAGGCGCTATTTTACAAGGTTCCAAGGCGATAGCGAATTTTGTTGATTACTTGCCGTCGCGCAAACGACGAAATATTTCCGCCCACAGTTTTGCAAGCCGCTGGGCACGTTCGGCTGGAGCGAGGTGGCTGGTTGGATTGGCGGGGTTGCGCGAACGTGCCACGACAAGTTCGACTTGATAACTCGCGTTAATTGCTTTCTTCCGCCGCTTGCGCGGTTGATCCGTGCAAGGGCTTGAGGGTGGCGCGTTGTTATCGCGTTCGTCTTGCATGGGGCGGGAAGAGGGGCGCGACTGCGCCCCTCCTGGTTGGTTGGCGGGATTGATGCGGGGAGTGTTGCGAGGTCTACGGCGGGGGTTACTTGGCCATGGTGGCGGTGACGGTCTTGCCGAGGGTCTGGAAGATGCTCGTGAAATAGTCCTTGGTGATGGGCGGGATGGGGAACAGGAGCCCGCCAGTCCTGCCCGTCAGCAACTTGTAGGCATCGACGTTGGCGGGCCCGATGATGTGGACGCGCACGCCCTGGCGGAGAAACACGTCCACCGCCTGCTCGGGGGTCGTGCCGTCCGTGGCGTTCTTGGTGCCGCTGTTGGTGACGAGGATGACGTGCTTGACACGGCCGGACTTGACATCCGGCCAGTCGGTAAGGGCGGCGCGCAGGAGACCATCAAGCTGGCTTTCATCATCGGAGCTGTTGCCGATAAGGGGCTCGCTGGCGATGAGCTTCTTGAACTCGTCGATCGCAACGATGCCGCGGTCGACAAGGCCCTCGTTCGCGCCGTTTTCGGGAATGTCCCTCACGAAAAGCAGGCCGGAGCGCAATTCGATGTTGTCGCGGGCGCACTCGTCCACGGCTTCGTGGGAGCACTGCACGACAGGCCTGTCCAGTTCGTCCATGCTGCCGGACTTGTCATAGACGAACTTGACGAGCGCCTTGCGGCGGGGTTTGGCGCGCGTCGGGTTGTGCGTGCGCGTGGGGAACGCCTTGCTGGGCAGGGAGACGGGCTGGCCTGCGAACGGGTCAACGCTGGTAGGACTGGTCATGGGCTTCTCCTTTTTAGTTGAAGGACTCGTAGAGCTCGCGCAGGGAGGGCCTGGCGAGCGGGTTTTTGGACAGAGCGGCATCCACCGCGCGAGAAACGCTCTGGGGGATATTGGGCGCGAGTGTGGCTAGCGGGGTGTGCGCGACGGTGTAGTCGCTGACGAGCTGGTCTTCTTCATCCTCAGTTCCGGCGGCGAAGGGACGGATGCCCGTGGCGAGTTCGTAAATGGTGGCGCCGAAGCTGAACACGTCCTGCGCCGGTGACGCGGGCTGGTTGAACATCTGTTCCGGGCACGAATAGCCGGTGGAGTATCCGGGCGCGCGAAGCGGCGTGTTGGCAGGCGCGGAGATGCCGAAGTCGGCAACCGCGCTGCGACCGGGATGGTCGCGCAAAAGGAGGTTGGCGGGTTTGATGTCGCGATGAATGACACCCACTTTGTGCATGACGTGGCACGCCAGCATCGGGGGGCGGATGGTGGTGCGGACGAGCGCGTAGTCGAGCTTGCCGCGCTTTGCCAGGGCGTCGGCGAGGCTGCCGCCGATCATGTACGGCATCACGAGGAAGAAGTCGTCGCTGTCGCGCAACAAGGCGAGTACGGGCACGAAGTGCTCCTCAATGCCGTGGAAAGTGCTGGTGCATGCGGCTAGTACGCTCTTTGAGAGTTCGATCTCAAAGTTGGCTTGGGCGAGGTTGGCCTCAGTCAGGAGCTTGAGGACGACAAACTCACCTTTCGCGTCCGTTGCTCTGTAAGCGATGCCGTTGCCTCCCCCGCCAAGACGCTTGTTGATCGTGCAAGGGCCGACGCGGTCGCCGGGTTTTCTAAACACAGCCATAGCTCTCCCCTTTTGCGAACGCGAGTTGGTCGAGGCAGACCGGCATGGCGTGGTCGTTTCCGGCAAGCACGAAACTGGCGTTGTCATCCGCGCGCTCCGCAGCCAGCACTTCGAGCAGTAGTGCGGCGTCAGAGAGGTTGGGGAGAGCGAGCGTGCGGCTTACCTCGCGGGCTGTGAGGATGTTGAGGAGGCCGTCGCTGCACACCAGCAAACGGTCGCCCGAGTCGAGGGGCACTTCACACGTGTCAACGCGGGTGGCGTGAACGGGATTCTTGGAAACGTAGCTCGTGAGCATTCCGCGGAACGGGTGAGTGGCAATGTCCGATGCTTCAATCTCTCCGCGGGCGTACAGGTCTTGAGCCGTGGAGTGTTCTTTGGTGGCGAGCCCGCAGCGTTTGAGCTTGCGGCTGTAGTAGACGCAGGGGCTGTCGCCTGAACTCGCGACAAACGCGGCGTGGGGCAGGATGAGTGCGGCGGTGGCCGTGGTCGACGCGGGACTTTGGAGCGCGTCGAGTGCTTGGCTGGTTTCATTGAGCGCATTGCGAAACGCGCGAGTGAAGTCGCCCAGCGTCGCTTCGAGAGTGAGAACGTTGAGGTGTGTCGCGAGCGCTTCGCAAACCAGGCGTGACGCTTCCTCACCGCGCGCCAAGCTGCCGACACCGTCGGCAACTCCCACGACGTGAACAGGGATGCCTTGCACGTGGCGCGACATTGCGAGGACACAATCCTGCTGCGTGTCCCGTTGTCCAAGTTCGGTGTGGCAGATCAGGTTCACAATTGCTCCAGACGTTCGGCCTGTTTGCGCGCGCACGAAGTCAACGGCGTGGCCATGCGGAGTTTTCTGAAATTTTGTGCCGCCTAACTGTTTCGCGCTTTGTTGGATGGCGCGCTCAAGGCTGTTAAGCGGGCGAGGCGGGCTTGTTTTTCAGGAAATTCAGGCGAGTAGTGAAGGCTGTTTGATGGCGTCGTAGAAGCTGATGACGCTGACGCGTGGGTTGGTGAATTGTTTGGCGAGCTTGTCCCTCAACCTGCCAGTCTCGGCGACGATGACGTACTTGGCGATCTGCTCGCTGGCCTCATCGAGCACGCGCACATTCTGTTGCTCGTGTTCAGCGTTTTCTGTCGAGGCAAACTCGATGCAGACGGCCTTGCCGTCGGCCAATCTGGTGAGGATGTCGACGCGCTTGAGGTTGGGGCCGAGCAGGCCTTCAAACTCGACGCTGACGATGCCGGGCGCGTTTTGCAAAAGCTCGCCGAGTGTGTGTTGGTAGTAGCGCGTGCTGTGCTTGCCGCACGTGCGCTTCAATGACTCCGGCGTTTCGAGGTTGAGTCGTTGTCTTGCAAGGTCGGTGACGATGGCAAGCTGGATGAGCTTGCCGTTCTTGCCGGTGACCTTGGCGTCCTGGGCGTGCAGCCAGCCCAAGGCTCGCGCGTGGCGGAGCAGGACTTCTTTTTCAGTTCCACCTTTGACTCCCGCCGCGGCGAAATGAGTCTCGTGGCCCTCAAACCACTTTTCATTGACGCTGGTGACAAACGCGCGCACTCGGCGATCCAGTTCTGCTTCCGGTGTTGCTTGAGCTGGCATCTCCTGTTTTGGCGGAGAGTTCTTTGCTGGATTGATAGCAGAGTTGGTGGCTTGTGACTGGGCTTGCGGAGACGGACGGGCTTGCCGCAGTTCGTCGGGAATATTCGCTTGCAGCCATTCTTTGACGCGTTGTTCGCGTTCTGGCTCGCCGTATTCCGTCTCGATAATGAGGGGTGTGTGGATGAGCGTGGGAAGTCGCCACGCCGCAAAGGGCTGTCGGACCAGGGCGCGGCCGAGTTCTCCTCGTTGGAGTTCGAGGGTCATGTCGTCTTTGAACGCGAGTCCCATGGCAGCCATGCTCATGGTGAGGTCTCGCTGATTCGTCTGTGGCCCGACGAGGACGAAGGTTTGCACATTGCCGAGCACGTCGTTAGAGAGCGCGCCGATGTTTTGTGGCGCCAATAAGAATGAAAAACCGGCGTGCCGGCTGACGCGAATCAATCGGTGCACTGCGCCATCGTTCACCATGGCGTCCTGGAGGTCGTCAAGCGCGATGAGGTACTTGAGTTCGGGCGTGCTGGTCTTGGTGTGTTGTTGGCGCAGCCAGAGCTGGCCGAGGAGGAGTTCGATGATGAAGCTGGCGTCCTCGGGTGAGTAGCTGCCGGTTTCTATGACGAGGTTGGTGCTGTTCAGGAGTTCGTGGACGTTGATTCCCTTGCGCGTGTCGAGCACGCCAAGCCCGTTCAAACCAAAATTCTTCAAGGTTAGCGTGAGTGATTCTTCGTGTTGGCTTCTGCCGCCCATGCGCGCGCGATAAGCCCTGCTATCGAAGAGTTTGAGGATGTCGTGGTAGCCAGGCCACACGCGCGACTCTGGTGCAGTCGCGGGGTCCAGCGTGCCAAGATCATCGAGCAGGAGTTCGATGCCGCGGTGCATGACCAGCAAGGCGTCGTGGCGTGAGAACCGGTTGCCGAAGGCCGTGCAGAACCAGTGCACCGTCTTGTGTGTCTCCTCCTCGATAGTCCGTAAGGACGCGTTCTTGTCGATGTAGGCAGGCCGTGTCGGGCAGAGCTTAAGCTCTTCCAATTGGACGACTTTGAACTGGTCTCGCAATTCGACTGGGATGCGTTTGCGGTAACTTGAGTTACGCGCGAACACGATAACGCGACAAAGAGCAAGAGCCTGCAGGGTGATGTAGGCGAGCAGGTTGGTCTTGCCCGAGCCTACGGGCCCGGCGACGATCATGTTGATGCTCGGCGTGTTCATCAGTTCGCCCGTGCGTTGCAATTCGACTCGATAGGGCACTCCCGTGCGCGCTTCCGCGCCGAGGGTGATGGTGCCGCGTTCGATTCCGTCGTGGGTGTTGGGGTGGTAGTGCGGGTCTCCGGCTCGCCTGCGTGCTTCGCATTCGCGGATGAGGTCCTGGTAGTAGAGGCGCAGGTCGTCGTCGTCCTTGGTGTGCCGCAAGTAGCCTTCAAAGAGTGACATGAGCTTGCGGTCTTTGCCGGCCGCGCAAGCGTAGAAGCGTTTTTCGAGTTCTTCCCACGACCAGACAGACATGGAGCTTTACCTGTACGCGTGGAACCACGTGCGCCAGACCGCGATGATGATCGCGGCGAAGAGCTTGAAGATGAGCCAGATGATGCCGAGCGTGGTTTCAACAAAGCGGACGAACAAGCACCACGCGCAATGCTTCTTGGTCGAGAACAGGAATTGCCAGGCGTGATGGGCGCAAAGGACGCGGTTGCACCTCGCGCAAAAGTTGGCGCGCTCTTTCGTCATCGGCCCGCAATACTTGAGCTGCTTCTTCTTGCGAAACTTGCAGCACCAGTACGCAACTTCTTCCGCCTTGTTGATGCGGCTGCCGTCCGGCAATGCCATGTGCGTCGAGTGCTCGATGGTCTCGAACTCGCCATTGTCATTGAACCGCGTGGTCTTCGAGCTCGGCAGCGCGATCTGAATGTCGTCAAACGCCAAATGCTTGAGGTGCTGATGCTCAGTGCGAGCGCGAACACCCAACCCATCGCTTTTGCTTTGCGATGCAAGCTGGTGAGTCAGCAATAACTGGCGGGCAACCTCGGGCAGAGATTGGCTAGGAGGCTCTGTCGCGGTCGTGGCCGGATCAGTTTTGGGCGTTTCCGGTTCTTGCGCGTGTTCGGGCGCGTTTTGGGTTGGCGGGAGGTCAGGCATCTTCCGCCTCAAACTCGATCACTCTCCGAGAGCCGAACTGCCAGGGCCACATGAGCTTGAACAACACGGCCACAATCAGCAGCGCGGTCGCCCAGGTCGCCAACTCCTTCAATTGCCTGTCGCGCGCGATCGGCTCGAAATGAACCTGCGTCCAAAGCCACGCCAAAAACACAGCGGCTACTGTCACCGCCGCGATGGCAAGGACGGCGCGTGAACGCATCTGCGCGTTCGACCGCCAGCGCAACGCCCACAACCACGACAAACCAATCAACGAAACAGCGATGATGCACAGGTCGCGATAGAACGTCGCGTACACCTCAAAACCCAACCGCAACTCGACGGGAAAAACGACTTCGTGGCGAAACCACAACCAAACCACCGTCCCCACAGTCAAGCCGAGCACGACCAACGCCAAACAACCCCTACCGTTAGTTGGTGGGCTTAACGGCACAACCCGCTCCGGCGCGACAACTTCTGCCGGCACCTCGCGTGCAGCCTCGATCTCACGCCCCTTACGTTCCCCTCGCGCGTCTCGCCCGACCACCTCACGACATTCACCCATGACAAGACCTCCACTGGACATGGAGGTCAACGAGACGGGAGGTTGTTCTTTTCGAAAAATGTTCTGGCGAATGGTTCGTCCTCTTTCATCTACCCCGACCCATTCGACTTTCTGATAAGAGTGGCTACAATCGTGGAGGAAAAGACACAGTTGGACAATCTCGAACTCCAAGGCAAGAGTTGGACGAGTGAGGGCCGCACATGCGGAACTGTGTAGAGGGTGGTGACGATGTTGCTTCGGTGCCACACTACAATTATGGAGGTACCACCTTATGGCGGACGATGCTGGACTTTTCTGATCCGAAGCTTTCTAGGATCATAATGTTGTCAGAGCCGTCAGTTCCAATTGGTCGCCTGATTTCATCATTGTCCAAGTCACGATCTTTACACATATAGATGAAATGCAACGAGTCAAGGCTCAGGGCTACAATTCCCTCCCCGTGAACATATACAACTAGTGTCCTCCCACCGTGCAGTAGGTGAACCATCTCAAGGTGAATCCTAGGATTTGAGGCACCGCGGCGAATGTCCCCAAACCCAAGTCTTTGGACGCTGAGTGTACCCGAATGGGGGTCCCGAGCAAATTCGATGACTTTCGGAACCATCCTCGGCATCCCAATCTCGTAGATACACCAGTTGCATGTAACATATAGCGTAGTTTGTTGTTCGTCCAAAGTCGCATAATACGGTGGACCGTCAGACGTCCTGACGTAACCGACGGGCTCGTATCGACCCTCGTTGAGTTGCCAATACCTGATCAATTCGTCTCCGGCCCCAGTAATTATCTCCTGCGGTGATTGCCCAGCGAATTTAACCCACGTCGAACCCCAGCGCCCGACCGGATCCTCGGAGTCAGGTCGCCCCCAAATGTCGGTGAGCACCTCATAGGACTTACCTGGGAGAGACCATAAGTAAACGTCACGAGAGCGATTGGCGACTGCGCAAAGCATTTTCGAATCGTTTGAAAAACAGATGTCTACGATTTCGCCAACGCGTTCCGAGGGCGGGGGGGCAAGCCTCACGCGAGACTCTCCTGTCGGCAGATCGCGCAATTCAATGACGTTAGAACGTCTCAGTGCAATTGCCATTTTTGACCGATCAGGCGACAACGACGCTGCACTTATGCTGTCGTCTACTACGCCAAGCGATTCATACCCAGCGCCTGCAATTCGGACGTACATTTCACAAGATGTGGTTGAATCGTCCGGTACACACACAATCAAGCTTCCATTACCAAGGACGCGCGACCTGCTCCAAGATCCCTTGCCTAACTCTAGGACTGATTGATCAGTATTGCGGAAGACCATCAGCGCAATTCCGACACATAGAACGCCTAGTCCAGCCAACAGTATGGACACTCGCACGAATCTTGTGCGACTAGCGCTAGAATACTTTGAGGTCATACTTTTCCGGTTGAGCCACAAAATCCGGTCGCGAAAAGAAGTTACCGGCGAGTGTTGGATAGCCACCCTGCGCGCCGGATAATCTAAGTCGGCGGTCAATCTCAGCCCGAATGTCGCCCCAGGTGATCGAAGAATTTCCTTCCACCCACTCCGTCATGTCTCTAAACAACGTCTCAATTGCCGCGACGTGTGTGACTTCGCGCAGCCCCCAGAATGATCGCGCGTGCTTGAACCTCTGCGAGTCTTCGATCGAGCGGCATGCCAACTCTAGTATCATTCCGGACGCTCTCTCGACGGCCTCACCCAACCCTTCAACGCCTATGATCCCAGCTCCGGCTGTAGCGCGGTGGCCGAACCAAATAAACACGTCATTTGTCCCGCAGTTCTTGATGCAATCCACAATTTCCTGGTCGGAGGCGTCCAGATTGAACACGTCGGCATTAACTGCAGTTGCGAACTGCTTGAACCGGAGTTTTTGGATGTCTTCCCAGACTGCGCCAGCGAATCGTTTCGAGACGCAGCAGATCTTTCCTCGTGGATCTTTCTGGGCTCGCATATAGCGTCCGGCAGTTTCACAGGTTTCTCGTGCAACGCAATTCGAATTCCTGTCGATGGAGCGTAGAAAGTCGACCCATGCCGGAAAATCTGGTTCAAGGCAAAGGCCGTGTAGTCGCTCCAACGCCTTGGAGATGGCGTCCGTCACATCTTTCACAGAGCTGGCCTGAAGAAAGAAGACTCGTTGGCTACATGATATGCGGTACTTGTCCTTTGCGAATAATATCTTAAGTGCTTGCGTTTCACCTTCATGAAGCCACACTTGTTCAACAAACTCTACTGCCCACCCGATTCTACACAGCTCTCGGAGTGCGTTTGCTTGGGCGGAAGGCAGGCTGTTAAAAATCTGTCGCTTGTATTGAGTGCTGGCCTCTGCGTCGGGGATCCAATCAGCGTACCACCACTGCGTCGGATAATCACGACCGCCGCTGACAAGCGCTGGATTGAGGTTGCCGCTGAGGATTCCTTCGCAACTGTCGCTCCATGGGGCCAGGCACTTCCGCGTCGTAAACTCGCTGGACTTGATCATGTAGACGGCCAGTTTGGCAACTTCCAATTCGAGGTAAGACCTCCACTCTTCGGCCGCCTTGTCGCAACCCGCTTTGTTTTGGCGCCCGCAACCTAATGCGCCCCATCGTAGACGGATGTTAAACTCTAAGTCCCCAGTAAACGGGGCGGATGTCAGGTAGCGGACTACCGGATCCGTGATCCAAAACCCCAGATCGTGTGATGCTCCTTTTGGCTGAACCCATCTAATAATGAAGTTGACGGAAATGGATTTTGCCCAGACGCAACAGCAGTTGGGTGCGCGCCAGAGAGAGGTTGTCGCAATCTTTACGACCGGCTTTATGATGACGGAACCCCATTCGGGGCGACCTTCGGATGGGAAGTGTGAATATCCTTGAGCTATGAAATTACCAAGATCGGTTGGCGATACGGGTTTCTCGAGTGACGCCTGAAATTCTACCGTGGGTTGGTTCCCTTTTTCCGTTCTTGCTTTGTCTTGCGCGACGTCACACTTCAAATAGATGTCAACCTTGAGTCTGGCACAACGTTGCCACGCGCCACCCATTCGGCGGTACTCAATGTGCACATACTCTGACACCATATCGGTCTTTGCGTGCGCCTCATTAGTCATGTAGTTCAGAAGAGTGGCGGAAGGAGCAGCGCAGAACCGCTGAGCCTCGTCACATTCGATAAAACCGCTAAGTTCGCTTTCGTATTGAGGTTCATCCTTTGCACATTCGAATGTTAGGTCCAAGAGTTGGTCTTCAGTGAACGCTCGAAATTGGTGAGGTCTGTTTGTTTCAGATGTTCCTAGGCTTACTTCAAATGGTAGCAGTCTGTCGAATATTATCACCGGTTCTGGCGGAACTTCGGTAGATTCATCGACGTCGATTACTGTTATTGCGCATTGGGGAGCATCAGTCGATGGTTTCCAGTCTGGATCGCAGATGGCGCTACATGGACAAAGATCTGCATCCAGAACGCGAATCTGCATGGGGCATGACAAGTTTCGCCAAGTCCCGGTTATTGTCACTCGTCCGGGCTTCCGCGGAATAATAGTAAAAGGAATATCGGATGGGCATATGGTGTCGTCAGGCCCGAGGTGAGAGTTGGGGATGAGGGGGTTGGAAGGGCGAGCGGCGATGTGACCAAGAACCAAATCCACAATCCCAGGGGGTGCAGCATATATCAGATACTTGTCCAGCGGGTTTAAGTCAGATTGCGTCAAGCTGAATGTACCATGAAGAAAGCTGTCCTGGGGGACCGTGCAATGCAGGGCTGGTTCGTTAGGGGCGCCCTTCCAGAATGGTTCGCCTTCTGGCTTCTGACAACTTATGTTGCACAGACACACCGGCGCCGCAAACCCGGGGGCCTCCGCAGGTGGTACGTTATCACCGTCCTCCATGCCCGCCGGAGGCGGGAAGGGCTGCCCATAACCTGGATCAGGCATGATGCCCTTACATCGCTGAGCGTAGTGCCACTTGTCGGCGACTGTGGCCTTGCCGCTTTCAATGAGTTTGCGGAGCCGTTCGCACTCGTCGTCCTCACTCGCGCCACCAGGTGTTGGTTCTCCGGTTATTGGCCTTTTCCCGGCTTTGTCGAAAGATGGTGCCTTACCAAATGACTGAAAATCCTGGGGATCGACCCGTGGAGTACTTCCTCGAGAGGACGCCACAATCTGGCGTTGGTCGAGTGAGGGATCAAGAAGGTCGCTGATGCTCGAGGGTTTGAGCTTGATCGCTCGTGCGACATTGACCTCTTCCAAGGGACTTGCGTGAACCGGACGAACACCGCTATCGGGGGTGTGCGCCAATCCCCGAATCATAGTTGTTCCCTCTGCTTCCAGGACAGAGGCAGAACCACCGTGAAGACTATTTGCCCCTGCAATTTCCACCCGCGCCTGCCTGAACACGGCGTCCATGGCGCTTTCGCCGGGAAATGCGCCGATTACGGGTCCGCCGAATGTGGTGTCGAGCGTCACCGCGTTCTCCGGCATGGCATTGTAGTCCGCTTCCACGCCGGCGTAACCATTGGAGCCATCTGCAGCTCGCCTCGCGGCGAGTTGGGCTTCAAACTGGCTTGGGACATCCCCGCCTATCGCCCCGAGGAATTCCCTACTTGCAGAACTGAACGTTGGACGCAGTTCATGACTGCTGCCCTCGGCGGGCGGGGCTTCCGGCAGCCATGTCGCGCCCGCGAAGGGTGTGTTGGCGCAGCGCATGTAGCCGTTGCCGAGGTCTTGACAATATGCGCCCATGGGTGCTCCTCGCTATTGGTCTTTTGCTTCGCGTTCGAGTTGCAGGCAGTACTGGTAGAATCTTGTTCGCTCGATTTGGTGCAGTTCGACGAGTTCGACGCCAGAGATTCCCTCGCTTGGTGCGGGAATGAAGGGCTTTGCCGCAAGCTGCTTCATGGCCTCTTCGGTGATCTTGAAAGGTCCATCTTCGAGCCATGGTTTGCAGGGCTTTAGCTTCCAGACTGGCTTGCCTGGCAGGCGTTTCGATTCTTCGGTCATGGTCGCGCCTAGAAGATTGGTGGAAGCGGGGTGCCGTCCGGGCCTTCGGCACGAACTTGTCCCATGCGCGTCACGGGTCGGTCGCGTTCCGCGGGCGCGGCTTCGTTAACCAGTTCGTCGATCGCCCGCGTGGATTTTCTGGGTGAAGCGGCAACACGGCGACGCACTTGGCTGTCAAGGAACTGTCGCACGTCATCGGGCGTCGACTGCACTGACGAGCTGGCCGATCCGCCGCATCCGCATCCTGGTTTCTTATTCATGGTTTTTGCTCCGTGTCTTTTTGGTCTGGGTTTTTGGCGCACGTTTGGTTGTGCGCGAAGTTTGATTTGCCGTTGGCCTTGCCGTCGTAGGCATTCGGTTTGCCTTTGGCTCGGTCTCCCAGTCGAATGCCTCAAGAATCGCCTCGCCTCTTTTCTTCTGGGCTGCGGTGGCTTCCGGGGCGTACTGGACGTAGGCCTCGACGGGCGGTCCGCGACGGCGCAACACGACGCCGACGATAGGAATGGCCCCATTTCTGAGCGCTTTGTCAAGTTCTTCAACTTCAGCCATCCGCCACCTCTTGCTACATCAGGAAGAACGCGAGCATGCCCGACTGATACCTTCCGTCCGTCAGGTTGTTGTCGCCCTTCCAGGTTGTGGTTCCAGACGCTACTGAATATTCGCTCCAGTAATAGCAATTGAGTCCAACGGCCGGCTGGTGCGCGAGCATGGCGATCATGCTCGAGTCAATGCCGGCGGCAGCCGTGTTCACTGTTCCAAAAGAAGAGTTGTCAGGGGCCACGGCAGCAGTGGCAGCCGAAGCAACAGCTTTCCCGATGCCTGCCCAACGCCCGATATTCGCACTGCTGTTGGACGCCACGGCATTCACTCTGCAATCAAGACTGGCCTCCTGAACGCCGACCATGACGTTGATTTGGTTATTCGTGCTGGCCCTTGCCTGGCGCCAAGTTGCGGTTGTATATGTCCACGAGTTTGTGGTGTCTCGAACACGAACTACCACCGGGACGCGGTTGTCGACGTTGAAGATGTACGCCTTGCCCTGCGTGTCGTCGGTCGCGACAACCCAAGCTGTCGTCGTTGCGCTGGTGGCGTATACTGTGCCGACATACCGCCTCGAGGCGTCGCCACTCTTGACCCAAGCGCCGTTCTGTCGGGCAATTGCCGTTGCCCGTGCCGAGACGCTGGTCCAATTCACGAACTCGAGGTCGACTGCACTGCCGGTCCAATAAGCGAACACATCGAACGGCAGGTTGGCGGTGCGGCCCGTGATTGCTTTCGAGATTTCGGATGTGCTGCGCACCACCCATTTGGAATTCGTCGTATCGTAAAGCGAAATACGGTCGCCGGTGTAAGGCGTGAGGTAGAGGGTGCTTATTGAAGAGTTGTCGCTGGTCATGACCGGCGCGCCGCTCGCGCCGCTCAGGCGAAAGCAGTTGACTTGCGCGCCATATCCGATGAGCGAGCCGACATCGGTCTTGTCGGCGGTCGCGGCGCTAGTGTCGTAAACCAAGAGCACATCGTCGACGGCGAGGGCATGTTCCGCCGCCAGGGCATTGATCACCTTGAGCAGTTCATCCAAGCGCATCTTGCGCCCGACCGCGCCGCTTGTGTCGCGGATTGGGACGTTGTCATCGACGGCGGGCCCTGTTAACGCAGTGGCCCCGTTGACAATGTTGTTGATGGCACCGTCTTCGGTACTCGCGCTTGTGCCGCCCTCACTGATTTGGACGTCATCATTAGGCAAGGCAAATAGACCGTTGATTGTGGTCGTTTTGCCACTGCGTCCAATGCCGACAGACTCGGCATTGGCAGTCCCCAGGCTGAGCGCACCACCTGTTCCCGTGCCAGAAGTGTCGGCTCCGGCATCGAAGCTGGCGTTGCCACCCGTTCCCCCTGGCGCTTGGTTGCGGCCGCCTGTCAAGTTTAAGGAACCTGGAGTTCCACCCGGACCTACATTTGCGCCGGCCCGCATTGTAACTGTCCCGCCATTGGCGGCGGCTAAACTCGACGCATCTCCTGCGCGCACAACAAGTGAACGACCTGCGCCGCCGCTTCCGTCGGCGGCATTGATTGCTAGATCGTTTCCCGTCGTGGAAGCGAACTTGACAGACCCCCCAGAAGCATCATCGATGGTGATGTCACTGTTTTGAATCAGCTTGCCCGTAGTGCTGTCGAAGCGCGCGACAGCGTTGTCGGTTGAACTTCCCGGCCCTGTGACGTCGCCAGTCGTCCCGGTCGTCAGTCCGTTGTAACTGGCGATGGTCCACCAGCTGTTGCCTGAAGAATCCCACTTGAGTAGCGCGCCCTTGCCTGCGGGCACGCTCAAATCCGCGGCGGCGCCATTGATGTTCTTGCCATTGCGGCCGACGGTGATTGCCGCGCTGTGCGCGTTGAAGACAAAGACCTCGAAGCCGCCAAGTGGCGCTGCCTGCAAGGTGACCGCGTGCGCGCCGGTAACGATCACCGTGTTAACCGTATTGTTCAGCGTTACGTCGGCGCTCGTGCGAAATACTGGACCGCGCCAGCCACTGGTGTGTTCCGCGACCCCGACGTCGTCGATGGCCAAGCGATATGCGCCGTTTGTGACCAGCGCGAGAACGTCTGTGCCCAGAAGGGCCAGGCCGGTATCCGTGTCGCCCTGCGCCGCGAGCTTTGGCGTGTTGAGGTCAGCGCTGGCGTCAATGAGGTTGAGGCCGTCGAGCGTGTTTGTCTTGCTGGCCGCGCCGATGGTGACGCCGTCTGTTTGTGTGGTGCCGATCTTGACTTGGCCGTTGGGCCCGCCTGCGAGGTTCGAGCCCCCGAACACTTCTACGTCGCCTGCCGCCGCTCCTGGGTCATTGTTTGAGCCGCCCTTCAGTGTGAGAGTCTTACCGGACTCACCGGGCAGGGTGGTGTTGCCGGAACGAACGACCAACGGGTTGGGTGCGTCTGGCCCGCCTTCGTTGGTGTGAACAGTCGTTCCCGTAGGATCAGTGTCGTCAATGATGACGTCGCTGTTTTGGATGCGTTTGCCCGTTGTTCCGTCGTAGCGGGCAATGGCGTTGTCGGTGCTGGTATTTGGGCCCAACACGTCGCCGGTTCCGGAAACTCCGCCACCGTAGCCTGTAAAGTCCATCTGTTGCGGCTGTGGACGAGCCAAAGTGCGGCTAACGATCCGGTTGAAGTCGCGCAGCGACGAAAAGTCCGAGGGCAGCGAGAAGCAGCGGTCCATAGCCGCGCTGGCTTCGGTATTGCATGCAGACGCGCGCGGCATTATCGCGGAAACTGACCGTGTGGGCACTACCGGAGCCTGCACATTTGGCGGAGCCACCAACGCGCGGGGCGTCACTCGACGCATAACCTCCGCAGGCACTGAGTTCTGGGTTACCGGCGGCAAGACACCCGCGGACTCGCCTGGAGCAAGAGAACTGGAGTGGGCCGCAACTTTTTCGAAACGCCTGCCAGGAACAACGCTAGCTTGGCTAGGCTTATAGACTTCAAGCACCGAAGCTTCCCTGGCTGCTTTGAGAGGACCGAGTACCCCGTCTGCCAATGCAAAGGGACTGCCCATAGAGTTGCTCCGCAAAACGCTCCAATGCTTTCCGCACTCAATCTCGCGCCCCACTAGCAGGCCGTTGAAATAGGTTCTGGAAGTATGTTGATGATTGCTCTCTGATTGTTTTCTGGCTTGGTCCTTTGAGTTTTCTTGTCGCCGCCCGTG
>QEVF01000004.1 GCA_003576915.1 Planctomycetota bacterium | reverse complement strand
GGGGCCGCGAAGTGCGGCCTTCAGGAGATGCGAATTTCGGACACAGGTTCCGCGGAAAATTTTCAGAAAATCTGCAACCCCCCTGGCAGCCCGTGGCGCCCGTCGCGGGAGCCCACCTCACTAACGACGTTGCTCGTGGATGAGCAGATCGAGGGGGGCAAAACCGGCCATGCGCGCCCGCAGGTCAGCCCCCTGCTCGGCCAAAAGGGCGGGAGAGGCGCGCCGCAGGTAGAGCTTCACTCGCGCGGCCGTGGCCCCGACTAGGGTGAATTCAAAGACGCGAGGCTGGTCCGGCCAGAGACGGCTGTCCTCGGCCTGGGCCGTGGCGCGCCAGAAAGGCACCGACCATTGCGGCTCGCCCCCCTTGGCGCCCTGCAACGCGGCGGGCAATGATGGCCCGCCGAATTTGCGCCCGATTACGGCACCCGCCTGAGCCTGGCCGTCGAGCCACTCCTCTCGCGGGAGCAGGTTGCCGGCCTCGGGAGTCCCCGGGCCCTCAGGTTCAACCACCAGCAGCAGGCGCTTGAGGCCGTGGCCTGTGGGAATGGCGTGGCCTGCGCCCCTGTTCTCAAGCGTGACCGTGACCTGCAGCGCATCTCCCGTGCGGCGCGTGACGGTCTTCATGGCGATGGCGTCGGCCATGAACGCGGCATCCTCGCTGCCCGTGAAGCGGTGCTTGTGAACTTCAGAGAGAGGGCGATAGCGCGTGCCGGCCGAGGCAATCTCGGTGCCGCGGTTCTTGCGGTCGTCGCCTCGGACGTCGTCCAGGGTGTAGGCCGGCATGTGGCAGGACTGGCACTCGCGGTAGTCGGGCCCCGGCCTGGCAAAGCGGGACTGGCGCCATTCGCTGTAGGTGCCCTGGCCCAGGATGCCGTTATCGAGGGTGTGCTCGTGGCAGCCGGCGCACAGGGCCCCGGTCTGGAAGAGGGGGTTGTAGCTCGCACCCATGAACAGGTAACTGACGTCGGGCAAGGGGCCAAACACGTGCTTCACGTTTCCGGGCACCCGTTCGTCTGCGGGGTTGGGCCGGTGCATCCGGATGGAGCCCGCGAGGCCGGGTTTTTCGGGGTTGGGCACGGCGCCGATCTTGTGGCAGAAATCGCAGTGGTTGCCCTCGTGATGGACGCCCTCAGCATCGAGCAGCGTGGTGCCCGCCAGATGAAACCGGCTCAGAGCTGAAGCCAGGCTGGGCGAGTGGCAGGGGGTGCAGTCGTCGCGGGTCTGGCCGGCGGCCAGGGCGCTGGGGCGGGCGTCCCGTTCGAACGCGGTGCGCACCAGCGGGTTGCGCGCCATGGTGGCATGGCGCGAGACTTTCCATTCATCGAAAGTCTGGCGGTGGCAGTTGCCGCACTGCAGGTGTCTGGCGGCGTCATAGCTCGAATTGGGTTCCGTGGCGGGAGGCTGCGGCTTTGGCCAGACGTACTCGTACTCGCGATAGTCGCGCGGGTCGAGGGGGCGCAGCACGATGGTGGCCAGGGCCGCGCGAGACTTCGGCGCCCCGGGCCCCACGGCCGTGAACGCGCTTTCGCGGTCCAGCGTGATGGCTCCGTTGAAGTAGCCCAGCTTGCCGGCCGCCACGAGCGTGAGCTGCTCGATGCGCTCGAGGCTCAGCTTGAAGAAGCCGCGCGCGTCGGTTGTGGTCTCGATCTCGCCCCGGGCCCTGCGCTTGACAGCCGCGCCCGCGATGCCCTGGCCCTCTTCGTCCACCACGCGGCCCCAGAGCGTGTAGGGGCGGCCTGCGGGCGCCTGGCGTGTTTCCTCGTAAGTCAGCACGCGGCCTTCGAGGGGCCGGTCTTCAGTGTAGGGCCAGAGGGCCGCCTCGCCTTCCTCCACGGCGGATTCGCCAAAGGGCAGCGTATCGTGATAGTAGCGCACGAAGATGCGCCGGCGGTCCTGGCTGAACTCGAACCAGGCCCCGCCGCCGTTGGAGATGCCGCGCGTGAGGTCGAGGCAGGACCAGACGGTGAACCAGCGGCCGTCATCCAGGCGGCGGCCTTCGCCCACGGCCGACCAGGCCCCGCCGCCGCGCTGCTCGTCGCTGCCCCAGCTCACGTAATGGATGCGGTTGCCGCGCACCTGAACGTCCAGGGCATAGCGGAAGCGGCCAAAGGCGTAGCGCTGGTGCCAGTCGGGCGGGCCGAGGCTGGAAGTTTCGGAGGGGCGTGTGGCCCCGGTCTGGGCGTCGAAGGCAAAGAAGTCGTAGCGCGGGGCGCGGGGCCAGGCGCGCAGGTGGGCGCTCCACTCGGCGAGGCGGGCGTAGTCGATGGGGTCGTAACTCGATTGATAGTGGGGCACACGCGGGTCAAGCCAGATGACCAGCGCCAGCAGCGGCAGAAGGGCGAAGAAGCCGATGGTTGCAGCCTTGTTCACCGCGGCAATGTAGCTTCGAAGTCGCGGGCTACAAAACCTGCCCCGAATTAGAGCAGGTAAAGTGAAAGCCTTGGGCAATCTGGCCCAAATACCCTGCAACACCACAATCAGGGGGGAAGCATGAAGCGCTTGCTGATGGTCACGGTTGCAGCCTTGTCGCTGGGCGGTTGCGGGCAGTCCGACGCCAGGGTGGGGGCCCTGGAGACGAAGCTTGCCGCCGCCGATGCGCGGCTGGCCGAGTTGGAGACCCAGGGGCAGACCCAGGCCCAGGGCCTGAAGGCCGCGCAAGCCGAACTGGCCGCCCTCAAGCAGGGCCAGGACAAACTCGACCGCAAGCTCTCCGACCTGCCGCCGCCCCTGACGCTTGCCGAGGTGCAGGCGGCCGTGGCCGCCGCCCTGGATAAGCGCGAATCCACGCAACCCGAACCGGCAAAGCCGCCCGAGAAAGCCGCGCCCGAAGCGGGGGCGGAGGCCAAGCCCGCGCTGCCCGCCGATGCCAAGGCCAAGGCCGAGGAAGCCAGGCGCAAGCTGGCGGACCTGCTGCCCGGCTATTACGCGAATCTGGGAGATCCGCAGACGCGCCAGAAGGTCAACGACCTGTTGTGGGAGGCCGACGCCGAAACGCGCAAGGAAGTGGTGGCCAAGCTCAAGGCGCTGGTGGCCGACGAACCCGATAACAAGCACCTGAGAATGGCCCTGGCCGAAGCCATGACGTCAACGTTTCGCGACGTCAAACAGGGGCTGGAGCAGGGCATCCTGGCCTCAAACATCATGAAAGAGGCCAAGAAGGCGCAGTCCATTGACCCGGATTACTACGACGCCGTGCACTTCGTGGCGGTGTTCAAGGCCAACTATCCGCCCGGTTTCCCCGAATTCGAGGGCGCCAAAGCCGACCTCGACAAGGCCCTTTCCATGCAGGCCAAGATGACCTGGGAGGCCCGCTTCACCGAGATTTACGAGGCCTATGGCAAGTGGTACCTGGTTCAGAAAAAGTACGATGACGCTCTGGCCATCACCCAGGCGGGCCTGGACAAGGATGCCCGCGCCGAGAACCTGATTGCTTTGAAGCAGCGCATTGAAGAGGCGCGCAAGTAGGCCGTTGAAGTAAGGACTGCGGACGCGGGCCATGGATGGCTTGCGCATTTCTGAAGGCTGGAAGCCGCTTGAAATGGAGGTCGGGACGAATTCACTTCGGCCCGGCCGGGTTGAAAAAGTGGCCGGATGCCACTTTTTCAACACCCTGCTGGTAGGCGCCCATGACGGGAGTGCACGGCTATGGATAGCAAGACTCTGGCCCTGGGGGTGGTGATCGGGCTTGCGGTGGGTTTGGCCGGCGGCTGGCTGCTCAAGCCGGCGCCCGAGCCGCAGAAGCAGGACGTGCCCTCGCGCCCCCGCGAGCGCGCCGGCGAAAAAACCGAGGTGCCCACGGGCCCCAAGGCCCTCTACACGGGCGATGACATTGACGCCGCCAGGGCCGACGAGCGCGCGAAGGCCCAGGCCGGCCAGGATGCCGCCGTGGAAAAGGCCACCGAAGCCCTGCGCCGCGAGAAGCAAGAACTCGCCAGCCGTCTGGAGCAGGCGGAAAAGGACCTGGCCGATGCGCGTGCCGCCAAGGCCCCGCCCGAGCCGCCCAAGCCCGGCAAGGACCCGCTGGTGAAGTTCGGCAAGCATGCGGACCTGGCCGAGATCCGCGAGGCCAAGTGGGACGAGTTGACGGACGCATCGGCCAAGATGCGCGTGCTGCTGGAAAAGCTGATGCAGGCCCATGCGGAGGGCAAGCAACCGGACCCTGCGGACATGCAGGAGATCACGGCGTTGAACCGCATTCTACAGGGGCACGCCATCAAGATTCTGCGCAAGCTGCCCACCCATGCCTCGGGCAACGGCGAATACACACACCCCATCAGCCTGGCCAACATGATGGCCAACGCGCTGAAGGCCGCGGGCAAGCCTTTGACCGAGGCCCAGCTCAAGCGCATGGCCGAACTGGGAGAAGATTACGAGGCCGCCTGGGACAAGGCGCAGGCCCTTTACACCGAGCAGACACTCAAGCTCGAGAAGTTCATCGACGAGCTGGAACTCAAGCACCGCTTCTATGACGGCTGCGTGGGCCTGATGGCTGCCGATCAGCGCGCCGTGATCGTGGACGAAGAATGGCAGCACGTGGTGGGCATCGACCTTTACTCGCCCTCACTCATGCTTTCCATGAACGTGCGGCCGCTGCACAAGGCCTCGCGCGAGGAACTTCGGGCCGAGGCCATGGCCCAGATGTCGCGCGGCTGGAAGATCGACGCCGCGGCCCTCGAGGCGCAGGCCTTTCTGGTGGACAACTGGCTGACGGAGCTGGGTGACTTTCTCAACCCGGTGAGCCAATCCGCGGCGGAGGTGTTTCGCTCCACGGAGGCTCTGGTGCTGGGCCGCGCCCAGATCAAGTTCATGAAGGAACTGATCACGGCCCTGAACCTGGCCGGCGACTCCCTCAAGCTCGTGCGCGGCGACGACGACGTGGTCTATCCCCGCGTGGTGCAGGCGAAATAGCTGCGCTTTGCATTGCGGCGTGAAGCAGAATACAC
Source organism: Planctomycetota bacterium (assembly GCA_003576915.1). Classification (GTDB taxonomy): domain Bacteria; phylum Planctomycetota; class UBA8742; order UBA2392; family UBA2392; genus UBA2392. The sequence goes on along the minus strand of QEVF01000004.1, from coordinate 174,895 downwards.
TTCGGCGAACCCAGGGGGAATTCCATGGCCGACGAACCCGCCAAGCCCGCTGACAGCAAGCCTGCCGCCAGCGCTGATGTGCCCGTTTCGCAGGCTCTGAAACAGGTGCGGCCTGCCGTGCCGGAGCGCATTGTCATTCATCCCTGGCCCAAGATCGTGCTGGCCTGGCCCCTGGCCCTGACATCCATCGTGTTCTATTTCCTCGGCGGCGGCTGGTGGAAGGACCCGGGGCCGCTCATTGATCCTTCCGCCCTTGGCTGGTGGTGGATGTTTGTTTTCTTCTTCAACCTGCTGGTCCAGACCTTTGACTTCGGGCGCGGCAACGTCATTGCCACCTTCGCCACCACGGCCGTGGTCCTGCTGGGGCTTTATGTGTACGAATTGCAGAGCCAGACGGCGGTGTACGGCGCGATTTACAAGTTCTTCCGCGAGGCCAACCTCGCGCTGCACCCGAATTTCTACCTGTGCATCTTCGCCATTTTCGCGGTCCTGTTCATCTTTGCCTTTCTGGCCACGCGCTTTGATTACTGGGTGCTTGAGCCCAACCGGCTGATGCACAAGCACGGCCTGCTGGGCGACGAGCGCCAGTACGCCACCCTGCAGATGAGCGTGGAGAAGGAAATCCCCGACCTGCTGGAGTGGGTGATTTTCGGCGGTGGCCGCCTCATCTTCAAGCCGGGGCCCGGCGCCGATGCCCACAAGACCCTGATCGTGGACAACGTGTTCCGCGTCAACAGCGTTGAACGCCGCGTTCGCGAATACCTGGGTTCCATCAAGGTCGACGAAGATCGCAGCAAGTAGCTGTCAGAGCCCCTGGAAGACCTCGAACTTGCGGGCTTCCGCCGCGAGGTCGGGCCGCAGTTCGACGGCCCGCTTGAGGTGCCTGGAAGCCTCGGCGCGCCGGCCCAGGTTGGCCTGGGCCAGCGCCACGTTGAAGTGCGCCCCCGCGCTCTTTTCATCCAGGGCCAGCGCCTTGAGGTAGGCCCCTTCGCTTTCCTGCCAGCGCCTCGCGCCCAGCAGCAGAAATCCGTAGTTGATCCACCACTGCGCCTTGCCGGGTTCCGACTTTGCCGCCTGCTCGGCTGCGCGCAGCGCGCGGTCATGGTCGCCAATCTGGTCGTAGCAGCCGGCCATCAGCGACCAGGCATCGGCCCATTGCGGGTTGAGTTCCAGCGCCTCGGTCGCGAACACCAGCGCCGAGGTGAAATCCGCCATGCGCGCGGCTTCCACGGCGTCGTTGAAGGCCTCGTCGGGCGTGCGTTTGTGGGCCTCGCCGCCGGGCGTCAGCTCCATGATGGTGTCGGCGGAGGGCAGCTCGCGGAAAATGGCGCTCTGGGGCCGCGTCGAGCGGCCGGCGCTGGACAGCCGCCAGCTCGTGGCCTTGGGCCTTGGCCCCATCATGCGCTCGGCCATAACCAGGTCGTCGGGCGTCGTCACCTTGAAGTTGCCCGCGTCTCCCGTGACCACGGTGCAGGCGATGCCAGCGCGTTCGAGCAGGGCCGCGTCGTCCGTAACATCTTCCTTGCCAAAGCGAGCAAAGGCGCCAAGCAGGTCCTTGCGGCGGGCAGCCTGGGGCGTCTGGGCGGCCCACAGGTGTTTGCGGTCCACAGTGCCCACGATGCGGCCCGCGTCATCCACGCGCTTGAGAGTGTCCTTGACCGGCAGCGCCAGAATGGCGGCGCCGCTCTGGCGCGCCTGGGCCATGACCGCCTCCACATGGTCGCGCCGCACGAAGGGCCGTGCCGCGTCATGTACCAGCACGAACTCGCCTAGGCGGCAGGCCGCCAGTCCGTTGTGCACGCTGTCCTGGCGGCGCGCGCCCCCGGCAACGAAACGCGTGACGCCCAGGGCGCGCAGGGTGTCCAGCAGTTCGCCGCCGCCCTTGACCGATGCCAGCTCCACGCTCTGCGCCGGGGCACCCGTGAGCCGGGCGATTTCATCCGGCGGCAGGACGATCACGGTCTCGACGATGCCGCGCACGCCGGCAAAGGCGCGGCAGGTGTGTTCGAGCATGGGGCGGCCGCCGATTTCAAGGAAGGGCTTCTTGGTCGCGCTCTGCATGCGCGTGCCCATGCCTCCGGCGACGATGATGAGGGAGAATTCGGACATGGGGGCAGTTTAGGTCGGCTTGAGGCCCGCGTCACGCCCGACTCGCGCCGGCCTTTATGGGCCCTTTGAGATGCTTGACTCGCGCGCGCGCTTTGACCATTCTCGGGGCGCAAACCGGGAGGCAAGCCATGGGACAGATCACGCGCGTCAAGGCCCGCGAAGTGCTGGACAGCCGCGGCAATCCGACGATTGAAGTCGATGTTTACACCAACACGGGCGCGCGCGGGCGCGCCATTGTTCCTTCCGGGGCCAGCACCGGCGCCCACGAGGCCCTGGAGCTGCGCGACCAGGATGCCCGCTTCGGCGGCAAGGGCGTGCTGCTGGCCGTGCGCCACGTCGAGCACAACATCGCCCCGGCTGTCAAAGGCATGGACGTGACCCAGCAGAGTGAAATCGACTCCGCCATGCTCAAGCTCGACGGCACCGAGAACAAGAGCAAGCTGGGCGCCAACGCCATTTTGGGCGTGAGCCTCGCTGTGGCGCGTGCCGCGGCGGAGAGCGTGCATCTGCCGCTTTACCGCTATCTAGGCGGCGTGCAGGCCACGGCTTTGCCCGTGCCGCTGATGAACGTGCTCAACGGAGGCGCCCACGCCGACAACAACCTGGACATCCAGGAGTTCATGCTGGTGCCCCACGGTTTCGTCAGCTTCAGCGAGGCTCTGCGCGCGGGCGCCGAAGTGTTCCACGCGCTCAAGAAGCTGCTCAGGGAAAAGAAGCTTGCCACGGCCGTGGGCGACGAAGGCGGCTTTGCCCCCGACCTCGAAAGCGACGCCGAGGGCCTTCAGCTGCTCTCCGACGCCATCGACAGGGCAGGCTACAAGGCCGGCAAGCAGATCAGTCTGGCGCTGGACGTGGCGGCCACCGAGTTCTTCAAGGACGGCAAGTACGAGTTCGGCGGCGGGCGCAAGAGCAGCGGCGAGATGATCGACTATTACGAAAAGCTCGCGGCCAGGCACCCCATCGTGAGCATCGAAGACGGCCTGAGCGAGGATGACTGGGCCGGCTGGGCCGAATTCACCAAGCGTCTGGGTTCCAGGGTGCAGATCGTAGGAGACGACCTGTTTGTCACCAACCCGCGGCGTCTTTCAGACGGCATAGCCAAACGCGCGGCCAACGCCATTCTGGTCAAGCTCAACCAGATCGGCTCGCTTACGGAGACCCTGGCCTGCATCCACATGGCGCAACAGCACCAGTTCGGCACCATCATCAGCCACCGCAGCGGTGAGAGCGAAGATGTCGTCATCGCCGACCTTGCCGTGGCCACCAACGCGGGCCAGATCAAGACCGGAAGCCTCTGCCGCACCGACCGCGTCGCCAAGTACAACCAGCTTCTGCGCATTGAGGAAGAACTGGAGCGCGCGGCGCACTTTGCGGGCAAAGACGGCCGCTTTGCCCGCTGACTTGGCCCGCCTGGAGAGTCCATGCCCTACATCAAGCAGGAGGAGCGCGCCCGGCTCGACGCAGCCATCGACGCCCTGGCCGCCGCCTTGCCGCGCGAGAAGTTTGCGGGGCCCCTGAACTACGTGGTTTCGCGGCTCTGCGCCGCGCTGCTGGAGCCGCGCTCCTATGCGCGCATGAACGAACTGGTGGGGGCCCTGGAGTGCGCCAAGCTCGAACTCTATCGGCGCGTGGCCGCGCCCTATGAAGACGCCAAGGCGCTTGAGAACGGCGACGTCTATCCCTGACTTCGCTGAAAGTCAGCGATTCTCGGCGAGGAGCTTGAGCGCATCTTCCTTCCAGCGTTCAAACTCGAATTCGTGGCCCTGGGGCGTCCGGGCCTCGGGGGCCAGCAGATACTTCTGAAGGCGCTCGCGGGCCTGGGCGGCAAACTCCGGCTTTTCGCGGTCCTTGGCCCAGGCGAACTCCATCTCTGCCGCACACAGGTGATTCTCCGGCCAGTCCGGTGCTTTGGCCAGGGCCGCTTCGAGCTGCTTTCGGGCGTTGCGCAACGAGCCGATGCTGGTGGGCGGCGCCGGCGCGCGCAGCAGGAGCATGCCGTAAACGCGATGGGCGCCGCCGTAGGCGACATCGGCGCCGCTTTCGATGATTTTCTTGCAGCTCTCTTCAATCTTCGTGACAGCGTCCAGGCCGTAGCTGTTGTCGTTTTCGCCCAGGCGGCCGCTGAGCACGGCAAAGTAGAACAGCCCTTCCGTGCCCGCGGGCTTGACCTTCAGCGCCGTCTGCGCATAACGCAGGCCGGCCTTGGAGAACTCGACGCGGTCGGTCTTTTGGCCGGCATAGGCCGCCAGCCAGGCGCAACTGCGGGCACCCTGCCAGAGCGTGTCGTAGTCGTCACTCTTGAGCGTCATGGCCTGGTCGAAGCGCGAGACGCTTCGGCGCAGGCGTTCCTCGTTGCGCGGCTGCGCTTCGTAGAGGTCACGGCCTTCGGCCACCAGACGGCCGTAGTCTTCAACCTTGTCCGGCGTCAGGGGGCCTGTGGTCTTGAAGGTGTCCTCGGGCACGCTTTGACACGAACTGCACACGCCCAGCACCAGCCCCATGAGCACCAGCAAGGCGCCCAAGCCCATGTTGGCCCAGAAGCGGCGGCGGCGCATCAGGTCAAAGGCAGACTCGGCGGGAGATGTCTGTGTCATGGTGCCTACTTGTACCGGGCGGCCGCGGCCTGGAGCCGCTTTTCATCGGGGGCGGGGAAGGTCGCGGTCTGCAGCAGTTCGCCGAGCTTTTTGCCCTCGGGCGTCTGGTCGAGTTCCGCCAGCACCTTGATCGTGGCGTCCCGATGTTTGCCCAGGCGGCCATCCACCTCCACGACCAGGTCCTGGGGCAGCACTTCGCTCGAAAGGCCGGCGACCAGCCCTTTGAGGTCGGCGTCTCCCTGGAAGACCTTCAGGCTCATCCGGTCCAGCAGGATGAAGTCCGGCGCGTTTTCAGGCTCGTCCAAGAACAGGTAGCCCGCGTCGGCGAGGTTGTCGTAATGGACCCACTGCACCGGCTTGGCGCCCTGAGGCCGCGGCAGCACCACCTTGTCGAGCCAGTCGGGGTCGGCGTCGAGGGTCGTGGCAACCTTCTTGCCTTCGGGATACTTCTCGGCTTTCACTTTGCCCACCAGCGTGTACTGCTCGCCGTTGAAGCCCCCGCGCTGCGCTTCGGCCAGGGCCGTCAGCTTCAGGCTGTCCTTGTGCTTGAAGTAGAAGCCGGGGCTGACGATGGCCAGGGCCGTGGGGTTCTTGTCGTCCTTGAGCAGGGTCAGGGTATCGTCGGGCTTGCTGCGAACGCCGCGCCGCACGAACTTCGCATCCTTGACCTGATCGCTCAGGTGCTTGGCCAGCTTGTCAATGGCCTCGCCAGCCTGCTTGTCGTTGGCGTTGACCTCGCCCAACTTGAAGACGCTGAGGCCCAGTTCGGGGGTCTTGGCCTCCTGGGCCTGTGACACGCCCACGCCCAGCAGGAAAACCGCTGCGATCACCAGCGAGTAGAAGACGCGCATGCTCCCTCCGGCCTTGGCACTTACTCTATCATAACGCGAATCGGCCCTGGGCATTCCGCCGGATTTGCGGCAGTCACACGCGCTTGCCATGGGCGTTGAACCAGCCCAGCACGACCGGCACCAGGAAAAACGCGACCAGCATTGAGGCGAAGGTCCCCACCGTAAGAACGGCGCCGAGGCTGATGACGCCGCGATGGTGGGCGATCATCATCGTGCCAAAGCCCAGGGCCGTGGTGAGCGAACAGAGCACGCAGGCGCCGCGCGTCTGGCGCAGGGTGCGCACGGGGTCGCCGTGGCGCTGGCTGTGCACGAGATAAACGCCGGCGTCCACCGTGGTGCCGATCAGGATAGGCACCGCAAAGAAGTTGGCGAAATTGAAGCTCAGGCCGCTGAAGACCATGACGCCGCCCAGAATGGCCAATCCCCCAATCAGGGGCAGCAGCGAGATCAGCGTGGCCAGAGGGCGCCGCAGGTCCAGGGCGATCAGGGCCAGGATGACCAGCGCCGCGTAAAGCACGCTGCGCACAAAGCCGTTGACGATGATATCCGCCGACTCCTGAATCTGGATCGTGACGCCCGTGGCTTCGGGGTCGATGGCCAGCAGCAGGCGGTTGAACTCGCGGGCGTTTTCGTGATCCCACATGTTCTTGCGCGGATAGATGTACAGCGCGTAGAGCGGGCGGCCGTCTTCCAGGTGGCCCACGTAACGGTTTCGCATGACTTCGGGCAGCGTCTGGGGCGTGACGGGGGGCGGCGAGGCATCGCGCTTGAGGTCAGAGAGCGCCTTGCGCAAAGCGCCGCAGAAGCCGGGCTCCATCTGGGCCAGACGTTGCGTGACGCCTTCAGGCGACTGCCGACACAGTTCGACCATGGCCGCCGCCTCATCCGCGGCTTGGCCAAAGGCGCGCCCGAAGTTCTCGCCGCGCCCGGCCAGGGTGCGCAGGCCCGCCTGAAGGGCCCTGGCCGCGCTCTGCACGGCCCGCGCGACGCTGGGCTGGTCCTGTCCTGCAAAGCTGGCCGGCAGCGCGGCATCCAGTCGAGCGAGGAGGGCGCGGCTCTGGGATTCGTGCTCGGGGACGATGGTTTCCATGCCGCGGATCACGCCCTGCTCGACGAGCGGCAGGAAGCGATCATGCAGGGCGCGGATCTCTTCGGGCCTCTCGCGCAAGCTGACGGCATAACTGGCGCGCTGGTCGTGACGCACCAGCAATTGCTCCCAATGTACGGCTTCACTGGAGGGGTCATTGAGCGAGAGCAGGTCGTAGTCGAAGGGCGTCCAGCCGTGGGTGGCCGCCCAGGAGACGGAGACGACCCCGGCGAGAATGGCGGCCAGCATGACGGCCGCCGCGCCAAGTTGCAGGGGTGTGGTGCGCTGCGGCAGGGGGTGCAGGGCTTCGTCGAGGGCGCGCGCGCGCATGACTTCGCGCAGGTTGCGGTCGCCTTCATCGAGGCGGCGGCGGTCGTAGAGCACCAGCATGGCGGGCAGGACCACCAGCATGGAAAGCAGGCAGAACAGAATGCCCACGCCGCAGATCAGGCCAAGCTCCGCCAGGCCCAGGAAATCGGTCAGCATGGCCGTGGAGAGCGCGGCGGCCGTGGTTACGGCGCCGGTCACCGTGCCGGCGCCGATTTCAGCGTAGCAGTCGTAGAGGGCCTCGCGCACGGAAAGGCCGCGCGCCAGCCCGTGGCGGTAATGGTTGAGCACATGAATGGCGAAGTCGATGCCCAGGCCGATGAGCACGACGCCGAACACCATGGCGAAAATATTGAGGTGGCCCAGGGCCAGCGTGGTGAAGCCCATCGTCCAGCACAGGGCCAGCACCAGCGAAAGCACCCCCAGGGCGGGGCGCACCAGCCCACGAAACCACAGCGCGAACAGGATGGTGACCGACAGCAGCGCGAGGATGGTCGCGTTGGTCATGTCGCGGTTGCTGGTTTCCATTTCGTCGCTGTAGATGGCGGGGCGGCCCGTGAGCCCCAGGGACAATCCGGGATGTTCGCGCTGCACTTCGGCAAGCGCGGCGCGCGCAAAGGCGATGGGCTCCTTGACCTGGTTCAACGCCGCGTGGTCCTTGGCGGGCAGGAGGGGCACAAAGAGCATGCGGCCCTCCCACGTGAAGAAGTAGCCGTCGGGGTCGAGGTTGGGGTCGCTGCTGTTGAAGGCGAAGAGCCCGTCGGGCGCGAGGGCGGGCCTGGCCGGATCCAGAGACTCGCGAAGCGACTTGATCAGCGATGCCAGCTCGGCGCCTGCGCGGTCCAGCTGTTCGCCGCTGAGGTTGCTCACGCTGCCCTGGTCGATGTTCTCGCGCAGGCCGCGCAGCAGGCCGGGGAGGCCGGGTTCCTGTGCCACGCGGGCGATGAGGGGCTTGGCAGCTTCCACCTGCGCCACGGCGCCTTCGAGGTCCTTGAGCGGCATGTAGAGCATGCGCGTGCCGCCGAAACTCTCGGGGTCCACGCGCTCCATCACGCGGGGAAAGAGCTCGGGGCGGGCGCGCAGCGCCCGGGCCGCCTTGGCGGCGGCCTGCTTCATTTCGGCCCGTTGCCTGGCTGTGGGCGGCGGCGGGTCGAAGTCAGGGTTGTTGACGGGCCCCGGCGCAGCCGTGATGCAGAGCAGCATCAGCTCCTGGTCGCCGAAGGCGGCGTTGAAGCGAAGAAACCGCTTGTTGAACTCGGCCTCCGGGTCCACCAGGGCGTTGCGATCGGTAATGAATGTCAGGCTCGTAACTGACAGCCAGACAGACAGGCCGGCCAGCAGCAGGGCCGCGGCCACGATCCACAGCGCGCGCCGGCAAACAAAGGCGGCCAGGCCCAGCAGCAGGCGCCGGCGCAGGCCGGGGCGCGGCGGTTCGGGGGCGGCGTCGGCATGACTTGGGGTGCTGGCCATGGTGCAACCCTCAATTTAGCAGGCTAACCCCCGACTCCAATTGCGAAGCGGCCCATGGACCCCTACTCTGGTGGCCATGAAGAAGGCATTTGTCACCGGCGCCAGCGGGTTCATCGGCTCGGCCGTGGTGCGTGAACTGCTGGACGACGGCGTCGAGGTGCGCGTGCTGATGCGCGCCAACGCCGATCACCGCGCCATCAAGGGCCTGAGCGTCGAGGTTGTGACCGGCGACGTGAACGACCCCAAGGCGCTGGGGCGCGGGCTGGTGGGCTGCGATGCCTGCTTTCACGTGGCGGGCATGAACCAGCTTTACCTGCGACGCCACGAGGTCAAGCACATCTACGACGCCAACGAAAAGGGCGCTGAGCTGGTCACGAAAACGGCCGCCCTGGCGGGCTGCAGCGTCATCGTGCACACCTCCAGCGTGGTCACCGTGGGCAAGCCTCCGCGCGGCGAGACCCGCCTGCCCCACGAGCAGGACTTTCCGCGGCTGGACGAGCTGGCCGTGCATTACGCGCGCAGCAAATTCCTGGGGGAGCAGCGGGTACTGAAACTGGCGCAGGAGGGCGCCCCCGTGGTCATCGTGAACCCTGCCGCGCCCATGGGCCCCTTTGACGTCAAGCCCACGCCCACGGGCCGCGTCGTGCTCGACTTCCTGTTGCGCAAGATGCCGGGCTATATGGAGACAGGCCTGAACGTCATTGACGTGCAGGACTGCGCCCGGGGGCACATTCTTGCCGCGCACAAAGGCAGGAAGGGCGAGCGCTATATTCTGGCCCACGTCAACGCGAGCATCCTGGAGATCTTCGAGACGCTGGCCGAAATCACGGGCCTGCCCGCTCCCCGCTTCAAAGTGCCCAAGACCGTTGCATTGACCGCCGCCTTCTTCAGCGAGCTCAAGGCCAAGGTGACCGGCAAGGCGCCCCAGGTGCCCCTGGCGGGCGTGCGCATGGCGCTCAAGCCCATGTTCTACGACAACTCCCGGGCCCTGCGCGAACTGGGCATGCCCACACGCTCGCTGCGCGAAACTCTGCGACGCGCCGCGGCCTGGTACATCGAGCACGGCTATGCCCCGGCACCGCCGAAGTCGCCGGGGTCATGGCAGGAGGCCGCACAAGCGGTTAAACAGAAAGAGCCGGCCTGAGGGCCGGCTCTTTTGTCTGGGCCTGTGCATCAGCGGCGCGGCGGGATGATGCTGTCACGCTCGACCGTGGCTTTCTCATCTTCCTTCTTGGGTTGTGCGGCGGGCTTGGCCTCGACCTGTTCGCCCCAGGCGGGAAGGATCACTTCTTCGCCGCCCTTGAGCCGGTCACTCCAGGGCAAGTTGGGGTTGGCCTCGACAATCATGCGGAAGAGGCTGCGCGAGCCGTAGTACTCGATGGCCAGAGAGAAGGCCGTGTCCCCGGCCTCCGCCTTGATGGTGCGCTGGGGGAAGCCCTTTGCCTCGGACTTCGGCTTTTCAGCCTCGGCCTCCACCACGGCGCCCGGGCCGTTGGGCACGCGGATGACCTGGCCCACGCGGATCTTGTTGGCCGTGGCCGGGGTCAGCCCTTCATTGAGCTTGTAGATGTCTTCAAGCTTGCAGCCGTGCTTTTTGGCGATCTTGGCCAGCATGTCGCCGGGCTGAACCTTGTATTCAATGATGGCCGGCTTGGCCGGTTCCTTGGCCGCCTCGGCCTTGGGCTGCGCCGGCGTGGGGCTGACGGCGGGCGTCGGCGCGGCCTCGGGAGTCACTCTGGGCAGGCCCATGGAGCCCGGCAGCGACGTGGCGGGGTTGACCGCGACGTCCATCTTGACGGGTGTTTCCTTCTTCTTGGTTGCAGATTCCGGCGCGGCCTCTTCGCCGCCCGGAACAAACAGCGCAGCAGCAAGCAGTCCCACGAGCAGCAGCCCGCCCGCGGCAATCAACAGTGAAATCCGGCCCTTGGTCAGCATGCGTCCCTCCTTGTGCGTCGTCTTGCGTGGTTACGCTGGGTGATGCCGCGGCGACCCCCAGCTCAAGCGCCGCGGAGTCCAGCGGTAATCAGGATTCGGCAGGGCGCGGCGGGAGACTTTGCAGAAAAAGGGGAAGTAGTTTTTACCGGACGCAGGGTGCCGCTCAAAGAAAAGCGGGCGCCCGGGGGCGCCCGCTTGCGGGACAGCGGGTTTACTACTCCTTGAATTCAATGAGTTCCATCTTGGTGGTCTTGCTCTCCATCTTGACGGCCAGTCCCGGGTACTTCTTGCTGGTCCAGGACTTGCCGTGTTCCGTGGTACTAACGATGCACTCGAACTCACCGGCCTCCACCTTGATGGTCTCCGTGGTGGTTTCAACCTTGGGCACGTTGCCCGGCTGGCCAGCCTTGGGAACGCGGAACTCAATCTTGCTCGTGGTGCCCGGCACGCCCGCCATGGGCTTGCGGTCCTTGTCCAGGATGGTCGTCTTGATTTCGGCGTAGTCATCGCCAACCTTCACGACCTCGGTCTGGACGTAGCTGATGATGGGGTCCATGCCCTCAATGGTCGTGATGCTCTTGACCGTCCAGGAGCGGCCTTCCTTGGTGTAGAGGGCAAAGGCGCTCTTGTCGATTTCGCCGCCGGCGGGCGTTTCCTTGGGGCCTTCCTTCGGACCTTCTTTGGGACCTTCTTTGGGCGTTTCTTCGCCGCCAACGTCGTAGCTCTTGCGCATGAGGGCGAGGAATTCGTCCCTCGTGACCTTGCCGTCGCCGTTGCTGTCGTACTGGTCGAAGTCGTCCTGGTCGTCGGCCTCCAGCTCATCTTTGCTGATGGCGCCGTCCTTGTTCTTGTCGTACTTTACCATCTCAGTGTCCCACGAGTAGCCGAAAATCAGGTCCACGTCGTGGCGCGTAAGCTTGGATTCCTCGCCCTTGTCCACCTTTTTGAAGTAAGCGCTGACTTCTTCCTTCGTGGCCAGGCTGTCATCGTTGGCGTCCGACAGTGCGAAGGTGTAGACGTCCATGACATAGGCGTACTTCTCCCACAGCTTGGCGAGCTTCTCCTGGTCTTCACCGGCCTCGGCCAGTGCCTTGTCGCGCTCGACCCAGAGCTTCTTGATTTCTTCCAGTGAAATCTTGCCGTCGTTGTTGGTGTCGCAGGTTTTGAAGTAGCCCTCAATGTACTCCTTCATCTCATCACCACCGCCTTCGCCGCCCATCTGGGCCGAAACGGTGGAAGGCGCAACGCAAATGCCCGACAAAAGCAGGCCCAGCCAGAAGCGGTTCATTCGATCCTCCAGTAAGGAATTGGCCCCGTCGGGCCTTTGCCCCAAGTTCAAGTGTTACGTGCGAAAACCAGCAAACAAGCCGTCAAACCCCAATTCCAATCAAAATCAGACCCCCTGCCCGATTCCTGGCGCCGGCCTGCCTATTCTTTGAATTCGACCAGCTCCCAGGTGCCGCCCTTGCCCTTGTCTCCCAGGCGCGCCCTGACCAGCAGCCCCGGGTACCGGGCGGCGTACCACATCTGGCGGTCCTGGCCGTCCACCTTCACGTCGTAGACCACGCAGTCCATGAGTCCAAAGGCCGTCTTGCGCTTCTCAGCCCGGTTCTTGCGCGCCCCCGCCGGCGGGTTGATCCAGGGGCTCTCCGTATCTGCAAAATCCACCCGGACCACTTCCTGCTTGCCCTTCACAGGCTTGCGGGCGGCATCCAGCTCGGTCACCTTGAGGTCCGCTCCCTGGGCTTCCACCTTGATGACTTCGTACCGGCGATAAACCTCCCCCGCCGCAGATTGCTCGCGGATCAGCCAGCTTCTCTTGGCCTTGAACAGGGCAAAGCCCGGCTCCGACGCAGGTTCTTCCTCGGCCTTGGGAGGTTCTTTGTCGCCCTTCTTCCCGCCCTTCTTGGGCGGCGGCGGGGGCTCGTCTTCCTTGAAGGCGTCAAACTCGACCAGTTCCTCCCGGCCAAATCCGGCCTCAACCTTGACCACGAGGCCCGGGTAGCGGGTGCTGCGGTAATAGCGCGTGGGCGGATTGCCGCTGGACCAGAGTTCACACTCAAAGGTCAGGCCCGCCGCCTTGACGCTCTCCGTGCCGAGCATCGTCGCCCCGCCGGGCGCGGCAAAGGGGTAGATGTCAGGCTTGAATTCGACGCGATACTCGCTGGGCTCCACGCCCTTGGGCACCTTCTTGTTCTGGTCCAGGCGCAGGGAAGAGCAGAGCGCGTAGGTTTCATGGACCTCGAGCACCTCGTGGCGCGCATAGCCAATGTCCAGGTTGCCATCTCCGCTGGAGACGGGAGTGCTCTTGGTCGTCCAGGTGCGGCCGGCCACCTGATAGAGTCTGAAGCTGATGTCCTGCTTGCCCTGGGCCAGGGCCGGGGAAGCCAGGCCGCAGAGCAGCACAATCAGAAGCGTGACGCGCATGGCAGCCTCCCGCCCATCACTTGAATTCAACAAGTTCTGACCCGCCCTCGGCGCCGTTGTCGCCGATCAGCGTGCGCACCACCAGGCCCGGCAGGTCCTGCGCCATCCATAGCTGCACTTCGCGCCCCTGGTCATCCTTGAGGCGGTAAACCACACAGCTCATGACGCCGGCGGCCGTCTTGCGCTTTTCCAGGCGCAGCTTCGAGGCGCCCAGAGGAGGCTCGATGAACTCGCGCCCCTCCGCGGAAAACGGCACCGATTTTTCCTGGGGTTTGGCGTCCTTCAGGGGCTTCTTGCTCTCGTTCAACAGCGTGATCTTGAGTGTGGCGCCCGTGGCCGTGGGTTTGGAAACCTCGTACTTCACGTGGCCGTGGTGGTTGACTCCGCCTTTGACGGCAACCGTCTTGATGAGCCAGCTCCGCTTCTGCTTGTAGAGCGAGAAGTCAAGCTCGCCCTCCCCGGCCGCGGGCTTCCTGGGCGGCGCGCTGTCCGTGGCAAAGCGCTCGAACTCGATGACCTCAGAAGAGCCGCTGTTTCCCGTCATGCGCACGACCAGCGAGGGATACTCCTTGCTGATCCAGATTCGCGTGTTGTCCAGGGCGCCCGCATACTGGATGCAGTCAAATTTGCCGGCCGCCACCGTGATGCTTTCTTCCTTGACCTTGTTGCAGCCGATGGGGGTGCCGAACATGACGTTGTCGGCATCAAAGCGCACCTCAACGTTGGCCGGCGTGTCGTCTTTGCGGGGCGCGCCCGAGGCATCCATGGCCGTGTGGCGCACGACGGCCCGATCCTCAAGCACTTCCAGCACTTCATAGCCGAACCACTTGTCGAAGCGGTCCGCCCCCTCGGAGGTGGGGCTGGTCACGCGCTTGACCTTCCACTTGCGGCCCGCCACCTCATAGAGCTTGAACAGGGGCAGCAGTTCCCCGCTTTCGTCGCGGCAGGGCTTGATGTCGCGTTTGGCGCGCGGCGTGTCGCCTTCGCCCTGTGCCTTGGGCTGGGCCTGGGCCGCCTGGGCCAACCAGCACAACAACGCCGTCACGACGGCTGCTGGAATGAGTCGTGCCAAGGTTTGCTCCGGTTGCGGCCCAGAACCGTATTGTCGCAGTTGGGCATGGCCCGTCAATGGCCGGAGAGCCAGGCCAGGGTGCGGCGCAGGCCTTCCCGCAGGGGGACAGCGGCCTGAAAGTCCATCCAGGATTTCGCGCGGGTTACGTCGGCCTGGGAGAGGCGGACGTCGCCGCGACGCTCGCCCTCGTGGCGCACGCGAGGCCGGCGGCCCGCCAGTTCGCCTACCAACGCCACCAGCCTGTTGATGGTCACGCACTCCCCGCTGGCCACATTGACAGGCGCGCCGTCAAAGCGTCGCCCGGCCTCCAGGGCGGCCGTCACGCTCAGGGCGGCATCTTCCACGTACAGGAAGTCGCGGGTTTGCTCGCCGTCGCCATAGATGGTGACCTCCTCGTCGCGCAGGATGCGGCGGCAGAACTGCGGGATGGCCGCGGCGTAAGTGGCGTCGGGCCGCTGGCCGGGACCATAAATGTTGAAAAATCGCAGACAAACAGCGTCTAGGGCCGGGGCCGCCTGCCGCAAATGAACTTCGCTGGCAAGCTTGGCCTGGGCATAGGGGCTCTTGGGCGCCAGCGGCGAATCCTCCTGAACGGGAGGCATTCCCGCGTCTCCGTAAACGCTGGAACTGCTCGCGAACACAAAGCGGCCGATGCCCCGGGCCGATGCCGCCCGGATCAGTTCGAGCGTGGATTGTTCGGTGTCGCGCCGGGCCTGATCAGGGTCAGCCAGGGAACGCGGCACGGACGAAAACGCGGCCAGATGCACGACGGCGCTTGCGCCGCGGCAGGCCAGCTCGGCCCCTGCGGCCGTTGAGACGTCGGCCTCGATGATTTCGGCGCCGGGCAGGGGCTCTCGGCTGCCCGCGGAGAAGTTGTCCACGGCGCGAAGGGCCCAGCCGCGGCGGCCAAGGGCCGCGCAGACGTGCCTTCCCAGAAACCCGGCAGCGCCGGTAATCAGCACGATGGGTTTGTGCACGCCGGCGAGATTATCAGCTTGCCGCCAAAGGGAAACCTGCGGCGGCTACAGTCCATAGCGCGGGGGCGCCGGCGGGCCCGATGCCTGCAGGGGCCCGGGTGCGGTCTGCCCGGCCCGCGCCAGAACCTCGAGATAGCTTCGGGCGGCCTGCTCCCAGGTCAGGGTCTCGGCGCGGCGGGTCAGTGCGATGCTTTGCTCGAACCAGGGGGGCGTGCCGCGCCGAATGGCCAATTGAGCGGAGAGTGCCGCCACGAGGTCAGGCAGGACCATGTCTTCGTCCACGTCGGGCGCGCCCTGCAGAGGCACCAGCCGCACGCCGCGCCCCTCTTCTGTGGCGAGGACTTCAGCAACGGCGCCGGCCCCGCTGGCCACGATGGGCAGGCCCGCGGCCATGGCCTCAAGAAAGGCGTTGCCACAGACCTCAAAGTAGACGGGAAAGAGGCAAAAACAGTCCGCCTGCCCGTAAAGGCGGTCCAACCCGTCGCGATCCACCAGGCCCGACAGTTTCACCCTTGAGGCAAGCCCCAGGCGAGCGATGTCGCGTTCGAGACTCGTTCGTTCCCTGCCTTCGCCGGCAATGCACAGGGACCACGGCAGGCGCCTGAGTTCTGCCAGGGCGCGGATGACAAGGTGGTGCCCCTTGGGACGTCGCAGCATTCCCACGCTGAGAATCATGGGCTCAACCTGCGCGGCCGCCGCGCCGACGGGGCGCCAGGGCGTGCAGCCATTGAGAATGCCCCGCGCGTGGCCCGGCACCTCGGCGCCCAGGCGCGCAAACCAGGCCCCGCACGCTGCGGCGGAGAGGGCGATGAAGCCGTTGCACTGCTCCGTGAGCTTGCGCGCCAGCCTGAACTTGGGGTGGCCCACGGCCTCAGCCAGGTAGCTGCGCGGATTGAGCACGAAGGGCACGCCGCTTTGCGCGCGAAAGCGCAGGGCTGCGGCCCCGGCCTCTAGCCCCATGGCCAGGACAGCGTTGATGGGCGAGGTTCTGTGCAGGCGCGCCAACTCGCGGGCGAAGAACCGCGGCCTCCCCAGACGCCCGGGCAGCCAGCGCCAGGCGTAACGCCTGAGAAAGGCCGGGCCGCTGCCGGTCCAGGGCTCGTCTTCGTTGCGCGGCGCCATGCCAATGAGGCTGACGCGGTGGCCCTGCTGCACCATGGCGCGGGCCAGTTCAAGGCAGGCCTTGCGCGGACCGCTGGGCCGCTTGTGGAAATGCTCACTCAGGAAAACGACGTGCATGCTCTGATGTTGCCGCCGGAACCAGCGCGACTATATTACGCCCGGGGGTTCCACACCCATCAATCGAGACCAACATGCCCGAAGCCAGCATCGCCGAACGCGCGCTTGCCACCGCCCAGACCAGCGTACGCCTCAAGATCAAACGGCAGGACGGCCCGAACTCCAAGAGCTACTGGGAGGAGTTCACCGTCCCCTACGCCAAGAACATGAACGTGATCTCGGCCCTTCAGCAGGTGCAGCGCAACCCCAAGACTGCCGGCGGCAAGGAAACGGCTCCCGTAGTGTGGGAGTGCAACTGCCTTGAGGAAGTCTGCGGCGCCTGCACCATGAACATCAACGGGCGCGTACGCCAGGCCTGCAGCGCGCTCATTGACGATCCCTCCGTCGGCCGCGAGATCACGCTCGAGCCCATGGAGAAGTTCCCCGTCAGGCGTGACCTCTGGGTGGATCGCCAGCGCATCTTCAAAGACCTCAAGAAGTCCAAGGCCTGGATCAACATCGATGGAACCCACGACCTCGGGCCCGGGCCCCGCTACAGCGAAAAGACTCAGGAGTGGCGTTACAAGCTTTCCGAGTGCATGAGCTGCGGCTGCTGCATGGAGGCCTGCCCCCAGTACACCAAGGAAGGCAATTTCATCGGCGCGGCCGTGATCGGCCAGGTGGTGCTCTTCAATGATCATCCCAGCGGCAAGATGCACGCCCATGAACGCATCGAGGCCACCATGGGCCCCGGCGGCCTGACGGAGTGCGGCAACGCCCAGAACTGCGTCGAGGTTTGCCCCAAGCACATCCCCTTGACGGAGGCCATCGCCATCCTGGGTCGTCAGCATACGCTGCACATGCTGCGCAAGCTCTTCGGCGGCGCCAAGAGCTGAACGGGCCCGGCCCGTCAGCGCCCGCGGCGGCCAAGCTCGCGGGACACAAAGGCTTCATAGTCGGCCGGCGTGTTGACCTCATAGCCGCGGTACTCGCTGAGGAAGGCGGCGATCTTCACGCCGTTTTCAAGGGCACGAAGCTGCTCGAGGCTTTCGGCCTTCTCCAGCGGCGTCTGGGCCATCTTGGCGTACTTCTGCAGAAACTTCGGCCTGAAGGCATAGAGCCCCACATGCTTGAGATAGCGGGGCTGTCCGTCTTCCCGTCGGCCGTCGGCCGGAAGTTCAGGGTGCTCGCGGTAAAAGGGCAGGGGACTGCGCGAAAAATAGAGCGCAAAGCCCTTGCGGTCCGTCACGACTTTCACAAAGCCGGGCTCTGACAAGGGCACGCCAGCGGGCCAAGGCGTCACGATGGTGCCCATCTGCGCCGCGCGCACTTTCTTCATGCCGGCGACCAGGGCGGTAAGCGGCACGGGACTCATTTCAGGCTCGTCGCCCTGCACGTTGATGACCAGTGTGGCCCTGGGGAACTTGCGGGCCGCCTGGGCCACACGGTCTGTTCCGCTTTGGCAGTCGGGGGAAGTCATGACGGCTTCGCCGCCGAAGCCGCGGACAACCCGGGCGACTTCTTCGGCATCAGTCGCGACCACCACTTTGTCGATAAGCCTGCAGGCCTTGGCCCCTTCATAGACGTGCTGAACGAGGGGCTTGCCGGTTTTGTCGAGAAGGACCTTGCGCGGCAGTCGCGTGGACGCCAGGCGCGCGGGAATCACGGCGAGAACGTGGCTCATGGTGGCGATGCTATTGCGCCCCAGATCAATTGCCACGCTCAGTTCAAGGAGGGAACATGACGTTACTTTTTGTCGAATACGTGCCACAGGTGCTGATGGGGTTGGGGGTGCTTATCTTCACTGCTGTGGCATTGGACTTTGCCTGGGCCAGGCTCAAGCGGGTATCCCAGCGCCTGAAAGGGGTGTCCCGGGACATGAAGGATTCCGGCAGGGGACTGGTGGGAAAGCCGGAGCCCTTGGGTCCGGTGGCAGAGGTAGGCGAAAGCTTGAAGCTTCAAGCTTGCAATGACATTTGTTCTAATGGCGCGGAAGTTACCCATGAATCCGGGCCGGCTGTTGCTATCATGCAGGCTGACGTGACGGGTGAAGTGGGAGCTGAGTCTCCGGCGATTTTGCCTTTGGGCGCCGACACCGAGCGCTGTGAGCCTGTTCCGGAGATCATACAAAGTGTTGGGCTTGTCGGCTCCGACGAGCAATCGCCCACAATGCCCAGCCCGGAGGCGGAGGCCGTTGGCCATTCGCTGATCGCGCGGGCCATGGGTGAGTTGCAGCAGTTGCGCCTGCTCAAGGGAAGCAGCCGCGCTGTGGCGGCGGTGGATGAGGCTGTGGTTGCATCGCGCGAACCCTCGGTTCGCATTGTGGATACGGTGGTGCCGGGCAGTGAGCGGCGCGTAGCGATGTGATGGTTGCCCCGACGACGCAAGACCGGTCGCCTTGGGGCGGCCGGTTTGTGTTGAGGGCCATGGAAGAGTCAACGGCGACTATTCAATCCAACCTGCTGCAGGTCCATTTCCAGAACGGGATGGACGGGCAGTACGTGCTTGACCCCGTGGCCGATGTCTTTGTGAAGGTCAATCCGGCCTTCTGTGAGCTGGTGGGCTACACGGCCGAGCAACTGGTCGAGAACAAGACGCCCCTGGCCACCTCGTCCCTGATTCACCCGGAAGACCGCGTGCTGGTGTCAACGCAGCGCGGCCAGGCCTCGCGGCCGGGCGAGCGCGGCTCGCTGCGCTTTCGCGTGGTGCTGCCGGACGGAGAAGTGCGCACGCTCGAGATCTGTTATTCCGTGGTGAACTACCTGGGCCGCATCCTGCACGTGGGCAGCGCGCGCGACGTGAGCGAGCAGGTCAAACTTGAAAACAAGCTGCGCAGTGAGAGCGAGTACAACCGCGAGCTTTCACTGGAGGCGCAGCGCGCGGCCAAGGAGAACCAGAAGAAGAACATCGAGATTGCGGAAGCCAACACGCGCATCATCGCCCTGGCCGAGGTGCTGCGCGCCGTGCCCGTGCTCACCAAGCGGCTGCTGGAGATCGAACAGATCAGCGATGTGTTCAAGGAGGCGGCCCTGACCATGGTCAATGAGGCCGGTTTTTCCACCTGCGCCGTGCTGCTCAAGAACCGCGAGGGCGACCTTGAAGTTCGCTACGCGCACCCCTTCCGCGCCACCACGAAAATCCAGACCAACCTGAACACGCTCTACGGCAATGTGATGAGCGGCGTGCAGGCCCTGGCCATCGATGAAACCGGCAGCCACATCGCGCCCATCAAGGCCGGCAACGAAATCCGCGGCCTGCTGCACGTGGGGCTGCCCAAGAACCTGGCGCGCTTCTACAAGAACCACAGCATGGTGGCGCAGTCCATCAAGGACCTCGTGGTCACCATCGCCGATTTCCTCGGGCTCGTCATTTCCAACCGCGAGAACCTCGAGCGCATCACCCTGGCCAGCCGCACGGACAACCTGACGGGTCTGTTCAACCGCAGGGTCTTCGAGGAAAACCTGACGCTGGAGTTCAGGCGCGCCCTGCGCTACCAGCGCGACCTCTCGCTGCTGATGCTCGATATCGACCACTTCAAGAAGGTCAACGACAGCTACGGGCACCAGCAGGGCGACGCCGTGCTGGCCGCCGTGGGCGCCCTGATGAAGGCCAGCTTCCGCGACCTGGACTCCGTGTGCCGCTACGGCGGCGAAGAGCTCTGCGCCATCCTGCCTGAAACCATGGGTGAAGCCGCGCGTTCCAAGGCCGAGTATCTGCGGCGCAAGATCGAAGAGCTGGAAGTGCCGCTGGTGGCCGACGAAGGCAAGTCGATGAAGGTCACCGTTTCCATCGGCGTCGCCTATGTGACCAAGACCACCATCAGCGAAGACCAGCTCCTGCGCGAGGCGGATACCGCCCTTTACGAGTGCAAGGCGGGGGGCCGCAACCGCGTGGTCATGGCCCGGCCCACCTGAACTTCTAAAGACTTGCCGGGCAATTGACGAAGGGCATTGCGCCAGCGGCGACACGAGCCATGCCCACCCTGACGGCCTTTCTCAACTTCTCCCTGGGCGTGACGCTGCTGATTGCCCTGTGCTACCTCCTGCGCGAATGCTGGCTGCGCGCCCTGCCGCCGCGCCTGCTGGCCTACCTGATCGCGCCGGGGGTGGCCCTGCACGAGCTTTCGCACGCCGCCGGCTGCCTTTTGACCGGCGCGAAGATCCACAAGATCACCCTGTTCAGGGAAGACGGCAGCGGCGAGGTCAAGCACAGCCCGCCCAAGCTGCGCTATCCCGGAGACGTCATCATTTCGCTGGCGCCGCTGGCGGGCTGCACTGTGGCGTTCTGGCTGCTGGGCTGGACTCTGGGCGGAGCCATGAACTTTTATCGCGTGACGGCCTCGGGCACGACGCCCCAGACCTTCGACTTCGTCCTTCAGCTCTTTTCGCTCGTCTACCACGACCTTGAGCTGGCGCTCACCACGGCGGCCTGGACAGACGTTCGCACCTATCTGTTCCTCTACTTCGCCATGTGCATTTCCATGGCCATGGCGCCGTCAAGGCAGGACCTGAAGAACTGCGCCGTCGGCCTGCTCGTGCTTTGCGGGCTGGCCCTGATCACGCACCTGATCGTGGATCGCCTTCTCGGCGCGCGTGGCGGGCCCGTGTTTGAGGTGATTGCCAATCTGCTCGTCAAGCTGCACTACCCGCTGGCCATCGTGGCACTGTCGTTCCTGCTCTGCGCGGTCGTGTATGTGGCGGGCCTGCCTTTTCGCGGCCGTCGCTGACTGAAGCGGTCATGGGATGGGTGCAGCCGCGGATGCAAAGCTCGCCACGGGCCTGAACCTGCGGACCCACTGCGCAAATGCTCCAAGTTACGACTGGTGGGCCTTCAGGGCCTGTGCGAGGGTGCGCTGGAGGGCTTCGCGGGCGCTTTGCGGGCGCAGGATGGTGGCGTGCCCGCCGAAGCTCATCACAAAGCCCACCGCCCAGGTTTCATTGAACAGCGGCAGGTTCAGTACGACGCGCCCGTTGGCTCTGGCCGTCACCTCGACGTCCGGCAGCGTGCCGTATTCCTCAAGCACGTCGGGCCCGGCTTCGCGGCTGAACTCGACGACCAGCGTTTCGAACTTGCGGCCGCGCATGGCGGGTTCCATGCGGCCCGCCTTGCTGCGGCCGGGGATGGACTCCGGGAAGGTTTCATCCAGCGTCTGTGCGTGGCGGATGCGGTCCACGCGGAAGTGGCGCGTGGCTCCTGCCAGCTCGCACATGGCCAGCAGGTAGAAATGGGAGCCGGACTCCACCATGCGGTAAGGATGGACGCGGCGGCGCGACAGCGTGCCGCGATGGGCCGAGAAGTATTCCAGTTCCACCACGCGCCGCTCTTCGCCCGCCTGGGCCAGCCGCCCGATCAGTTCGCGCATGCGCTCGGTGCGGCGGGGCAGAATGAAGCCGGGCTCGCGCCGGGAGAGTTCGCGGGCCGCCTGGCCATGCAGGCTTTCGGCCAGGGCAGCGGCAAGTTCATCGATCTGGCGGCGCGTGGGGGCGTCGGCGGCCTGGGCATAGTGCTCCAGCGCGTACTTCAGGGCCAGGGCTTCCTGGGGCGTGAAGTTGGGCGGACGCTTGAAGTGGTCGGCGGAATAAAGGGTGATCAGGCCGTGCTCGCCGGGGCCCGACGTGGCGTAGCCGATGTAGTCGCTGGGCGTGTAGGGGTGGACGCCCACCATCATCAGGGCGTTCATATCCCGGAGCAGTTCCTGGGGCGTGCGGTGGGTGGCACGGGCCGCCTCTCCCACGGAAATCCGGGGATGGGTGGCCAGGAAGCTGGCCAGGGAAACCAGGCGGGCTACCTCACTCATGCCAGCCTCCGCAGGGCCGCCTCAAGCCAGTTCAGTGCCTGTTCGCGCATGGCCTTGGGCGCGATGATTTCCCAGTGGCCGGCAAATTCGCCCAGATAGCGCATCAGCTCAAAGGGATAGGCGCGCTCGAGATGGAGCACCACGCCGCCGCCCTCGGCGGGCTCGATGCGGTGAATGCCGGAGAACTCGTTTTCAATGATGAAGGCGACGTCGGCGTCAAAGCGCACCCGCACGTCGGAGTAAGCCCCGGCCCCCGCGCCGAAGATGTCCGATGAGAAACTCCGCTCGGCGTCAAAACCCGCGGGTATCTCGTATTCGCCGACGCGGCTGTCGGGGGCGAAACTCACCTTGCCGCGGATGCGCGAGAGCTTGAACGTGCGTTCGCCCTTGCGCTCAGGATCGTAGGCGATGAGGTACCAACCGCCGCGCCGCGCCACCAGGGCATAGGGGGCCACCTGACGGCGCGACTCTTTGCGCCCGCGACTGCCGTAACTGAAGCGGATGCGGCGGCGCTCAAGAAGTGCCAGGCCGATGAAATCGAGGTGCCCGGCCTCGGCAGGGCGACGGTGCAGCGAACGGCGCAGAATGCCCGGCGGCAGTTCATCGGGCAGGGCGTCAATGCCGGAGCCCGCCTGCAATTTGACCAGGGCGCGCGACAGGTGCTCCGTCAGGGGGCCGGCGCCGCCTTCCTCGAGATAGCTGACGCCGACGCGGTACAGCAGCACCCGCTGCTCGGGCGTCAGGCGCAGGGCGGGCAGCAGGCAGCGTCCACGGTCAATGGCGTAGGTGCGGGTGCCCTCCTCGCCTGGGGTGGCGGTGACGACGAGCCCGACTTCCTGAAGTTCCTTGATGTCGCGTTCGAGGCGCTTTTGCAGGGAGCGGCGCGAGAGGCCGTCGTCGTAGCCGGCAATGGTCGAAATCCGCTGCCAGTCAATGCCGTCACGCGCCTTGAGCAAGGCGCTGATGAGGTTCAACTGCCGCTCGTTGCGCGAGATCTCCCCGGCCATGCATCCCCCCGCCCAGGACTCCGGGCCGAGCCAAGTTTACCAACGCCGGCGACAGGAATCAGGGCGACTTGCGGCCCAGTTCGACCTCGGCCTCGGCCGGGTCGCCCGGTTTGGCGGGAGTTGCTGCCTTGACGGCATCGCTGGAGAGGTCCACTTCCTTGCTGACCGCGGCGTCCTCGCGCGCCGCGCGGCGCGCATTGCGGATCTTGTAGAAGGCCACCACCACAACCAGCAGCACGGCGCCGCCGGCCAGAATGCCGGTGCTGAGCTGCTTGGAGAGGTTGTCGGCGTACTCGCGGCCGTGAATGGCAATCAGGGCGCCCAGGGTCAACCAGATGGGTATGCTGCACATGCAGGCGCAGAAATCGACCAGGGCGAACTTCCACCACTTGATCTTCATGGTCCCGGCCATCACGAACGTCACAAAGCGCACGCCGGCCACCAGGCGGCCGAAGAACACGGCCCACAGCCCGTAGTTGTCAAACCAGCCCTGCACGCGGGCCAGTCGCTTGTCGGTGATCATCTTCCTCACGAACTTGAAGCGATCACGAACGCCCAGGCCCCAGCGATAGCCCATGCCCCAGGCCACGAGGTCGCCGATCACGTTGCTGATCGAGCACAGCACCAGCACCGGCAGGTAGTAGTACCAGACAAACTCCCCGCCCGAAGAAAGCCACGTCGTAAACCCGGCCAGCATCAGCCAGATGTCTTCGGGGGTGGGCAGGCCAAAGCCCGTGGAAATCAGGACAAAGACGATCAGCGCCCAGATCTGGAAACGATGTTCGGCGTTCCAGGTCGGGTCATAGAGCTTGTTGATGAAGGCGTTGACCCAACCCGGGTCCTCGGCGGCCTTGGAAGCCCCCTCGCCGGCTGTGTTGGCCGCCGGCGTCACCGCGAGAAACAGCTTGGTCAGTAGGTTGAGCACGGGAGTCAGTCGTGGTGGTCTTCGGGAAGGGCCGCCGTCAGCACGCCCTCGCCGGTGAGCCAGCTTCCGCCGCGGAAATCCGTGGCGAACTGGGGCTCGGCCAGCCGCAGGGCCACCTGCGGCTCAGTCTGGAGCAGAACCGTCGCGTGGTCGATGCTCTGCCAGGTGCGGCCAAGAAAGCGCATGACATCGCCAAGCCCCGCTTGCCGCGTGAGCGTGAGGCCGGGCGTGCCGGGCTCGGCGTAGTCCACCTTGCCGCGGGCCACCAGCGTCAGGGCCACGGGGTATTCGGCGCCCGATTTCCAGACTTCGCGGGCTTCATCGCAGTCATGCTCGACCAGTGCCTTCATGCGCCTGCCGTCGAGCAAGAACGTCAGGCTGCCGGGCTTGGCGCCGCCGGGAACATAGCTCTCGATTTTGACGGGGTGGACCATTAGTGCCTGAAGTGCCTCATACCGGTGAACACCATGGCAATGCCGTGCTTGTCGCAGGCCTGGATGACCTCTTCGTCGCGCACGCTGCCGCCGGGCTGAATGATGGCCGCAATGCCGGCGGCCGCCGCCAGCTCGATGGAATCGGCGAACGGAAAGAACGCGTCACTGGCCAGCACGGCGCCCCGCGCCTTTTCTCCGGCGCGCTCGAGCGCGTGCTTGGTGGAGTCCACGCGGTTGGTCTGGCCTGCGCCGTAACCAAGCAGGGACTTGTGCCGCGCCACAACGATGGCGTTGCTCTTGAAGTGCTTGCAGAAGGTCCATGCGTAGAACAGCTCGTCCATGATGCGGTTGTCGGGCGGAGTCTTGGTGACGACCTTCATCTCGGCGGGCTGCACACGGCGCACGTCAAGGTGCTGGACCAGCATGCCGCCCGAGACCGCGCGATACTCCAGGGGCACGGGCGAAGTCGGCAGGGTGCTTGCCTTGATAAGCCGGATGCTCTTGCGCCACTTCTTGCCGCTCTTGTTCACTACTTCATCCATGGCCCGTGCCTCGAAGTCCGGCGCCACAATGGCCTCAATGAATTTTTCCCCCTCGAGAAGCTGCTGTGCCGTCGCCAGGTCAAAGGGACGGTTCAGGCCCACGATGCCGCCGAAGGCCGACACCGGGTCGCAGGCGTAGGCGCGCGAAAAAGCCTCGGCCGCGCTGGCGCCGGCGGCCGCCCCGCAGGGGTTGGTGTGCTTGATGATGACTGCGAAGTGCTCGCGGTCAAACTCGCCCGCCACGCGCAGGGCCGCGTCGAGGTCCAGCAGGTTGTTGTAGCTCAGCTCCTTGCCCGCCAGTTGCTCCAGCCCGCCCAGGGCCTGGGCAAAGCGCCCCGTGCGATAAAACGCGGCTTCCTGGTGGGGGTTCTCGCCGTAGCGCAGACTCTGGTTCAAGGTCAGGGCGACGAGCTTGCGCGCGGGGAAGCTGCCGCCGTCGTCATCAAGGTATTCGGAGATGGCGTGGTCGTACCACGCCGTCATGCGGAAGGCCTTGGCGCAAAGCCGGCGCCGTGTGGCCAGGCCCAAGGCGCCCTGCTGAGACTGGAGTTCGGCCGCCAGGGCCTCGTAGTCGCCGGGGTCGGTCACGACGGCGACGGCCTCGTGGTTCTTGGCCGCGCTGCGCACCATGGAGGGCCCGCCGATGTCGATGTTCTCGATGGCGTCTTCGCGCGAGACTCCCGGTTTGGCCACCGTCGCCTCGAAGGGATAGAGGTTGACGATGACCATGTCGATCATGCCAATCCCGTGCTTCTGGGCCGCCTGTTGGTGTTCCTTCAGGTCGCGGCGGGCCAGCAGGCCGCCATGGACCTTGGGGTGAAGGGTCTTGACCCGGCCGTCCATCATTTCTGGAAAGCCGGTGTAATCGGAGACGTCGATAACCTTGAGCCCCGCCTCGCGCAGGACTTTTGCGGTGCCACCCGTGGAGAGCAGCTCACAGCCGAACTGCGCCAGCTTCTGCGCGAAAGAAACGATGCCGGTTTTGTCCGAGACGCTGATCAGGGCGCGCTTGATTGCCACACGGTCCATCGATCACTCCATCAGTCGAGCGTCTGCTTCTAGCAAGGGAAGGCGGCCAAGGGAACGAGAACCGCAACCGGCGTGCTCAGGGCTTGCGCGTGCGGCCCGAGCGCCGCCGCGGCTTGCCCTCATCTTCACGCCGCTTCTGGGTGCGGCGCGGCGGCTGCTCCGGCGTGGATTTCACGATGCGCACGGTGTCTCGGTCACGGGAGGACTTCTGCTGGTGACGCTCGGCAATGGCCGCCTCCAGCCGCTGCTGGTAGCGCGGAGGCAGCTCCACGACAGTGGGGGGCAGTGCCGAATCTTTGCCGCCTGCCGCCTCGGCCGGCAGGGGGGCGGGGGCGGTCTGGGCCGGGGGAGCCGCAGGCGCGGAGTGCTTTTGCTTGACGGCCTCGCGCTGCTGGGGCGTCAGGGCCAGAACCTCCGAGGCGCTGCGCACCTGGTTGCGGCCGTTCTTCTTGGCCATGTAGAGCGCTTCATCGGCCAGGCTGACGAGTTCGGCCGCGCTTTGGGCATGAACTGGGAAAGTGGCAACGCCGAAGCTTGCCGTAACGCCCAGGCGTTCACCCTTGGGGCCGGCCACGACGACCTTGCGCGCGACGCCGGCGCAGGTGCGCTCCGCGAGGTCAATGGCATGTTCGAGGCTGGTGTGGGGCAGCAGCAGGGCGAATTCTTCACCGCCGTAGCGCGCGGCGAGGTCGGTGACGCGCACGCCGGCCGTGAGGACCTGCGCGGTCTGGCGCAGCACGTTGTCACCGGTCTGGTGGCCGTAGCTGTCGTTGAATTTCTTGAAGTGGTCGATGTCGAGCATGACCACGCTCAGGGGCTGGCCGTAGCGGCGGGCGCGCTCGATTTCCGCGCGCAGGGTCTCCTGGAAGTGGCCGTGGTTGTAAAGGCCAGTCAGGCTGTCTTTCTGGGCCCGCGCGAGAACGTTCTGGAAAATCAGGCCGTTGTTGATGGCCAGCGCGGCCTGGCTGGCGAACATCTTGAGCATGTTCAGGCGCTCGGGCGAAAAGCGCCGGGGGCGGCTGGAGGAATCGACAATGACCACGCCAATTGCGTCCTGATCCGTCTTCAGCGGCGCGGCGGCAAAGCATGTCATCGGGAAATGCTCGGCCAGCGTCGGGTGCAGGTGAAGGTGTTCGAGCCCCTGTTCGGAGCAAGTTTCGTGTGTGACGGGCTCGCCCGTGCGCAGGGCGTGAATCATGAGGCTGTCGGGGGAGTCGAGAGGCACCTTCACCCGCTTGACCTTTTCGGTCAGGGCGCCCCAGCGGCGATGCAGGACCGGGAAGGCCGACTCCAGCATCTTGTCCAGGGGGCCGTCATGTGTGGTGAGCGAACGCCAGATGCCCTCGGCCGTGTCCAGCCCCAGGGAATCCACGGCAACTCGCCCCAGCAGGTGCTCGCGGTCCTGGTCGCACACGAGGATGAGGGCCTTGTCGTAGCCGCCGCCGGCCTCGCTGGTCAGGGCGCTGGCGATGATGACGAAGGCCTTCTCGAGATCCATCGTTTTGCGCAGGGCATTGCTGACGGCGTGCAGGGTCTTGAGGTCTTCGTTGTGGCGGGCCAGGCGCTTGCGCAGCTTGAAGCGTTCGGTCACGTCCAGGCCGATCATGGATACCCCGGCCAGCTTGCCGTTGTCGCCCACGATGGGGTCAATCTGAAAATCGAAAGTGAAGCGCTTGCCCCGGGCGTGGTCGTAGATTTCGACGTCTTTGACCTCCGTGGGAATGCCCATGGCAATGGCCCGCTCGCAGGCCCTGCAGTCGGCGATTTCAGAGAGGTCGGGCAGGGCGTCAAAGCAGGGGCGGCCGAGCACCTGGTCAAAGCGCTTGCCCAGGGCGCGCTCGGCGGCGGCGTTGAAGCGCACGATGCGCAGTTCCTCGTCCAGCACCAGGGCGACCAGGGACATCTGGTCATAGATGCGCTTTGCGGGGGGGCCGCCGATTTCAATCGTGCGCGTGGCCTTGGCCAGGTCTTCGGGAGCGGCCTTGACGACCTTCTGTGTGTCTTCACCCGTCGGCATCCCCCTGAGTTTACCAGAGATAACGACCCCTTTCCTGACGTTTGACCAAAAAGAACGCCCAAAGAACCGGCCCAAAACGCGGGAAGCCGCCCTGCAGGCGGCTTCCCGGTCATGCGTGCGGCACGGTCAGGGCCGGTACGACTTGAGGCTCTCTTCCAGCCACGCGGCAAAGGCGTCCGGCGTGATGGACGCAACATTCTGGGGCCGGTCATAGCGCGAGACGAGCTTGCCTTCCGCATCGACCACGGCGTACTGGGGCAGGGCTGAGCTGAACTTCAGACCCTTCAGCACGGCTTCGCCCTCACTGCCGCGCTCCACCCACATCTCGGCAAACACAAACTTGTCATTCAGCACACGGCTGACTTTGGGGCTGTGGAGAATGTTCTCCTCAACCCACAGGCAGTCCTTTCACGCAGGGCCCGTGAAGTCGATGAAGATCGGCCTTTGCGTCTTGGCGGCTTCGGATTTGGCCTGGTCCATGGACTTGACGGGTGGCTTGAGATGGTCGCCGCCTTCGCCGCCACCCTTGCCGCCAAATGCCGAGGGGGCGTCCTTGGCGCCGGGTGGTATGACGGCTCCGAAGTTGCCCAGCGGGGCGCCAAACAGCATGGGCAGCATGAAGGCCGCCAGGCAGAAGAAAGCCAGGGCAAAGATGGCGCGGAACACCCCAATCTGCTCAACGCGGTCATGGTCATGGGGGAGCCGGAACAGGCCAAAGAGGTACAGGCCCGCCGCCATGGAACAGGCCACCCACACGGCAATGACCAGATTCTTGGAGAAGATCTCCGGGGCAGAGCCCCGAAGCGCCAGCTCGGCAAACCCCAGGTAGGCAAAGGCCAGGGCCAGCTCGATGAGGCCAAACACCACCTTGATGGCGTTCATCCAGCCACCGGACTTGGGCAGTTGTTTGATCAGCGCGGGGAACTGGCCCATGATGAAAATAGGCAGGGCCATGCCTGACGCGTAGGCGAACATCCCCAAGGCGGGCATGATGACATCGCCCGAAGCCGCGCGGGCCAGCACAAAGGCCGCAAAGGGCCCCGTGCAGGAGAACGAAATCAGTGTGAACGAGGTGCCGCTGATCATCGCGGCGACATAGCCCTTGCCCGCCTTGTTGGCTTGGAACTGGGCCTGACCCGCCTTGGAAGTAAGGAAGGTGGGCATGCGCAGTTCAAACAGCCCGAGGAAACTCAGGGCCAGCACAATGAACAGGATGCCGAGGCCCAGGTTGAGCCACCAGCTGCGCGCGATATCTCCGGCGCCGGAAGCCCCCAGCAGCAGGGACGCCAGCACCCCAATCGATGTAAAGCTCACAAGGATGACGCCGCAGTAGATGCCGGCCGTGATCAATGGCGGACGCTTCTGCTCCGCCTGCTTGACGAAGAAGCCGATGGTCAGGGGCAGTACGGGCAAAACGCAGGGTGTCAGCAGCGTGATCAAGCCGACGACGAAGGCCTCCAGAAGAAACTTCCACAGGGCCGTGAATGACGTGGGCCCCTCATCTTCGGCCTGAGCATCACCCTGCTGGGCGGCGGGCGGCTTGTCCGCGGCGGGTTTGGGCTGAGGCTTGGGCTCGACGGGCTTGTCGCCGGTTACGCCCTTGGCGCTCATTTCCTCCAGGAACTTCACGAAGGCCGAGGGGGGCAAGCCGTTGTCATCATCGCCGTTGGGTTCCGGGCCCAGGGTGGCATGGATGCCGCCCAGGGCCTTTTCGTTGTGGTCCAGCACCACGTAATAGGGGATCGTAGGATCTTCAGGATCCTTGTACTTGGCGTAGAGTTCGTTGACGCGTGAGTCCTTGATGTCCGTCTTCAGACCCACGACCACAAACTTCGCCAGCAACTCTTTGACTTTCGGAAGCGTGAAGACCTCACGCTCCATGCGGCGGCACGCCGTTCAGTACTCGCCGTTGAAATCAATCAGCAGCAGCTTGCCCTGCTTGCGGGCTTCAGCGATTGCGAAGTCATAGCTGACATAGAAGCCGTGGTCGTCCTTCTCGCCCGAAGGCCCGGCTTTCTCCTGTTGCGACTTGATGAAGTCCTTGAGGGCCTTGCTCAGTTCCTCGTTGGCCTTGCGGATGGCTTCGAGGTCTTTCCTCTGGGAGCCCAGTTCCTGGGCCAGGGCTTCAACTTTGTCTTCCAGGCGCTTGAGCGCCTCGTTGTCTCCCGCGCCCGGCGCGGCTCGGGACCCTTCAAGAACATCAAGGCTGGCGCTGAACGCTCCGCTTCGATCGGTACAGCCCTTCTCGTCGCATACCTGGGCCTCGTAGCTTCCCGAAACTTTAAGGGCGCCCCTGGCCGTGGCCGGCACCCGGAAGCGGTAGACGATCTCGAAGGTCCCGCTGAGTTCGTACTCGACCCAGGAGAGGTCCTTGGGGTCGGGGTGGCCCTCGTGGTACTTGGGCCATTGGGCTTCACCAGTCTCGGTGAGGCCGGACAGCTCGCTGAACTTGACGCTGATGGGCTTGCTGTAACCGGGGTTGTCCTTGTGGTAGGCGTGAAAGCCCTCGTCCACTTCGAACTGGATGCGCAGCTTCACCTCACCGCCCGGAGTTGCCTTGCCTCCCTGAGAATCCAGAGGCTCCAAGACAGCCTTGGCGCGGATCAGCTCAGCCTGAGCGCCCAAGACGGAGGCCAGCATCAGGAGCGCCAACCAAAGGGAAGTCTGCCTCATCCGGTCACCTGATCTGGCCTGTAGGACCACCATGTTAACGCGGGCCACAGCCCGCGCCGCACAGTTTTCCTTGTGCAGCGCTTGCATGCCCAAAGCAAGCCGCTATCGTCCCATGCTCCGGTAACGGAACGTTATCCGTAAAGGCAGTATTCCGTCATACTTGCGCTTTGCGGCCTTACGCTACTCATGCGCTACCTCATGGTCCTCATTGATGGTCTGGCTGACCTGCCCCAGAGCGAACTGGGCGGCAAGACCCCCCTTGAGGCCGCCAACACACCCATCATCGACAAGCTGGCCCTCGCCGGCCGCCTCGGCACCATTCGCACCGTGCCCAAGGGTCAGGCGCCCGAAACCCTGGCCGCGCTTTTCACCATTCTGGGCTACCCGCCGGGGCCCTACCTTACGGGGCGCGGCTACTACGAAGCCCTGGCAGCGGGCACGGTGCTGGCCGACGGCGAATGGGCCTTTCGTCTGCAGTTCGTGACCGTGGCCGACGGAAAGATCGTGGACACGAGGGCAGGCGGTCTCACGGATGACGAAGGGGCGGTGTTGCTGAAGTTGCTTGAGGGTCACTTCAACAACACGAAGCTGCGCTTCATCAGGGGTCACGGCCACAACCACCTGCTGGTGGTGGAGGGAACGGACTTTGAGGGCTCCACGACGGTCAACCCCTTCAACGTGCTGAACCTGCCGACGGCAGAGGGCATGCCTGAGGGTCCGGGCAGCGAGGTCCTCCGCAAGCTGATTGAAGATGCGCCGCTGGTTCTGGCCCGGCACGAGATCAACCGCATCCGCGTGGACCTCAAGCAGAATCCGGCCAACGCCATATGGCCCTGGGGCGGGGGCACCGCCGTGGAGGTGCCGGGGTTCCAGAAGACCTTCGGACTGGAGGCGACCCTGGTTTCCTATTCGCCCCTGTTCCGCGGGGTGGCCGTGGCGGCGGGCATACAGGTGGTGGCGCCGGGCGGAGCGGTTATCCCCCGCCTGGCCGACCCCAGCGGCAGGCTCAAGCGCGTGGATGTGGACAACCTGGAGTCTCGGGCCGGCGAGACGGAAGAGATCAAGAAGATCTGCGATTCCACGCTTTCGGCCCTCAAGCAGGACGGGCTGGTCATGGCCCACTTCAGCTACCCTGACGAACACAGCCACCGCGGCGACATCCCGGGCAAGGTCAAGAGCATCGAGTTGATTGACCGCTACTTCTTCAAGCCCGTGCTCAAGGCGCTGGAAAAGGCTTCGGACGTGCGCCTGACGGTCGTTCCGACGCTCATGAGCCGCGTCGACAACCGCCAGCACGACGACCGGCCCGTGCCCTTCATGATGTGGGGCCCCGGCGTCGAGAGCCGCTCGCAACTGACCCTGACCGAAGCCAACGCAGAGGGCGCCGGCATAAAGATTGACGACGGGACGCGGCTGATAGACTACGTCATGAACGGGCTCTGACCCAGGGCGCGACGCCACCGGGAATCGAGGACGCGGCCCACATTGTGCCCGCTTTGAAGCCCTGAAGTTGACCCCCTCGCCCCCGGAAGACCAACCTTACGACGACGAATTCAAGGCGGCAATTTCATGTGCGGACGCTTCTTTGTGCCTGATGCGGCCATCGACAATGCGGTGCGCGGGCTGCCTGACGACGTTGCCGAGAAGCTCCGCCAGGCCATCAAGGAATGGGTCGAGGATATGAACCGGCCCAGGTACGACATTCGGCCCACGCACAGCTATCCGGTGGCCACCATGACGAGCGTGGAGCCCATGCGCTGGGGGTACATCACCGAGAAGTCGAATAGCGTGTTCAACGCCCGCATGGAAAGCCTGGGTTGGGGCCTCTGGCGGGAAAGCCTGGTCCTGCGGCGCGGGTTGATCGTCTCAGGCGGGTTCTATGAATGGACCGGCGAGAAGGGCGCCAAACAGGCCCACGCAGTCCGGCGCGCCGACGGCAACCCGATGCTGATGGGGGTACTTTACGCCTTCAACTATGACCCCAGGCTGGAGCAGGACGTGAAATGCTTCAGCATCGTGACGACGCCCGCCAGCGATTGGATGCAGAAGCTCCATGACCGCGAACCACTGATACTGGACCCGGCAGACGCGGCAATGTGGCTTGACCTCACGGCAAAGCCGGATGCCATCAAGAAGCTCATCAAACCTTATGCCGGCAAGCTGACCGAGTTTGCCTGCGCTGCACCCCGACAGGACGTCGCGCCGAAGAAGGCCCAGGGCGACTTGTTCTAGCATGCTGCTGAAAAGGTGGCATCCGGCCACTTTTTCAGCCCGGTCGGGCCAAAGTGAATCGGGCCCGACCTTCATTTCAAGCGGCCTTTCAGCCGCTTGAAATGCGCAAGCCATTCATGGCTTGCGTCCGCAGGCCGCATTTCAGCGGCCTGCCAGGCATACTCGGAGTTGGACCGAAGACTCTTGCCCGCGCCGAACATCGCGGTTCCCGCAAAATCGACTCGGCTGCCCAATTCCGCTTGGTCCGCGTATCGCGTTGGTTCTGCGGACCTACTCCGAAAGGGCTCATGCGCTGTATGGAACGCGTAGGAAGGTGTACGGACTGCCGCTGCCTTCTGGTCGCCGTTCTTACGAAAGAGGGGATATCCTACAGCGCGGAAGTCCCGCGGCTTCCCGGGGCCGTCTCCTGCGGAGATACGCTGGAGGAAGCCAGGCAGAACATCAAAGATGCGGCCGCAGGCATGAGGGTTGCCGCGTCCGGTTTGCGTGCCGCACCCGCGAAAGTCCATTCCGATTGGAGCGTTGCGAGCCATCCACAGGCAGGCCGGAATGAGACGGGACGAATTTGTCGGCCTTCTGTGGGGGATGCTGTAATCAGGAGGCGAGCGGTTCGTGAGTGCGGCGCGCCTTGACCGTTCTTCCACACTCTGGTTCAATAGCCCGCTTGACCCCGAAGCAAGAAGGGACGCGGCCGCACCCCGAACACAAGCGTCCATGCCTGGAGTTTTCCACCCATGCGGAACCTGACTTTGGCCGCTCTGGCCTTTGCCCTGGTGTTCCTGGCCGGCTGCCAGGATAACGAAGCGAGGCTTCAAAACGCCAAGCTGCAGGCGGAGTTGGAGAATCTCAAGAAACAGGGCGGCAACGATGACCTGGCCAAGCTGCTGGTGGCCCAGCAGCAGAAGGGCGGCGGCGAATCCCTGGATGAGGTGAACCGCAAGCTCAACAGCATCGGCGGCGACATTGCCACGGGCCTCAAGAATCTCGAAAAGTCTCAGGAAGAGGCAGCCAAGGCCCAGAGCAAGCGCACCGACGAACTGGAAACCAAGCTCCGGAAGGTGGATGAGCTGCAGAGTGCGCTGGTGGCCCTCAAGGCCATGATCGAGACCCTGGAAGGCAAGGTCAAAAACGTCGATCCCAACCAGGTGCTCGACATCCAGAAGAAGCTTCTTGAGACGGAAGCCGCGCTGCGGGCCGAGCAGGAGGCTCACAAGAAGGCGCAATCCGACCTGAAGGCCGAGCAGCAGCGCTCTCTTCTGACGGCCGATGAAATCACGCGCCTGCGCGCCGAACTGGCGGAGCTGAAGTCAAGTGCCACCGTTGAGAGCAACCGCAAGCTGCGCGACAAGGTGACCCAGCTCGAAATGGAACTGCAAAACGCCAGTTCTGACCGCGACAACATCAAGAAACAGTACGACGACCTGATCGAGCAGTTGCGCAAGGGCGGCGCCAGGATTCCTGAAGGCACGGAATCACCCAGGGACCCCAAGGTCGAACAGCCTCCCAAGGAGGGCGTTTACTCTTTCGAGGGCACCGTGGCGGCCGTGACCGGCGGCGGCAAGCCGGGCGAGGCCAGTAACGTGCTGGTGAACCCCGTCAGCGGCGATGCCCCGCCCGAGGGTTCAGAACTGATCGTGCTCAACGAGAAAGGCGAAACCGTCTGCCGGCTGAAGGTTCTGCGCCACTTCTTCAAGAAGGACGACGCTTCCAAGCTTGACCAGATCGGCTGCAAAACGGTGAACCAGAAGATCGACAACCCGGTGATCAAGGGTTATCGGGCCGTCTACGTCAAAACCGCGCCGGACGCCGGGGCCAGCGGAAACTGATGCCGGCACTTTGATTGAAAAGGGGCGGCCAGGGGCCGCCCCTTTTCTGTTATCCCAGCAGGGAAATCTGACCGCTGCGGTGCAGGTAAAGGATCAGCCCCAGCACCATGGACGCCGCAATCAGCGAGCTCAACAGCACGATCAGGAACAGTGCCAGGGGGCTGAAGGTCTGCTTCTCGACCTTCTCTTCCGTGCGCTGCAGGCGGCTGCTGACCTCGCGCACCAGTTCCGAGATTTCCAGCAGTTGGGCCACGGCCAGGGGCGGGCCTGGCGGTGGCGTCAGCGAGGGGTCGCCCTGGGGCAGATCCTCGACAATGCGGGGGTCCTTCACGCGGTGGGTGGGTTTGTCCGTGTCGCGTGCCGGGGCCAAAGCCGCGGCGGCCTCTTCGCGCACGCGCGCGGTCTTGGCCTGAATGCGGCGTTCTTCAGCCGTGTCCGTCAGGGGCGGCTCAGGCTCGGGTTCGTAGGGCATCAGGGGGCGGGTGCCGTAGCGCTTGACGGGTCCCCGGGGGTTGTTCTTCACGAAGTTGACAGGGTCTTCCTCAGCGGCCCGCAGGTCGGCCAGGACATCGTCCATGCTCTGATAGCGGTCGTCGGCCTTGATCTCCATCATCTTGCCGATGATGTAGGCCAGCCAGTCCGGCATGTCGCGGTTGATGTAGCTGGGAGGAACGATTTCGCCCGAGCGCTGCTGCTCGAGGATGTCCATGATGTTGGACCCCTCCACGTGGCGCTGCCCCGTGATCAGGTAGTACAGCGTGGCGCCGAATGAATAGACGTCGCTGCGCTGGTCCAACTGCTTGCCGCTGACCTGCTCGGGACTCATGTAATGCGGCGTGCCCACCACCATGCCCGTGCGCGTCATGCTGACGTCAATCTCTTCGCCGTAAAGACGCGCCAGGCCGAAATCCACGAGTTTCATGATGTTGTGGCGTTCCGAGTAGAGAATGTTGTCGGGCTTGAGGTCGCGGTGGATGACGCCGCGCGAGTGAGCATAGGCCAGGGCCTCGCCGATCTCGCGCAGAATGCGCACGCCGAAATCCCAGGTGATGCGGCGGCCCGCGCCGATTTCATGGTCCAGGGGCAGACCGTCGATGTACTCCATGATGATGGCCGAGCCGCGCGGGAACTTGAGCAGGTCATGGACCTTGACGATGCGCGGATGATCGAGCTCCTTGAGCAGCATCACCTCGTGCTCGACGCGCTCGGCCATGCGCATGCCGGGCTTGAGTTCGGTGCGGATGTCCTTGACAGCGACGATCTTGCCCTTCTGGCGCGGGTCGCGGCACAGATACACCACGGCCATGCCGCCTTTGCCCAGTTGCAGGATCACGTCAAAGCGCTTGGTGATCTCCGGGCTGGGCGGGATTTCCTCCTCATCCAGGTTCAGGTTGGCCAGGGCGCGCTCGGCGGTGTCCTGCCGGACGCCGGGGGTGGCGGAATCGCTGGCGGTCTCGGGGAAGTCGTCCTCGGGGCGCGGAGGCGGCTCGGCGCGAAAACCGCTGGGCGAGCGCCCTTTGGGCCTTGACGTGTCAATATCCGCCGTTTCCAGCGGCGGTTCGGCGGTCACTTCCAGCACGGCATCGGCGGAGTCAGGCGAGAACTCGATTTTCTTCTGGCCCGGCGCCGGGGCCTTGACTTCCGTGGAGGGCTTCGGCGGAGCCGGAATGTCCACCTGCACGGGGTGCAGCAGGTTGGCCGAATCGGTCTGCACCGGCTCCAGGGCCGCGGCGGATTCCACCTTGCCCGGCAGGGCGTCGGTGGCGGGGCGGGCTGCAATGGGCAGCACGGGGCGTTGCTTGGGCGGTGATACGCCCCGCGGCGGTTCTACGGCCTCGCGCGGCAGGGTTCCTGAGTTGTCCCATCCGGGGGCGCGGGCGATGCTCGGGGCACCGGGCCTTGAATTCGGGGGCAGGTGGCCGGTGGCGGGCGCGCGGGCCGCCGGGGGCGGCACCCGGGTCTCGCTGGCGCTGTCGTCAGGCGCGTCGGGGTCCAGCTCCGGCACCAGGTCCGGAGAGGCCTTGGGCGGGCCCGACGGCAGGGGGTCAACCTCGTCACGGTTCTGTCGCTGCGACGCCACGGGAAGTCCCTTTGGCGCCAAGTCTAGCGAAGGGGCCAGGCCGGCGAAAGCCAAGCCTTGGCCTGTTGAAAAGCCCCCCGCCGCCCGGGTGAAGTTTCGCGGCACCTGTGTAGCATGGGGCGGGCCCCGATTTCAGTCGAAGCAGGAGAGATCATGTTGCGACGTTTCGCCTTGCGGCTTGCGGCCCTCGCGCTGCTGGCCGGTCTTTTCAGTTCCGCGGGATATCTGGCCGGTGCTCAGGGCAGCGAGAAGCCCGCTGAAAAACCCAAGACCACGCTCAAAGTCAATGAAGTCGCACGGGTGGGAAACCGCATCGTCACGGCGGAGCAGCTCATCGCTCGCATCTACGACTTCGAGGCCCTGATTCCCGACGAGCGCTACAAGGTGCTGACCAAGTCCGTCGACTACCTGGTGCATGTCAACCTGCTGGAACTGGAAGCTGAGCGCATCGGCTGCGAGATCAAGAAGCTGGAGATCGAACTCGAGGTCAAGCGCCAGGTTTCCGAAATGAAAAAGCAGGTGCAGGACCGTTACGGAGGCGCCGTGCCCTGGGAGGAGTGGCTCAAGAGCCAGAACCTCACCCAGGAGCGCCTGGAGGCCTACCTGGGTTCGCGCGCCCGTATCATTCTGCTCAAGCGCCTGATCGTGAACTACTTCGAAACCTCCACGGAGAGTTACGATCTCGCACACATCCTGTGCAAGACTCAGGCCACGGCCCAGGACGTCTGGGTGCGGCTGCAGCGCGGCGCCAACTGGGACGATCTGGCGGTGAAGGAAAGCCAGGACATCGGTTCGGCCAACCAGGGCGGCAAGCTGCCGCGGCATTACAAGGGCGACGGCCTGGCTGCAGAAGTCGCGGATGCCGCCTATGCCCTGAAGGACGGCGAGTATTCCAAGCCTGTGAAGAGCGCCTATGGCTGGCACATCGTGAAGCGAAACAAGACGAACATGGCCAACACCGCGAAGTTCTTTGACCGCCGTCCCGAGTTCCTGGCCTTTCCGGACGTCGATGACGACCGCTTTGGGCGCTGGGTGCGGGTGGTGATGTCGCGCGGCGTCTATACCATGGAGTTCAGGGTGCCCGGCGTACATTGCGAGCCCGACAAACAGGGCTGACGCAAAAATCGAATTGAGAAATGCAAATTGGGCGGCGGCCTGTAGCCTTGGCCCTGACCTTCCCTCGTTCAGTCCTGATTTCCGGCCTCGCCGCCCCGATGACCATGATGCCTGATTTACCCAACCCTGAAGCGGACACGTCAGACAACCGCGAGTCCGCGGGGGCCGATGACGCGACCCAGGTGGGGGACTCCCTGTCGGCCTCCTTCATGCCGCCGGACGCCATGGCCGCGCGCATCGAGGCCCTGCTGTTCGTGCACGGCAAGCCCATTTCGGCGCGCCGCATCGCTGACCTGCTGGAAGTCCCCAGCGTCATTCCCGTCAAGCAGTGCCTGGCGCTGCTGGCCAGGCGCTACGATGATCTGGGCTCGGCCTTTTCGCTTCAGGAGCTGGCCCAGGGCTACCAGCTCACCACCCGTCCCGAGCATGACGCATTGCTCAACAAGCTGGTACGCGAGCGCGAGGCGCAAAAGCTCAGCCCTGCCGTGCTGGAGTGCCTGGCCGTTATTGCCTACAAGCAGCCCATCTCGCGCCTCGACATCGAGAGCATTCGCGGTTCCTCCAGCGACCACCTTGTGCGCGCCCTGCTTGAGCGAGGCTTCATCCAGGTGACCGAGCGCGACAAGAACCGTGGCAACGCCGCTCTGTATGGTACCACCGGCGAGTTCCTGCGCGCCTTTGGCCTCAAGTCTCTCAGTGAGCTGCCGCGCCAGCAGGACTTGGCCTCTCTGGCCGCCGCGCAGGAAGGCGCGGGCGAGGCTGAGGTGGACGAAGTGCAGGTGCAGGACCCCGAAAAGCCGCAGTAGCGCGGCGGGGGAAGCGGCAAGACGACTCATGGCTTCCAAGGTTGCACCAGATGATACTTTCCTGCTGCGGGGCGCCGACGGCGAGGAAATCGCGGGCGACCTCTACCTGCCCGCGGGCGAGGGCTCACCGCCGCTGGTGCTGATTCTGCACGGGTTCAAGGGCTTCAAGCACTGGGGCTTCTTCCCCACGCTGGCGCGAGGCCTTGCCGACAACGGCATCGCGGCGGCTGCCGTGAGCCTCTCCCATTGCGGCGTTCACGGGGACACCGACCTGTTCAACCGTCTCGACCTCTTCGAGCGGGACACCTGGGGCAAGCGCCTCTTTGACCTGCGCCAGGTGGTGGAGGCTGCCGCGCGGGGCCTGCTGACGGACAAATGTGAGCTGGACCGCACACGCCTGGGCCTGTTCGGGCACTCCATGGGCGGCGGGCTGGGCGTGCTTTATGCGGCGCGCGATCCGCGGATCCGTGCCCTGGTCACGCTGGCGGCCATTTCCACGCCCAATCGTTTCCCGCCCGCCGAGGTCGACGCGCACCTCAAGGCCTACGGTCACATGAAGCTGACCAACGCGCGCACGGGTCAGGAAATGCGCGTGGGCCGGTCTTTTTTCGAGGAAGTCAGCTCAAATCCCGAGGCCTTTGACATCCGCCGTGCGGCCTCCCGCCTCGAGGTGCCCTGGCTTCTGATTCACGGCGTCGATGACCAGAGTGTCGCCTTCGAGGAGTCGCTGGCGCTGCTGGAGGCCGCCAACAGCAACGGTCTGGGGGGCGCCAACACCCGCCTGCTTTCGATTGAGAACACGGACCACGTGCTGGGCACCCGGCATCCCTTCCGCCGCCGCACGGCGGAGTTTGTTCAGGCCGTGGACGCGGCCCTGGATTTCTTCAACAAGCACCTGTAGCGGGCCGCCGGAATGGTTTCAGCTGCGGCCTGCGGGCGGGATCACTCAAACAGAGGGCGGGCGCGCTCGTCGTCCCGCAGAATCTGCAGGGGCGAACCCGGGTCGGAAAATTCAAGGTCCAGCATGGCCTTGCCTCGCTCCGGGTGCTCTGCGAGCAGCTTCTCGATGTCCTCGATGGCTTCATCAATGCGGGCATCGAGGCAAAGCGCGCGCAGCAGCCAAAGGCCCGCCGAGGCCCGCCCGGCGTCAAAGGCCTGCGTGAACTCGGGTACGGAGAGCTCGACATCGCCCGACTGATAGAGCACGCGGCCGCGAAGTTCGTGCAGTGCGGGATCCCGGGGAGCACGGGACAGGGCCTCATTCACGCCGTCGAGGGCTGCCTGGAACTCTCCGAGTTCCAGGCAGCAGGAAGCGAGGTTCTGGATGAGGGCCGTGTTCTGCGGCAGGGCCTCGAGTGCCTTCAGCAGCAGGGGACGGGCTTCGTCAAAGCGCATTTCGCGCATGTGTTCGACAGCCAGGGCGTTGAGGGCCAGGGCGTAGGCCTCGGCTTCGACCTCAACGGGTCCCTGGCGCGCCCGTCGGAACTGCCACAGGTCCGCCAGCAAAGACACCAGGCCGCGCTCGGCAAAGGCTTCGCCGAGCACGAGCATGGTCTGGCTGTCGCAGTCGGCGGCGAGTTCACGGGCGAGCAGACGGGCGTGGGGCACCTCGTGCGCGTCCAGCGCGAGAATCACGGCGGCCACGGGGTGGTCGAAATCCATGGCGGCATTGTCCGTTGAGCCGCAGGTGTTGTCGATGGCCGGCACTCGCCCTCAGGTCGTGGCGAAGTAGGCCTTGTGGGTTTCGAGATCCGCGGGCTTTTTCGGGGCCGGTTTTTCGCGCCCAAAGGGGCTGAGCTCGCGCAGGCGCCGGACGATCTTGACCGTGTGGTCTACCAGCGCTCCTACCTCGGCCGCTGTCGTGTAACGCGAGAGCGAAAAACGCACGCTGCCGTGGATGGCCGTGAACGGCACGCCCATGGCGCGGAGCACGTGGCTTGTTTCCAGACTGCCCGACTCGCAGGCGCTGCCGGAACTGGCGGCGACCCCCGCGGCATCCAGCATCAGCAGGATGGCCTCGGCTTCAACGAACTCAAAGCCCACGTTGAGCGTGTTGCACAGGCGGGACTGCTCGTCGCCGTTGACGATGACATTGTCGAGCTTGGCCAGCAGGCCGGACTGCAGCATGTCACGCAGCTCGGTCTGGCGCTTGATGTCGGCCTCGAGGTGTTCATTGATGCAGCGGGCTGCCGCCCCCATGCTGACGATGCCGGGGACGTTTTCAGTGCCGGCGCGGCGGCCGCGCTCCTGGTTGCCGCCGCGGATCAGGGGCCGATAGGGGGTGCCCTTGCGCACGAAGAGGGCGCCGGTGCCGGGCAGGGCGTGGAACTTGTGGCCTGAAACGGCGAGGTAGTCGATGGCAGCCTGCGCTCTCATGTCGAGTTTCAGCTTGCCGGGGCATTGCACGGCATCGACCACGAACATGGCCCCCGCGCGCTTGGCCATGTCGCCGATTTCGGCGACGGGTGCCACGACACCGGTTTCGTTGTTCGCCCACAGCGTCGCGATCAGGGCCGTTTCATGGCCCACTTCGTGGTTCAGTTGGGCGAGGTCGAGGCGGCCGAAACGGTCCACGTTGATTTCCGTGATGCGATAGCCCTTGCGCGCCAGGGGCCGCACCACGTTGGACACCGCCGAGTGCTCGACTTTGGAAATGATGATCTGCTTGCGCGTGGGCAGGGCGTCGAGAGCGTTTTCAATGGCCGTGTTCAGGCCCTCGGTGCCGCCCGAGTTGAAGAT
Source organism: Planctomycetota bacterium (assembly GCA_003576915.1). GTDB lineage: Bacteria > Planctomycetota > UBA8742 > UBA2392 > UBA2392 > UBA2392. Next base: position 133,605 of record QEVF01000004.1, on the reverse strand, counting down.
GATCTCTCCCGTCTCGCAGCCCAGCATGAGCGCGACCTGCTCGCGCGCCTTCTCCACGGCGTGCAGGATGCGGCCTCCGGCGTTATGCGCCGAGCTGGGGTTGCCCACCAGTTCGCCCAAAAAGGGTTCGAGGGCGGCGCGGGCTTCGGGCGCCAGCGGCGTGGTGGCGTTATTGTCAAAGTACAGGAGGTCGGCCATGGGAGTCCGCGGTCAGCGCATGGGCGGCGCGTGCAACTCCTGCCCGTGCTCGGTGATGTCAATGACCTCAATAGCGGGGTCCACCAGTTCGCGCAACTTGTCTTCCACGAAGTAGCGCATGGTGGCCGTGCTGCTGCTGCAACTGACGCAGTGGCCGCTGAGCTTGACGCGCACCGTGGCGCCCTCCACGCTCACGAGTTCCATGTCGCCGCCGTCCATGGCCAGGCCCGGACGCACTTCACGGTCCAGCACCTCCTGAATCAGCGCCGCGCGCTGCAGATCCGGGATGCCGCCCGCCGGCTGGGCCTTGCGCGCATTCTCGCGGGCTGTGCGGATGCGATCTTCTTCGGCTGCGCGGGCGCGCTCGGCGCGGGCGCGTGCCAGCAGGTTTTCGATATCCGCGTGGCAGGAGTTGCAGTCACCGCCGGCCTTGGTGTGGTGGGTGACCTCGGCAATGGTGCTCAGGTGGTGGTCGCGAATCGCGCGCTCGATACGGCCATGACTCACGTTGAAGCAGCGGCAGACGATGCGCGCGGACTGCCCGTCTTCGTCCAGGGTTTCAAGGCGCCGGTACTTGGCATAGGCGTCTTCCAGCGCCTCCATGCCCATGACCGGCGCATGCATGCGCTCCTGCGGCACACCATCGAGGTAGGCCGCGATGTCCCGTGTGCTCAGGCGCACGGCCTCATCGACGTGCTTGCCCTTGATCATTTCCGTCAGGGCGCTGCTGGTCGCAATGGCGGTCGGGCTGCCGAAGGCCTGGAAGCGGGCCTCTTCAATCACATCCTGCGAATTGATGCGCAGGTAAAGCCGAAAAGCGTCTCCCGTTGCGAGCGAGCCGGCCTCGCCAATCACGGTGGCGTCCTTCAGTTCGCCGGCGTTGCGCGGATGCAGGAAATGATCGCGGATCTTCTCGGAGTACTGCATGGCCTCGGTTTGTCGCCCTGTTGCCCTGAGTGTCGAATATACGATTTGGACTGAATCAGTCCAAGATGCCCATTCTGTGTCGGCGCGGCCAACAAAAACTAGACTGGATTCGCGGGGCAGGAGTGACCATGGGCGAGCGACTCAAGGACAAGCGGGCTCTGATTACGGGAGGCGGCACGGGCATCGGCCGCGCCATCGCGGAGGCTTTCGTGGCTGAGGGCGCGCGCGTGGTCATTTGCGGGCGACGGCCTGGGCCCCTGCAGCAAGCCGTTGAGGCCCTGCATCACATCACGCCGCACGCCCATTTCGTGGAGTGTGACGTCACCGACCCCGAAGACGTGAAAGCCCTGACGGCCCGCACCAGTTCACTGCTGGGCGGGCTCGATGTGCTGGTCAATAACGCGGGTCTGTTTGAGCCAGGCACGCTCGAGACCACGGAGCTGAAAATCTGGGATCGCGTGTTCAACACCAATCTCCGCGGCGCCTTTCTCGTCACCCGGGCCTGCCTGCCCATGCTGTTGGCGCGCCGCGGAAGCTGCGTACTCAGTGTTTCAGCGGCCCACGCCAAGGCCGCCGACGCCGACAAGGTGGCCTATTCGGCCAGCAAGGCCGCCCTGGACATGTTCTCCCGTTGCTGCGCCGTGGACTTCGGCGACAAGGGTCTGCGCTTCAACACGATTTCACCCAGCGTGGTGGACACGCCCCTCCACGATCGCAGCAAGGCCGAACTCGGCATTCACGAGTGGCGCTCGCAGATGGCATTCCTGCATCCGCTGACGAATGTGGGCATGCCGCGCGACGTCGCACTGGCCGCAGTTTACCTGGCCAGTGACGAGGCCTCGTTTCTCACAGGCATGGACCTGCCCGTTGACGGGGGCATGACGGCCAGGTAGGCGGCTACACCAACTCCACGCTGAGGGCCACGGCATTGCCGCCGCCCAGGCAGAGCCCGGCGAGGCCCCGCTTGAGGTTGCGCCCCTTCAACGCGTGAAGCAGCGTTACAAGAATGCGGCAGCCGGAAGCGCCGATGGGGTGCCCCAGGGCCACGGCGCCGCCATGGACGTTGAGCCGGGCCGGGTCAATCTTGAGTTCGCGCTGCAGGGCAATGGCCGCGACGCCGAAGGCCTCGTTCAGTTCAATCAGGTCAAAGTGGCCGATGTTGACGCCGGTCTTGCTCAAGAGGTTCTTTACCGCTTCCCTGGGTGCCATCATGACCCACTTGGGTTCGAGGCCGCCCGTGGCATAACCCGTGATACGCGCCAGGGGCTTGAGCCCGAGCCGATGGGCTTCATCTTCCGCGCACACGATGACTCCGGCCGCGCCGTCATTGACGCTGGGGGCGTTGCCGGCGGTCACGGTGCCCCCTTCGGGCTTGAAGGCCGGTTTGAGCCTGCTCAGGGCTTCCGCGGTCGTATCACGGCGCGGGCCCTCGTCTGTATCTACGAGAGTGACTTCACCCTTTTTGCCCTTGAGTTCCAGGGGAGTGATTTCCGCCTTGAAGGCGCCCTGGTCAATGGCCTTGAGTGCCTTCATATGGCTTTCGCAGGCGAACTTGTCCTGCTCGGCGCGGCTGATGCCGTATTCGCCCGCCACCAGCTCGGCCGTCATGCCCATGTGGAAATCGTTGTATTTGTCCCACAGGCCGTCGTGAATCATGGCGTCAATGGCCTGCCCGTGTCCCAGGCGCAGGCCACTGCGCACGCCGGGCAGAAGGTAGGGCGTGTTGCTCATGCTCTCAAAACCGCCCGCGATGATGCAGGTGGCGTCGCCCAGACGGATGGCCTGGGCGGCCAGGGCCACACTCTTGAGGCCGCTGCCGCAGACCTTGTTGATGGTCATGGCGCCCACCTTGGGCGGGACACCACCGTGCAGCGCCGCCTGGCGCGCGGGGTTCTGGCCCAGGCCCGCCTGAAGCACGTTGCCCATGATCACTTCGTCGACGCGTTCAGGGTCAAGCTTGCTCTTGGCCAGCAGAGCCTTGACAACGTGGGCGCCCAGCCTGGGGGCCTCGAACAAGCTCAGGGAGCCCTGAAACTTCCCGATGGGCGTGCGCAGTGCTTCGCAGATGACGGCGGTCTTCATGGCCAAGTCCTTTGTCGGTTTCCATTTCTCCAGTCCGCAAGCTATATCCTGACGGGCAGTCGCGCCACCTTGAGGGTTTATGGGCCGCCTCGCGCGGCTGCGGCACCTGCAATCCCTGACATGGCTCCATGGCCAGCAACGCTGAAATCACTCGCCGGACCTACGAGCGCGCCGCCGCCGCCCTTTTCAGCCAATTTGATCCGCGCCCTGCCGCCGGCAGTGCGCACCAGGCGCGGCTCCTCTACCAGTATGTGGGGCGGCCCTCCATTCGTTGTCTGGTGATGGGCGGCAGCGCCGCGCCGCTGCTCCATGAACTGGCGGAGCAGGGAGCCTATGCCGTGGGCATGGACTACAGCCGGGCTGCCCTGGCGCACCTGCGCCGGGAAGCGCCCCTGGCGCCGCTGTTGTGCGCAGACATGCGCCACCTGCCTTTTGCCCGCAGCGCCCTTGACGCCATCTTCGCCGATGCCCTGCTGGGCCATGTGGAGCGGCGGGATTTCGACGACACGGTCCGGGGCCTGCGTGACGCGCTGCGCCCCGGCGGCGTTCTGGGCGTCCGGCTGAAGATAGGCTCCGGTGAGGGGCTGGAGACCCACAAGTCGGGAGCGGGCAAGGTGTGGCGCGGCTACTGGCAGCCCAGTGAGTTCATCGAACGGCTGTACGCGCTGGACTTTGACCTGCGCCACGAACAGGACCTGCTGCCGGGCCGCCAGGTGTTTCTGATACTGCGCCGGGAATATTGACCGGCCCAGGGAAAGACCGCTCTAGCCGCCGGAGGCCGCGACCACCGTCACCTGCCGCAGGGGCGTGTATTGCCCGAACCACTGGACGTTTTCCTGCACCATGCGCCACTGCATGTTGTACTGGCCGGCGTTGGCAGGGGCTCGGACATTGAAGGTGAAGGTGTAGCTCTCGCCGGGGCGCACCTCGATGCCTGCGGCAAGGTTGACGCGCGAGATATTCCAGGTGTTGTTGTCCTGCGGGGCCTGGGAGCCCAGGCGCCAGGCGTTTGCGCCCGTGGGGCTCCAGGTCGTGGAACCGGAATTGCGCACGGTGACGCTGACTTCGTACTCCTGCCCCGCGGTCATGGTGGCGGGACAACTGAACGAGACCATCTGGGCGTAGTTGCCCTGGATGTCGTCGCGCAATTGCACGGCCAGAGAGACGCCCGTCGTGCCCTGGGGCACAGGGTTGCCCGTGGTGTCAAGGCGGCGGTACAGCGTGCTCTGGGGCACATAGAAGTGGTACATGCCGGCCGGCACCGTCAACGAGAAGCTGCCGCCCGCGTCGCTCTGGGTCTGGAAAAGGTTGCCGTCCTTGCCTTCCACGCCGGTAGGTTCGATGTGGGCGCGCACGAAGGCCTCGGGCACGGGCGCGCCGGTCTGGGCATCGACGACCTGGCCTGACAACTGATAGGCCGGCTCCAGACTCAGGGTCACCTCCCGCGAGGGCGTCTCACGGAGGTTGTCGAAGTTGACATAGCCGATGCGGCTGCCGTGCAGGGCGACCACCTGATAGTTGCGCTGCCAGTGGAAGTTGATCACTTTCACGCCGTTGGCGTCCGTCGTGCCGATGTCGAAGTGGACTTTCCAGTCGTCGGGGTTGCTGCTGTCGTTTTCATTGCGGTAGATGTGGCAGCGCGCGCCGGGCTGGGGCTGTCCGTTGTTCAGCACGACAATGCGGATTTCGTTGGCGCTGATGAGCTGCAACTGCAGCAAGTCGGGGTCGCGGCCCTGGATCTTGACGGCCTTCTGCTCGAGGTAGTAGCTGGTCTTGAAGGCGCTGATCACATAATCGCCTTCCTTCAACTGCCCGAATTCGAAGTAACCGTGGATGTCCGTCGTGGCGCTCTGGGCCCATTTGTTGTCGGCGTCCTTGGAGAGGCCTACGCCCTCCAGACCGTTGCCCTGGCTGTCTTTGACGTAGCCCTTGATCATGAAGGCGCGCTCAAGCTTCACTTCCACGGTCTCACCGTCCTTCACCTGGGCCAGGGCCTGGTGGTGGAGGGTGGCCGTGAAGTAGCGGGGATGGACAAAGGTGACCTCGTAGCTCACGCCGTTGAGCAGCTTGCTTTGCGTCTCCAGACGGCCGTCGGGGATGTCCACGGGGAAGGCATAGGGCTTGGGCATTTCAATGCCGGCGGGCGGCGCGCCGAACACCGGATTGATGGTCACAACGACGGCGGTCGCCGTTTCAGCCGGCACCGTGATGATGCGCAGCGTGATGGTGCGATCAAACTTGGCCTCGAATGGGTCGCACTCGAAGATGACAGCTTCGCTGGCGCCAAGCTTCAGCCTCAGCTTGCGCTCCGCCGGCAGGTAATAGAAGGCCTTGCCGTCGGTCGTGAACAGCGGCAGTTGGCGAAGCTGCCCGTCCTCAATGGGATACTGGTTGACGACCTTCAGGCTGTGTTCGCCCGCGTCGAGCGCGGCGATTGAAAAATTGCCCTCGGCGTCTGTGCTCGCCACGGGTTTGCCATTCAGGGCCAGGGTAACCTTTTCAAGGGGGCCCCCGCCCCGGACGCGCACCTGGCCCGTGATGGCCGCGGCGGTCGTGAGCTTGAGCTGGACGGGGCCCGCCTCCGTCTCCGGCGAAACCTTGACCTGGGCCACCTCGCTGCTCAGGCCGTCCTGGGTATGGGCGATGAGGCGAGCTTCTCCCTGCCCAAACCCCGCAAAGCTGAAGTGGCCCTCGCCATCGACCTCTGACTGGGCGTTGAAGATTTCCTCGCGGCCCTCCATGTAGCGGCAGGTGACGCGGGCCTCCATGACCGGCTTGCCCTTTTCATTGACCACCACGCCCTTGAGCGTGCCTTCGCGTGAGAGCTCGATCTTCACGTTGCGGTCGTTGGCGAGAACCTGCCGCGAAAGAGGCGCATAGCCCGCGGCCGTGACGCGCAGGTGAATGTCGTTGGAGTAAATGCGGTCCTTCACGAGATCGAAGATGAAGCGCCCCTCGCTGTCCGTTTCCACCCCCAGGCGCTCTTGAACGCTGGTGACCGTCGCGCCGGCGATGCCCTTGCCTGACTTGTCCGTCACGACGCCCTCAATGCCCTGGGCCGGCTCAAGCACGATGCTGACCTCGCGCTCGTCACGCCTGAAGTCGAACACCTGGCTTTGGTAGGGGGCATAGCCGCTGTGCTTCACTGCGAACTGATAAAGGTAATCGTTGGCCACCTTGAGCTGGAACTCGCCCAGGCTGTCCGCCACGACCGTGAAGCCGTTGGCCGGATTGGCGCTGACTCCCTGTCGCGAAGACTGCCGCACCTCGATGCGCACGTTGGCGGCGCTGCCGCCGCGCTTGAGGCGACACTTGCCCGAGACGCGCACGGCGCTGGAGAGTTTCAGCGCGACCTCACTGCCCCTGGGATCGAGGGCGGGGACGGCGACAGTTTCAAAGAGGTCGGCGTAGCCGGGTGCGGTGACGACCACGCTGGAGGATTGCATTCGACCGATTACTGGAATGCGGTTTGGGTCTCGAACATCGGAAACCCCAGGCCCGCTCGGCTTCTCTCCCGTTCCCAGATCTCGGATCAGTTCCCTTTCCTTCCAGACAGCAATGCCGTGCTTGTTTGTGCGTTTGACCACTTCCGCCATGCCCGGCAGCAGACGGATCTCTCCGCCCTCACTTTCGAGGCTGGTTTCGCGCATCGGAAAGTAAACGCTGGCGCCAATCACCGGACGGTCGTCGGCCCGGTCGGTCACCCGGATGATCAGGTGGCCCTTGGCGGGTCCGGAGATTTCCTCTGGGTCCACGACGGACGCTTCATCGGCGGCGGCCCCCTGGCCGCGGTTGTCGGCAGGGCGGGGCTCTGAGGTTGCCCGTCCGGGGTCGGCTGGGTTGGATGTCTTCACGCCTGCTTCGGGGCGGGAGGGGAGGGGGCGGGCCTCCGCTGAACTTTCATCTTCAAAGAGATCAGCGTTGCGCGATGGCGCGGCGGCCGGGTTTTCGCCGGGACGCAGGGGGCGCCCACGTTCGCCGGGCGGGGAGACCATCACGACACCCGCGGCAATCAGCACCAGAACCACGACGGCCAACGCCGCCAGAATGATGCTGCGGCGGCCGTGGGATGGGTCGCGCTTGTCCGGCATGCGGCTCCAAAGCGATGGGGTTCTCAGGGGCAGTTTAGTGCGCAGCAGATGCACTACCAATACGAATCATCGGGCCTCCAGGTTCCACAAGAAATCCGGCCGCCGGGTCCTCCGCCTGGTCACCCCTTGCCAGCGGGATGTTCCTCGCTACAGTGGCGCGTCCAATTTTCCGCCCGCCAAGGAGGGCCGGGAACACGGCAGGCCACGAGGCCCTGTCGCCCGGTTCCGCGGGGGCCAGAGCGAGAGACCCATGCAGGCTGACATCCATCCTAAAGTGCACCTCTGCGAAGTGAGCTGCACCTGCGGCAACAAGTTCCACATCATGTACAAGAAGGAAACGCTGAGCGTTGACATCTGCAGCGGCTGCCACCCGTTCTACACGGGCACGCAGAAGTTCGTGGACAGCGCCGGCCGCGTGGATGCCTTCACCAAGCGTTTCGCCTGGGACAAGGACAAGGCCAAGGTCAAGGCCACCCAGAAGCTGGACGTCAAGAAAGTGGCCGCGCCCAAGGAAGACCTCAAGACGGCGCTGGAGCGCAAGCGCCTGCTGGGCGCCAACCGCGAAGTGATCATTCCGGTGGAGGAGAAGGAAGAGAAGAAGGGCCGCGGCGGTCCGGGCGGCCAGGGCGGCGGCCGTGGTCGCGGACGTTAGCCCGGTGAAATCGAGCGTGGCGGGGCGCAAGCCCGGCCACGCTTTTCATTTGGCTGACGTAGGGAATCATTGCGGGAGCAGGTCATGGTCGTCCTTGAAATGCTGAAAAAGCGCGCAGCGCGCTATGCGGAGCTGACCAAATCCATTGAAGACCCCGCCGTTTACGGCAACCAGGCGCTTTTCAAGGAAGTCCAGCGTGAGCGCGGCCAGCTCAAGGAGCTGGCCGACATCTACGAGCGCCTGGTCAAGATCGAGGCCCAGATCAAGGGCGACGAAGAAATCCTGGCGGACAAGTCCGGCGATCCGGAAATGCGCGCCATGGCCGAGGAAGAGCTCAAGGAACTCAAGCCCCAGTTTGCCCGCCTGGCCGAGGAAGCCGAAGACATGCTGGTGCTGGAAGACGCCAGCGACAGCCGCAACTGCATCCTTGAAATACGCGGCGCTGAAGGCGGCGACGAGGCCACCCTGTTTGCCCGGGAGCTGATGGAGACCTACGCGCGCTTTTGCGCCCAGCACAAGTTCAAGCTCGTGGTGATGGATGAAGTGGAGAGTGAAGTCGGCGGAGTGAAGTCCGGCACCTACTCGATCACCGGCGACAACGTATGGAAATGGTTCAAGTACGAGGCCGGCGGACATCGCGTGCAGCGCGTGCCCGCCACGGAGACGCAGGGTCGCATTCACACGTCGCTGGCCACGGTCGCTGTGCTGCCCGAAGTGGAAGAAGTGGACATCAAGATCAACGAGGCCGACCTCGACATCCAGGCCGCGCGCTCGGGCGGGCCCGGCGGCCAGAACGTGAACAAGACGGCGTCGCGCTGCCAGATGCGGCACATCCCCACGGGCATCTTCGTGGACTGCCAGATGACGCCCAGCTTTCACAAGAACAAGGATGAAGCCCTGCGCATTCTGCGCGCCAAGCTTTACGAGCGCGAGCAGGAACGTATCGCCGCTGAACGAAAAGAAGCCCGCAGCGTGATCGGCTCGGGCAAGCGCGGCGAGAAAATCCGCACCTACAACTTCCCCCAGAACCGCTGCACCGACCATCGCTGCAACGAGAACTTCGGCCTCGAGCAGGTCATGGAAGGGCGCCTGGACGATGTGATTTTCGCTTTGCGCAAGTGGGAGCGCGCCGAGCGCCTCAAGGAGCTGGCCAGGCAAGCCTGAGCGGCGCCGCGAAGTTTGCACCGCTGTCTACTGGCAATTTGATGCCCATGCTTCACAATAAAGGCTCAATTAAACCACCACACAGGGGCGGCCATGAGCGGCGGCTATAACCAGAATCCTTATCAGCAGGGCGGTCAGGGCGGTTACGGGCAGCAGCCCCAGGGCTACGGCCAGCAGCCCCAGGGCTACGGGCAGCCCGGCGCCTATCCCCCCGGCTATGGCCCGCAGCAGGGTTACGGTCAGCCTCAGGCCTACGGTTCGCCCTTTGGTTACGGCGCGCCACCCGTGCCCCAGGGCGTTCCCGGCACGGTGATTGCCGGCTTCGTCCTGTCGCTGTTCATCTGCCCCCCGGTCGGGGTCATCCTGTGCGCTGTGGGGCTGGGTGAGGCCAAGCGCCGCAACGCCGGCGTCGGCCTGGCTTATGCAGGCATCATCATCGGCCTCATCTGGATCGTGCTGGTCATAGTCATCAGGGTGGCCGGCGCGGCAGTGCGCTAGCGGGCCGCTGAAACACGGCCTGCTCAGGCAAGCCAGGGACGGCTTGCGTATCTCAAGCGCCTGAAAGGCGGCTTGAGATGGAGGTCGGGCCAGATTCACTTTGGCCCGACCGGGTTGAAAATGTGGCCGTATGCCACTTTTTCAACAGCCTGCTGGGCTTCATCGCGGCTGAAGTGAGGGGTAGAGGCGCCAGCATCATCCACTGAAACACAAAGGATGAACCCCTGGCAGCCTCTGTCAGTTCTCCTCCAACAGGCCCGGGAAACCGGGCTTCTGCCAGACCCGTGCGTTGCCGCTGGCTTTCATGGCCTCCAGTTCAGGCTCGAAGAAAAAGCGGGTCTCGCCCAGGGCGGGCTTCAGATCGTCCAGCCAAGCCGCGTTTTCGTCGTAAGCGGCAAAGAAGATGCGGCCGGACCACTGGGGGTCGCGCCCCTGCAGGAACTTGAGGACAAAGACCTTCTGTCCCTGAATCTCCGTGACGCCGTCCACCACGACTTTGCCGGGCGTGCAGCTCATGGAGGGCCCGCGCACTGTGCGGCCCAGGCCGCTGACGGTGGCGTAGGCTTTCTGGAAAATCTCGAGACAGCGGGCCAGGGGCACCTTGAAGTATTCCTTGGGGCCCGTGTCCCGCTCCACAAACATGTAGTAGGGGATGGCATTGTGGCGGATCTGTTCACGCCACATTTCTGACCAGCAGCGCCAGTCGTCGTTCACGTGGCGGATCAGGGGCGCCTGGCAGCGCACGGTGGCGTTGGCGTTGGCCAGGCGCGCCAGGGCCTCGCGCGCGATGTCGGTCTGGAGTTCGCGGGGGTGGCTGAAGTGCGCCATGATGGCCATGTTCTTGCCGCTGCGGTCCACCTGCTCAAAGAGCCGGAGCAGGTCGTCGGAGTCGGGATCGTTGACGAAACGGTAGGGCCAGTAGGCCGTGGATTTCGTTCCGATGCGGATGCTGAGCAGGTGTTTCATGCCCAGCAGGGGTTCGACGTACTGGCGCAGAATCTTGGAGTTCATGACCAGGGGGTCGCCGCCGGTGAAGAGCACGCTGGTAACTTCGGGGTGCTGCTCCACATAGCGCACCAGCGTCTGCGGACTGCCGCTGGCGAATTTCAGGTCTTCGATGCCGACGAACTGCGCCCAGCGAAAGCAATAGGTGCAGTAGGCGTGGCAGGTCTGCCCGGCCTGGGGGAAGAACAGCACGGTTTCGCGGTATTTGTGCTGCATGCCGGCCACGGGTTCGCCGTCCATCTCCGGCACATTGAGCTGCTTCTGCCCCGCGGGGTGCGGGTTCATGCGATGCTGGATCTCGCGCGCGGCTTCGATGATGCGAGGGCGGGGCGCTCCGGCGGCGATCAGGGCCCGCATGGAAGCGAGGTCCTGGGGCTGCAGCATCCCCGGCTGGGGAAATACGAGCTGAAAGATGGGATCGGCCGGAATGTTGGACCAGTCGATGAGTTCTTCAAGAACGTAGTTGTTCGCGCGAAAGGGCAGCACGGAAGCCACCGCCTTCATGGACAGCACGAAGTCCGGGTCCAGGCGCTGCAACTGCGGAATCCGGCTGATGTCGAGCTGCGTGATGACACGAAACGGCCGGGACTGAAGCGTGGCAGTCATGGTGATCTCCTTTTGCGCCGCCAAAATGGCGCTGACGAAACAGCCTTGGGGGATCATGCCCCAACGGCTCACGGCAGTTGTCGTTCCCTGGGCCGGTCCTGCGGAGCGATCTTGGGCCCTGTTGCGGCCCTTCCGCGCGACTCGGCCTACATCACACAGGCCTGAAGTTGGCCTGATATCAGCTTCTGCGGGCAGCCGGTGCGGCGGGGCACGCGTGGCGCGTGCCGGGGCTGCTGGCCGAAGTGTAAGCAGGCGGGGGCCGCGGCACAAACACAACAGGCCGCGAACGGAATTTTTTTTCGGCGGGACTTGAAGCCGGCGCCGGGAATACTTCAAAGGACTTCATGACTTCCTCACGCCAGCCCGCCACCGATGTCCATCTCAACCTCAACGTGCGGGGCATGAAGCCCTCGGCCACGGTCGCGATCAACGAGCGCAGCGATGCCATGCGTCAGGAGGGCCGGCAGGTGTTCAAGCTGGGGCTGGGGCAGTCCCCGTTTCCGGTGCCGGCGCCCATTGTCGAGGAGCTGCGCGCCAACGCCTTCCAGAAGGATTATCTGCCGGTCAAGGGTCTGCCCGCACTGCGCGAGGCCGTGGCCGAGTATCACCGGCGGCGCCAGGGTGTTCAGGGTACGGCCGAGAACGTGCTGATCGGGCCGGGCAGCAAGGAGCTGATGTTCCTGCTGCAGCTTGTGTTTTATGGCGACATCCTGATTCCGACGCCGGCCTGGGTGAGCTACGCGCCGCAGGCCCGCATCATCGGGCGCAACATCCACTGGCTGCACACTCAACGGGAGCAGGGCTACCGTCTGACGCCTGCGCAACTGGCCGAGCACTGCGAGGGCGACCCCAAGCGACCCCGCGTGCTGATCCTGAACTACCCCAGCAACCCCACGGGCCTCACCTACAGCCCGGCGGAGCTGGAGCAGCTCGCCGCCGTGGCGCGCCAGTACCGGCTGGTGCTGCTCTCGGACGAGATTTACGGCGAGCTGCAGTTTGACGGCCTGCACGTCAGCGTGGCACGCCACTACCCCGAAGGCACGATCATCAGTTCCGGGCTGTCCAAGTGGTGCGGCGCCGGCGGCTGGCGGCTGGGCACGTTCATGTTTCCGCGCGACCTGTCGTGGCTGCAAAGCGCCATGTCCAGCGTCGGCAGCGAGACCTACACGGCCACCAGCGCGCCCATCCAGTTCGCGGCCGTGCGCGCCTTTCGCGGAGGCACGGACATCGAGGAGTACCTCGTGCTGGCCCGCCGCGTGCTCGGCGCCCTGGGCCACTGGTGCGCGGAGAAGCTGAGGGAGGCCGGCGTGGAGGTGCCCAACCCGCAGGGCGCGTTCTATCTTTTCCCGGATTTCTCGGCCCTGCGCGACAAGCTGCGGGCGCGCAAGATACGCCAGTCAGCCCAGCTCTGCGAGCGCCTGCTGCAGGAAACGGGCGTGGCGATTCTGCCCGGCAGCGATTTCGGCCGCGCCCCCGACGAGTTGACGGCGCGACTGGCCTACGTGGATTTCGACGGCGCCCGCGCGCTTGCCGCGGCGCGGGAATCGGGCACGGATCGGGCCCTGGATGAAGCCTTCCTCAAAGCCGTGGCGCCCAACGTGACGACGGCAATCCTGCGCATGGCTCAGTGGCTGGCGGCCTGAGGGGTCAGATCTGGCCGCGGTCGCGCCAGGCCTGGGCGCGCGACATCAGTTCCTGGATCAGGGGGTCTTTGGCGTCGGTGTAGGCAAGGCGGCTGTGGCCGTGTTCCATGGCCATCTTGCGCTTGAGCTCGCCGTAGGCCTTGGCCCAGTCCGGGTGAGCCCGCAGGTAGTCGCGGAACAGCAGGTGGTCCTTCCAGAATTCTCCGCCCACGAGCGCGACATGAATGTGGTGCGTACGGGCCAGGCCGCTGTCCTTGCGGAAGAACAGCCGCCCCTGAACCGAGGCCTCGCCGCGGTAGACATATCCCAGGCGCGCCAGCGCCCGCACGAGCTGCACATGCAGCGGGTGCCCCGCGGGCTCAATGGCTTTGTCCAGTTCCGGGTTCCAGGGCTCTTCTCTTGACACGTCAAGAATCGCGGGATTGGACACGCCCAGCAGGATGTCCAGCACCGGCTTGGCCGCCAGCCCCGGCACCGCCGTGCTTCCGATGTGCTCGATCAGATCGATCACGTCCACGGGAGCGAGCATGGCCAGCAGCCGGCAGCGCTCCTCCTCAAAGGCGCGGGGCCAGCGCGGGTTGTAGGGTACCACTTCGACGATCGTGGTCATGGGACCATGTTCGGTTCAGGCGCGGGCTCGCGCAATCCTCAAGCCTTGCGGGCGCCGCCGCGCACCATGCCGCCCTTCATTTCGCGGATGAGCTGCTTCTGGCGTTCGCTCAGGGTCTCGGGCAGGGCCAGACGCACCACGGCGTAGAAATCGCCCCGCCGGCCGTCCCGCTCCAGCCCCAGTCCACGCATGCGCAGCCTGGCGCCTGACGCCGTATCGGGCGGAACGTTCAGCGTGGCCGTGCCGTCCAGCGTGCGAATCTCCACGGGTCCGCCCTCCAGCGCCTCCCAGGGCGCCAGGGGCAAGTCGGCCTCAATGTCAGGACCGCGGCGCCGATAGGTATCGTCTGATTCAAGCACCAGCGTCAGGTAAAGGTCTCCGGCTTCGCCCCCATCGTCGTCGGGATCGCCCAGGCCCCTGAGCCTGAGTTTCATGCCGTCCCTGATGGCGTGGGGCAGGGTCACCTCCACAGTCTGGCGCTTGCGCACACTGCCCAGCCCGGCGCAGGCGGGGCACACATGATCGTCGTCCAGAGTGCCGGCGCCGCCGCAGGAGGGGCAGGACGCGGTGGTGGACAGTTCAAAGGACCGCTTGCCGCCCGCGATGGCCTGGCCGATGCCCAGGCGCAGTTCGGCGTGGGCGTCATGGCCGCGGCGGGCCCTGGCGGCTCGTGCCGCGCGCGAGCTGCCAAAGCGTCCCAGTACGTCCTCACCGAACATGCTGGCAAAGAAATCCGAAAAGCCCCCCTCGCCGAACACGGCGGCAAATTCCTCGGGCGCTACGGGGCGGGCGCGGGCGCCCGGCGGCGGGGTGAAGTCCTGCCCGTGCTCCCAGTGCCGGCCGAACTGGTCGTACTTGCGGCGCTTGACCGGATCGAGCAGCACTTCCTTGGCCTCGTTGATCTGCTTGAACTTCGCCTCGGCGTCAGCGCGCGACGCACCCTGATGGCGGTCGGGGTGCCACTTCAGGGCCAGCCTCGTGTAGGCCTTCTTGATTTCGTCTTCGCCGGCGTCACGGGATACGCCCAGCACTTCGTAGTAATCCTGGAACTTCATGGTCATGCCCGACTGAACCGCCGGATTCTAAAACGGCGGGGCAGCCTCCCTTGTTCCCGGCCGGCGCAATCCGGCTCAAGCTTGAAGTGAATGGCTGCCGGGGGAGAGATCATGGGTTTCCGTGCGCTCGGAGGTCCGCACCCGCAGCTTGAGGGGGACATCCGTCATGACCTCGAGCTTGCGCCGGGCCGCCCCCACAGACTGGGCTTCGATCATTACGCTGCCTCCGTTGAAGGGGTAACCCTCGACGCTGAAGGCGTCGCGCAGGCGCAGGTGGAGTTGCAGCTCGCCCTTGCCCGCATGGGGCCGCAGCCCCACGAGATAGGTGAGGGCGATGTGCACCATCAAGGCCGCCGTCAGTGAGGCGTTGGCCCCGGTGGCGCCGTCTGCCTGGGATACGGGCAGGTCACGGTCGGGGTCGTAGGCCAGAAACAGCTCGTGAGTATCCGCCAGCACCCGGCACACGCGCGCGAGATGGTCTTCCGCGTTGAAATCCGCCTGGGCTCCTCGCTCCAGTGCGTGCAGGGCCTCATAGCCGATCACGTTGAAGTCGCTTCGCGCGACTCCCAGGGGCCGGCCGTCGCGCCCGCGATACTCGCGCTCACCGGCCGACAGCGTGCTGTAGGGGTGGGCGCGCTCAAACTTGGTCACGTCCGACAGCGAGCCGATCTGCCGCTCCGCCCGCGCCATGGGGGCTACCGTCGAGATTATCGCCCAGAAACTGGCCAGCGAGCGCACCGCCAGCCGCGTTCCCTTGTCGTCCAGGTCGAAGTACCAGCCGTCGCCCTCGCTCCAGAGCAGGGCGTTGATCTTTGACGAGAGATCGCGCATGGCCCACTCAAAGCGCGCGGCAAGCTCGCGCTCTCCCAATGCGTGGGCGATGTCCATCAGGCAGCGGGCGTGGAGCGCCTGCAGGCAGGAAGCATCCACCCAGCTTGACTTCAGGGCCAAGTCGGCGTTGAACTTGCCGCCCACCCAGAAACGGGACGTGACACCGAGGCGGTAGGCCTCGGGGGTTCCGGCGTAGAGGCCATTGGCCAGCCGCTGGTGTTGCTCGCGCCAGTCAAAGTCAGCGGCGAGCAGGGGCAGGGCGTGGGCCAGGCGCTCGCGATTTCCGCGCGCCCGATACAGCTCCCACTCTGCGTAACTCATGAGGGGGGCCGACGCCCGCTCCTCGCCGCAGGCGGCCCCGGTGTCCGCGCTCAGGGAGGCCGGAACGAAGCCCTCGCGATCCAGGGCTGCAAGAAAGGCGTTCGTGGGGGCAAAGAACCCTTCGCTTGCATAGCGCAGACCCAGAGTGGCGAAGGCGGCATCCCAGGCGTCGACGCGGCCAGGCATGAGGCCCTTGAGCACTGAGGCCTTGAGCTTGTTCTGGGGCCCGGGCGGAAGCACCAGAGAGTTGAGGGCCTCGGTGGCGTGGCGATAGGGCTGGAGGAGTCGCGCGCGATCGCCTTTGATGTTGATGGTTGGAAAGTGAAGAGTCATGGAATGGTGGGCACGTTAGCGGCGTTAGCGGGATTGCTCAAAGGGTAGCGCTCCGGCCACCGGGAAAGAGCGCGCACTTTTATTGTAACGAAAATTTATTTTCATTACATTGGAATGTTGGACAAAGCTTGTCTATTATCCTCAGCGTGCTACGGTTCCCATCCTGACCGGCACGGATTGGCACCCAGCGGGCCGTTGAGTTACGGCCTGCGGCCGCAAGCCACGGAAGGCTTGCGCATTCCAAGCGGCTGGAAAGCCGCAGGGAATGGAGGTCGGGCCGAATTCACTTTGGTCCGACCGGGTTGAAGAAGTGGCGGGAGGCCACTTCTTCAACAGCATGCCAGTACTGGCTCTTTCGTGACACTCCCGCCCCGCGGGACAAACGTAGAAAGGCAATAACCGTGACCACACCTTCTCGCGACGATTTCTTTGAAGAAGACCAGTTGTTCTCCGAGACCTGCGGCGCCCTGGGGGGCGTCGTGGATATCGGCGCCATCAAGGCGGGAGACGAGCTGGCCCCCCTGGTTACGGGCATGCTGCGCGGCTTGGGGGAGGACCCCTCGCGCGAGGGGCTGCTCAAGACTCCCCGTCGTGTCGAGGCGGCCATGCGCTACCTCACAAAGGGCTACAGTGAGGACCTGAGCGAGATCGTCAACGGTGCGCTGTTTGACAGTTCCAATGAAGACATTGTGCTGGTGAAGGACATCGACATTTTCAGCCTCTGTGAACATCACCTGTTGCCCTTCTACGGCAAGGCCCATATCGCGTACATTCCGTCGGGCAAGGTCATCGGCATCTCCAAGCTGCCCCGCATCGCCGACATGTTTGCCCGTCGCCTACAGATCCAGGAGAACCTCACGCAGCAGATCGCCGATGCGCTGGACAAAGTGCTCGCGCCGCGTGGCGTGGCTGTTGTGGTCGAAGCGGCGCACATGTGCATGGTGATGCGCGGGGTGCAGAAGGTAGGTGCCATGACGGTGACGCGCGCCCTGACGGGGCTGTTCAAGACGGACTCGCGGCTGCGGCGCGAACTCTCCTCAATGCTGGGCAAGCCCACGGCCTGAGTTCGAGCCGGAGCTGCGTTGAGGGGCGACGCCGGATTTTCAGCCCCGCCCCAGAGCCGGCGGAAATCGGAGTCTGACAGCTTGACCCCCTTCCGCGCGCGGCTTATTCACAAATCCTGCGTTGTAGTGCTAACGCCCGGACTCGCGCAATTGGGACACATCGAGATCGACAACTTGGTCGGACGCGCCTGGCGCAAGCGTCACAACCTGGCTTGCCGCTTGGCCCCCTTTGGAGGGCGACACACCAATCGTGTAAGTGCGCAGGGCTAGGCGCACAAATTCAGTTTCAAATTCTGCTCCACGCTTTTCGCGAACCGGAACGCCCCGTGGCTGCATTATCCATATTGTGTAAGTCTGTCCCTCCTGCATGCCATGGAGCCTGACAGTGATGGTCCCGACGGCCACTTTCAGGAAAACCTGGATGCCGCTTTCCGTGGCGCCCTCGGCCAGCGTGAGCTCCAGCCGGTGAGGCTCGTAGCCCTCGGCCTCAATGCTGAAGTCATGGCGGCCCGCACGAAGACCCTCGAGCCTCGCCTGGCCCGAGGCATCCGTATAGGCCTTCATTCCCGCCACGGGCACAAGACGCCGGAAGAGGAAGGCGGCGTATTCGCCCGTCGCCCGCGTAAACAGGGCGTTCTGGAGCGGCTTGCCCCCTTCATCCATCACGGTGACCGAAACAGAAGCGGGCAGATAGTTGTCGGGCACCACGGTTGTTGTTTCGTTGGCCCTGATTTCGACGATGCCCGACTCCCAGTACTGCTTGCCCGTGACACGCACAATGTAGCGGCCCGCGGGGTGGGGCTTGGAGCGCCACAGCGTGTCGCTCACTTTCACCTGAAGCGTCGAGCCGCCCATCATCTGACCCGGTGGCGAGAAGTCGATGCGGGTCACCTTCCAGGACAGTTTCGAAAAGTCCACTTCCAGAATGCCGTCCTGCCGCGCGGGGCCGGGCCGGGGGTCAGGGTGATCACCACCGTGCGCCCCTCCGACAGGTCCTTGCGCGCCAACTCATGGGTCTGCGCCTCGTAGCCGATCACGGACTTGCTGACGCGCAGGCTCAGAGCGCCGTCCGGCGGGATGCCGCGCACCTTCAGCGGCGCAAGACCGTCAAACTGCAAGTCCTTCCGCCAGTCCCTCGATCCATCGACACCCTTGAGCGTGGCCGCGCCGGAAAACGGCGTGCCGTCGGCCAGCACGACCAGCAGCGCGAGACTGACGTTGCGGCGGGCCTGCACCACAGCGGTCTCGCCGATGTCGCACGGGATGAAGTCCTCGGGCAACGTCCAGTCCTCGTCTTCACTCCAAAGCCGCGCCTCACAGGCCTCGCCGGGAAACTCCAGCAAGCCCCCGGTGCCGGTATGGCCCAGACCGCTTTGGACTCGCTCCCCACGCCTGAGCGTCCAGCGCACCGGCAAGTCGGACAACGGCTCGCCCTGCCCGTTTACGATGCGCACGCCGGGAGAGGGGGCAGGTTGGGGAGACGCGGCACTGACGTGAGGCTGGGGTGCCTGGCACGGCAAGGCGACCGGGCGGGAATCGGGCGGCCCGGCGCGGCAGTCAGTCGATGATACGACCGTGTTCCGGGACGGGGGAGCCGAGGAGGGCGGGCTGCTTTGCCTCCCCGCCCACCACACCCATGCCGTGGCCAGACACAGGCAAAGAAGCAGGGCAATGGAGGTGAGAGCGCGGCGCATGGGGGTCAGTCAAGCGGGAACGAATGGACTAACAGTGCTCCATCAAAGGCAAAAGCTGTCCCCATCCAGGGCTTCTCGCCCTCCTGGTCCACTTCCACTGAGACGAGTTCATTGCCCGGAGTGGTAAAGTCAATTTCCATGAACGTATAGACAGTGCTCCTGTAACTGAACTCGCACAGCGCCCCGGCCACGGTTCCGGAATGAGTGAAGATCGTCCAGTCGGTGCGGATCTGGGGTGTGGGATATACGCCCAGATGGCTGGAGCGTCCGCCGTTACTAACAACCTCAGTAATGCCCCCGACAAGCACCGCGATGTCGTAGTAGCCCTCGGTCGCCGTGTCGCTCAACTGGCGCTCGGTCGCGGCGAAGTGGTACAGGTCTCCGAAAACCACCAACTCGGACTTCGCAACGCAGGATATCGGGCGATTGAAGTTGCCGCCGCGCCAGCCGGCCACTTCGACTTTGCTTGTGGCTTCCAACTCCACAACCCAGGCGGGCTGTTCCGCCCCATCGATCCGTCCATCAAAATACTTGCAGTCCACGGGGCCGCCTCGCGCCGACTTCGTTGCCGCCGGTTCGTCCGACTCCAGCACACCGACGGAGTTCGCCCACGTGGCGTCGGCGCCGATGGTGTCCAGGAGCATGCCGTTGTCGTCGTTGAACTTGCAGCCGTCGTTCCAACCGTCGGGCTCGATATCCGCGGTGGCGGAAGCGGCCCAGGCCAGCGTCGCTGACAAGCACATCAGCCCGATAGCGGCCCCCAGCTTGCACATTGTGATCTTCGTTCGACTCCGTCCCGAGAAAATTGGAGAGTCCCATCCAGTTTGTTCGCCCGTTTTGGAAGCCTACACCATTTTAAAACGGATGGTGGAAATATCAGATTTCAATCAGAACTTTTTTGCCCGCAATGCACATATCGCACATCTCGGCTGCGCAGCCTTCGTTGAAAGGAGCCCCATCACGCCCCCGGAGCGTCTGAAAGCACCCGGCCCGGGACCTTTGGCGGTTGGCGGGCAGAGTGCGCGAGCCGCGGCTGCGGCGCGAACTTACCTCAATGCTGGGTTAGCCTACGACCTGAGTTCCTGGCTTGTTTTGTGGTCGACGTCCCCGTCTTGCAAAGACGGACTTTATCTTTTAACGTTTTTCTTTACAGTAGTTGTTTGGTGCAAGTAGCCTCCATCACACCGGAGAGTGGTTGCTTCAGGGGTTCGCCCCGAGCGCGTCAGGGTTGCGGGATTTGATCCAGTTGGAGGCTCGCCGAACATGCATGGTTCGACCCCGGATTATCGTAATCTGTTCGAGGCGTCTCCAAGCCCCATGCTGGTGTTGTCGCCGGCACTTCAGATTGTGGGGGTCAACGAGGCCTACCTGCGGGTGACCATGACCACCCGCGAGGGCATTCTGGGCCGCCCCCTGTTTGAGGTGTTTCCGGACAATCCTGAGGTTCCCTTCTCGGACGGCACGCGCAACCTGCGCGCTTCGCTGGAGCGCGTGCTGCAGTCCCGCGCGCCGGACACCATGGCCGTTCAGCGCTACGACATTCGCCGTCCGGAGCCGGCCGGGGGCGGCTTTGAGGAGCGCTACTGGAGTCCGCTGAACGTTCCCGTTCTCGATGAGCAGGGCAAAGTGGCCTGGATCATTCACCGGGTCGAGGACGTGACGGAACTGGTACGCCTGAAGTCGGAGAGCGAAAAACAGACCCGCAACACCGAAGCCCTGAAGCTTCGCACCCAGCGGGTCGAGCAGGACCTCGTGGAGAACGCCAGGGAACTGCTTCTGGCCAACGAGCGCCTGAAGGAGGCCCACAACAGCCTGGACCGTCTGCGCAGCCAGGAACTGCAGGCCATAGCCGCGCACCATGACGCCGAGATCCAGGCCCGTGACCGTCGCTTCAGGGCGGCCATCGAGGCCAGCCTCGACGGCTTTGATCTCATGGAAGCGGTGAGAGACCGGCAGAACCGCATTGTGGATTTCCGCATCCTGCAGGTGAACGCGGCCATCGAGCAGCTCGTGGGACTCAAGCGCGAGCAACTGGAGGGCCGGCTGGTGTGCGAGGTTTTCCCGGTCACGCGGACGGGCGGTTTTCTCGAGCGTTACATCGAAGTCGTCGAGACGCGCAAGCCGTGGACCGCGGAGTTCGCCATAGACGCCGACAACATCCATGCCAAGTGGCTGCAGCAGCAGGTGGTGGCGGTGGGTGACGGCGTGGCGGTGTTCACCCGCAACATCACGGAACACAAGCAGATCGAGGCCCAGCTCCGGCACTCCCAGAAGATGGAAAGCATCGGCCTGCTGGCCGGGGGGGTGGCCCACGACTTCAACAATCTTCTCACTGTGATCATCGGCTATGCCAACCTGCTGGCCGAGCACCCCAAGGTTGCCGCCGACGACCGGATGTCCCAGGCTCTGCGCAGCATCATGTCCGCTGGAAAGAGGGCCGCGGACCTTACCGGCCAGCTGCTGACCTTTGCCCGCCGCCAGATCGTTCAGCCCCGTGTGGTCAAGCTTGACGAGCAGATCTCCGAGGCCGAGCGCATGCTCAACCGCATCGTCGGCGAGGACATCGAAATCAGAACCTACATGTCGCAGAACATCTGGCCTGTGTTCATCGACCCCGGCCAGGTCAATCAGATCATCATGAATCTGGCCGTGAACGCACGCGACGCCATGCCGCGCGGCGGAAAGCTGATCATCGAAACGGGCAACGTCGTGCTCTCGCCGGAGTACACGCGCAACCTCAGCGACGTCGCCCCCGGTGAGTACGTCATGCTGGCCGTCAGCGACACGGGCCACGGCATGACCGAGAGTGTGCGGCAGCGCGTGTTTGAGCCATTCTTCACGACGAAGGAAGTGGGCAAGGGCACGGGCCTGGGCCTGGCCACGGTCTATGGCATCGTGAAGCAGGCCCGCGGGCACGTGACCTGCTACAGCGAGGTCAACACGGGGACCACCTTCAAGGTCTATTTCCCGCGCGCGGGGGAAGACGCCTTTCCGGCCGAAGCGCGCATGGAGTCCAGCGGCACGCGCGGCAGCGAGGTCGTGCTTGTGGTGGAAGACGAATCCATGGTGCGTGAGTTTGCCGCCCAGAGCCTGCGTGAGCTGGGCTATGTCGTGCATGCGGCGGCGCATGCCCAGGATGCCCTGGACATGGTGGCTTGCCTGCAGGGACCGCTTCACCTGCTTCTGACTGATGTGGTCATGCCGGGCATGAGCGGCAAGCAACTGGCCCAGACGCTCCAGGCGCAGCGGCCGGGGCTGAAGGTGCTCTACTCGTCGGGCTACACGCCCAACGTGATCGTGCATCACGGCGTGCTGGATCGTGGGGTGCAGTTCCTGCCCAAGCCCTATTCACCCTACGAGCTTGCTGCGAAAGTGAGGCAGGTCCTCGATCTGCCCGGCGTTTGACGGCGGCTGGGCGGCCCCTGTGCTTTCGGGGGTGGTGCGCGTTGCTAACCTTCGCGCCATGGATTGGGCGACGGTCGAGGCCTACATTCGGGAATACGGGTATTGGGCCGTGATGGTCGGGACCATGGCCGACCACTCAGGCCTGACCATGTTCGTGATCGTGGGCGGGGCGCTGGCATCGCGCATCGAGGGGTTCTGGCTGGGGGGAGTGATCCTGGCGGGCGCCGCCGGCAGCCTGACGTCGGATGTCACCCTGTTTCTGATCGGGCGCTGGCGCGCAAGCTGGCTGGACCGTCTGGTCAAGAGTGAGAAGAACAGGGCCCGGTTGGCTCTGCTGACGGAGGGCATGAACAGCTACGCCCTGCCCTTTCTGGTGCTGGGCCGCTTCATCCCGTGGTTTGGGCGCTTTGTGCCCGCCGCGGCCGGCCTGCGCCACGTGGGCCTGATGAAGACCATCCTGTCCTGCGCTCTGGGCGCGCTGCTGGGCGGAACGCTGTACGGCTTCATGGGCTACTATGCCGCCGAGAGTGTGTCCTGGTTTGAAGAGTACAGCATTTGGATACTGGTGGGCGCGCTGATCCTCAGCTTTCCGGTGGCCGCAGTGGTCGCACGGCGCTTTGACGCCCTCGTCGAGCAGCGACTCCAGCGTGCCGTGGACCGCAAGCGCGCCACCCACGCCGCGCCGGGCAAGCCACTCAGTCCGCCTTGATCACGCGCGGCACGAAAATCGCCACGTCGTCCATGATCTTCGCCCGCTGGGCGTCCCCCGGGGCCAGCAGGGCCAGCAGTTCTGTCTGAAGGGCGACTGTGGCTTTGCAGGCCGCCGCGGCCTGTTCGAACGTGTAGTTGCGCAGGCTGTGCGAGGGGACCGGGGCCACAATGCCGCCGACGGCCGCGAGCCAGCTGTCGAGCGCGGGGCCCACCTGTCCCATCTGGGTCTCGGTCAGCGTGTAGCGTTTGGCCAGCACTTCGGAAAGCTTGCCGCGCAGTTCGTCGGCGCTGCCGGCGCTGATGACCGGCGAGGTGTGAATCAGCATCAATGTGGCGCAGTGGAGGTCCAGGCCCGCAATCTTGAGCACCTTGGGTTCCACGGCCACGGCATACTGGGCTGGGTTGAGGACACCGAGCATGGAGTCACGGAAGGCGCCCTTGAGAAGGAACTCGTCAGTGATCTTCTGGCTGCGCAGCGTGTTGGCGCCGTAGCTGTCGCGCAGTTGCCTGAAGCGCGCGTCAAACTCCTCGCCCAGCCGGTTGATTTCCGCCACCTGGCGCTCGTCCAGGGGTTGGCCCGCGAGCTTCAGGGTGGTCGCGAGCAGGTTGGTGCTGGAGATGGGATGAGTCAGTTCGCCGTTGTGCTGCGCCGCGGTCGGGAGGCGGCGGACGGTGCGATACTCATACTTGCGCACCCGCTCCGTGTTCTCCTGCAACTTGAAGTAGACCTCGTCCGGCGCGCGCTCGCCCCTGAGCTGGTACTCGCGGATGGTCACCAGGCAGCGCTGCACCTCGGCGTCGGCCTGTGCCATCTCCTTCCAGTCCGCCTCGCGGATGGCGTCGAGCTGCCCCGCCTCACCGAAGGTGAAAGTCGGGCCCCTCAGGGCCTCCGCTTCCTTGTAAGGCGCCAGTTCGGCCTGCGCCTTCTCCGCCTCCTGCCTCAACCGGTCGCGCTCGGCCTCCAGCGTGCCGGCGCGCTGCTTGAGGCTTTCCGCTTCGGCCCGGGCCGCGTCGCGCTCCTTCTCCGCGGCACGCAGTGCCGCGTCCTGCACCGGGGCTTCGTCCTGCCGGGCGCCGGCTGGTCGCAACACTCCCGGGCTTGCCGGGGAGCAGGCGGCACCGTCACGGGCCGCCCGCTCTCCCGGCGCGGGCGATGCCCAATGGCCGTTGACCGCCACTCCGCCCGCAAATCCGACACCCAGAGCCACTGCAAGTCCCGCTGCTGCCATCAGCTTCTTGGCCACGATTGCTCCTCCCAGGGCGGCTCCCGCCGCCGGTGCCGCCGCCGCCCATGCGGCGGACTTCCAGAGTGCCACTGCGTTTTCCCAGCCTTGCGGCGGCACGCCCGCCGGCAGCAACGCGAGATAGCTCGATATCGATTGATCGTCCCGCAACAGGCGCCGCCGCAGCTTCTCCTTGCCGCGCGCCACCTGGGCTGAAACAGTCTTCTCGGGAATGCCCAGGGCTTCGGCGGCCCGGGCGTGGGTCAGGCCCGAAATCTGCGTCAATACGATGGCCTCGCGCTCAGCGAACGGCAGTTCGTCGAGGGCCCGCTGCAACGCCTCCTGAGACTCCCGCTGTTCCAAGGCAGACTCCGGTTGGGCCGTGCGGCCAAGTTCCGGCGGCCGCTCCTGGGGTTGGGGATGCTTTTTTCGCCGCAGGTTTCGCGCCTCATTCACCACGACCACGGCAAACCAGGGCCAGGGATCGCCCGACGGCAGGCGCTCCGGGTGCCGGGCCGCCACGACAAAGGCCTGCTGCACGGCATCAAAGGCCTCGTGAGCGTCGCGCAGCGTGTGCCAGGCCAGGCGCCAGGCGCGCTCGGCGCAGGCGTTGCACAAGATGTCCAGCTTCGCCTGTTCCTTCGTCATGGGTATGTGGTCCTGCCCCTGGCCCCATTAAGCGTCACAGCCATACGTTTCCCCTGATGGATTCCGGCATTAGATTGCATCAAGACCGATCAACAGGGGAGTTGCCTTGGCCTACCTTTATTCCGTGGCGCTCGTGACCGGCGCCTCCAGCGGCATCGGCCGCGCCCTGGCGCTTGAGTTGTCGCGGCGAGGCTGCAAGGTTGGCCTTGTGGCCCGACGCGAGGAGCCTCTGCGTGCCCTTGCCGCCGAGTGCATGAGCCCGACATGCGTGGCGACCTGCGATGTCACTGATCCGGCCGCCGTAAGGGCTGCCCACGACAGGATTGTCGGCGAGCTGGGCCCCCTCGATCTGTGCGTGGCCAATGCGGGCGTCGGCTACGAGGTCAGGCCGGATCGCTTTGAATTTGCCGAAGTTCAGCACATTGTGGGTGTCAACGTCCTGGGGGCCATGGCCACGGTTTATGCCGCGTTGCCGGCGATGCTGGCGCGTGGCCACGGCCAGATTGCGGGCATTTCAAGCCTCGCGGGCTACCTGGGCCTGCCGGGCAATGGGGCCTACAGCGCGAGCAAGGCCTATCTCACCAATCACCTCGAGGCTCTGCGGGCGGAGCTGCGGCCCCGGGGAGTTTACGTCACTACGGTGTGTCCCGGGTTCATCGAGACGCCGCTGGTGAGCAAAAACCGCTTTCACATGCCCTTCCTCATGAGTGCCGACAAGGCGGCCCGCAAGATACTGACGGCGCTGGAGCGGCGCCGACGGGTCTACAACTTCCCCTGGCCCATGGCCCTGGCCGTGAAGGCGGCGCGGCTGGTGCCACGCTGGCTCTATGACTGGGTGGTGGCTCGGGGTCCGGTGCACGCGAAATCCTGAGAGGCTGTCACAGAACTTCGGGCTGATTCGTCAATCATGGCGGAACGAGGAGACAACCATGGCACGGATCGACGGAGTGAGAAAGCCGCGCGGCCTTTACCAGCGGCTGTTGTTCTGGATGGTGAAGCGGCGGTTTGGTCGGGTGATGGAGCCATTGCGGGTGATGTGCCTGCACCCGCAGGTGCTTTCTGCCAACGCGGCACTGGAGCTGAAACTGGAGAAGGCCCGCGCCCTGAGCGGCGCCCTCAAGGGCCTCGTGGAGCAGCGCGTGGCGCAGCTTATCGGCTGCCCGTTCTGCGTGGACTTCAGCCAGTCGCTCAATCTCAAGCGCGGCACCGAAGCGGCCAAGTTGCAGGCCCTGCCCCGCTGGCGCGAGAGCAGCCTGTTCACGCAGGCCGAGCGCGTGGCCCTGGAGTATGCGGAGGCCATGACGCGCCTGCCGCTGGAGGTCAGCGACGCGCTGTTTGAGCGGCTGCGCGCGCACTTCTCCGATCAGCAGATCATTGAACTGACGGAGTTTGCGGCGCTGGAGAACAAGCGCTCGCGGTTCAATCACGCGCTGGGCATGAAGGCCGAGGGCTTCAGCGAGGGCGCGCTCTGCCATATTCCGGAGGCCAAGAGCAGGAGCGCCGCATGAAAGCTATAAACCCGGACATGGATCACGGCGCGGAATTCGAGGAACATCGCCGCCATGTCTTTGGCGTGGCCTACCGAATGCTGGGCAGCGTCAGTGACGCCGAAGATGCAGTCCAGGATGTCTGGCAGAGGTACGCAGCCGCGGCCAGGCCTGACAACCCGCGGGCCTGGCTGACCACGGTTACGACGCGGCTGTGCATCGACCGCCTGCGCGAACTCAAGGTTCGCCGCGAAGCCTACGTGGGCCCCTGGCTGCCGGAGCCGCTCTTGACAAGTCAAGACTCCAGTGCTGACGCGCCGAGCATCATGGCGGAGTCGCTTACGCTGGCCTTTCTGACGGTGCTGGAAAAGCTCAACCCCGTCGAGCGCGCCGTGTTTCTGCTGCGCGAGGTCTTTGATTACGAGTATGCCGACATTGCAGCCATGCTTGAGAAGAGCGAGGCCAACTGCCGGCAGATTCTCGCCCGTGCCCGCGAGCACCTCAAGGCGCCGCCGCGCTTTTCACCCGCGCCGCAGAAGCAGCAGGAACTCGTGGGGCGGTTTCTGGCCGCCGTTCAGCGGGGGGAGCTGCAGGAGCTGATCGGACTGCTCACCGAGGACGCGGTCTCCGTGGGCGACGGCGGCGGCAAGCGCCTGGCCGCCGGGCGGCCCGTGTGCGGGCGTGAGCACGTGGCCCGCTTCTGGCTGGGCCTTTCGCGCATGCCCCATGGCGCCGTCGAGTTGCGTGCCGCGCGCTTCAACCAGCGGCCGGCCCTGGTCATGTACGAAGACGGCGAGGCGACATCCGTGATCGTGTTCGACTTCGACGGCGAGCGCATCGCGCGCATCGATGCCCAGCGAAATCCTGACAAGCTGGGCCGCCTGCCCGCCAAGGAGGCTTTGCCCCGCATTGCCTGAGATGGCTTGGCCGCGGCTCAGGGCGCCAGGCGAAACTCCGTGTGGGGCTTGAGGCTCTTCAGGGCCGCGCGAACCTGCTCAGGCCGCACCCGCTCCAGGGCCCGGATTTCCGTTTCGGGCTTGCGCGCAAATCCCATCACCGTCTGGAACACTGTGTCCACCACCCGCACCCCCAAGGAGTCCAGTTGCGAGCGCCGCGCCTCAATCAGACTGTGGCGCGCGGCATCGAACTCGTCTGGCGAGAAGCCGTGCCGCACCAGCCGCGACAACTCTCGGTGGATGAGCCGCGCGGCTGAATCGAGCTTCTCTGGAGCGACGGCGGCATAGCCGATCAGGGCGCCGCGCGACCCGGCCAGATGAGTGGAGACGGCATAGGCCAGACCGTGCTCCTCGCGCACGACTTTGAACAGCCGCGAGACGGAGAGGCCGCCAAAGAGGGCGTCAGCCATCTGGGCGGCCGGATAGTCCGCAGAACCGTAGGCGGGAGCGCCGGACCAGGCCAGAACGAGGTGGGCCTGCTCCACGGCCTGAGAAAGCTTGTCGCGCGCCATGCTCGCGCGATCAGGCAGACGTTGTGAGCGCAGAAAAGGAAGGCGGCGCGCCCTTGGAAGTTTCAGGGAGCCTGCCATGGCGGAAAGGGCCCTTGCTGGCGTCACCGGGCCGGTGATGAAGGCCATGACCTGCGCGTTACTCAGTAGCGCCCGGTGGCGCTCCAGCAGGGAACGGGCGGTAACGGCGGCGAGGTCTTCAATGCGGCCGCCCTCGTAAATGGCGCCCGGCGAGCCGGCATAAATGCGTTTTTGGGCCTCCAGCATGGCGAACTGAGGCTTTTCATCCGCTATGCCGCGCAGGTCCTGTTCGAGTTGGAACTTCTCTTGCGTAAGAATCTCGTCGCGTAGGGAGGTGCCGTCAGGGGCCAGGGCCGGGCGGGTGAGCATTTCCGCCAGCAGTTCGAGCACGTGCTGCAGCTCATGGGCGCCCTTGGGCAGAAAGCGGTCGGAGGGGAACTCCGCGTGGCCGGCCAGAGCGTGGAAATCGCCAAACCGGGTGATGCCCACGCCCACGGAGGCTCCGAAGAGTTCCTCCCCGGCCCGCGCCAGGTCGCGGCGTGTGGGGTGGTTTTCAGTGCCCGCGCGAAGCATGTAGGAAAGCAGGGCATTGGCGGTGGCGTTGCTTTGGGAAAGGGGTTCGAGCAGGAACACGTCGGCGCGAACCGTCTTGTACTTGCGCGACTCCAGGGCCAGCAGGCGCACGCCGGGTTGCACCAGGACGGACTCGAACTCTCGGTAACGGGTGGTGCGCATGGGCGGTAGCTGTAACGGCTCCAAAGGTCGCGCGGGAGTGTAGCAGACTCAGACGCGGGGCCGCGGTTGAATCTCCAGCGCAGTGAAAACGGAAATCGCTGAAAGAATTTCGCGAATCACGGGACATACCACAGGACAGCCGCACTTGAACCAGGGACCAAGAAGCACGCAAGACAAGGGACGCGAACCAACAAGAAGCAGACAATTCGGCGTGCGGAACAGATTTTTGAGAACCTGACGGACGCTGAAACGTTAAACAGGGGCCGGCACTGAAACAGCCGGCGCGGCAGGGCGCAGCGGACCAGAAACTCCGGCGCGGCCGCCAGAAACCCCGAAACAACAAGATGGCCGCGAGTCGGCCGCAAAGGAAGGTTTCACGCCTTCGCGGGGAGGATATTGCCATGACTATCACACTGACACGCAGCATGTTGCGCGAGAAGGTTTCCGACGCCTATGGCGAGCGCCTGCACCTGGGCGATCGCGTGCTGGACGTCAACCTCGGCAGCGCCTGCGTCATTCTCGATCACGTGCCGGAACTGGGCCCGGACTGCATCTATGTCCAGACCAGCGAAGAGGACGGCCTGGCCATGACCTATTGGGCCGACCCGAGGCACCTGGTGCGCGTCAAGCCCCGCGCCACGCGGGCCGCCTGAAATTGACTGCGGGATTTCAGGAAGAATGGCGCGAGCTGATACGTTGTAAGTTTTGATGCGTCCTGTCCGTCCCCCGACCCACGGACGCATCCGACCCAACGCAGGCCAATCCCCCCGGCCTGCGTTGGCGTTTAAAGGCAGTTGCGCAGGTGGAAGTGCGGCCATGTGGCCGAAGCGCTCAGTGCTGCGACGAGGGCGCAGCCTCGCCCTTGTCGAGTCCGGCTTGCTGCTTGGCCCAGACGTAAATGATGCTGACAATGGCCATCAGCAGCACGAAGGCCAGTGTCCAGATCATGGCGCGCAGGCGCATGCGCAGTTCCTGCTGCAGCCGCTCATCGAGCATTTTCTCGATTTCGGCGAGCTTCTTGTCGATGCGCTGCTCGGTGATATCCAGCAGTTCAAAGGCGTGAGTCTTGACCTGGGCCAGGGTTTCGGCGCGGAACTCCTCGGCCATTTCGCGGGCTTCTTCGGCCTTCTCATTGACGTACTCGTCGACCTCGCCCTTGATCTTCTGCTTCAGGCCGCCAAAGAAGCCGAGTTTGGGCTGGGCCTTGACCAGCTCTGCCGGCCGTGGCGCCTCGCCGGGCTTGCCTTCGGCGGGCCTGGCGGGTGACTCCGGCCTGGGCGTCGAGGCCGGCGGGGTCGCCTGGGAGGACGCCAGGGCGGGGCTGGCGGACACCTGCACGACGGGCTTCACCGCGGCATCCGTGGCTGTGGCCGTGGACGCCGCCGCGGACTGGGTATTGGCCAGGGCCCTTGGCTTGGGTTTGGAACCGAAAATGGAAGAAAGCAGACCCATGGCTCGCGATTGTAGGTTGGCCTGCGCCGCCGGGCACTGTTGTTGGGAAGATGAGCGGACGCCTTGCACCACGGCGCCAAGCTCCCACAGGCCGCTGAGTTACGGCCTGCTAACGTTCGACGACCTGGCTGGTCTGGCCGTTGCGGGTTTCCACGACCGGGGACTCGACACGTAGCTGCTCCACGCTGGCCTTGGCGCCGTCATAGAACATCTGCGGAAAGACGCCCAAAGCCACTGTCCCGAACACGGTGACGGAAAGAGCGAACTTGATGCCCCAGTCCTCGCGGCCGTGCATGGGACGGTCGTCGGCCTCGCGGAAGTAGGTCACCGCGACAACGCGCAGGTAATAGTACGCGCCGACAATGCTCGTGCAGATGCCGATGATCGCCAGCGACAGGTAGGGCCCGCCGGCATGTACGGCCTGGCTGAAAACGAAATACTTGCCCATGAAGCCGCCGGTCAGGGGAATCCCTGCCATGCTGAACATGAAAATGGCAAGGCAGATGCCCACGGCGGGCTTCTTCCAGGCCAGGCCGCGCAAGTCTTCGATGTCCTCGACATCTTTACCGCCGCTGCTGGCATAGACCAGCATGGCAAAAGCGCCGCTGGTCATCAGGGTGTAGGTCAGCAGATAGAACAAGATGGCGGCATAGGCCTCCGTGCGGCCGCCCGAACTGGCCAGGCCCATGAGCAGGTAGCCCGAGTGGGCGATGCTGGAGTAGGCCAGCATGCGTTTGACGTTGCGCTGCGAGATGGCAAACCAGTTGCCCAGAATCATGGACAGGGCCGAGAGGAACCACAGCGCATAAGTGGCCCAGCCGAAGTCGCCCGCGAAGCCCGCGGGCCCCGCATTTTCGGGGAACACGGCCACAGCGACCCGAATCAGGGCTCCGAACGCGGCAGCCTTCACCGCCACGGCCATGAAGCCCGTGACCGTGGTGGGGGCGCCCTCATAGGCGTCCGGCACCCAGCTATGGAAGGGCACGGCGCCCACCTTGAAAGCAAACGCAATCAGGATGGCGCCCATGCCCAGGGTGGCCAGGTATTGGCTGCCGTCGGGCTGGCTGTAAAGCTGGGCCAGCTTGTCGCCCAGGGGGCGCAACGCCACTTCTCCCGTCACGCCATAAAGCGCGGCCATGCCCAGCACCATCACGGCGCTGGCAAGGCCGCCCATGACGAAATACTTCATGGCACCCTCGGCGCCCTTGGATGAACGGCCGTTGAGACCGGTCAGCACGTAGACGGCAAAGCTGAGCAGTTCAACGCTGAGGAAGACCATGATCAGGTCGTTGCTGACCGTGAGCAGCACCATGCCGCTGGCGGCCAGCAGCAGGGTGCAGAGGAAGTCCGTAAGGGAAATGCCGATGCGCCGCACGTAGGAGATGCTGGCGAACATCGAAATCGCCGTGCCGGTGAGGATGGCGGTGATGAGATAGACCGCGAACTGGTCGACTACCATGGCGCCGCGCATGAGCACGACGGGCCGCGCATCCCAATAGGGGTTGAGGGAGACGAATGAGAGCAGCACGCCACCCAGGGCCGTGAAGAAAACCGGCATGGTCTGGCGCTCGGATTCTTCCGTGAACAGGTCGATCAGGAGGACGACGCCGGCTGAAACCAGAAGCCACACCACGGGCAGGAAGATGTCATAGCCGGCGGCCCACTGCATGCGCATGCCCTCAAAAGTGGCGGGGATAATGCCTTGGCTGCGCCCGGGCCGCAAGCGCGCCAAAGGCTGCGGATATTCGTTGCGGGTATGGCCGCGTCTTGTGTAATGCCGGTCACGGTAACGGGCGGCAGGGCATGGAGGAGAATGACATGGCCAGGAACGGCATTGACACTGAAAAGACAATCAAAAGCCTGAACAACGTCCTCGAACTGGAGCTGGCGGGGGTCGTGCGTTACCTGCACTACTCGCTGATGGTGTTTGGCCACGCACGCATTCCGATCATCAAGTGGATGCGGGATCAGGCCAGCGAGGGGATGAACCACGCAGCCCTGGCGGGCGAGCACGTGACGACCCTGGGGGGCCACCCTTCGCTCAAGATCGGCAAGCTGGTCGAGACGGAGAAGCACGACATCGACCAGATTCTGCGCGAGGCTCTGCAGCACGAACGCGACACTCTGGCCGAGTACTACAACCTGCTGGGCCTGGTGGAAGGCAAGAGCGTGTGGCTGGAGGAGTACGCGCGCGAACAAATCCAGCTTGAGGAGGCCCACATCGCCGAAGTGGAGAAGATGCTGCGGCGCCCCGGCGACCTCAGGCCCGCCGGCTGACCCGCCTGAACTGAGAAGGATCAGGAGCCAAAGGCACAGGCTTGCCTGTCGGGCTCTGTTATGGTGGTTCAGCGGTGCGCGGCGAAGGCGGCTGCAAGGCACGGGGGCACTGCATGCTGCGTGAGTTCGTCCGACAGCCCTTCGGCAGGCTGGTGTTCTCCGCCGGCCTCGGGCTGCTGGTTTCAGTCCCGGTGTTCGCCGTCCTTTCATGGCGTGCGAGCAGCGGCTGGTGGGACAACCTGGCCCTGTCGCTGGCGTTGTTCGCGCTTTACGCCCTGTTCATTTACTTCGCCTTGAAGGTCCGGCAGGGAATGCAGGACCCTTCAACGGAAGACCTCGACGACCGGGCCCGTGAAGTCCGCGCGGAACTCGCCGCCATGCGCGAGGAGCAGCAGCAGGCCCTTGAAGTCCTGCGCGATCGGCTGGACCTTGCCCGCCGCGAGGCCGACGCCGCCCAGAGCGACAAAGACCGCCTGATGCGCGAGCTGCACGACATGCTGCCCGACGCGCCCGGCGACGCCAGCGCCACCTTCCTTCTCGACAAGGCGCACGAAGCCGTCTCCAGACGCACGCAGACCCAGACCCGCGTGGCCTCGCGGGAGGCCGACATGCTCCGCAGCCGCTCCGAAATCGAGGAACTCCAGAAGGAGCTTTCCGCGGCCGAGGCGCTCCTGTCTGAGTCCGACCGCCGCGCCGCCGAGCTGGACCGCCAGCTTCTCGACCAGAACCGCGAACTCTGGAAGCTTAAAGCCGAGGTGCAGGGCGCGCAAAGCCACGCCCGCGAGTCACGGCTCAAGACCATGATGCTGACACGCTCGCACATCAAGAAGGGCGAGCACACCCTGCGCATGCTGGAGGAAATGCTCAAGCGCTGGATCCGCGCCCAAGGCCGGGCCAACGTCAACTTTTCGAGCCACGGCCACGCCGGCGAGGTGGCCGCCCAATTCGAGAAGATCGACCGCGACTTCATTGACCGCTTCTTCACCCACGTCACCAATCCCGAGTATGAGCGCGGCCAGCACCGGGCCATCCGCGTTCGCGCCGGCGAAGACCCCGACGGCGCCCGCTTCGGCGAACTGGTCGTAGCCCTTGATGACGACGCCGGCCGCACGCTGGGCCTGCGCTTTGACCTGCGCAAGGAAGCGCCCGACGCGCGGCACGTGGGTTTCGTGCTGGCCCTGCTGCTGAAGGCACTTTCCCGCGATCTGCGCGAGTTTGCCGTGATCGTCAAGTGAGGCGGGAGAGGTCAGCCTCAAAGAGCCGGTAGGTGCGGTAGCGCAGGCCGCCCACTTTTTCGGCCAGCGAGTTCATGGGCAGGTTGTCCTCGAGCACCCAGCTCAGTTCGCAGTACTTCTGGTTCAGGGCAAATCCGGCCTCGATGATCTTGGAGATCATCACGGCGTCGATGCCCTTGTTGCGGTGCTCGGGCAGTACGCCCATGAGCATGGTGCGGAAGCCGCGGATCTCGGAGCGGCCCAGTGCCAGGTCCAGGAAGCCCCCCGGGCCCAGCTTGAACAGGGCCGTGGTCAGGCGCCCGTCGGGGATGAGGCGGAGCACTTCATTGACGTTGGGAATGCACACGGCAAAGGCCACCGGCTCGCCCTTGATGGAGGCGATGCGCGTGAGCTGCGGTCGCACGATTTCGCCGAGGTCCGAGGCGATGGCCGCCACCTCTTCCGGGGTGACCGGCGTGAAGCCCCAGTTGTCCTTCCATGCCAGGTTGAACATCTTGAGCATCAGTTCGACATCCTGCTTGAAGCCCGGCCCGCGCACGCGGACTTCACGCTGCTCGAGCTCCGGAGCGCGGCGCTTGATGGCGTTCATGACGCGCGCAAAGCGCTCGGCTTTGAGCACCTGCTCCGTAATCAGGTAGGCGTACATGTCCTTGGCCTTGGCCAGGCCGCAATCCGTGAGCAGGCGCCCGTAATAGCGCGGGTTGTGAGACATCAGAATCACCGGGGGCCCGTTGAAACCCTCCACCAGCACGCCCGGACACTGGTCGTTGATGCTGTAGTTGAAAGGACCCAGCACGCGCGTCAATTTGCGCTCGCGCAGCCATCGGGCCGCGGCCTTGAACAGGGCGCGGGCGGCCTCGACGTCGTCTTCACACTCAAAGAAACCAAAAAAGCCCCGCTTGTCGCCGTACGTCTCAAGGTGCAGGCGGTTCTCGATGGCGGCAATACGGCCCACGGGCCGGCCGCGCCGCCGCGCCAAGAAAAACTGCGCGTCGCCGTAGCGGAAGAAGGGGTACTTGGCGCGATTGAGCAGCTTGCCGAGGTCACGCCGCAGCGGAGGCACCCAGTCCGGGTCGTGGGCGTTGATCTGCCACGCAAGCTCTATGAAGTCGCGATGCTTCAGCGGCTCGTCGACCGTCTCGATTTCTATGCCCGGCATGGGCGCGCACTATAAGGAAGCAGGAGACCGGGGCAAACGCCAACCGCCGCGACCGTCACGGCGCGGCGGCTGGGGCGGGGGCAGGGTCCCCCTCTGCGGCCTGGGCGCTGTGTGCCGGCGCGCTTTCAGGCCGCGGCCGTCAAGGGCGGCGCAAAGACCGTGGTGTGATCTGTCCGCCCCAGAATGGCCTGGGCGCGG
The DNA here is from genome assembly GCA_003576915.1 of Planctomycetota bacterium. Classification (GTDB taxonomy): domain Bacteria; phylum Planctomycetota; class UBA8742; order UBA2392; family UBA2392; genus UBA2392. Next base: position 98,815 of record QEVF01000004.1, on the reverse strand, counting down.
CGCAGGTCGCTTTCGCACTCCAGCACCAGGGCCCTTTCTTCAGGCAGCAGATACCCAAGGGTCGCGGGCGCTTCAGAGGCGTGAGGCATGGCAGACCACTGGCGCTGGGCCGCCGGGGTCAGCAGCGTCATGGCCGGGTGCAGGGCCGCGAGTTCCAGGCCGCAGATGGAAGGTGGGTTGCCCCCGAACTCGTAGAGCTTGCGGGAGACCGCCGCGCGGGACTCTCGCAGCCCCGGCAGCGGAAACTCCCGCATCAGCCAGCGCAGGCTGGAAAGCTCCTGCGCACGCAACAGGTTGCTCAGGCTCACCAGACCCTGGGCGCCCCGGCCAAGTTCGCATCCGAAGTAGGCCGCCGCCAAGTCAATGTCCTGCCCGCTTCGAAAGGGCGCGGCCACGCTCAACAACGCCAGGGCCGTGCCGCGCAGGTCGTGGCCGCGCAGAGCGCACTCCAGGGACTGGCGCGCATCCAGTCCCGGGGCGATGTCCAGCACTCGCAAGGGCTTGCGGCCACGCCCCAGGCGCGCAGCCGCCAGGGAGACCTCGAGGTGGTCGGCCATGACCACGATTTCCCGCACGCTCTGGCAGGCCATGGCGGCCTCGAGGGTCCAGGCGAGGAGGGGGCGGCCGCCAAGGGGAACCATGGCGGGGCGGAATCCTCCTTCACCGCTGACGTTGGCGAGAATCACCGCGCAAAGGGCAGGACCGCGAAAGGGGGGCGGGGTGGGGGTATCAGACATCGTAGTTCTCCATGTTCCTGGCGTTCGACCATCTCACACAGGGGAGAATACGGTACTCGGGACAGGAGTGAGATGGTTTTATATTGATTTTATGCTTTATCTGTTTGAAGTTCAGCAAGCCTCGGCCCTTGGCCAAGTCGGGCCTTTGACAGGTCGCTGAAGCCGCGGCACCGGGCCACCCTTCAATACCGGCGGGCCGAGGCGGGGTAGGCCCTGGTGCCTGAAAATCGCGGGCCCTCCAAGGTTGACGTGAGCAGGCCGCATTTCAGCGGCCTGCTAGACTTGGGCCATGCCCGACGCGCCCTGGTTTGAGCGAGCCTTCGGACCCGAATACCTCCTGCTGTACGCGCACCGCAGCGCAGAGGAGGGCGCGGCCCAGGTCCAGAACCTGCTGCATGCGGGCCTGCTGGAGCGCAGTTCTCCCGTGCTTGATCTCGGCTGCGGCGCGGGAAGGCACCTTCACGCCATGCGCGCCGCGGGGCTCGGGGCCTGGGGGCTTGACCTGTCAATGGCCTTGCTTGCCCGCGGCAGCCTGGTCGGCGCGGCCGTACGCGGCGACATGAGGCGCCTGCCCTGGCGCAGCGGCGCCTTTGCCTGCGTCACCAGCCTGTTTACAAGCTTCGGCTACTTCGAAGACGCGGAAAACCTCGCCGTGCTGCGCGAGGTGCGCCGCGTGCTGCGGCCCGGCGGCGCGCTGCTGCTGGATCACATCAACCCGGGGCCCACGCTGGCGAAGCTGGTACCGCAATCGCGGGAGACTCTGGGCGAGGCGGTCGTGACTTCGAGGCGCCGCCACGACGCCCTGGGCCGCCGCGTCGTCAAGGATGTCGAGTTGACCCGGAACGGGAGCGTACAGCGCTGGCAGGAAAGCGTGCGGCTGTACGAACCGGAAGAGCTGGACCGGTTGCTGCAAAGCGCAGGCCTGGAAGTTGAGCGCCGCTGCGCCGACTTCGCGGGAAGCGTCTTTGACCCCCAAGAGAGCCCAAGGCAGTTGGTCAAGGCGCGGGCCCGTGGGCTTGCGCGCGGCTGATCCACTCGCGGGGTGCCACTTTGCGGGCGCCCTGCTACATTGCACGTTGTCCAGCGCGAGAGGCCATGAACGACGTCCTGCTCGAAACCCATCTGCCCGGCATCAGGCGTATCCACCAGGGCAAGGTCCGCGACATCTACGAGATTGAAGGCAAGCTGCTGCTTGTCGCCACGGATCGCCTCTCTGCCTTCGATGTCATCATGTCGCGGGGCATTCCCGGCAAGGGCGAGATGTTGACCCAGCTCACGCTCTTCTGGCTGAGATTCTTCGAGTCCGACATCGAGAATCACCTGATCACCGCCGATGTCGAGCGCATGCCCGCTGTCCTGCATCCGTTCAGGCGTCAGCTTCAGGGCCGCTCCATGCTCTGCCGCAAGGCGAGCATTTTTCCCATCGAGTGTGTGGCCCGAGGCTACATCGCCGGCAGCGGCTGGAAGGAGTACCGGCAGACAGGCGCGGTCTGCGGCCAGCTCTTGCCCGCCGGGCTTCGCCAGGCCGAAAAGTTGCCGCAGGCCATTTTCACACCGGCCACCAAGGCCCCCAAGGGCCAGCACGACGAGAACATTGACTTTGAGCGGGCGGCAGCCATCGTCGGGCGCGACCATGCCGCGCGCCTGCGCGACCTTACGCTGAGGCTTTATGCCAAGGCCAACGCCTATGCCAACAGCCGCGGCATCATTATCGCGGACACCAAGTTCGAGTTTGGCCTGTACGAAGGCCGCGTCATCCTGTGCGACGAGGTTCTGACGCCTGACAGCAGCCGCTTCTGGGACAGCGCCCGCTACAGGCCCGGCACCAGCCCCGAGAGCTACGACAAGCAGATCGTGCGTGACTGGCTCGAACAGCAGCCCTGGAACAAGACCCCGCCCCCGCCCGAACTCCCCGATGACATCGTGAACCGCACCGCAGCGCGCTACCGGGAGGTGATTGAGCTGCTGCGCAAACCCTGAGGCGGTTTCGCAATCACGTGCTGGGGATCCATGGCCGACTTGTCCGACAACAGACTATTTGAGGGCCTGCGCAGCGCCCTGCTGCGCGCCGACCGCGTGGCGGACTTCGCCCTGCGCATGTCGCGCGGCGGCGGGCAGGTGCCGGCAGGACTGGTGGGGGACTTCCTTGAGGCCCGCGTCGCCCTTGAGCGTGAATTCGTGAAGTGCCATGACCGGCTTTCGCCGGACCTGCGCGCCCGGCTCAAGGAACTCATCCTCAAAACCAAGAACCTCAAGCCCGAGGTCATGGCCCAGGGCGCCGAGCGCCTGGTGGAGCGCATCCGCGGCGTACTCAACGACCTCATGATCGACGGGGGCCTTCCGCTTTCCCTGACCCAGGAAATGTTTGAGGAGACCTCGCGCCAGTCCTCCCTGGTCCCGGCGCCCACGGCCCCCGAAGCCAGGCCAAAGGATGTTGCCAGAGTCGCCCCGTCGCCGCGCGCCGCGAGCTTCGGTCCGGTCATTCTGGTTGCGGTGCTGCTGCTGGCGGGACTGGCCGCGGCGGCGGCTGCCTGGGCGTTTGGCCTGTTTGAAGCTTCACCGGCAAACTCCGCAGTCGGCAATGTTGCCCGCGTGGGCAACCAGCCGGCTCCGGTTTTGCCGCGGCCGGCCAACGCTCCGCCGGCGGACAACGCCGGCGCCTTTGACGCCAAGGCCGCCGGCTACACCCGCGAACTCAAACCGCAGGCCCACTACGTGGCTCTCAACCTGCTCGACCCGGATTTCGATCTCGCCGTACTGCGCGCCACGGAGTGGCCTTCCCTGCTGCTCAGCCTTGAGGAAGACCTCGCGCGCATCGAGCCGGCGCGGCTGAAGCTTGGCCCCGCCGACACCTGGCGCCGCCTGCTGCGCTTTGCCGAAGGCGCGGCCGCTTCCGACGCGGCCTGGCGCTCCTCGCGCAAGCCATTTCTGGACTCCTTTGTGGCCCACTGCCGCCAGGAAACCCAGGTCGTGCTGTTTCCCGACGGCGACCAGGTGCTGCCTTCGGACATCCTGCATGCCAAGGGCGGGCCGCGACTGCCCCTGATTCTGCTGCTCTGCGCCCTGGCCCAGGCCAGCGGGGCCGACCTCGTCGTGATCGCCCCCATGGGCCGGGAGTTTCCGCTACTGGCCCAGACCATCAAGGCGGGTATTGCCACCTATGACGGCGAGCAGTTGGGCCTGCGTTCCTCAGCCGGCAAGGAGCCCGCCGTGCGCGAGATGCTGGCGGCCCTGATCGAAAAGCTGCGTCCTACCCTGGCCACGCCCGCCGCCCGCGTGTGGGCCAGTTCGCTCATCTTCCGCTGCCTGGGCGACCTCAGCCCGGCTCAGGCCCGCGAAGCCCTCGCGGATCTGGACCTGGCCACTCTCTCGCAACCGGCACCCGGCGACCCGCAGCGGCGCGAGCCCTATGACGCCCAGCGCGCCGCCGTCAAGCTTCTGCAGCCCGCCATCTGCCGCGTGCTGCTGGACCGCGTCGCTCGCGGTGACGCCGCCGAGGCGGCTCGCTTGCTTGAACTGGCGCTGGCCGTGGCCGATGCAGCGTCCGTGGAGCAGGCCCTGCTGTTGCTGGCGGAGCGGGCACAGAAGGGGGCGCAGTTTCGCGGCGAACCGCTGCCGTTGGTGGTGGCCAGGCAGTTGCTCGCCCGGGGCGACAAGGCCGGCGCTCAGGGTTGGTTCAAGCGGGCCTTTGAAGAGGCGCCCGACCACGCCGCGGCCGCCCTTGAACTTGCCGCCCTGGCGGAAAACGCCGACCTCAAGCGCTATTACCTGCGCAGTGCCTACGCGCGCGGCTGCCGCGCGCCGGACTTTCTGCGCGAGCTGGCAGGCGCGCAGGCTCAGGCCGGCGAGTTGCTCTCGGCGCTTGCGCTTCTGGACGAACTCTGCGCACAGGAGGCAGGCACCGTGCAGGATCTGGCCGATGCCGCCCTGCTCTGCCTGGCTCTGGAGCGGCCGGCCTGGGCGCAGGAGCGCATTGCGGCCTCGCGCCATGCGCGTGAGCCGGCGATTCTGAGGCTGGACCTGATTGCCGAGATTGCCCTGCATGGGTTGAGCGACCGGGCGCGGGCGCTGGCCCAGGCCTATGGCAGGCGCGGGCAGGACGATCCCTACATCGAGAGTCTCTTGTCGCGACTGGGCGGCTGACCATGGGCTCGGACAGGCCCCAGACCGGAAAAGTCATCGACCCCGACAACGAGCTGATGAAGCGCGTGGCGCGGGGCGACGATGAGGCATTCAAGCTGCTGTTTGAGCGCAACCATCGCCTGGCCTGGAGCGTGATTTACCGCCAGCTCGGTCAGGTGGCCGCCGCCGAGGATCTGGTGCAGGAGGCCTTCCTGCGGGTGTACCGTTCGGCCCCCGATTATCAGCCCACGGCCAAGTTTTCCACCTGGTTCTACACGGTCGTGACGAACCTCTGCCTGAATTACAAGCGCGACCGCGCACGCGACCGGCTGCGGCTTGTCGGCAGCGAGGCCGAGGGTGAAGGGGGCAACCCCCTGGAGCAACTGGCCGTCGTGGAGGATGCCGAGCCGGCCGATGATGAATCGGCCCAGCGCACGGCGGCCGTGCGCGAGGCCATCATGAGCCTGCCGGAGAACCAGCGCATGGCTCTGGTGCTCAGCCGCTACGAAGAAAAGAGTTACGAGGAAGTCGCGGAGATCCTGGGCGTCACAGTGGCCGCCGTGAAGAGCCTGACCTCGCGCGCCCGCAACACGCTGAAGGAAAAACTCCAGCGATTCATGGACCGGCTGGAAGAGTGACAGCCCCGGCTCAGTCGAGGATCACCAGGGCGTCAGGCAGCTCGTTGCGGTCGTTGGCCTCGCGCGGCATGACCTTGGAGAGTTTTTCGCCTGCGGCGCGGATGGTGGCCACGAAGGCCAGCGTGGGGTTTCCGCTGTGCATGTTGTCAGTCAGGGTCTTGCAGAGTTCATCCAGAGCGGTCTGTCCCAGCCTGGCGTTCACGGCTTCATCGGCGAAGACGACGGCAATGTGCTCGTAGAGCGACACGTAGATCAGCAGGCCGGTGCCGCCTTGGGTGTGGTGGATGCGCTGATCGAAGAAGGTTTCCTGGGCGCGGCTTTCAACCTCCTCGTACATCTCGCGGCGCGTTGTGAACAGGCGGCGCAGCGGGCCGATGCGCGAGGCAGCAAAGGCGCCGACCAGATAGCCGCCGAATACGCCCAGCATCAGGCGCAGGATGGAGTTGAGGGGATTCTGAGGGCCCCACTGGGCCTGGGAGTCCGGGTGCCACTCAAACAGCAGCCAGAGCACCGGCAGGGTCAGCAGGCCCAGCACCAGCCCGAAGCTGTCTTCAGCGCGGTCGTAGCGGCCCGAATCCGTCGCCACGACAGGGACGATCTCGGCCGAGGTCTTGGACTCCGCCTCGGCCACGGCGTCGGCGATTTCCTTGCGCTGCTCCTGCGTGAAAAACTTCGATGCGCGTGCCATGCCCCATCCTTACCAGCGACCGCTGGCTCCTCCGCCTCGAGAAAACCCGCCGCCGAAACTGCGGAACCCGCCCCCGGAACTGAAGCCGCCGCCGGAACTGAAGCCTCCTCCCCAGCCGCCATAGCGCCGCCCGCCCCAGCCAAAGCCCGTGGCGCCCCGTATGAACCGCAGCACCGTACCGATGATGGCGACGACGAAGATCAGCGGGCACAGGGCCAGGCCCAACAGCCCCTCCAGAAAACCGCCCCCCGAGGACGCGGCGCCCGAGGCAGGTCCCCCGGGCTGGCCCGGAAGTTCCAGCCTTCGCGCCATGCGATCCAGAGATTCCACACCCGCGAGAATGCCGGCCGAGTAACGGCCCTGCTTGAACTCGGGAATGATGCGCTCATCCATGATGCGCTGTGCCAGGGCATCCTGCTCGCGGCCCCAGCCCGCTCCCAGTTCGATGCGCGCGGCGCGATCGTCACGGGAGATCAGCAGCATGATGCCCGTGTTCCAGTACTCGTTGCGGACTTTCTCCTGGCCGATGGCCCATTGATTGAACAGCAGGGTGGCGAACGTTTCGATGCGCAGGTCTTCGCCGCCATAGCGCGCCATGCTTTCAATGGTCACCACCACAATGGGCGTGGCCTTCTCGGACAGCAGCTTGTCGCAAAGGACACGGACGCTGGAGGCGTCGGCCGCGTCCAGCAGGCCGGCACGATCAAGAATGAAGGCGCGCTCGCCGGGAGGCTCAAGCTGAATGCGCACGGCGGCCAGCGGCGCGGCGGCTGTGACGGCCAGCAGCAGGATGAGGCCAAGGGCTCTGTGTTTCATGCCGGGCTCCTTCGATGGGCCGAATATCGCAGTTGCCGCCGCGGGGGCAATTACAATTCATGGCCACCTGCGTAACGCGGCTGTGGCCTGCTGCGGTCAGGCTGCTAGCATGGCGCACCCCCGGGGCGGCTTGGAAAGCGTCGTTTTATTGTTTTTCGGTTTCACGCCATTGCTAGGATGCAGCGCAAGCGGCAGGGACGAGCATGACCACGACCAAGATTGAAGTGTTGTTCGGCAAGATCGCCGTAAGTTGCGGCTTCATCACGGAGGCCCAGCTGGCCAAGGCGGTGGAGTCGCAGGAGCGCGCCCCCGAGGGGACCCACCTGGGCAAGATCATGGTGGAGCAGGGCTACCTGAATGAAGAGGAGCTCATGACGGTGCTGGCCATCCAGCGCGAGAACCGGTCGCGGCTGGAGATGTCACCCGCGGTGCGCAAGATGGGCATGACGCTGGGCCGCCTGGCCATCGAAAAGGGCTACTGCAACGAGCAGCAGGTGCATGAGTGCATCCGCGAGCAGGCCAAGCTGGAGCGGTTCAACCTGTTCTTCCGACTGGGCGAGGTGATGGTGAGCCGCGGCGTGCTGCGCGCCGAGCAGGTCATGGAACTGCTGCAAAGCCAGAACATCACCATCCTGGGCTGCCCTGCCTGTTTCTCGAAGTTCAACGTGCTGAACTTCAAGGACGGCATGCAGATCGCCTGCCCCAAGTGTGGCCACCCCACACTGGAGAAGCCGTCCTCCATGCCTGCCCTCAAGGTCGATGGCGCCATCGACGAAGGCGCGCCGGCCCAGCAGAACAAGGGCGGGGAGTCGGCCCGTATTGCCGGCGAAGGCGACCTGCCGGACTCGCTCAAGGGGCTGGCAGAGCCCGACTTCAAGCCTCCCGCCCGCTGAGAACCCTCGAAGCGGCTTGACAAGCGGCGAGCCTGCCTTACCATCGTCCTATCGGGTACTTTTTCCAGGCGCGCCGGAATTTAACTGAAGGGAAAGAAATGCGTTTTTCTAAGAGCCGTCGTGGCTTCACGCTCGTCGAACTGATGGTGGTTATCGGCATTCTGGGCCTGCTGGTGGGCATCCTGGCTGTGGCCGTGCTGCCCAAGCTGTTGAGCGCCAAGGCTGACCTCGAGAAGAAGCAGATGGGCGAACTGGTGCAGGCTCTGCAGCAGGCCACCATCGACAGCAAGAACAAGACGAAACTCAAGGACATGAAGGAAAAGGCCGGGCGCGCCTTCTGGAGCGACTGCTTCAAGTTCAACGTGCTCGACAAGGAGCTGATCAAGAAGGTCGTCAGCCTCGGCTCCGAAGCCGGCGACACGGGTGCTGACAGTTCCGTCTTCGAAGATGGCGGAAAGGGCCTCGACACCACCAACTGCTCCTACACCTCGCCCAAGGGACAGGAGCTGATCCAGGTCATGAACCTCAAGGGTAGCAAGAAGGTTGTGATGATCACCTTCGACACCCGCAACTGGAACAGCTACAAGGACAAGGGCGTTCTCTGCGCCTGGTCGGAAGGCGACGCTCCCGACTACATGGACCAGGCCATGGCCGAGCAGGGCTATCAGATCAACAAGACGGACTGGGAGAATCCCCGCACCGTTCTGGGCCAGAAGAAGCCCTTCGAGAAGACCTTCGAAGAGCGCAAGTAAGCCTGCCTTTGAGTACTCGATGGCCGCCCCGCCCCGCGGGGCGGTTTCGTTTTCGCCACCCTTGTTACCGCACGCCGCCCGCACCGTGACTCCCCTGCCTGATATCCCTGATTTGGCGCGGGCTCTGCTTCATACATTTCATCGGATACTCCAGCCGCGTCAGCGGCGACGGGTCGCGGGGCCCGTGAAGACACAAAGCGCGCCAGATCGAAGCGGGATGACGCCGGCATGTCCGGTGATGGCCCGCCTTGGAGCGCACATGATTCGCAAACAGCGTGGATTTACCCTTGTGGAGCTGATGGTGGTCATCGGGATTCTCGGGTTGCTGGTCGGCATTCTGGCCGTGGCCGTGTTGCCGAGGCTCAAGGAAGCGCGACGCAACTCCGAGGTGATCAACCTGGGCAAAGTGACCCAGGAGCTGGAGCTTGGCCTCAACACGGGCAGCAATCGCGGCAGGCTCCATGCCATGGGCGAAAAGGCCGGCCGGGCCTTCTGGAACGAGATGTTCCGCCACCGCATTCTGGGCAGCGAGAACCTCAAGAACATCGTCTCTCTGGATTCGCCTGAAGACAGCGCGGCAGGCTCCGAGGTCTTTGAGGCCGGAGGCGAAGGCCTGCGACAAAACCACTGCAGCTACACCTCTCCCAAGGCCAACGAGATGCTGACCGTCAGCGGCCTCAAGGGCAGTCAGCGTGCCGTTCTGTTCACCTATGACCGCCGCAACTGGCAGAACTACGGGGAGAAAGGGGTGATCGTCGTGTTTTCGGACAGCCCCACCCCGGAGTTCCTGGATGGCGCCATGGCCGAGTTGAGCCACGGGCTGACGGCCAATGACTGGGCCTCGCCCGCAGCGATGTTCGGGGTGAAGAAGCCCTTTCACCGCACCTACGAAGAGCGCCGCTAGTCGGTCAGCCAGAAGGGGGACGGCCCCGGGCCGTCCCCCGCGTTGGATGGGCCGGCTACTTCGTGGCGGCGTAGGCCGCTTTGAGGGCGCTGACTTCGCTGCTGCCGATGAGCCCTTCCTTGGCCCAGCCGTCAATCTTGGCGGCGCGAGCGGCGTAGTCGAGCTTGAGGAACTCGTCGTCCGTGGCCATCATTTCCAGCAGCAGGTGCAGGCGCATGTTGCCGACCATCATCCAGCTCAGCTTGCCCGTCTTCGGGTCGGCGATTTCGCCCAGCCACTTCATGCGCTTGGTGCTGTCCGTCAGTTCCGGCTTCTCGTAGAGGGCGCGCTGCATCAGACCGAACTGGATGCGTGCCGTGTTGTCCCACACCAGCAGATTGGCCGAGATCAGCTCTGACATCAGCTTGATTTCGTCGTCAATCTTGCCGTTGGCCGAGGCGAGGTAGCGGAACACCAGCGAGTCTCCCAGGGCGTAGGTTTCGCTCTGGCCCATCTCGCGGGCTTCCCACAGCTCCTTGAGGCGCTTGAGCTTGCCCTTGATGTCTCCGGTCTTGAAAGCTTCGTCTTCATAAAGCCGGCGCGTGCCGTATTGCCGCACGATTTCGTCCAGGGCGCTGTAGGCGGCTTTCTGGAGCGGGTTCTTGTAGTCCTTCATGATGCCGCCCGCCCAGCCCAGCAGCTTGACGATGTCCTTGTCGACGCCGTCCTTCTTGGCCTGCTCCATGAGCACGCGATACTGCATCCAGCGTTTCTGGTCGTAGCTGATGCGCTGGTCTTTGTCGCAGAGCTTGGCGAGGTATTCGCACCTGCCGACGGTGTCGGCCTTGGCCCAGGTCTCGTCGGACTTCAGGAACTCGTCAAGGTTGGCCACCTTCTCGACCTTTTCCTTGCCCTGCGCGTGAACCGCGGATTCCTGCGAGTTGAACACCACCCAGGCGCCCAGATTGAGCGCGAGGAATGCCGCAGCCGCGGCCAGCAACATTCTTTTCATGTGAATTCTCCATAGATCGGCCCTGTATGCCGCCACTTCAATCACGACCGCCACTTGACGCAAGTGCATTCAGTGCAAGATTGGACGTGTAGTTCAGGCGCGCTTTCGCGCGGGACAAGCCATGATCCGCTTCCGATACGATCCCGAACCCGAAGAGGGACTCGACTTCCAGCACTACACGCTGGAAGGCAACAACGCGGCCGGCTACGTCCTGCTCGGGTTCAATGACCTGGCGGAGGATACGGGGGCCGAATTCAAGGGCGAGGAAACCTTCGAGGGGGCCGAGGGCGCCGAAATGCTCCAGCATTGGTTTGAAACCCTGGGCGAGGCCATGCAGATCGCCGAAAGCCTTGGCATTTCCCGTGCCCGCTGGCAGGCGCCGATCATCAAAACCCAGTCGGGCCGCATCGCGCCGCCCATTCCCGAGCCGCCGCGCCCGCGGGAAGACGACTTCGAGAGCCGGCCCTCGCCGCGCATCGGCGAGGGCTATCGCCCGGAGTGAGGGCGCCGCTTGCGCTGGCAGGGCCGCCCGCTAGATTGCGGCCCATGGGTTACCTCAAGGCCTTTCACGTCGCGTTTCTCTTCATCTGGCTGGGCGGCTTGATGGGCCTTTCTCGATTCTTGGGCTATCACGTCGCCGAGGATGCCCACACGCGCGAGCGCCTGTCGCGCATTGAAAAGCGCATCTATTTCTTTGTGACGCTTCCCGGCGCCATCATGGCCATTGCCACGGGTCTCCTGCTGCTGATGGGCGTGGGACGGGACATGGAGACGGCCCAGGCCCTTCGCTATTACATGGTTCCCAGCGCGCCCGAGAACGTGTTCTGGCGCGCCACGTTTCACGCCAAGCTGACCAGCGTCGCCGTTCTCATCGGTTGCGACATCTTCACCCTGACCCAGATTCTCAAGCTGGCCAGGGGCGGCGAAATGCCCAGCCGCCTGAGGTTCTCCATCCTTCATGGCGTCGAAGCATTGCTGCTGATTGCCATTCTGGTCCTGATGTACGGCCAGCCCATGGTCCGCAGCTAGACGTGATTCCCGCAGGCACGGGAATTGCATGCTATCCTTTGCGTAGTACCCCTGGCCGGCCCCTGCCCGTCGGCTTCTCCGGGCATCACTTCCCATGGACCTCAAGCTCATCGAGCGCTGGCTTGCCCGCCGTGTGCGGGCTGAGCGCGTCTCCAACCTCGTGCTGGCGGCTGCGGCGGCCCTGGGTTCCGTCGCCCTGTTTGTCTTCCTCTGGTTGGCCATTTTGATTCCCGTGGCTCTCTTGAGCCTCGGGCTCGGTCTTCACCCCTTTGCCGGGGTGACCGGGGTCATGCTGTCCGTCATCGCCGGTTACTGCTGGGTACGACGGCCGATCACGATTCCGATGCTCGAGGTAACGCGCTTTGAAGACACGGGCGAGTACTCCGTCCTGGCGCCCCGAGGAGAACACTGGTTGCGCCTGCGTTCCCGCAATCAGATCGACCCCGTCGGCCTCGGCTCTTTCATCCATGACGTCCTCTTTGCTTCGCCTCTGCTGATGGACAGCGCCCTGGCGGCTCTGGCCTTCGGCAGGCGCTATGCCATGGTGGACGTCAAGCTCTGCGCCAAGGCCATTGCCGTGCTGCACGCAAGCATCCGCCGCGTCTCCCTGAACGAACTGGAGAATCACCTGCCGGGCGTGAACATGGTCAGCCTGCTCAGGCAGCTCTGGCTGCTGGATGCCGTACAGATCATGTCGGCGGCGCCTCAGGGCCTGACATTGACCCAAGGGGCCCGTCAGGCCCTGGCCGATGCCGAAGACGCGGCTCTCATCTCAAGTGTCGGATAGCACGGCGACGCCGAAACCCGTCAGGCCAACCTGGCGCGGGATTGTCAGGAGTAGCGGTAGCCGTTGTCCTTCAGCGGCAGACCCAGGGCGCCCGTGATTTCGGCCAGGGTTTCAGGACAGAAGTAGAAATAGCGCAGGAGCAGCAGGTGGCGCTCGTCGCCGGCAAAGCGCAGCACGTCGCGCACATAGCGCCGCCGGGCGCCCTGCTCCTCTACGTTGTACCAAAGCACCACCAGGGGCTCGCCCTGATACTCGCGCACCTCGGCCTGGGGCTCGCCCGCCTCGTCGAAGAGCGTGTGGTGCAGGGAGCCCTTCTTGATCTGCTCGCGGCCCAGCTCGTAGACCATGCCCACGACATCGGCCACGGCGTCCTCGCGGAACAGGTTGGCCAGCCGCTCGAAGTCGCGCTGGTTGAATGCCTCGCAGAAGGCGTCCAGCAGCGGTCGCGCCACAGGCTCATGGCGGACGCCGGGTTGCGCGGGCAGGGGTCTGGCCAGCTTCTCTCGGCCCCTGTGCAGGGCTGCCTTCACAGCGCCCACACTGGAGTTGGTCAGCGTGGCGATGTCTTCCAGGGAGAAGTCGAAGACGTCTTTGAGCAGAACCGCCACGCGCTCGACAGCAGGCAGTCTGGAAGCCAGGTGGGCCAGGGCTTCACGGACCTGGGGCGTCAGTTCCGCGTTGTCCCGGGCGGGAGTATCGAAATGGTCCGGCATGGCGCTGGGCGCGTGTTTGCGCTGATGGTCAATGAACAGGTTGCTGGCGACTCGGAACAGCCAGGCACGGGGATTCTCCACACTGAAGTGCATCTCACTGAGCTTGGAGAAGGCCTTGAGCAGGGTTTCCTGCACCAGGTCCTCGGCGTCGAACACATTGCCGGCCAGGGAGCGGCAGTAGCGGAACAGCTCCGGACGCAGGGGCTCGACCTGCTCCAGGAAGCGGCGGCGGATCAGGCGGACTTCCTTTGTGAAGTCCTTGCTCAGGGGATCGGGTGCGGCCATGGGCTCTCCGTTCTGTTGCATCCCCAGGACGAACAGGCGGCACCAAAGGATACGCGCCCTTTTTCAGCGCACGAGATTGGCGTATTTCAGGCCGGTATTGGTATTGACCAGCACAATACGCTCGCTGCGCCTGATCAGGCCCTGCTCCAGGGCGCGGCGCAGGCCGGCCAGAGTGGCGGCACCTTCGGGCGCGGCGAGGATGCCCTCACTTCGGGCGAGGTCCTTCATGGCGCTGATGATGGCACTGTCCGGCACGGCAATGGCGGCGCCGCCGGATTCATGGAGAGCGCGCAGGATGAGATTGTCGCCCAGAGTCTTGCCCACGCGAAGCCCGGCGGCCACGCCGGTGGGGGCGGTGACGGTCTCGGCGCGGTCTTCCCCGGACTGGAAGGCCTTGACGATGCCCGCGCAGCCATCCCCCTGCACGAAGAGCAGCTTGGGGCGCTTCTTGCCGATGAACCCGGCCTCTTCCAGCTCGCGCCAGGCTTTCCACATTCCGATGAGCCCCATGCCGCCGTCGCCGGGATAGACGACCCAATCCGGCAGTTCCCAGTTGAAATCTTCAGCCAGTTCCATGCCCAGGGTCTTGTCGCCTTCGAGGCGGTACGGCTCGGCGAAGCTGCTCAAATCGAAGTAGCCGTCTTTCAATGCCGCGGTCTGAACGAACTGGGTGCAGTCCTCCAGGGACCCGCGCTGGAGCGACACCCTGGCCCCGAGCATCTCGCACGCCAGCAGCGTAAGTTCGGGAGCGTCCTTGGGCATGGCAATCAAAGAACGGAGTCCCGCGCGCGCAGTGTAGGCGGCAAAGGGCGCTGCCGCGTTGCCGGCGCTGCGCAGCGCGAGACGGTCCAGCTTCAGCTCCACGGCCTTGCTGACAGCCACGCTCATGCCTCGCGCTTTGAACGTGAAGCCGGGATTCTTGCTTTCGTCCTTGAGCCAGAGTTCGTCGAGCTTGAGGCGACGGGGTTCGCGTCCGAGCCTGACCAGGGGCGTGCATCCCTCATGCAGCGTGACGGGTTCAAGGGCGGGCGGCAGGGGCAGGAAATCGCGATAGCGCCAGATGGATGCCGGTCGCCCACGGAGGTCTTCCCGCTTGACGCTGGCGCCGATGGCGCGGGTGTCGTACTCGGCCAGGAGCGGCGCGCCGCACGTCTGGCACACTGTCTGGGGGCGATTGTGCGGGTAAGCCTTGCTGCATCCCGAGCAGGTGAGTTTCTTGAAATGGCTGACCTGCGGCTTGACGCCTGAACTCTTCTTCATGGGCCCCTAGTCCCCGCTGCCCGGCGGAGAGATTCCGTCAAGCACGCTTTTCTTGTCATAGACCTCGTCGATGTCCACTTTCAGCGCGAGCAATCGACGGTCTCTGGGATCGAGCTCAAGTCCGCGTTCACACACCTTGCTGGCAAACGCGAAGTTCTTCATGGCGAACAGGTGGCTGACCCAGCGTTCGTAGGTGTCCACCATCAGGCGCCGGGCGCGCTCGGAGATGGCCGCCGCCCGCTCCTTCTGACCCTTGTAAATCAGGTAGCTCTCATTCTTCGCCAGCGACTCACGGGTCTTGGCCCCGTTGTTGACGATCTCTTCCATGGCGCCAAGCCCACGGCCGGTGTGGCCCGCGCGCGCGTCGCCGTCCGCTTCGCTCAGGCGGCGCTCGTCCTTGCCTAACTGCACCTCGAACTCGTAGAGCCAGTCATCGATGGGCTGGCGCTTCTTCTTGAGTTCCGCGTCGGCGGCTTCCTGGGCCTTGCGCGCCTCTTCCTGCAGCTGACGGGCCTTGACCTCGGCCGCCAACTGGTCCAGCACGGAAAGCAGCGCCTGGGCGCGGCGCGCCGCGGGGCTGTCCTTGAAGCGCTGCATCAGGCCCGTCAGAGTCTTGCGCGCTCCCTCGGCGTCGGCGGCGTCGATTTCCACGTTGGCCCGCGCATACAGCGCCTCGGCCTCCAGCGTATCAGACAACTTCACCACCTCCTGCTGCTCCGGGGCCACCGACGCATCGAGCGCGGCAGCTTCCTTTGCGCTTTCGCGGGCCTGGGCGTAAAGGTCGCGGTGCAGCGCAAAGCGCGCCAGGGCCATGAGCGGGCGCGCTTCGCGAGGGGTCAGAGATTTTCGGATCTCGAAGGCCGACTCCGCCACGAAATCGTCCAGCGCGTAGGTCATTTCTTTGCTGCCGCGCTTGACCACGACGTTGCTCCCCTCCAGCCGCAGGGGGGTGACGTCGATGGGCTTTTCGTCGGATTTCAGCGTGACCTTCAGGGCCCAGAGCGGCCCTGCGAGAAATGCGAGAAGCAACAGCGCCAACACCTGGAAGGTAAAGCGCGGCATGGCGGGATTCTAGCTTGCCGTCCCTCCGCCTCACAGACGCAGTATGCCCTGTTGCATGGCCCAGCCAATGACCACCAGCACGGAGTTGCCCGCGATGTGCAGGATGATGGGTGCAATGAGGGACTGCCTCTTTTCGTAGGCCCACGCAAACACGAGCCCCCCGATGAACTGGGTCACCGGCAGCGAGGTGTCGTGGGCCGCTGCAAATATGGCGGACAAAAAGACGATGGCCGGCCAGCGCCCCAGATTCAGCCTCATGGGCGGGTACATCAGTCCGCGAAACCAGATTTCTTCGAGCACCGGAATAGCCAGACACACGCTGAGCACGTAGGCGCTCGACTCGTGGCTTATGGGAGAGGAACGAACCCAGGCCGCCAGCTTGTCGGCGCTGCCGAACCACCAGAGAAATCCGAGCCAGGCAGCACCCAGGCCCGCGAGATAAACCAGCCCCATCACCGCACAGGCGGCGAGACCCCAGGCTATCTCGATGTGGGGGCGCGCCAGCCCAAGTCCCAGATCGACGGGCTTGCCGCGCCGGAACCCTGCAAAGTAGGCCATGAAGATGAGGGTGAGCAGGGACTGGGCCAGCACACGGGTTTCGATGGGCAGGCGTTGGGGTGGTTGAAGTCCCAGTCCCAGCAGCAGGGCCCCGAGGTAGGGCGTAAGCAGGAAGAACAGCGCGAGCCAAAGACAGGCTTCCGGCAGGCCCAGAGGGAAATCCTTCAGGCGGTGCGCCCAGGGCGAGGGTGAGATGGATATCGCAGGCGCACTCAAGCGTGTAAGCCCTTGAAAACTGAATACTTAGCCGGTTCTTCGCCCAAGTGTTGACGGGATTTCGGCTTGCAAACCTGACCCCATGCTATACACTAAGTCACGACGGCAGTTCACTTTAAGTCGAACGAGCGCTTCGGAAAGGCACGGGTTCGCAATGGCGAATGCTCGTACCATCACCAAGAAAGAGCTCGTCTTGCGTATTGCCGAGCGTACGCAACAGAAGCAAACGATTACACGCGACATCATCCAGCTTTTCATCGACGAAGTCATTCACGAACTGGCGTCGGGCAACCGCATGGAGCTGCGCGACTTCGGTGTGTTTGAAGTGAAGACACGGCGCGCCCGCAAGGCGCGCAACCCCAAGACAGGCCAGGAAGTCAGGGTGCCTGAGAAACGTGTGGTAAGCATCAAGCCCGGCAAGAAAATGAAGGAACTGATCAACCGCCTCGCTGCCGAGCGCGAAGCTGCACAGAACGCACAGGCTGCCAGTCCGCCTCAGCCCGCTTCCGGGACGCCGACGTAAATCATGAGTGCCACCGACCCCAAGCCCTCTCGCCCTGACGAGAGCGTCAGCCTGCTTTCGCCCTCCGACGAAGGCTACATGCGCCTTGCCTTGCGCGAAGCCCTTTGCGCCTTCGATCAAGGCGAGGTGCCCGTTGGAGCCGTTGTCGTGCACCAGGGCCGCGTGATCGGGCGCGGCTACAACCTGCGCGAGAAGCTCGCCGACCCCACGGCCCATGCCGAGATGCTGGCATTGACGGCGGCGGCCCAGGCTCTGGAAGACTGGCGCCTGGAGGAGTGCACGCTGTATGTGACGTTGGAGCCCTGCCCCATGTGCGCGGGCGCCATTGTCAACAGCCGCGTCAAGCGGGTGGTGTTTGGCGCCCTGGACCCCAAGGCGGGGGCTTGTGGAAGCCTGTTTAATCTGGTACAGGATTCGCGCTTGAACCACCGGGTGGAGTTGACGTCCGGTGTGCTCGCTGCGGATGCGAGCGATTTGTTGAAAGAGTTTTTCCGGTCGAGGCGGAAGGCCCAGTCGGAAAACGCCAAGTAGCCGCGCGTGGCGCGTGCCGGAGAAACGAACCATGAACCCACAGAAGATCTACGCGCGCAAGCGCGCCGCTGGCAAGAAGACGACGAACCGCTGGAAGCGCAACAAGAAGCTTCGCGGTCGCTCGCGCCCGCGCTAGCCCACCCGCGCAACCTTGAGCTTCAGGTATCAAGGCGCGGGCCTTGGCCCTATGAATTGGAGGAGTGGCAGAGCGGCTGATTGCGTCGGTTTCGAAAACCGATTGTGCCGAAAGGTACACGGGGGTTCAAATCCCTCCTCCTCCGCCATTTTTGTCGTTGCGAGTCTCCTTTGGCGCGTTCCCGGATTCTGCCCGGCGCCGCGCCGCAGGAGACTCGCGGCGCGTTCAAACCTTTGGCTTCTGGCGAAAGGCGCGGGTGAGCTGGCTCAGCTTGCGCAGCCCCAGGTAACCCTCGATATCCTGCGATGGAATGCCGTCGGGGTGCTGGATGTTGGCCTTCTCGCGGTCATAGATGCTGAACTCGGAAGCGCGGCTCACTACGCGGGCGGCGCCCTTGAAGAGTTCGACCTTCACCTTGCCGGTCACAAAGCGCTGGCTCTCCTTGAAGAACGAGTCCAGGCTTTCGCGCAGTGTCGAGAACCACTGGCTGTCGTAGACACACTTGGCGTAGCGCTGTGACAGCAGGGCCTTGTAATTGTACAGCTCGTTGTCCAGCGTGAGCTGTTCAAGAGCATCGTGGGCCTTGTAGAGCACGGTGGCCGCAGGCTGCTCATAGACCTCGCGGCTCTTGAAGCCCAGAATGCGATTTTCCATGGTGTCCACGCGGCCCACGCCGTGCCTGCCCGCCAGCTTCTCGAGACGTGCCACCAGTTCTTCGCAGGGCAGCCGGGCGCCATCGAGGCCTACAGGCTCGCCCTGTTCAAACTCGACTTCCACCAGGCCCGGCTCGTCCGGCGCCTTGTGGGGGCTGACGGTGATCTGAAAAACTTCTTCAGGGGGCGCAACGGCCGGATCATCCAGCACCCCGCCGCCGCTGCGTGCGCCCCAGAGATTGCGGTCAGTCGAGTAGCCGGCATGGGCCACCTGGGGGATGGGCAGTTTGCGCGACTTTGCGAACTCCAGAATCTGCTCGCGCGTCTGGTATTCCCACTCGCGCAGGGGCGCAATCGTTGAAAGGGCGGGATCCATGGCCGCCACGGAACACTCGAAGCGGAACTGGTCATTGCCTTTGGGCGGCGCGCCGTGGGCGACGTAGCGCGCCCCTTCTTCGTGGGCGTGGCGCACAAGTTCGGTGGCGATCAGCGGCCTCGAAAGCGCCGCTGACAGCATGTATCCCCCCTCGTACACCGCCTGGGCGCGCAGGGCCTTGAAACAGAACTGCTTGACGAACTGGCGCCGCACGTCAGGTACATGAACGGCATCGGCGCCGGACTCAATGGCGCGCTGGGCCACGTCTACCATGTCCGCGCCCTGGCCCAGGTTCAGGCAGACGGCGATGACCTTGAAGCCCTTGGTGCGCTTGAGCCAGTGCAAGGCGGCCGTCGTATCCAGGCCGCCCGAATATGCCATCACGACTTTTTCCATGGGCGGGAAGGTTACTTTGCGGCGGCGCCAAAGCCAAATGCCCCGCGTTGCCAAGCGCCAGGCTTCATGCTAAGTGAGAGGCGGAGGAAATGCCGTGGCCGAGACTTCAAGCAAGCTTTCCGACGCCTTCATCCTGGAACGCTTCAAGCACATCTATGAGCAGTACTTCGACGGCGGCCGCATTGAAATTCGCACGGACGGCGAGGGTGAGCGCTATCTCTACGCGGAGTACACCCAGCCCCGTTTCAAACACTCCTGGGTTCCTGGTCTCTTCTGCGGGCTGCGCGTGCAGTGCGAGCCCTCACCCCAGTTCGCCCGCGCGCTTGAGCCGACGCGGCGCTGACGTCTTGCCCCCTGCGCGCTAGCATTGCTGCATGGCTGATGCCGCCTCCAAGTCCGCCCGAGAGCCCGGCAGGCGTCTGGGCATGCGCTGGAGCACGCGCATGCTGATGCTGCTGGCCGTGCTGGTGCTCATTGTGGCCGGGTTCGGCGTGGCCTTTCGCCTGCGTCCGGACCTGTTCGTCGAGGTCAAGGCCCACTACGGCAGCCTGGTGAGCGCGTTCATCAATGCGCCGGAAAACGAGGCCGTGCGCGCCCAGCTCATCGAGACGCTGGTCGGGGTGTATCGCGAAACCCCGGCGGGCAAGAGCCTTGCCCTGCGCGACGAACAGGGCCGCGTGGTGGGGCGCTTCCGCATCGAGAGAGCTGAAGTCAGCCAGGTCGCGCGGGAAACAGACGACCCCAAGGCGCGCCGCCGCTTTTTCGTCGATCTCATGGGGCAGGGCGAGATGTGGCACGAGAGCGGCGGCCGCGTGCGTTTTGACGGCGGGGCCAAGGTGACCTACGAGATCGACTTTCACATCGAGCATCTCACCGTTTACACCCACTTCACCTGCATCAAGCTGCACAGCGCGACGTTCAACGCCACACACGTGGACAATTTTCTGGCGCGCCTGTTTTCCAGCGTCGTGAATGACGCGGGCACCCGTGCCGTAGAAGAAAGCATCCGGCCCGGCTTTACGATTGTCACGCGCGATGACGGCGAGTCCTGGCTGGCCATGGGCCGCGTCGGGCGCGAGTTTGTGCCGCGCAAGGGCCCCAATCCCGAAACGGACGCCGATTGCGATACCATCAGTAACGACGTCACGCTGTTGCAGTACGGGTTTCGCGATTACCTCGGCCCCTTTGAAATGTACGACGGCGACGAACTGAGGCTCACGCTGGATGTCAGCGCGCCGCCGGGGCAGGAGACCCCGGGCGTGGACCTGCTGCTGGTCAACGAATCCGACTTTCGCCGCTACGAGGCCCTGTATCCCCATGCTTTAGGCAAGGGTACCGAGAAGCTTGAGCTGTCCCCGCTTATCGAAAACACCAACACCCGCAGCCTGCGCTTCACGCGTGAGGGCATCAAGGGCAACTACTACCTGATCATTGATCGCACGCCCTTCGGGCGCGGCAACCAGGTCGTGAACAAGGCGCCGTGCGAGGTGCGTTACTACGGACGCATCAGGCGCCGCTAGCGGCGTCGGAGCTGTGGTCATCGCCCGGGTTGGCGACCTGGAACCAGTGACCATCCGGATCGCGGAAGTGGATGCAGCTCGAGTGCTCGATGAGCTGAACGCCGTGAGCTGCCAGGCGGTGCACGGCGCCGGCGACGTCGGCCACATAGAGGCAGAGGTTGGGAGATGCGCTGAAGTCTCCCGTTGCCGGCTTCCCGGGCCGTAACAGCAGCGTGTAGCCGTTGCTGGTGAGCCAGATGAAGCGGTTGTCCTGATTGACGTCGAGCTTGAAGCCCAGAACCTCTGTGTAGAACTTCATGCTGCGCACAGGGTCGCTGACAGGCAGTTCAATGTGTCCGGCCTTCATGGGTTTTCCTCGATTTCCACCAGCCTCTGACCGGCCGGAACTTCCGGCGCAGTAAAACACACCAGTAGCCGCAGCTTTGCCGCCTTGCGGCCGCGCATGGCCAAAAACCGCCGCAGCAGCCCCGCGTAGGACCTCAACTGCCCGCCGTGTTCTGCCCGCGCGTGTTCAGCCATCTGGTCGGCGCTGACGCGGTCGGTTTTGAAATCGACGATGTCGTACTCGTCGCCGTCGCGCACGCGCAGCAGGTCCAGCCTGCGCTCGCCATCGGAGTCAAAGATGCGCCACTCCGGGAACTCGCGGGCGCGCGGAAGCGTGGCCAGGGCCTCCTCGGCGCGCAGCACGTGGCCGGCGATGTCGGGGCGCAGGCGACCCAGCTCCAGGTGCAGGCCGCGGGCTCGGGCGAGTATACGCCGCTCAAGTTCGGAGTGCACGAGCGTGCCGAACTCGACGGATTCGGGCTCCACGGGGCGTGGCGGGGGCAGCCGCGGCGCCAGGGGCGCCACGAGCGAGCGGTCCACCTCGCGGGACAGCGGCAGCATTCCCGACTCGCCGGCCTGCTGCAGACGCGCAAGCATGGGGCCGTGACTCATGGGCTGCGTGACTGACAGTTTCCTGTGCCAGGTCAGGTGGACCCCCGGCAGCGCCTGGCCGCTGTCGCCAAATCCGCCGCTGCCAAGCCGCGCCAGAAGAAGGTCGGCCCAGGAGGCGCTGCTCCCGGTTCTGATTTCGTCGGGCACATAGCCGGTGAGGATGAGCCTGTCCTTGGCTCGGGTAAAGGCCACGTAGAAAAGGCGCAGGTACTCCGCGCGCGCTCGCTCTTTCGCGTCGAGAGTCGCGCGCCAGGCCTCGAAGTCCGGTGTGGGCTTGCCCCGCGCTTCGTCGTCGCCCAGCCACGGCAGGTACAGCCCCATGGGACGGCCTGCTTCTTCGGCGGGCGGCAGGTCGCGCACCAGCAGCGTGTTGTTGGCGCTGAGCTGGTTGCCGACGTCAGGGAGGATCACGATGGGAAACTCCAGCCCCTTGGAGCCGTGAATCGTCAACAGCCTTACATACTCGCCCTGAGTCTGAGGCTGGCCCTGGGTTTCATCGTCTCCTTCCTCGATGCGGCGCGCCAGTTCGCGGGTGAGGGCCGCCAGGGATGAGAACTGGCCCTGAGTCTCGCGCACGACTTCCTGCATGCGCTCAAGGTTGGCCAGCCTCTGCTCCGCGCCCGAGCCGTGGCTGAACGCAAGCCCGGCCCCGAGGCCGGCAAGCCCGCGCGCCAGCAGCCTGGCGGGTGATTGGCGTCCCGCCTCCTGACGCAGTGAAGCCAGCACGTCGCTCAGGCGTCGCAGCGCCCGGGCATCCTGCCCGTCACAGGCCGCCAGCCGCTCAAGCCGCCGGATCAGGGGCAAAACGGCCTCGCCGGGACGCGGCGCCAGCCGCGTCAGGCACAGGTCGGAAAGGCCGCCCAGGGGCGAGCGCAGCAGGCCGATCAGCGCGATGTCGTCGTTTTCGTTGGCCAGCACGCGCAGGAGGTTCACGCAGTCCATGGCTTCCCGGGTGGCCAGCAGGCCGCCTTCGCCCATGGCCACGAGCCCTATGCCATGGCGCGCAAAGGCCTGCAGCAAGGCCCCATTGTTCGAGCGAGTGCGCACCAGCAATGCGATGTCGCTCAGTTTGGCGCCCTGCGCGCAGGCCCGCTTGACGAGACTCGCCACCAGTTCGCTTTCATCGGGCGCGCCTTCCGGCGTGCGCCGCGCACTGTCGCTCATGAAGTGAAGCTCGACGGGAAGCTCGTCGCCCTCCGCCGGTCGGCCCGCGGTCATGGGCCCGGGCCTGGCGTCAAAACGCCGGTAGTCGTCGCGCTGCAGCATGGACCCCAGCAGTTCGTTGCCCGCCTCCAGCAGCCGCTTCACTGTGCGATAGTTGGCGTTCATCACCACAATGCCGCGCTGTCGCTCCGGCGCGTCCGGCGCCTCCAGGCCCCAGGGAAGCAGGCTGGGCCGGTGCAGTACGCCCAGGTTCGTGTTGCGTTGCTCCACGGCGGCTCGCGCCTCGTTGAACACGCCGACGTCAGCTCCGCGAAAGCCGTAAATGGACTGCTTGGCGTCACCGACGGCAAAAAATCGGCCGGGATGGTGGGCCCGCGCCAGCAACTCCCTGAACAGCAGATTCTGGGTGGGGTTGGTGTCCTGGTACTCGTCTATCAGCAGGTAACGCGAGCGGCGGCAAAGGCGCTGGGCCACTTCGGCCTGGGTCTGCAGCAGGTGCAGGGCGCGCAGTTCGAGGTCCAGGAAGTCCAGGCTGCCGCCGCACTCCTCGCCGTAGGCGGCGCAAACACGCTCGAACACGATCTTGAGATCCTGCAGGGCGGCTGCGGTGCGCAGTTCGTGTGCGGGGTCCAGGTTCAGTGCCAGCCAGCCCCCTGCACTCTCCGACAGCGCCCCGGCGGCCTGGGTCAGAATGTCCCGGCAGGCCTCCAGCGCGCCGGGGGCGTTGGTCCACTTCTTGGCCGCTCCGAGAGCGTTGAAGCTGCGCGGTCCGAGGTCGGCGCGAAGCAGCTCATGGCGCAGGACCTCGAAGGCCTGCCCCGACTCGCCCAGAGACAGCACCCTTGCCACTTCACTGACCTTCTGGCGCAGCTTGTCGTCGGTGGAAACGACACGGAGCTCTGCCAGCGGCAGCTTCGCGAGAATCTTCAGCGCCGGCTGAAAGGCGGCCGCCAGAAGCTTGCCCAGTTCGCCGCGCCGGCGTGCCAGCTCAGGCTGCGGGTTCTGCCAGGCGGCCTGGGCCAGTTCCAGGGCAGGGCCGACTTCATGCCTCCGCTCCAGCAGAGTCTCCAGGGTGCGGGACAGCGTGTAAAGGCGCGTCACGGTGCCCAGGCGCTGCAGGGCGGCTGCGCCGGACGCGTCGTCGTCCACGCGCGTGCGCGTCAGCACGCGCTGAACGGCCGCGCGCCGCGCCAGCCGCTGCGCACGCTCCTCCAGCATGGGCGCGCCGGGCTCCAAGCCCGCTTCCCAGGCGTGGTCGGAGAGCAGGCGATGACAGAACCCGTGTACGGTCGTAATCCGGTTGAGGCTGAACTCGGCTCGGGCCCGTGCCAGCGCCTTGAGCTGCGGCAGGGGCTCGCGCGACTGCCGCTGCACCAGCTCCAGCTCCGCGATGCGCTCGAGCAGCAGCCGCTGCACGCGGTCGCGCATTTCGGCGGCGGCCTTGTCAGTGAAAGTGAAGGCCACGATCTCGTTCACGGCCGCCAGCTCCAGTTCCAGCAGGGCCAGCATCCGCAGGGCCAGCACCTGCGTCTTGCCCGCGCCGGCCCCGGCGTCGACCAGCAGGTCGCGGCTCAAGTCCAGCGCGGCGCGCTGGCCCTCATTGAGGCCCGTGGCGCTCTTGGGCGGCGGAATCATTCCGTCTCCTCCTTGGCGCCCGGCGCGGCATCGGGCCGATAGGCGCCGGCGACGGACGCGGCGTCTCCCTGGGCCACGCGCTGCTGCCGCTTCACGATGACGTCGTCGTGGCGGGCGCAGGCGGTGGCGAACTCGCAGTAGCTGCAGGGCGAGCCTCCGGGCGGCCGCCAAGGCAGATGCACAAACACCCCCCTGGACAATGCGTCGAGCATGGCCTCGAGGCGTCGGGGCAGGTGCCTGGTCACCAGCTCGGGGACGTTATAGGCGGGCTTGCCGCGCTGCTGCGTGACGTCGTTGAGGCTGATGACGCCGATGGGCGGCGTTTTGAGGTAAGACATTCCGTGGGGGGCGCTGCCGGTTTTCGCGCTGACGGCTGCCAGGTAAACGGGAAGCTGAAAGGCGGCGCCGTCGCGGACCTCGGCGGTGGTCTTGGAGGAGCCCGTCTTGTAGTCAATGATTTCGAGGCCCTGGGGGCCTTCATCGACGCGGTCAATGCTGCCCCGCAGGCGGATGAAACCTTGACCCAGGGGCATGTCCAGCGCGCCGGCGCAGACATCGGGCTGGTCTTCGGTCGCCGTTTCGCCGGGGCCGATGCGCAACTCCACAAAGCGGATGCCCAGGCCCGCGGCGTTACGCTCGAGTTCATGGTCGATGAACCGGGCCAGCAGACCCAGACCCAGCTCGCTGTTGCCGTCGAGGCCTGCGCCAAGCAGGCGCAGGGTGCCGGCCCAGAATGCGCCGTGGGGCTTGAGTTCATCACGTGCCGATGCCAGGGCCTGGCGCATGAGTTCGCGCGCCCGGCTGCGCGCTTCCTCTTCGTCGTCGGCGAGACTGCGGACCATGACCGGCCGGCGTTCGAGGGGGTTTTCCAGCAGCGCGGGCTGACCGAGACTGAGGCGCAGCGCGTGCACGAACAGCTCGAACACGCGATGGACCAGCGTGCCCACGGCCGTGGGGGGCGTGTCGCGCGTGGGTTCTTCGGGCTGGCGGATGTGCAGCACATAGCGCAGCCAGAAGCGCTGGGGGCACTCCGCGTAAGTGTCCAGTTGAGACGGGCTGAACACGTGGCGCGTGGCGTCAGGCGCCTGCGCCGAGAAGGCCGCGGCCAGTTCGGGCAGTCCGCCCACGAGCCCGTCAAAGGCTGTCGGGGGCGCCGTCACGTCGCTTCGGCAGAGTTCAACTTCGCGCCCGCGAACCCCCGCGCCGAGAAATGCAGCATCCAGTGTCAGCCGGCCCAGGGCTGGGGCTCCCAGTTCCACCTCGCGCAGGGCCATGCCCGCGGCGGCCGAGAGTTCGCCTTCCGACACCGGCGCCAAGTCCGGCTGGCGGGCCATGTCGTTGATCTGGAGGCCGGCCAGAGCCAGCAGCCGGGCCAGGGGCGCGGCCGCCACAAAGGGCGTCTCACCCTCTTGCCGGGGCAGGGACAGGCACAAGCTCTCGCGGCCGCTGAGCAGCAGGCCCGAAAAGAGGTAGTCGGACTGCGCTGCGGTGTCCACGGGCAGACACAGCGTGCGGGCGGCAGCCGCGCCCAGCGCCCCTTCGACTTCTTCGAGCACGCCGCGCGAAAGGAACATCGAGTCTCCCTCGCTCAGGGGAAGGTCGCGATCCGTCAGGCCCAGCACAAACACGTGCTCGAAGGCCGAACCCCTCAGTTCCTTGAGACCCAGCACCCGCACACGCGGGCCATCGCTCTCCGGCTCGCGCACACCCCGGGTCTGGGCCTGCTCTACGAGAGCGCGGTGCAACTCAGCGCCGGACATGGGCTGATCGCCGATGCGCGCAAAGCCCTCCAGCAGGTCCCTGGTCAGGCGCCCGAACTCGTGCAGGGCGGCCATGCGCCGTGCGGCGCCGGGCAGGCCTTTACGCGCGTCCAGTTTCAGTACGCGGGACATCTCACTGGCTTCAGTCAGGCGCTTGAGGGCGTCAAAGAACGCGGCCGGGCGGACTTCCCGTCTGGCAAAGGGCTGCAACCCCTGAAACAGTGACTCCAGGAACCGCAGGTCTTGCGCCGCGGGCTTCTCCGCCGCCGACTCCAGCGGCTTGAGCCAGTCCTCCTTCAAGCTGGGTCCGCCCACGACTCCGGCGTCGCGGCTGATTTGCTCCAGGCGCGCAAGGCGCCGGGCGCGCTCTTCGTCGCTGGCGGCGCCAAAACACAACAGTGGTGAAGCCAGGGCATCGAGCAATTCCGCCCGTTCAAAGCCCAGCCGCGCGCAGCGTACCAGACCCAGCAGGGCCGCCACGGGAGGGGTGTCCGACAGGGGTTCTTCCAGGGGCGAATCAAAGGGCACGCCCGCATCGCTGAAGACCTCATCGAGGATCGCGGCATAATGCTCGGCGCGGGGCAGGGCCACAGCGATGCGGTCGAGGCTGACGCCGGAGAAGGCCAGCCGCTTGATGTCGCGCACGCAGGCGGCAAGTTCAGCCTGGCGGGTGGGGCATTGTCTCACGCTCACGCCGCTGGGAAGCGCAAGCGGCGCGCCCTCGAGCCAGGCGCGCACCAGGGCTGCGCGCGGATGGTCATCGGGGGCTTTGGCCGCGCGGGGCCCGCCGCGGAGCGAGCGCAGCACGATGTCCTGCAGTGCTTCCTGGGCCGGGCGCAGGAAAGGGATGGTTTCGCCCGTGCCGCGCAGAATCACGAGGCTGCGCTCACCGCAACCCAGAAGTGCCGTCAGGAAGTGCGCGCGGGCGGGGGACACTTCGTCCAGTTCGTCGGCCACGACAAGGCGAGGCGCAAAGCCGGACTGGCGCCAGCGGGGCAGGAGTTCGGCGCAGTGCCACAACACGTCGTCGTGGTCGATGCGGCTGCGCCTGCGCAGGGACTCGTCGTAGCGGGCCACGACCGTCCGCAGCAGTCTGCCGCGCGGACCCAGGCTCTCCAGCCAGGCAAGGGCGTCGAATTCGCGCTGACCGGGGGGCAGGGCGGCGGTCATGCGGCGCCAGGCATTCAACACCTCGTCCACCAGCGCCCGGGAAGCGCCGCGCTGCATGCCCAGTTCGTGCAGGGCCTCATGGAGGAGGGCAAAGAGGTCGAAATCGCGCTCGACGCCGCGGCTGAGCAGCAGGTGAGGGGCAAAGCGCTTGAGCAGTTCGCGCGCCACCCGCTCGGGCGTGCCCTCGGGAAACTCGGAGCGCACCTGTCGGCGCACCTCGCGGGCCTTACGCTCGTGTCCCGCCACGTAGACCACCGGCGCGGGTTCAAACGGGTCGGCGCGCATCAGCTCTGACGTGAGTTCACGCACGACGTCGGGCGTGGCGTCCTGGCTGAAGTCGAGGCGCAGAAACTGGTGAGCCTGCGGCATGGCGCGAAGTCTAGCAGGCCGCGCGACAAGGCCAGTGCCAAATGGAACACGGGGAGGGCACCGTGCCCTCCCCGCTCCCGGGGCGTGGGAAAGCCGAGGCGCTTCCCCACGAGGTCTGGTGTGAGCTGCACTCCCGGGCCGCGTGCACCGGTGCGCAGCCCCTCAGGCTGCGCACCGGTGTCAGCGGCGCCCGCACGCGAAGGCCCCTGCGGCATGGATGCCGCTCAAATCTCAAGTTGGTTGGGGTGGGACGCTGCGCGCAGGTTCCAAGCTCTCGGGGTGCCGCTTTTGCCTTCCGCCCTCGCAGCGGTTGGCAGGCCCTGCACCCTTCCTGCTTTGCCTTCGCGGGAGGCCTTGGCCGTGATCGGCGCCGGCTCCCCCTGTTTTGCGTCGCGTGCTGTTGACAATACCTCAAACGAGGCATGACAAAGACGGTTCACGGCGCGCCGGATTTTTTTCGATTTCCGGTCAGTTCCGGCGCGGCTGCTAGACTGCGCCCATGTTTGGCCTGTTCAGAAAGCTGAGGCGTCGCCGGCTGATGCAGGTCCCCATGTCTGCGGCGCGCCGTCAATCCATGCAGCGCGCGCCTCTGGTAAGGCGTCTTCCCGCGGAGTTGCAGCGCAGACTCGAAGGCCTCGTACAAGTATTTCTGCACGAGAAGAACTTTGAGGGCTGCAATGGCCTTGAAGTGAGCGAGGAAATGCGCGTCGTGATTGCCGCCAATGCCTGCGTTCTGCTCCTGGGCCGCCGCAGCGACTTCTTCCCGCACATGGGCGCGGTGCTGCTCTATCCCGCCTCCTGGCGCGTGCGCCAGGTCATGACCGATGAGTTGGGCCTCGAAGAACAGGTGGACGAAGAGAACCTGGGTGAAGCCTGGGAGCGTGGCAACGTGATTCTGTCCTGGCAGGACGTGCTTCGGGATTGCGATTGCCCTGACGACGGTTTCAACCTGGTGCTGCACGAGTTCTCCCACCAGCTCGACATGGAAGACGGAACCGCCAACGGCACGCCCCTGTTGCCCCCGGCGCTGACCGCGGACTGGAAGCGGGTGATGAGCCGGGAGTTTGAGGCCCTGCGGGAAGTGGCTCAATCCCTCGACGGGGAAGGCGATGCGCCGGAAGATTGGGCCTGGGAGCCAAGGCCCGGCCTGCGTGCCCACGAAGGGGTGCTGGACCCCTACGGCGCGGAAGACCCCGCCGAGTTCTTCGCCGTGGCCACGGAGGCCTTCTTTGAAGACAGCAGGCGGCTTCAGGCGTGCCACGTCGAGTTGTACGGCCTTTTGGCGGAGTTCTATGGCTTGAACCCGGCGGCATGGCCGTAGCAGTTGCACGGTTTTTCCGGAAACTGAAGGACTTTGGCGCCGGCGGCGCACTTTGCGGATGTGAGAGCGCTCTCCATGGAACAGGGCCTCGATATTGAGAGCCTTGTGCGCGCCCACCAGGCGGACATTTGGCGCTTTTTGCGCGCCTTGGGTTGTTCGGCCCATGAAGCGGAGGATCTGGCGCAGGAGACGTTTCTGGAGGTGATGCGCAAGCCCTTTGAACAGCGCAGCCAGGCCTCCACGGCGGCCTACCTCAGGATTGTGGCCAAGCATCGCCTGTTCATGGAGCGGCGCAAGCAGGGTCGGATGAAGGAGCTGGAGGCGCTGGAGGGCATCGAAGAACAATGGGCCGAGTTTGCCCGCGACGACGCCGGCGAGGGGCGCGTGGAGGCCCTCAAGCAGTGCATGCAGGGCCTCGAAGAGCGCGAGCGGCGCGCGCTGGATATGCGATATCGGCTGAACCTGCCGCGAGAGGAAATCGCGCGGGCCCTGGGTTTGAGCGATGGGGGCGTGAAGAATCTGATGGAACGCGCGCGGGACAAACTCAAGCAGTGCGTTGAGCGCAGGTTGAGAAACGGAAACTGAACTCGTGAAATACGAAGAGCGATTCTGGGATGCGGCTTTCAGCGAGGCCTTCTCCGGCGAAACACCGCCGGACCTCGTGGCCCGCGTGCTGGCCGGCGGCGCGAGTCCGTCAGGCGCACCGGCGGGCCGTCGTGCCCCTGCGCGGCGTACTGGCCTCTGGCGGGCGGCAGGGGTGTTTGCCGCCACACTGGTGCTGGGTTTTGGAGTGGGGTACCTGCAGGCCTGGTGGTTTGCCCCGGCCGGCCAGGCTCCGGCGCATGAGGCGTGGGCCGGCGAGGTAGCCGCCATGGAGCGGCGTGTGGACGAACTTCTGGACAAAGAGTCCGCCGTCGAGTCCGGCCTCTGGGCCTCCGTGGCGCGCATGAGCCAGAGCCTGGAGCGGGTGAACCTCGCTCCCCCCCGGCGGAGCAAGGTCGAATCGCTGGACGAAGTGGTGGTGCGTGTGGCCGATCAGCGCGATGCCAAGGCCTCGGAATTGCGGCGGCAAAAGCACGTGGAACATGTGCTGGCGCGTCACCAGCGCGACACGGAAAGCATTGTGGCCGGCTTGCGCGAAAAGGTGGGCATCTCCGACGAAGAAGAGAAGGCGGCCCGCGCCGTGCTTGAGGCCTGGGGCCGGAAACTGGCGGAGTCGATTTCTGTGTATCACCGCCGCTACGACCATCGTCGCCACGCCCCCGAAGTGCATGAGGGCCTCGCGGAGCTCGCGGTTGAGGCGGCCCTGGGCGTGCGTGCGGTTCTGGACGCCCGCCGGCAACTGGCCTTTGACGACTGGATAGCGCAGGGTCACGGCGGCGCGCTGGCGCAGGGTGCGGAGCGTTGGGCCCCGCCTGCGGTTTTCAACAACTGGGATGACGTGGACGAATATCTGGCCTGGCAGCGCTAGGCCTGTTCCAAACTGGAGAGAAAAATGAAGGCATTGATACTGGCGGCGGTCATCGGGGGCTCCGTGGCGGGCGGCGTGGGCGGAGGCGTGCTGGCCACGCAGTTCCTGACGCCCCAGGCCCACGAAGGCGCGTCTCGCGGGCGCAGCGCCGAAGTGGCCGAGGCCCACGACTATTCGGGCGAGATTGCGCAACAGGACAAAGTCATCCGCGACCTTTCCAGCAAGCTGACGGCGCTCAATGCGCGTCTCGAAGACGCTGAAAAGCGCGCCGACAGCACCAAGGCCCTGAGCGAAAAGGTCAAGGAACTGGAAGCGACCCTGGCCAAGGTTGAAAGCCGCGCCCCGGCGCAGCCTGCGGGCGAAGGGGGCAGCGCAGGAGGCGGCGCCACGGTGGAGGCTGGGCCCCTGCCCCCGGCGTCAGCCATTGATGAAGCGGTCAACCGCGTGCTCGAGGAACGCGAGGCCAAGCGGGCCGCGGAGCGTCAGGCCCAGCGTGACAAGGAAATGGCGGAGATGACGGCGCGCCGCAACGCCTCCATGCTCGATGCCATGGACAAGAAGCTGACCCTCGAACCCTACCAGAAGGAGAAGATCGCCAAGCTCCTCGACGAGCAGAGCGTGAAGTTCCGCGATGTCATGGCCAAGGGCATGAAGGCCCGCGAAACCGGCGAGGAGTTCGACTGGCAGAAGGAAATGGGCGCGGTCTCCCAGGAATCCCTGGCGGCCGTTCGCGCGGAGCTGACCCCCGCCCAGCAGACCATATTCGACGAGGCCACCAAGGAAAACGGCCTTGAGGCCTTCGGCGGCGGCGGACGCCGCGGCATGGGTCCCGGCGGCACGCCCGGCGGTGGCCGGGGCGGCCGCGGCAACTAGCAGGTTGCTGAAACAGATACAGTGGCATGCGGCCACTTTCTCAACGCAGTCGGGCCAGGGTGAATCTGGCCCGACTTCCATTTCAAGCGGCCTTTCAGCCGCCTGAAATGCGCAAGCGGTCCCAAGCTGGCGTGAGCAGGCCGTACTTCGGCGGCCGGCTAGGCCCGCCCGAATCAAGGCTGCGCCGGCGAGGCGGTGAACCCGCCTCGCGTTGTATTTGCGGGCGTGGCTTGGCAGGGCCGCCGCGTTGCGCCATAATCAGAAAACCATGAAAACCGCACTACTGAGCATCATCAACCTGCACGCGGACCGGCAGTGCCGGGCCTATCTCGTGGCCGATGCCGAGAAGCACGAGGCAGCCCTGGTTGACGCGCGATTTGATCTGGTGCCGCAGTACCTCGAGATGCTGCGGCGCGAGAAGCTCAAGCTTCGCTATGCCATCGACACCCACACCCACGCGGATCACCTTTCCGGCAGCGAACGCCTGCGCAACATCCTGGGCTGCAGGGTCGTCATGAGCGGCGCCACACGCAACAAAGTGCCGGACCTGCTCGCGCGCGACGAAGATGAATTCGAACTGGGGCGCGCGGCTTTGCGCTTCATGCACACGCCGGGTCACACGCCTGACTCCATGTGCGTCATGGCGGGGGACACCCTGCTCACGGGCGACACCCTGTTCATCGGAGGTTCAGCCCGCACTGACTTCATGGGCGGCTCGGCTTCGGCCCTGTTTGACAGCTTCCGCCGCATCGAAGCCCTGGGCCGCGATGTCGGAATTCTGCCGGGCCACGACTACAACCAGAAGGTCCGCAGCACCGTGGGCGAAGAGCTGATCAGCAACCCGGCCTTTCGCGAGCGCAGCCGCGAAGCGCTCATGCGCCGGCTGGATGTGCCCGGGCCGCTGCCCAACAACATGTCCGAGATGCTGGCTTTCAACGCCCATGCCGGCATCGCCGAGCGTGCCATCATCCGCGCCCAGGAAGTGCGCGCGATGGGCGTGCCCGGCCGCGACTACACCGTCGTGGACGTGCGCAACGCCAATGAATTCCAGTCGGGACGCATCGAAGGCGCCAAGCACATTCCCCTGCCCGACATCGACGCCAGGATGGGCGAGCTGGAGGGCGCACGCCGCCCCCTGCTCTTCGTGTGCAAGGCCGGCGTGCGCGCCACGCTGGCCATGATGGCCGCCCGCCGCGCGGGCCTCTCGGACCTGCTGCTGCTCGAAGGCGGCATGGAGGCTTACAGCGCGGCCCGCCAGCCCATGGTGGCCGACTTCGGCCAAACGCCTGCCGTGGTGGCCCCCGTCTCCACGGGTCCCGCAGCCGCCTGCGCCGCCGGCGGAAGTTGCTCGGCCCCCGCGGAAGTTTTGAGTCACTCCTGGTCGGAGTGGGTGATTTGATCCCGGACGGAAGCACAACCCCCTTGCAGCGCGGCTTGCCGCCCCGCTATCGTCTCGTCGCAACCCGATGGGCAAACCTTTCAAGATCATTGTAGGCACAGGCAATCGGCACAAGTTCGAGGAGATCCGCGCCATTCTCAGTGATGTGCGGGACCTCGAGCTGGTGCCGCTGTGGGCCTTTCCCAATGTGCCGCCCGTGCAGGAAGACGAGAAAACCTTTGAGGGCAACGCAGGCAAGAAGGCCCTGGAGCTCGCGCGCTTTGCGGCCCTTTCGCAGCGCGTGAGTTACGCCAACCAGAGTACGTCGGCGGGGGCAGACGACGACGAGGACGAGATCGACTTCGATGCTCTTTCTGCCAAGCGCGCCAAGGAAACCAGCGGTCGCCACAAGCCCGTAAGCCTGGGCTCCAGCGGCCGCCTGCCGCGCATGCCGGACTACACGGGCGTCGAGGTGTACGTGATGTCCGATGACAGCGGCCTGGAAGTTGAAGCGTTGCAGGGCGCCCCCGGTGTCCTGAGCGCGCGCTATGCCGGAAAGCACGGCGATGACGCCGCCAACAACGCGTTGTTGTTGAAGAATCTCAAGGGTGTTCCGCCGGAAAAACGCAAGGCCCGCTTCGTCTGTGCCATCGCCCTGGCCAACCCCATGAAGGTGCTGATCACCACGCGCGGCATCGTGGAGGGGCGCATCGCGGCCCAGCCTGCCGGATCAAGCGGCTTTGGCTATGACCCGCTGTTCTTTTACCCGCCCCTGGGCAAGACGTTTGGAGAGCTTGAAGCCGAAACCAAGAACAAGCTTTCGCACCGCTCGCAAGCCCTGGCGAAATTCAAGGTTGAGTTACAAAAACTGGTGGGCGCTTAGGCTTTACTCCCGCCGCAGTTGGCGTTATCTAGCTGGCGTGGCGCTGGCCGCAGCGGTTTTGGGTTTTCGATTCCGGGCTGAAGAACGCGCCTCAGCCCGGAATCAAAAATCCGGAATCCGGCGGCGGGTGAAGCGGCCGTCCCCGAGCGGCCTTGTGCGGTTTGAGCGAGATGCTGGGTGAAGCCATGTCAAAGCAGCTGTGCGAGAAAATCTGGCGCAACGGTGAGTTCATCAATTGGGCTGATGCCACGGTGCATATCTGCACCCATGCCATTCATTACGGCAGTGCCGTGTTCGAGGGCATCCGCTGCTACGAGCTGGCCGACGGCAAGTCCGGCATATTCCGGCTGCGCGAGCACGTCCGGCGCCTCTACGACAGCGCCAGGATCTACCGCATGGAGATCCGCTTTCCCCAGGAGGAAGTCATCAGGGCCTGCGTGGAAGCGGTGCGCGTCAACCGCTTCAA
Source organism: Planctomycetota bacterium (assembly GCA_003576915.1). GTDB lineage: Bacteria > Planctomycetota > UBA8742 > UBA2392 > UBA2392 > UBA2392. The sequence continues at coordinate 64,803 of QEVF01000004.1, read as the reverse complement.
GGCCTGCTACCTGCGGCCCATTGTTTACCGCGACTTCGGGCCCATGGGCGTCAATCCCCTGAAAAATCCGGTTTCCCTGGACATCATCACCTGGGACTGGGGCAAATATCTCGGCGACGAAGCCCTGGAAAAGGGCGTCGACATGATGATCTCCAGTTGGCAGCGCAACACCACCAATTCGACGCCCAGCATCGCCAAGTGCGCTTCAAATTACGCTTCCGGCGCCCTGATCAAGATGGAGGCGCTCTCCAACGGCTACAGCGAAGGCATTGCGCTGGATGCCGCCGGCATGCTCAGCGAGGGTTCAGGCGAGAACATCTTCGTCGTGCGCGACGGGGTCATCAACACGCCCGGCATCGGTCATTCCATTCTCAGCGGCATCACGCGCGACACCGTCATGCGCCTGGCCCGCGACATGAGCATCCAAGTCGTGGAACGCACGATTGCCCGGGCCGAGCTTTACACCGCCGATGAAGTGTTCGCCTGCGGCACGGCCGCTGAAATCACGCCCATTCGCTCGCTCGATAAAATCACCATCGGCACGGGCGTGCGAGGTCCGGTCACGGGGCGCATCCAGAAGGCCTACCTCGATCTGGTCACCGGCCGTTCCGAAGACAAGTGGAACTTCGTCACCCGGGTTTGAAGGCTCCGGCCTCAGTTCAGCGGGGACTCCCACCAACCACGGCCGGGGCCCCGTTGTGACATGAAGAGCAATTCTTTAATTGCACAGCGTGCTTTTCCATCGAACCTTGACGCTCTGATGGCCGTTACTTCGGGCCTCTGGGTGCCATCGTTTTTCGCTATGGTCATCGTCTGGACCAAGACTACAATCCAGACGTCCACAATGACTGGTTGGTCATAATGCGCGTTTCATCACCCAAGCGGGAGCTACGCCACCGGCAGCTTCTTGATGCCGCCCTGCGTGTCTTCGCCCGGGACGGGTTTGATGGAGCGTCCGTGGCGGCCATCGCCGATGAAGCAGGCGTGGCCAAGGGCAGCGTCTACCTCTACTTCGATAGCAAAGAGGCCCTTGCCGGAGACCTTGTTCGCTATGTTTTCACCAGCGAGGAAGGCAGCGATCCGCCCAGTCAAATCGGACGTCCGCTTGATCACATCGTGGAGTTCTGCGTTCAGCAGGAGGCTCGCATTTTGTCGCTGGGTGAGTTTTCCAGCATCGTGCTGCACATGTGGAGCCACGTCGGCAAGAGCGAAAACAACCAGATTGCCCGCGGAATCCGGCAGATTGCCAGTGAGTCTCTCTTCCTGATCGAGACTCTGGTGGAGCGAGCCAAGGAACTGTCCGAGTTGCCCGGTTCGGTGGATGCGGCGGTGACCGCGCGGGTGGCCCTGGCCTTGACCTATGGCCTGATTCAGCAGCGCGTGACCTTTGAGGGCAATGTCGCGGGACCCACTGCTTCCTGCGCCGATGCCCTGCGCGCCTACTTCAGGGGCCTGGCGGCCTCGGTTTGAAGCCGCGCCTAGGAGCTGCCCGTGTTTCGCCCCTTTGAAGCCAGCTCAAGCAAGGTGGAAGTGGACGGCCGCACAGTTCTGGCGGTGCTCAACGGCATGATGATTCGGGGAGTAGGAATCGAGCTGCTGCGCAAGGAGGGCATCGTCGATCCCAACGGCGCGCGCTGGTACAGCATGCAGGCATGGCTGAACGTGTTCAAGCGCATCAGCCAGCGCTTGGGCCCTGACACGCTTTACTCCATCGGCTACCGCATCCCCTCGGCTGCCGCATTCCCCGAGGAGGCCATGCGCGATGTGGCGTCGGCTCTCCAGAGCATTGACATCGCCTACCACAACGCGCACCGCAACGGCGAAATCGGCTGCTACGAATTCTCCGAGCAGCAGCCCGGCGTCTACTTCATCCGCTGCGACAATCCCTACCCCTGCGACTTCGACCTCGGCATCATCTCCGCCCTGGTCGATCGCTTCAGGGGCAGCACCCAGTACTCCGTTTCGCACGTTGCCGGACCCTGCCGCAAGCGCGGCGGTGACGAGTGCCGCTACCAGATCATGCGCCTGCCCAAGTAGCGGCTTCGTCTCGCGTTTAAACCCCGGCGCGGCTACATTCCGAAAATGCTCGAACTGCTGTGGTCGTTTACGTTCCGCCCCTACGTCACGCTGTTTCTGCTGGCGTTTCTCGCGATGTCGTGGCTGGAGCAGGGTTGGCTGCGCACGATTCTGTGGATGGTCAGCGGCTATCTTGTGGCCTTCGTCGCGGAGTATTGCAGCACGCAGGTCAATGGCATCCCTTTTGGCTGGTACGTCTACAACTATGAGGCCCTGTCCAATGACCTCGTCATAGCCGGCGTGCCCTTCTTTGACAGTCTTTCATTCTCCTTCCTGAGTTACGTGAGTTTCAGCTTTGCCCAGTTCTTCATGTCGTCGCTCTGGCGGCAGGGCCTGGACGTGCAGCGCGTCACGCCGCGCCGCGTGCGCAACTCGGCCTTCGTGCTGTTTCTGGGCGCGGTGCTCATGGTTGTCATTGATCTCATCACGGACCCCGTAACCCATCTGGGGCGCTACTGGTTTCTGGGCGAAATCTACTACTACCCCGAGCCCGGCTATCACTTCTCTGTGCCTCTGGCCAACTACGCCGGCTGGTTTGTGGTGGGCTGGATCATCATCTTCATCAATCAGCGCATCGACGCGCTGCTGGTCGCGGGAGCGGGGCGCGGGCAGGTGACCCTGCGGCATGTGAAGTTCAAGGGCCTGTTTGCGCCGCTGTTCTGGGCCGGCATCGTGCTGTTTCAGCTCGGGGTGACCTACTGGGTCGCCTTCAGCGGTGTCATCGAGCCCGAGGCCACCACCATGGGCGAGGCCAACCTCACCGTGATCGTGCGCGCCCAGGCCATCTCCGGCACTTTCGTGATCGTCCCTATCCTGCTTCTGGCCCTGGCCCATTTGCTGCGCAGAGGCTCGGAGGCTTCGCCAGCCGAGATTTCGGAGTGGCTTGAGGAGTTTCCCTGCGAGCGGCTCAAACAGCGCCTGATCTGACCCGCAACCTCCGGGCGGCCCCAGGGTTTCATGGGCATTCACCGGAGTCCGCCATGCGCCACGCCCTGACCCTGCTTGCCCTGCTGTTCCTGACCATCACGCCGACACGGGCCCAGGAAACAGAGGCGCCCAAGGCGCTCTGGCTCAGTGAGATGCGCGATGTCGCCATTCCCATGCGTGACGGCAAGACCCTGGCCGCCAACGTTCTGCTCCCCAAGAAGGAAGGCCGCTATCCCTGCATCCTCGTGCAGACACCCTACAACAAGAACAACATGGGCCGCGAATTCGGCGACGCCGAGCGCGCCGGCGAGGCAGCCAGAGGCTCCGCCAAGGCCTGGGGACGCTTCGATCGCGAGAACTACGCCTATGTGTTCGTCGATTGGCGCGGCTTCTATGGCAGCCGCGCGGCGCAGCAGGGCGTCAACCGCCGCACCTGGCGCCGCGGGCAAGACGGCTACGACTGCGTGGAGTGGTGCGCGGCCCAGAGCTGGTGCAACGGCAAGGTGGGCACCTGGGGCGGCAGCGCCTTGGGCAAGCAGCAGTTTGACACGGCTTCTGAGCAGCCGCCGCACCTGGTATGCGCGGCTCCGTTGATTGCCTATCAGGGCAGCCGCTACGAGTCTTACTACGAGGGAGGCGTGAAACTGGAGGCCCACGTCAACGCGCTGGACCGGCTGGGCTTTGGCGTGGGCGAAATGGTGGGCCGCTTTCCACAGCCGGACTCCCCGATCTGGTCCCTGGCCAGGTCCAACTCCTACACCCCCGAAAAGATCCAGGTGCCTTGCCTGCTGGTCAGCGGCTGGTGGGACAATTACCCGCGCGACGTGATCGACAACTACAACGACCTGGTATCCCGGGGCGGCGAAGCCGCGAAGAAACATACCCGCCTCATCATGGGTCCCTGGGCGCACACGGCCATCGACATGCCGCGGCAGGGCGACCTTGAGTTCAAGGGCGGTGAGGACTACAGCACGAGCGTCACGCTCAAGTTCTTCGACTACTTCCTGCGCGAGCAGACAGACAACGGCTATGACAAGCTGCCGCGCGTTCATTTCTATCAGTGCGGCGAGGACAAATGGCTGACGGCCGAGAGCGTGGCGGGCTTCAAGCGCGACCTCCTCAAGCTGAACCTCCATCGCGCCGGTGAAATCTCCGCCGCGAAAGCGCGGCCCGCCGCCGAGGGTGAGTCTCCAAGCCGCGTCTTCACCTATGACCCGCGCCAGGCCAGCCCCACGCTGGGAGGGGCCAATCTGCCGCCCATGAGTTACGGCCCCAAGGACAACGCAGCGCTTCTCAAGCGCAAGGACGTGCTGGTGTACTCCACGGGCAAGCTGGAGGAGCCCCTGGCTCTCATGGGCAGCGCCGAGCTGGAATTGACGATTACGGTGAACCGCGTTGACTGCGACATTCACCTGCGCCTGCTGGACGACGATGGCAAGGGGGCCTATCTGGTGGCTGAAGGTATTCAGCGTGCCAGGTATGCCACGGGAAAGCCCGCCCTGCTCAAGCCGGGCGAACCGGTGACTCTGAAGGTCAGGCTCAATCCCAACGCCTACACCTTCGCCAAGGGCCACGAACTGAAACTGGTGCTGACAGGGGGCAACTCGCCGCGCTATGAGCGCAACACTCACACCGGCGCCGACCACTGGGATGAATCCAAAGCGCTGGACGCTGAGATCGCCGTCGATCACAGCCCAACGCTCGCGCCCGTCCTGCGCCTGCCGCTGGCCGCCAGGCCCTGAACGCATCGGGCAGTGCCGGAGTGTCCTGGCGTGTCCGGCGCTGCCTACTCAAGCCCTTGCAGGACAAAGTCGAGGCCGCCCTGATCCACGACGGCCTGCACTTTCTCGAAGTCTTCGTAGAGGGCGCGGTCGCGCTCCAGCGGCTGCGTGACCTTGGCCAGGGCCTCATAGACGCCCTTGACGCCCTTCCCCGGCTTCAGCGGCCTGTGGTATTCCAGGGCCAGCCGCGCCGCCAGCAGCTCGATACTCAGGATGTTTTTCACGTTCTTCAGCACGTGGTCAGCCTTGAGCGCGGCAGTCACGCCCATGCTGACGTGGTCTTCCTTGTTTGCGCTCGTCGGGATGCTGTCCACGCTGGCCGGGTGCGAGTGAATTTTGTTTTCGCTGGCGAGCGCGGCGGCCACGACCTGTGCGATCATCAGGCCGCTGTTGAGGCCGCTGTCCCGGACGAGGAAGGGCGGCAGGTTGCTCAGGTCCGGATTTACCATCTGCTCCGTGCGCCGCTCCGAGATGGCCCCGATCTCCGACAGGAGAATCGCCAGGTAATCCAGCGCCTGGGCCAGGGGCTGGCCGTGGAAGTTGCCCGCCGAGATGACCTCGCCGTCCTCGGGAAAGAGCAGGGGGTTGTCAGTCACGGCGTTGAGTTCGCGCTCGAACACCTGCTGGATGTGGGCAAAGGCGTCTCGCGCGGCGCCATGCACCTGGGGTACGCAGCGCAGGCTGTAGGCGTCCTGCACGCGGGGGTCGTTTTCGCGGTGGCTTTCGCGGATTTCGCTCTTGTCCAGCATCTTGAGCATGTTGCGCGCCACCAGGGCGTGGCCCGGGTGGGGCCGGATGCGCGCCACGCGCGCATCAAAGGGCGAGTCGCTGCCGCGCAGGGCCTCGAGCGAGCAGGCGGCGGCGGCGTCCGCTACTTTGAGCCAGCGGCGCGTCTGCACGATCGTGCGCAGACCGATGGCCTGGATGACCTGCGTACCGTTGACCAGCGCAAGGCCTTCCTTGGCCTGCAGCACCACCGGTTTGAGACCGGCCCGGCTCAATGCCTCGCCGCCGGCCATGAGTTTGCCCTTGAAGTAGGCCTTGCCCTCGCCCAGCAGCACCAGGGCGATGTGGCTCAGGGGCGCGAGATCACCCGAGGCGCCCACGCTGCCCTTGCGCGGCACCCAGGGCACGACCTGCGAGTTCAGCAGGGCCAAGAGCGCGTCGATGACCTCTTCGCGCACGCCGCTGTTGCCATGGACGAGCGAGTTGATGCGCAGCAGCATGGCCAGGCGCGTCGTGTTTTCGGGCAAAGGCTCCGCCACGCCGCAGGAGTGCGAGCGGATCAGGTTCAACTGAAGCTCGCCCAGTTTTTCGTGGTCGATGCGGACATTGGCCATCTTGCCAAAGCCGGTGTTCACGCCGTAAACGGGCTTGTCTGACTTGAGCAGTTTCTCGACAAAGGCACGGCCCCTGCGCACGGCGGCGCGGGCCTCCTTGCTCACGTTGACGGGGGCGTACTCGCCGTCCAGGAACTTGGCGACGGAATCAATGGTGAGGCAATCACCGGTCAGGGTCAGTTTGGACATGGGCGGGAGGATACAAAGGCCGGTGTCGGGTGTTAGGTGTCAGGTGGTGGGGCCGGCGCGATTGGGAAGCTATACTGGCTCTCCCCGTACGACGCCCTGGAATGCACGTGGTTTCTCTCTTCCGTCCGGACGGCAGCGCCAACGCGGCCTACCTCAAACTCGACCTTTACTGCAAGGGTCTGCGCATCGACGCGTCCTGCGACCTGGGGGAGGACGCGCGGGACATCATCCGCAATCGCGCGGGCCTGGGCAGCGGCCTCGAGGTGATCATCGGCGAGGATATGTACACCAACGTGCCGGTGGTCGAATGGTGGTGCCAGGCCTCGCCCTACGTGCTGGTGAAGCAGGGCGCACGTTACGAAATCTGGCAGGACGGCGGCGCAGCCTTCCAGGCGGCGGGCACGCAGGCGTCTTCCCTGCCGACATTGAGGAAGGACCCGCATTTTGCCACAAAGCGGGGGCCCTTTGGCGCGAACCTCGACCGCTCAAAGGCGCGCTTTGTGGATGCCGTCAAGATCCCCCCCGAACCCGCCTGGTACAAACAGAAGACCTCAAGCGGCAAGCTGATGCAGCGCATCGGCTGCCTCCAGGGCACCTATCTGGGCATTTACTGGGGGCCGCGCTGCCAGAACTGGGGTCCGCGCGGCGAGAACGAATTCTGCAAGTTCTGCACCGAAGGCCAGAACCTGGGGCGCGAAGAAGAGGCCGACAAGAGCATCGAGGACGTGATCGAGACGGTCAAGGCGGCTCGCGCCGAGAGCGGGATCACGTTCGTTCACTTCAACACCGGCTTCATCGACAGCAATGACTACTGGGGCCTGTTCAAGGATGTTGTCGCCGCCGTGAAGAAGGAAACCGGCCTGCTGGTGGGGGTGCAGGCCCCGCCGGATGCGAACTTCTCGAACTACGTGAAGTTCAAGAAGCTGGGCGTGAACAATATTTCGTTCTGCTTCGAGGTCATGGATGAAGCGTTGTTCAAGGAAATCGGCCCCGGCAAGGCGCGGCGGGCGGGCCTGAAACGCTACCTTGATGCCATTGACTTCTGCGCCAACGAGGTGGGCTTCGATACGGTCAATGGCGAAATCATCGCCGGCCTCGAGCCTGTGGAGTCCAGCAGGCGCGCCATTGACTGGATCTGCGAGCACGGCGCCATTCCCACGGTTTGCGTGTTCCGCCCGGTGTTTGGCGCGGCTTACGCGCGGCTTGACCCGCCGGCAGTGGAGGAGATGCTGCCGGTGTTTGCCCACTTTTATGAGCGCGTGATGCAGCACGGCCTGCCCATCGGCATCGCTCCGAACGTCAAGGTCAGTCTCATCATGCTGCCGGAAGAGTGCCGGGAGCTGACGGAAAACCCCAATGCCTACAAGCTCACCCGCACCAAGCTGTGGGTCATGAAGAAGGCCTTCGGCGCCTGGTTCAACGCGACCGTGAGGAGTTGATGCCTTTTCGGAGCGGGCCCACAGGCCTTCGCTTTCGGCAACTGCCGCGGCCGGGGGCTACTTCAGCTTGCGCGTGACCATCCACTCGTGCAGCACTTTCATGGCGCCGATGATTTCCCGGGCGTCCTTGTCGCTGGCGTGTTCCAGCGCCAATGCAATGCGCGTGGGGCCCACGGGCTCGATGGCCTTGAGAAGGCCGGCCGCTTTGGGGGTCAGCTTCACTTCGCGCCGCCGCTTGTCTTCGCGGCTTTGCTCGCGCGTGATGTAGCCGTTGGCCTCCAGCCGGTTCAGCATCTGCGTTATGGCGGGCTGCGCCTTGCCCAGCAGCACCGTCAGGTCCGTGGTGGTGATATCCGCCTGACGCTCGATTGCGCGCAACAGGCCATACTGCTTGGCCGTCAGGTTGTGATCATGCTCCAGCCGGCGCGACCACTCATCGTGAGCCTGCTCGTTGTTCCAGTAGATGCTCAGGAACTCCTTCACGCGATCCAGAGCGACTTTTTTGTCCATGGCGGTCCCCGCCGCAAGCATATCATGGCATGATGTTACTTGTAGGCCATGATTTCGTCGTAGCGCTCAATCACGCGCACCGGGTTCTGGATCAGCACCCAGCGGCCGTTGGCATGGGTCAACAGGGCGTCGAACACCGCCCCGTAGGTCAGGCCCGGCTTTACAAAGCGGAACCGGTAGAAGGTCAGACCATCGTTCACGTAAAGCGCGACGCGCTTGAAGCGCTCGGGGGCGTGGCTGTCCGAGAAATCGCGCGCCGTCTCAGCGCCCCAGGCCGCCAGTTCGCGTGTCGTGGCCCGGTGCAGCAGCACCTGGGTCTGATCCTTCTCAAAGCGCAGACCGCCCTGCTTGAGGGTGGAAAACCAGAGCTTCTCCTCCGCGGCCAGCGCCTTCTCCACATAGGCGGGCTGATAGATTACCTCCAGCTCCGTGCGTGAGGGCTTGAGCTGGGCCAGCAGCTTCAGCATCTCGGCCTGCGGCTTTGCGAACTCCTCAAGGGCGGCCTTGGCCCCGGCCTCCGTCGGCGGCAGATCATGGGAAACATCGAGCGCGGCCCGTGGCGCATTCGCCGGCGCGTTGCCGGCGCCGCCGCAGCCCGCCAGGAGCAGGACACAAAGGGCCGCTGGCAGGAGGCGCGTCATGGCTCGTGGGGCTCCAGGCCCGCCTCGGAGAGCCGGTAAATGCGGCCGGAGATGGCGTAGGGGCGGCGTTGGGAGTCCTCGCGCACCTGCCGCGCTATGTTGCGGACCATCTCCTCGTCTTCGAGGGAAAAGGCGATCATGAAGTCGCGGTTGGGCACGCCTACGGCAATCTCGGGGCCGAGCACATCGGCCAGCTTGTGGTAGAGGTCGGGCAGGATCACCTTGCTGGCGTCATAGTTGTCGCCCGTCGAGATGATGGCCGCCGAGGGCCGCCCGTCGACGTTGGACAGCAGGCTCAGGGGCATATCGCGGCACAGGGCGAGCAGATTCTCGCGGGCGTAGAAGAAGACTTCGTCGAGGGAGACACCGGGCCACTGCTTGAGATCATCCTCGCTGAGAAAACGCAGGGTGCGCCCCGTGTCCACGGCCATGAGGATCTCGAGGTCGCCCTCAATCAGCGGGCGCCGCAGCACCGGAACAGCCACGTCGCGCGCGAATGAGGCCGGCTTGAGGACGGGATAAATGAGCCCGCGGACCTCGCGGAAATCGCCCAGCTTCTCGCTGCTGCTGCCCCACAGGCGCTCAAACCACTGGTGGAGCATTTCCGCGGCGTCCGCGGCGGGGTCATGATCGTGGGCATCGAGATAGGTGACGTAGGCGTTCTCCAGGCGCAGCACGCTGCTGCCACCCGTGCCCAGTTCCAGCGGCTTGCGCACGACGGCCTGGCCGCCCTCGATCACCCGCGAATAGACGTGCGCCGCCATCTGGGTGAAGGACTCGGCATCCAGGGGCGGGTTGCGCGTGACCTGGACGCCCTGGGCCAGGGCGTCGAGGGCCGTGCGCGCCGCTTGGGTTTCCGCGGGGTCGCCGTTGTAGCTGAGCACGACGCACACGGGGCCCCGCTGCAACGTCCACCAGCGCCAGAAAATGGGTTCGTTCTGGAATTCGCCCAGGTAATCGCCATAGCCCAGCTTGAGACCGTCGCGCTGGCCCCGCGAAACGTTCTGCATCTGGGGCCGCGAGGGCAACTCTTCAAACAGATCCGGCGATTCGCCGGACGAGGAAGGCGCGCGATAGCAGCTCACGTTGACGCGGCCGGAGAAGTCATCGTGCACGAAGACCAGAGCTTCGCTTTGCTCGTCGCGGGCAAAACCCGGCGGAAGCTTGATGCGGAAAAGCCGGTTGGGGTCGATGTAGACGGACATCGGCTTCAGTTCCTGCCCGCGGCCAGGCGCGTGCGCACGAGCTCGGCCCGTTTGGCGTCGCGCTCGGCCGGGGTCATCTCGCGTCCCTCCTCGCGCTGGAGGTGCGAGGGCTGGCCGAGGATGAAGATCTCGTTGACGGTGGCGAGAGAGATGTCGTTGATGATGCCCAGGCTGATGCCCAGGCGCACAAGGGAAAGATGGCTCATCATTTCCTGAACGTTGAGCATGCGGGCGTTCTTGAGAGTGGCCAGGGCGCGGAAAATGCGGTCCTCGACCATGGGGCGCTCGTCGGAGAACAACTGGCCGCGCATGCGGCGCTCGTATTCCAGAATCTTGGGCAGGATGGCCTTGACGCTCTCGACGATCTCCTCTTCGCTGCGCCCCAGCGTAGCCTGATTGCTGACCTGGTAGAAATCGCCAAAGGCGCGGGTGCCCTCGCCGTAGAGGCCGCGGATCGCGTGGTTCATCTTCTCCGCCGCCTTGAAAACCTTCTGCACGTGGTCCTTGAGCGTCAGCGCCGGCAGGTGAACCATCACGCTGACGCGGATGCCCGTGCCCACGTTCGTGGGGCAGGCCGTGAGGTAGCCGTACTTGGGGCTCACGGCATAGGGCAGGCGGCGCTCCAGCGCGTGGTCAACCTTGACCAGCGCGCGAAAGGCACGGTCCACGTCAAAGCCGGACTTGATCCACTGCAGGCGCAGGTGGTCTTCTTCGTTGATCATGATGCTGAGCATCTCGCCGCGCCCGAAGACCACCGCCCGCGGTCCTTCAGCGGAGGCCAGCTCCCGGCTGATCAGATGGCGCTCCACCAGCACGTCCCGGTACACCTCGGGCACTTCGTTGAGCCGCAGCCGCACCACACTCTGATCCAGTCCGATGGCGTTGAGGGCCTCAAACACCGCCAGCAGCAGCTCCTCTCGCTGTTGCGTGGAAGAGCGCAACGTGAACGGCCAGGCCTTGATGTTGCGGGCCAGCCTTACCCGCGTGGAGACCACGATGTCGCTTTCCGGGCCCTGGCCCTTGAGCCACTCGCCCAGAGGACGGGGGAAATGATTGAAGGGCGGCAGTGCCTTCATGGCCCTTCCCTGCGGGCCTTGCCCGGTTTGCTCTTCACCTCTCCGGCGAGCGCGGCGATGCGGTCCCGCAGTTTCGCTGCGCGCTCGTAATCCTCGGCCAGCACCGCGTCATCGAGCTGGTTGCGCAGGGCCGCAAGCTCGCGCGCCTTGCCCGTCACGCTTTCATCGGCCTCGCCCTGCGGCAGCCGCCCCCGGTGCTGGGGCGGCGTGACATCGTGGATGCGCTCCAGCAGCGGGTCGATGTGCGACGCAAAAACTTCGTAGTCGTGGGCGCAGCCGAAGCGGCCGCGCTGTTTGAACTCGGCCAGGGTCATGCCGCAGGAGGGGCAGGCAGGGACGGCCTCGGGCTGCCTGTCGGACACAGTGAGCTTGCCGGGAGCCTCCACGGGCGTCAGGGATTTGTCCTTGCTTGAAAGCATGTCCTGCACCTGCTTGACCGCCTCCGATGTCGGTATGAGCGGAGTGGCCGGGTCGAACAGCAGGCGCTTGAGCAAGGTCATGCAGTCATTGCAGATGGCAAATTGCTGGACCACAGCGTTCTGCTCGACATCGCAGACCTGGACTTTGGCTTCGTTCTTCTTGCAGCAATCGCAGATCATGGGTCTACAAGCTTAACATGGGAAATCGCCGGGAGCATCCCGACAGGGAGCCTGCCAGCTCCCACGCACGGTGCCCGGGGCGCGTGAACGAGGGACCCGGCTTCCGGCGCCGCGCATCAGGGATCAGGTTACGGGCGTCAGCGGCTTTCCGTCACGCCGCTGCTTCATGATCGCCCATAGCCCATGCCCGAGGCCGCTACTTGAAACCCAACTTCTCAATGCGCGACGCGGCTTCCTTGACCTGGTTGATATCAGGCACGAAGGCAAAGCGCACGTGGCCGGCACCGGGGTTGACGCCGTCCACGGCGTCGCTGAGCCATTCGCCGGGCGTGGTCACGATGTGGCACTTCTCGATCAGCAGCGTGGCGAACTGTTCACCGGACATGCCCTCGGGCGCCTGCTGCCAGAGATAAAGGCCCGCGGGATTGGTGCACTTCTTCAGGCCGGCTTTGCGCAGCGCACTGACGATCAGGTTGCGCTTGCGCTTGATCTGCTTGCGCAGCTTCTCGACGTGCTTTTCGTCGGCCAGGGCCGCGATAGCCGCGTCCTGGATGAAGCTGGGCGTGCCGCTGTCGATGTTCGTCTTCACTTTCTTGAAAACGGAAATGACCTTCTCGTCGCCCGCGGCCCAGCCCACGCGCCAGCCCGTCATGATCGAGCGCTTGCTCAGCGAGTGGAACTGCACAATGCCGTCAAAGCCGTTGTCTTTGCCCAGTTCGAGTGCCGAATGCGGCGGCTCGTCGAACCAGAGCTCGCTGTAGGCTTCGTCGCTGGCCAGGATGATGTTGTGCTTCTGGCAGAACTCGTAGGCGCGCTTGAGGAAATCAAGCGAGGCTACGTAGCCCAGGGGCGAGCTGGGCGTAGTCACCCACATGATCCTGGCGCGCGAGGCGACCTCGGCCGGAATTTTCGCAAGGTCGTACTCGCCCTTGTTCTTGTGTGTCACGGGCACGAAGTACGCTTTGCCCTCGGCGAAAAGCGTGCCGCGCTTGTAGGGCGGGTAGCCGGGGCTGGGGCAGATCACGTAATCGCCGGGGTTCACGAAGCCTTCGTGAAAGTTGAAGATGCCTTCTTTGGAGCCAATCGTGCTCGTGACCTGTTTGGCGGGATCGAGCGAAACACCAAATCGGCGCTTGCACCACTCAGCCACGGCCGTGCGGAACTCGAGGGAGCCGACGTAGCTCGGGTAGCCCGTCGCTGCCTGCTTGTCGATGGCCTTCTTGCAGGCGTTGCGGATGAGCCGCGGTGTTTCATCGGCGTAGTCACCGACGCCAAAGTCGATGGGCGTGATGCCGCGCTTTTTCAGCTCGGCGACTTTTTCATCGACGGCAGCAAAAGCGTAGGCGCCGATAGAGGAGACTCTCGTGGAGGGTTGGATGTTCATTGTCGGGTAGTCAGTTCTAGGTCTTTGAGGTGGTTGAACTGGAGGTATCAGGTATCGGGTTTCAGGTATCAGGTTTTGGGTATCAGGAATCGGGTGTTGGGTATCGAACTTAGGCGGCTTTCTTGGCGGCGAGCGAACGGATCAGCCCGTTAATCAGCCGTCCGGATTTTTGCAGTTGCTTCCAAAGAGTTCGACCTACTTCCTTGTTGATGTACTTACGGCGGACTGCAAGTTCCAAGAACGTCAACGTTTCCGCGAGAGACCCCCGTGCGATAAACAGGTGCTTCAGATACATCCGCTTTGAAAACTGCCCGTCATGTCCTTCCGCTATGTTGGCGGCAATGGAAGCGACCGCGCGTTGAATCTGATCAACCAACCAGAATTTACGCGACAATCCGTTTTCATCAGTCAGCCGCAAAACTTCTTCGGCGCAATCCATCGCGCACCGCCAAGTGATCAAATCTCGGTAGGTTTTCACCTCTTTGGCTGTCTTGGCTGCATGTTCGCGACTCATGGCGCTAGATCCCAACTCATCCACTCCTACCTCGAACACTTCAGGGAGATGAGCCCGATTACTGCCATGCTGGCCCACAGAACAAACTGAACAAGCATCATCCACTCTTTGCCCGTGAACTCCCAATTGCCAGCTGGACGAAGGTACTGGCCACCGAACCGAGGGCACTTTTTGGGACCCTGCTTGACAGCTCGCGACATCCAGACATAGCCGCAAGATTCGCACTTGGCTTTGACCATGGCTAGGACCTGATACCCGATACCCGTTAGCTCATGCACATCGGGCAATAAAGCTGCGGCTGGGTGCTGGCGCGCACTTCGTCCAGTCGCACGACGGGCATGTTGTGCGGCGCTTCTTTGAGTAGCGCCGGGTTCTCTCTGGTTTCCTGGGCGATCTTTTTCATGACCTCGATGAAGAAGTCGAGCGTCTGCTTGCTCTCCGTTTCCGTGGGCTCGACCATCATCGCGCCCTCGCCGTTGGTCACGTTGGCCTGCGGGAAGTAGATCGTCATGGGGTGGATGTTGTAGTCAATCAGGCGCTTGGCCACGTCGAGCGCGTGGATGTCGTTCTTGGCCTGGATTGCGTCGGTGAACACGACTTCGTGGGCACACACGCGGTCGGTGAACACCTTGAACTCGTTGCGCAACTTCACGCGCAGGTAGTTGGCGTTGAGCACGGCGTTCTCGGCGTTGCGTCGCACCCCCTCGCGGCCCAATTGCGTCATATAGATGTAGGCCATCACCAGCGCGCCGTAGTTGCCGAAAAAGCTGCGAACCTTGCCGATGCTCTTCTTGCGTTTGTAGTCGAGGCTGAAGGTCCCGTCTTCGTTCCTGACCGGGCGCGGCACGGGCAGGTAGGGCTCGAGGTGCGCCGCGACGGCAATGGGTCCCGCGCCGGGGCCGCCCGCCCCGTGCGGCACGCTGTATGTCTTGTGCAGGTTGTAGTGCATGACGTCCACGCCGTAGTCGCCGGGGCGCACGATGCCCTGGATGGCGTTCATGTTGGCGCCGTCCATGTAAAGCTGGGCGCCGACGCCGTGGAGTATCTTTGCGATCTCCACCATGTTGGGCTCGAGCAGGCCCAGCGTGGAGGGGTTGGTGATCATCATGCCTGCAGTTTGGGGGCCCACGAGCGACTTGAGCAGGTCGAGATCGACGCTGCCGTCAGGCTTGCCCTTGAGCGTAACGGTTTTGAATCCCGCAAGCGCCGCCGTGGCAGGGTTGGTGCCGTGGGCGCTGTCGGGAATCACGATTTCGGTGCGGGTCTTGCCCTCGCCCTTTTCTTCGAAGTAGGCCTTGATCACCATCAGGCCGGTCATTTCGCCCTGGGCGCCGGCGGCGGGTTGAAGGGTGACGGCGGGCAGGCCGCTGACCTCGCGCAGGTAGCCTTCAAGGTTGACCATGAGTTCGATGTGACCCTGGAGGTCCGCCAGGGGCAGATGCGGGTGGGCGCGCGTGAAGCCGGGCTGGGCCAGCAGCGTCACGTTGATCTTGGGGTTGTACTTCATGGTGCAGGACCCAAGCGGGTAGAAGTTGCGATCCACGCTGAAGTTCTTCTGGGCGAGATTCTTGAAGTGCCGCACAAGATCAAGCTCGCCCACTTCGGGCAGGTTGGCCGGCTTCTGGCGCAACTTGGCGCCCTTCAGAGCCTGCTTGAGGTCCACCTTGGGCACATCGAGTTCGGGCAGGCGCAGGCAGCGGCGGCCTTCCACGGAGGTTTCGAAGAGCAACGCATCAGCGGGGTTGGCGATTGTCGTGGTAGTCATGGGTTACTCGGTTGAATTCTGGATTAGGTTTCAGGTTCTAGGTTTCAGGCTTCAGGGAATTGCAGGTCCCTTGAACCTTGAACCTGAAACCTGGAACCTACTTCGCTGAGGCGACTGCCTTTCCCTTGAGCGCCTCGGCCAGCGCCGCCGCGTAGGCGTCAATTTGCGCCTTCGTGGTCACCTCGGTGATGGCGACGAGATACTGGCCTTTGCGCCCCTTGCCGTACTTGTCAAGCGGCAGGCCCCCCAGGATCTTCTTCTTGAGCAGCTTCTTTTCGAGGCCTGGGGCCGCCTGAATTACGAACTCGTTGAACACGGGGCTGTTCGGATAGACCAGCTTCACGCCATCGACGGCGCCAAGTTTCTTGATGGCGTACTGGGTCTTGGCGACGGTGTGCTCCGCCAGTTCGACAAAGCCGTTCTTGCCCCAGGCGGCGAGGTGAATCAGGGCGCGAAGGGCGCAGAGCGACTGATTGGTGCAGATGTTCGACGTCGCCTTCTCGCGGCGGATGTGCTGCTCGCGCGTCGCCAGGGCCAGGGCAAAGGCGCGCTTGCCGTTCTTGTCCACGGTCTCGCTGACAATGCGGCCGGGCATCTTGCGCAGGTGCTCTTTGCGCGCCGCAAAGTAGCCAAAGGCTGGGCCGCCCAGGAACTGATGATTGCCCAGGGGCTGGCCTTCGCCGACGGCGATGTCAGCGCCTGCTTCGCCCGGAGTCTGGAGCAACGCCAGGCTCATGGGTTCTGTGGTGCAGTGCACGAACAGAGCTTCGCTCTCCTTGCGCGCCGCGTTGACGGCGTCCAGGTCTTCGATCACGCCCAGATAATTGGGCGACTGCGCGGCTACGGCAAAGACCTTGCGCGTCAGGGCTTTTTTGAGGGCGTCCTGGTCAATGCGGCCGTCAGCGCCCGCGGGCACGTTGACGACCTTGAGACCGGCGACGTCGGCGTAGGTGCGTACGACCTGCTCATATTCGGGGTTGTGCGCCCCGGCGAGCACGAAGGTATTGCGCTCTTCCTTGCGCCACTTGTCCTCGGCGACGTGCTTGCCCATCATCATGGCTTCGGCAAGGGCCGAGGCGCCGTCGTACATGCTGGCGTTGGCGACCTCGAGGCCCGTCAGCGCGCAGATGCTGCTCTGGAACTCGAAGATGAAAGTGAGGGTGCCCTGGGAGCATTCAGGCTGATAGGGCGTGTAGGCCGTGATGAAGCTGGAATCGAACAGCGCGATGTGATCGACGACCGTGCTGACGAAATGGTTGTAGATGCCGCCGCCGCGGAAGAAGGCGTAGTCGCCGGCGTTCTTCGTTTTTGCCAGCAGGCCCTCGATGTGTCGCGTGACCTCAAGTTCTCCCTGCCCCTTGGGCAGCTTGAGCCGTGAGGCATCGGCCATGTTGATGCGCAGGTTGGCCGGAACATCCGCAAAGAGGTCGTCGATGGACTTGACGCCGATGGCGGCGAGCATTTCACGCCGCTCGGCGTCTGTGTTCTGGATAAACGGCATAGGAGTTCGAGGTCAGAGGTTCGAAGTCAGAGGTCAGAAGTGCCTTCCCCGGCACCGGCGGCAACGCCGACTCAAGTTGCCGCACCGGCTCGAAGTCGTGCCGCAGGTTTTCGGTCAGTTGCAGCCCATCTGACCTCTGACCCTTGACTCCTGACTTCAAGCCGCGCAGCGGCTAGTGGGCTTCCGATGCCAACTGTTTTTCGTAGTCGGCTAGGCTCTTGGCGCTGTCGAGCTCTTTGGGGTTGGAGGGCTTGATCTTGAGCAGCCAGCCCTTGCCGAAGGCGTCCTTCTTGAGCGCCTCGAAGTCATTGGCGCTGACATCGCTGTTGACCGCCAGTACCGTGCCGCTGACGGGGCAGTACATGTCGCTGACAGCCTTGACGGACTCGATCTCGCCGAAGCTCTCGCCCTTCTCGATCTTGTCGCCCTTCTCCTTGCGGAAATCGACAAACGTGAGGTCGTTGAGCTGGTCCACCGCGAAGTCAGTGATGCCGACGGTCACGGTGCCGTCCTTCTCGAGACGGCCCCATTCGTGGGTGGGAAGATAGCGGGCTTCTTTGGGTCTGTTAGCCATGTTCGTTCTTTCGAAAACCGGGAGGTCGCTGACTGGGCGCCGCCCGAACCTGGTTCCAATCCAATCTCGAGGTGCAGCTTTCAGCTGGGACAGGCGGCAAGCGCCGCCGGTCCCCTTGAAGCGGGCTGCCTTCTACTTCTTGTCCGGCCTGGTATAGAAGGGCAAGGGCACCACGATGGCGTCGTAGGCGTCCTCCCGGAACTTCACCTGCAGCTTGGTGCCGATGCCGCAAAGGCTGGGGGGCACGAAGGCCGTGGCGATCACGCTGTCCACCCACAGACCCTGGGTGCCGCTGGCCACCTTGCCCACGGGCTTGCCGTCCTTGAAAACCTCCTGGCCCTGGCGCGGAATGCGCTTGCCGCCTACGTTCAAGCCCACCAGCTTCTGCTTGAGGCCGTGCTTCTTCTGATCTTCCAGGGCCGCCTTGCCCACGAAGTCTGCCTTGTCCAGGCGCACCGCCCAGTCCAGGCCGGCCTCCAGGGGGCTGATGGATTCTTCGAGTTCGTGGCCGTACAGCGGCATGCCGGCCTCCAGGCGCAGCGTGTCGCGCGCTCCCAGGCCGGCGGGGCCGATGCCCACGCTCTGGCCCACGCCCAGAATGTCCGTCCAGAATTTCACCGCGTTCCTGGCGGTCATGATCAGCTCAAAGCCGTCTTCGCCGGTGTAACCGGTGCGGCTGACCAGCACTTCCGTTTCACCCAGCACGGTGGCGCGGGTGAAGCGGTAGTATTTCAGGGCTTTGATGTCGAGGTCCGAGATCTTGGACAGGACATCCTTGGACTTGGGGCCCTGCAGAGCGATCATGGCGTACTTCTCGCTCAGGTCGTTGATCTCGACGTTGAAGCCCTTGCGCTCGCGCTCAAACCAGGCCCAGATCTTGTCGCGATTGCCCGCGTTGACGACGAAGAAGGTGAACTCATCGCCCCCGCTGTAAACCAGCACGTCATCCAGGGCGCCCCCCAGCCCGTTACAGATGAGCGAGTAGCGGATCTGCCCCGGCTTCATGTCGGCGCGGCTGTTGGTGATGACCTTGTCCGTGAACTTGATGTGGTCCTTGCCGGAAATCCAGTAGCGGCCCATGTGGCTGACGTCAAATAGCCCCACCTTGGTGCGCACGCGCTGGTGCTCTTCCTTGATGGTGCTGTAGCTCACGGGCATGTACCAGCCCGCGAAATCAACCATGCGTGCGCCAAGCTTCTCGTGCTGGGCCTTGAGCGGTGTCTCTTTCACTGCTGCCTCTTTTGCGATGGAAGGCCAGAGGTTTTGCCTCTTAGAGGCCCGCGAGTCAACGCCGCGGCCGCGTTACGGCGCGGCGTCCCCATAAACGGATACCGCCGGGCCACTGGCCCGGCGGTGCAAGAATCACAAGTGCCTACCGGCTTACGACTTTTGGAGCTTCGACCTTCGAAGTGTGGCGGCCGGACTGCTTGACGAAGGCCGGCATTTCGCGGCAGGTGTAGCGCAGCAGGCTGATCAGCTTCTGGCGCAGTTCCTTGCGGGCCACGACCATGTCCACAAACCCATGATCCAGCAGGAATTCCGACGTCTGGAAACCCGCCGGCAGCTCCTGGCGCACGGTCTGGGCGATGACGCGGGGCCCCGCAAAGCCGAGAAGAGCCTTGGGCTCAGCAATGGTGATATCGCCAAGACTGGCCCAACTGGCCATGGACCCGCCCATGGTGGCGTTGGTCAAAATGGCGATGTAGATGCCTCCGGCATCCTGAAGGCGCTTGATGGCCGCGCTCGTCTTGGCCATCTGGAAAAGACTCAGGATGCCCTCTTCCATGCGAGCGCCGCCGCCGGAACCCGAAACCACGATGAAAGGCAGCTTCTCCTTGCGTGCCAGCTCGGCCCCGCGGGCGATTTTCTCACCCACGACGCTGCCCATCGAGCCCATGATGAAGTTGGCGTCGATCACGCCGAAGACCACCTTCTGGCCCGCAATGGCGCCCGTTCCGAAAACGGCAGCCTCCCGCTGGCCGGTGTTCTTCTGGGCCTTGAGGAGCTTGTCCTTGTAGCTCTTCTGGCCCTTGAAATTCAGGGCGTCAACGCTTTCGAGGTTGCTGAAGTGCTCCACGAAGGAACCGTCGTCGAGCAGATATTCGATGCGTTTGGCTGCGCTGATGCGGAAATGGAAGCCGCACTCAGGGCAGACATGGTGGGCGTCTTCTACGACCTTCTTGTAAACCAGGTTGTCACAAGCTTCGCACTTCATCCAGAGGCCGTCAGGCGCGCCTCGCTTGCTACCCAGTGACCACGTCATATTCAGGCCTTTCGACGGTCCAAAGGGAGGGGACAACACTCCCCTGATGCGTCAACTTCACCCGTTGGACTGTTTTGTAAATGGCAGACTTTAGTGAGCTCCGTTCAGGGGTCAACGGCAAACTGATGCCACCGTTAACCAGAAGCATAACCTCAATCATTGAAAGTGTTTATGCCATCATGCCAGGTCCAACCCAGGGGGCTTCAAGTTAGGAACCACTAGCCATGATTGCGTAGACGCCCCGTTGGATTTCGGCCAAACACCCTTGAGACTTCAATGGTAATGCCCGTCGACCGCTGATTTCAGCCGCTTCTCAGCCTCCTGGGCCGCCTCCCGCCCCTGAAAGTGAACGACCAGCACCTTGCCCTGGGCCTTGATCTCCAGTTCGGCATGGGACGGTCCCGCCCCGGCAAGCTCCGACGGCGTCTGCAGCCCTACGGCTTCCAGGTCGCTGCCTTCCGCGTTGCTGATCACGTCCCAGTCGTCGCGCCGCAGGGACACGGCCTTCACTTCACTCAGGTGGATTCGCTTCACGCAGGGCCCGCCCTGCTTCTTGAACAGCAACAGCTCCTCGCCTTCGATCTCCAGCCAGGCGTAGCCGCGCGACGCGGCATAGGCCAGGCCTACAACGACCGAAAGGGTGAACAGGAGGGCAAAGCCGCCCACGGCCCAGCGGACCCAGGCGGGGATGTCCTGGTGGGGGCCCCAGTCAAAGAGCACCGTGGAAACGAAATAGGTGGACACGAGGAATCCGGCCGTAGTGGCGGCAAACTGGGCGTAGCGTGCGGCTTTGCCCGAGTTCTGTTCCTGGGCCGGGGTTTGGCTCATGTCGGCACTTTTAGGTACGGTCGCGCGACAAGCAACCCTCAAAGTAACAGCGCGGGGGCGCTGGGCGCCCCCGCGGTTTCGCATTGCAGCGGGCCTGCTTCAGGCCTTGCGCCCGCGCAGACCCATGCGGGCTGCCACAGCCAGCAGGGCCAGCGCAGCCAGCCAAGTGATGCCCGCGGGTTCATCGCCGGACGAGCAGCCACCGCCGCCGCCGCCGGGGCCGGTGCCGATGGTGGCGCCGCCCGCGTAGTTGAAGGTCTGGGTCAGCGTCCTGGCGCCCAGGGGGCCGTTGGTCAGGACGATGGCCTTTCCGTTGCCGGTGCCCGGCGGAACGACGAAGCCGGTGATCTGGGTGTTGCCTGCGCCGATGACCGGCGTGCCGGTGCAGAGCACGCCGCCGATGGTCAGCGTCAGGGGCGCCAGGAAGCCGCTGCCGGTGATGGTGATGGCCGCGCCTCCGGTCTGCAGGTCAAAGGTGGGCGAGAAGCTCGTGACGGCGAAGATCACGACCCGGAGCTGGTTGGTCACGGGCGCCGGGGTGCCGAGGATGGAGGTGCCGCCGGTCAGGTTGACGTCGCCGGCGTTGGCGATGGAGGCGATGAATGTCTCGGGCACGCTGGCTCCTGCCGTGGCCGCGACGTTGAGGCGGATCCAGACGCTGGAGGTCGAGTTGTTGGCCACGTTGACCGGCGTGCTGAAGGTGCAGGTCATGGTGCCGTTGGCGCCGGCGCCGCTGAACAGCAGGGTGTCTGTCGGCGCGCCGTCGAAAACGCCGTTGCCGTTGTCCAGATAAAGCTCGACGCCGCTGGCGGTGAGATCATTCACCCAGTCGCCGGTGCCCATGGTGGTCAGGGTGACGCCGTTGACCGTGACATTGTTGTTGGTGGCGACCATGTTGAACAGGCCCAGGGTGTGGCTGAAGGCCGATCCGCCTTCCAGGAGCGCCGTGGCCGGAGCCGAAGGCGAGTTCAACGTGGTAAGTACCGGCGTATCAATGATCAGCGCCGTGGAGTCGCTCGTCGGAATACCCATCAGCAGTCCGCCCGAGGGGGGCGTAGAAGCGTGGCCCGTGAGCTGGGCGTTTAGGGTCTGACCCGTGGTAGCCGTGCCCGCGAGCTTGCCCACGAGGAAGAATCGGCGCGTGGTGCTGGGCGGGAAGGCGCTGTTCGTCAGCGCCGCGGTGTATTCGTTGCTGGCATTGAACGCTACGCCCGCCGCCGCCACGGCCAGGTTGTCGCCGCCCGTGGCGCCGTCAAAGGTGCCGTTGCCGTTGGAGTCCTCAAAGAGGGCCAGGTAGTTGTAGGCCGTCTGGTGGTTGGCAGTGCCCTTGCCGGTGAAGGTCAGGGAGGTGACGGTCCAGGACCCGGCTACCGTACTGAGCGTGCAGTCAAACAGGAGCAGGCCCTCGTTGTTCGTGCCCTGAGCGTTGTTGTTGACGGTGCTGGCTGCGCCGGGGCCGTTGAAGGTAACCGAGAGGTTGTTGGCCAGCAGCAGGAGGCCCGCGGTCGGGCCGCTGCTGGGCTGGGGCATGCCGGTGATGGTGGTGCCGGTGAGCTGGCCTGAGGCTGCCGTGACCTGCGTGGAGAAGGTCGTGTTGTTGGTGCCGTTGTTGTTGAAGGCAACCACGATGAAGTACTGCTTGGTCTGGCCGGCGGTGAACTGCGACTCGGCACCGGCGAGGGTGAAGTTCAGGGTGCCGTTGTCGGCGTTGAAGGCCGCCACGCTGTTGACCAGCGCGTCCACGCCCACGTTATAGGTGGCGTTGGCGTTGACGTCGCGGTACAGCGCCACTGAGGCGTAGTCGTTGAGGTCGTTGCCCGTGCCGCTTGCAGTCACCGTGATGCTGGTCAGCGTGTTGTTGGGTCCGGCCGGATAGTTCACCGTGAACTGCTGGATCACGAAGTCGGTGCCTGAGAGATAAGCGTTGGCCTGAGTCGCCGAGCTGTTGTCGGCAAACACCAGCGTAGGCGCGGCAATGATCACGCCGGCCGTGAAGCCTGAGGCCGGCGCAGGCAGGGTGGTGGAGGTCGTGCCGCTGTAGCCGTAGGTTGCGGCCGTAAGGCGGACCTGGAAGGTGTTGCCCGCGGCGACGGTGCCGTTGTATTCGCCGATGACGAAGTAGGTGTTCGTGGCGCCCGCCGTGAAGCTCTCGGTCAGGGTGTAGTTCAGGGTGCCGTTGTCGGCGCTGAAGGCGGCCTGAGTGGCCACCTGGGTGTCCACGCCCGCATCGTAGTTGCCGTTGGAGTTGGCGTCGCGATAGAGGCGGACGCTGGCATAACCCGTCGAGTCATTGCCGGAACCTGACGCCGCCACCGTGAGGCCGGTGAGGGAGTTGTTGGGGCCCGCCGCGTAGTTGACTGTGAACTTCTGAAGCAGGTAGTCGCCCGAGGACGGGTAGGCCGTGCCCTGGGTGGCCGGGCTTGCGTCAGCGAACGTGAACGCCGGCGCCAGGATGACAAGCCCGTTCATTACGGGCGTGCCAAGGCCGGACTTGTTCACGCCGGCCGAGACGGAAATGTCGGTCACGGCGAAGTTGAAGGTCTGGCTCGGCGTGGCCAGGGTGCTGCCGTTGAGCTTGACCACCACGAAGTAACGGCGGCTGCTGCCGGCTGTGAAGTTCTGCACGGCCGAGAAGGTCAGCGAGCCGTTGTCGGCGGGGAAAGCTGTGGCGGCAGAACCGTACGGCGTGTCCACGCCGGGGTCATAGGAACCCGCGGTGCCGCCGGTGTCCTCATACAGACGCACTTCGCTGAAGGCGTTGCTGTCGTTGCCGGTGCCCGAGGCCGTGATGGTGATGGAATTAAGGGTAGCCGCGCCCTGGGCGTTGGCCGTGATGGTGAAGGTGCCGGCGGAAATTCCGTTGCTGCCGGTGCCGGTGGAGTTGGCGTAGACGTTCTGGGCTGAGCCGGCGCTGGCGGCGACGGCCAGTTCGGGTCCGTCCACGATCAGACCGTTCATGACGGTGGAGGGTACACCGCCCACGCCGCCTCCCGCGGTCGTGATGTTGCTGACGCGGGTGTTGAAGGTGTGACCGTTGAGGGCAAGGGTCGTGCCGCCGAGCTTGACTACCACGAAATAGCGGCGCGAAGTGCCCACGGGGAAGTTCTGGGCCGCCGTGAATGTCAAGGTGCCGTTGTCGGCGGGGTAGGCGGTGAAGGTGCCGGCGTAAGCGGTGTCGCCGGCGTTCCAGACGCTGTCAAGGGTGGTGTCTTCAAAGATGCGGACTTCACTGTAGGCGTTGCTGTCGTTGCCGCTGCCGCTGGCCTCCAGGGTGATGCTGTTGAGCGTGAAGGCGTTGGTGGCATGGGTGTTGGTGATGGTGAAGGTGCCGATGCTGCGGCCCGTGCCGCTGGGGCCGGTGTCCGTGGCCACGACGTTCTGGGCCGTGCCGGCCGTGGCGGCCACCTGCATGTCCGCGGTGAAAAGCCAGTTCGTGTTGTTGCCGTTGTCCACGCCGCCGGGATAGACAACGATCGCGTTGGTGGCCGTCGAGTCCTGCACGTTGACGTAGCTGCACGTCTCGTTGCCGGCGTCGTTGATGAACCACTTGGTGCCGGTGGCCGAGCTGCGCAGATTCACCGTGGTGGCCGCCGTGCCCGTCAGGGTCAGGGTGCCGCTGATGGTCTGGGTGGTGCCGGCGGTGAAGGTAATCTGCTTGCCGGCTGTCGTGCAGGTGAAGTTGAAGAAGTTGGTGGCTCCGGAAATGACGGAGGTGGTGGCGCTGGTGAACACCACGGTGCCGTTGCTGTGGTTGAAGGTGCCGTTCTTGGTCCAGTTGCCCATCACGTTCATGGTGGACGCGCCGTTGACCGTGGCGCCGGCGTTGATCGTCACGCTATACCAGTTCAGTGTGCCCGTGTTGGTGAGGGTCGAGGTGCCGCCGAACGTGGTCGTTCCGGTGCCGCCGTTGAACGTGCCGGAGTTGCTGAAGTTGCCGGTCTGGGTGATGAGGAAGGAGTTCTGATTGATCGTGCCGTTGTTGGTCACGTTGGTGAAGGCAAAGCCGAAACCGGCGCCGAACGCGCCGCCCAGGTTCAGCACCGCGCCGGCGTTGACGGTCAGGTTCGTGACGCTGAAGTTTGAAGTCAGGGAGGTGCCGGCCGTGAACGTGACTGACGCGCCGCCGGTCTTCTCGATGCGCAGGTCCACAAAGCTCCACGACGTCGTCGTCAGGCGCACAGTAGTCGAGGTCGCGCCCGTGAAGCGCACAATGGCGCTGCCGCTGCTCTGCATGAACACCGTCGAGTTCGTGTTGATGCTGCCCGCGATGTTCACCTGGGCCGTGCCCGAGGCATACCAGCCCCAGCCCGTGTTGTTCGTGTAGAGCTGCAGGCAGGTGCCCGTGTTGGTGTAGTTGACCACGCCGCCCGTGAAGTCGCAGCGGTGGCCGCTGTTGACCACTTCGTGCAGGCCCGAAATGTTCACCGTGCCCGCCTGCACTGTGAAGTAGTCCAGGTTCCAGCCGTAAATGTTGTTCAGGTTGACCGTCCCGCCCACCGTCACGCGCAGCTCGCCCGAGGCCGTGCCCGTGCTGTTGACGCGGCCGGCCACAGTGAGGCTCTGGCCGTTGGTCACCCAGGTGCCGACCTGAATGTCCAGTGAATCCGAGGTGCCGGCCAGGGTCGTGGTGACCGCCGCGTTCTGGGTGACTGTGGTGGCGAGTGCGCCCTTGGTGACGGTGACCTTGTAGAAGCTCGTGGCCGAAGTGCCGCCGACGGTGGCCGTGGCCGTGCCGCCGAAAATCACGTTCGCCGTGCCGGGAACGTAGGTTCCGTTGTTCGTCCAGTTCCCGTTGACTGTCAGCGTGAGGCTGCTGCCCGTCAAAGTCGCACCGCTGTTGATCGTCAGCGAGTTGCAGCTTGCGGTCACGTTGATCGTGGGCATGGTCGATGCCGTGCCGGAAATGATGGCATCAGTGGCCGAGGTCGGCACGCCCGCACTCCAGTTGGCAGCGTCACCCCAGTTCGTACTGGTGCCGCCGTTCCAGGTCGTCTGGGCGAGGCCCAGGGGTGCAAGCAAGGCCAGAATCAGCAGTAAAAGGGCGTTTCGCAGCATGAGTGTGACCTCGTAGTTTTCATGCAGACAAGACTGCGCGAAGGCGCAACAAGTCATGACGCATCAATGACAGCAAAGAGGCGGCAATGTCTTGTAAGTATAGTGCATTGCTGAATGAATGCAATAAAGACGTAATGCTCGTTCACCAATTGCACAAATTGCACAGTTAGCCACCAACAGCCGTGTGACAAAAAAATCCGGGGGCGACAGGCGCCCCCGGACCATGCTTCAACTTGTGACGCCATTAGCCCTTGCGCGTGTGCAGCCCCAGCCTTGCTGCCATCGCCAGCAGCGCGAGTGCGGCAAGCCAGACAAGGCCCACAGGCTCTTCGTTGGTGGAGCAGCCACCCCCGCCGCCGCCGCCTCCGCCGACGGTGCTGCCGCCGGCATAGCTGAAGGTCTGCGTCAGGGTCTTGTTGCCCAGAGCGCCGTTCGTGAGGACGATGGGCAGGTTGCTGCCGCTTCCCGGGGGAACCAGGAAACCCGTGATCTGTGTGCCGCCGGCGTTGATGACCGGCGTGCCGGGACACACCACGCCGCCGATGGTCAGGGTGAGAGGAGCCAGGAAGCCGCTGCCGTCGATGGTGATAGCCGCGCCGCCTGCCTGAACGTCGAAGGTCGGGGTGAAGGTGGTGACCGCGAAGATGACCACGCTCAGGGCGTTGCTGTTGGGTGCCGGCGTCCCGAGGATCGAGGTGGCGCCGGTGATGTTGACGTCCGCGGCGTTGGCGATGGAGGCGGTGAACGTTTCCGGCACGCTCGCGCCCGCGGAGGCCAGCAGGTTGACCCGCACCCAGACGCTGCGCGAGCCGTTGTTGGGCACGTTGACCGGCGAGGTGAAGGTGCAGGTCAGGGTGCCGTTGGCGCCGGCGCCGCTGAACACGAGAGTATCCGTCGGCGCGCCGTCAAAGATGTTGTTGCCGTTGTCCTCGTAGATCTCGACGCCGTTGGCGGCGGCGAGGTCCGTGGTCCAGTCGCCGCTGCCCGCGGTGGTCAGGGTCAGGCCATTGACCGCCACGTTGTTGTTGGTGGCCGTGAACTCAAAGAGGGCGAGGCTGCGGCCCTGGGCTGTGCCGCCTTCCACGGTGGCCGCGGCGGGAGCCGAAGCGCTGTTGCGCGTGGTGAGAGCCGCGGCATCAATGATCAGCGCCGTGGACGTGGCACTGGGCAACGTCATGAAGGAGCCGCCGGCCGGAGGCGTCGAAGTCTGGCCGGTGATGTTGGCGTTCAGGGTCTGGCCTGTGGTCGCCGTGCCCGCAAGCTGGCCCACCAGGAAGAAGCGGCGGGTGGTGCTGGGCGGGAAGGCGGTGGTGGTCAGCGTGGCCGTGTACTGGCTGGAGGCGTTGAAGCTCGTGGCCGCCGCCGCTACGGCGAGGCTGTCACCGCCGGTCGCACCGTCGTAGGTGCCGTTGGTGTTGGCGTCTTCATAGAGGGCGAGGCTGTTGTAGGCCGTCTGATGGTTGGCCGTGCCCTGGCCGGTGAAGGTCAGGGTGTTGACAGTCCAGTTGCCGGCCACGGTGGTCAGCGTGAAATCAAGGATGACCCGGCCAATGCCGCCGGGGCCCTGATCGGTGTTGTTGACCGTGGTGGCGGTGCCGGGTCCGTTGACCGTGACGGTGATGTTGTTGGCCAGCAGCAGCAGGCCCGCCGTGGGTCCGGTGCTGGGCTGGGGCAGGGCGTTGTAGGTGGTGCCGGTGGAGCCGCCCGAGGCGCCCTGAACCTGCGTGGCGAAGGTGGTGTTGTTTGAGCCGTTGGTGTTGTAATCCACAACAATAAAGAACTGGCGCACGTCGCCCGCGGCCCACTGCGACTCCGTGCCCGTAATCGTGAAGCTGGCCGCCGTATCATCAGCGGGGAAGGCCGCAAAGGAAGTCACCAGCACGTCTGTGCCGGCGTCGTACTGGGCGTTGGCGTTGGCGTCGCGGTACAGGGCGACCGTGGCGAAATCATTCTGGTCGTTGCCCGTTCCCGTGGGCTGAACGGTGATGGAGGTCAGGGTGTTGTTGGGGCCGTTGGGATAGGACACGGTGAACTGCTGGATGGTGTAACCCGTGCCGCCCAGAGAGGCCTGGCCCTGCGTGGCGGAGCTGTTATCCGCGAACACGAAGCTCGGGGCCAGAATGACGAGACCCGACATCACGCCCGAGGGCACGCCGGCCTTGGCCGAGCCGCCGCCCACCGTGATGTCGCTGACGGCCACCTGCAGCGTCTCCGTCGGCGAAGCCTGGCCGCTGAGCTTGACCACCACAAAGTAGGTGCGCGAGGCCGAAGCGGCGAAACTCTGCTCGCCCGCCTGCACATTGAACGTCAGCGTGCCGTCATTGGCGGGGTACACCGTGGCCGCGCTGCCGATGAGCGTGTCAGCGGCGTCGAAGCTGCCGGGGCTCGCGCCCGCGGCGTCGTCGCGGTAGATGGCAACTTCGGAGTAGTCCGTCGAGTCGTCCGCCGTGCCGCTGGCCTGAAGCGCAATCTGGGTCAGCGTCGCGACGCCGGCGGCGTTGTTCGTGATCGTGAACAGCCCCATCTGGCGGCCGCCGTTGCCGGGGCCCTGGTCATTGGCGTAGACGTTGACGGCCGTGCCCGTCGTGGCCGAGACCGTCAGCGTCGGGGCCACGATGATCAGGCCCGAGTTGCCGCTGGTCGAGGGCGTGGGGATGCCGGCCAGGGCAGTACCGCCGCCGCTGGCCGTGGCCGCGGAGACATAGCACTTGAAGGTCTGGCCGACGCTCGGCGAGGCGTTGATGTCCACCACCACGAAGAAGCGCTTGCTCTGGCTGGGGGTGAAGGTTGCGGCGCCGGCGCTCAGCGTGAATGAGGCGGTGGCGGGCGAACCGGAGAAGGACGCCGAATTGGTGTTGGCCTGGGTGTCGGCGCCGGTGAAAACGCCGTCACCGTTGTCCAGGAACAAACGCACCTGGGTGTAGGCCGTCGTCGGGTTGCCGGTGCCGGCGTGGGTCACCGTCACCGTCTGCAGGTCCACGTTGCCCGAAGAAGACAGAGTCACGGTGAAGTTCTGGAGCACGTTGTTGGTGCTGCTGGGCAGCGCGTCCGTGGCGGAGGCGCCGCTGGCGTCGGTGAACGTGAAGGCCGCGCTGACAACGGTAATGCCCTCCATGATATGGCTGGGCACGCCCAGACTGTCGCTGGCGACCGTGCTTGAGAAGGATGAAACAAAGAACCTGAACGTCTGGCCAGCCGTCGGAGGCGTGCCGCCGTTCATGGCGCCCACCACAAAGAACGTCTGGGTCGTGCTGCCCGCAATGGCCACGCCGCCGCCCTGGGTGAAGGTGGCCGTACCGTCATTGGCCGAAAAGGCGGTCAGAGTCGCGCCGAACTGCGTGTCGGCGCCGTCCCAGAAACCGTTGCTGTTGGTGTCGCGGTAAAGGCGCAGCGTCGAGTAGGCCGTCAGGTCGTTGCCCGTACCCGTGGCCGTGAGCGTGATGCTGTTCAGCGTGACGCTGGTGGCGGCGCTGATGTTGGTCATGGTGAAGCGGCCGATCTGCGCGGGCGCGCTGGCGGTCGGCAGCATGGGTACGGCCGTGCCCGGCGTGGCAATCACGTGCAGCGCGGCATTCTGGATCTGGACGCCGTAGCGCACGGTCTGGGTGTTGCCCGTGAAGGTGGCGCCCGTCGCGGAGCTGGAGCTGGAGAAGTAGAAGCCGATCTGGGTGCCGGTGGGCGGTGCTGTCGAGCCGTTGAGCTTGGTGATGATGAAGTACTGGCGGGTTTCATTGCCGGCGAAGTTGCCCGCCGCGCCCGAGTAGGTGAAGTTCTGCGAGCCCGTCCAGGTGGTGAAGGTGGCGCCGACCTGGGCGTCCACGCCCATGTCCCAGCCGCCGTTTCCGTTGGTGTCTTCAAAGAGCTGCACGGAGTTGATGCTGCCGTTGTGCGGGCTGCCGAAGCTGAAGAGCTGGATGAAGTTGACGGTCACCGGCACGGGGCTGGCGTTGTTGATGGTGAAGCGGGCGTACTCAAAGCCGTTGCTGCCGGGGCCGGCATAGGTCGAAGTGCAGGGGCGAGCCGTCACGTTGGGGATCGTCACGTTCAGGTTCGGGGTTGAAACCTGATAGCCGCGCATGGCCAGCGTCGGCGTGCCTGCGGCCGCGCCGCCGGTGACATTGAAGCTGGAAACCAGGGTCTGGAAGGTCTGGCCGCCCGCGGCCAGGGTCGACCCGTTGAAGGTGACGACGACAAAGAAGCGGTTGGAAGCGCCCGCGGCAAAGGCGAGCGAGGAAGTGAAGGTGATCTGGCCGTTATCCGTGGGGAAGGCCGTGACGGCCGCGCCGTAGATGGGGTCGGTTCCGTCCCAGCTTCCGATGGTTCCGCCGCCCGTGTTGTCGCGGTAAAGGGCGACCTGACTGTAGGCGTTGGAGTCGTTGCCGGTGCCTGTGGCCTGGATGGTGATGCTGTTGAGCGTGACGCCGGTGGCGTAGTTGTTCTGGATCACGAACGAGCCGCTCTGGCCGGGAGTCGTGCTGTTCGACCAAACGGCCTGCAGGGTGCCGGTGTCGGCCACCACGCTGACGGACTCGAAGAACCAGTTTGTATTGTTGCCCGAGTCGAGGCCGCCGGGCGCGGAGTAGCAGGCCACGGAAGCCGCGTTGTCGCGCACGTCCACGTGCTGACACACGACGGTGCCGGTGGTGATGGAAAGGTTGGCCTGAACGCCGACGGTCGTGCTGCGGATCAGGATGCGGTTTCCGGACGCCCCGATGAAGTACATGATGCCGGTGATCGTGGTCGTGGTGCCGGCGCCGAAGTTGACGGTGCGTCCTGCCACGGTGCAGAAGAGCTCGTTGAAGCTGTTGCTGCCCGAGATGGTGCTGGCCGCCGCGCCGGTCAGGGTCACGCGGGCGTTGGCGCCGTTGGTCAGGGTGCCGCCGGCGTTGGTGACGATGTTGCCCGAAACGTTGTAGTTGGTGCCCGCGACGGCGGCGTTGAGGTTCAGGGTGCCGCTGTTGTTGATGGCCGCGATGCTGGCCTGGAAGCCCGTGGCAAAGCGCGGCGAGAATGTGGCCGTGGCGCCCGCGTTGACCGTCAGGGTGCCGTTGACGGGCAGGTTGCTCTGCATGCCGCCGCTGGAGGTCACGTTGAAGGTGGCGCTTGAGCTGGTTTTCTCGATGCGCAGGTCAAAGAACGACCAGCCCTGGCTGAAGTCGGTCGTGCTGCTGAAAAGCGTGATGGTGCTGGGGGTGTTGCCCACAAAGCGCACGATGCTGGTGCCCGTGGCAAGGAAGTAGCAGGCAATGCTGGTGGAGATGCTGCCTGAAAACGCAATGTTGCCGCCGGTGGCAAACCAGCCCCAGCCGGAGTTGTTGGTCGAGAGGTTCAGGCCCGTGCCGGTGCTCGTGTAATTGACGTTGCCGCCGCTGATATCCGAGCGCTGGCCGCCATTGAACATCAGGTGCTGGCCCGTGATGGTGACAGTGCCCGCCTGGACCGTGAAGTTGGTCAGGCCGGGGCTGTTCTGATTGATCGCGGAAAGGTTGACGATACCGCCGACTGTCACGCGGAATTCCGAGGCGTTGGACACGGAGCTCGAGAGCATGCCCACCACGGTCAGGTTGAAGCCGTTGGTGATGAGGGTGCCCGTGCCGACGTTCAGCGCCGGGGCCGAAGTGGACGCGCTCGTCGAGTTCACGTTGACGTTGGCATTGAGCGTGACCGTCGTGGCCTTGGCGTTCTTGGACAGGGTGAGCACCCAGAAGCTCGTCGTGCTTGTGCCGCCGATGGTCGTGTTCGTCGATCCCGCGAAGGTCACGTTCGAGGTATTGGGCGTGAACGTGCCGTTATTGGTCCAGCTCCCGTTGACCGTCAGGGTCTGGGTGCCGCCGCTGAGCGTGGCTCCCGTCTGAATCGTCAGGGACTGGCAGGTGGCGGCCACGTTCAGCGTGGGCATGGTGGCGGCCACGCCCGAAATGATCGCGTCCGTCGTGCCCGTGGGCACGCCGGCGCTCCAGTTGGCGGCGTCACCCCAGTTGGTGCTGGTGCCGCCGTTCCATGTGGACTGGGCAAGTGCCAGCGGCGCCAACACTACGGCCGCCAGCAGGGTCAGAACGAATCGGGTCATCGGGCTTCCTCAGGAAGGGTCTGCTGCCGGGGGCAGCGGTAATCGAGACGGTGACCTGTCGGTCATCACTCGTCGCATCGCTCTTCTATATAGAAAATACGGCAGGTGTGGCAGGTTACTAAGGGTATAAAGTGAGCGGCATGCTACAGCTCGTCCCACTGAGTTGGAAGGTAATTTGTACGGTTACTTTACGTAATGCACAGAAATGCACAGAACGCATATTCTGTATACCTGTGCGTTTTGCCACATAGATGTGGCCTGTTGCCTGCGCACGGAAACACCCATGTTGTGGAGTTGCCGCTGTGCAGGCGGCACCACGCCCCCTCACCGGCGCGTGGCAGGGCGCTGCCGCGCCTTGCGGCCGGCCTTGCTGCATGGGCAGGGTTTCTACTTGAGCCAGGAGGCTTCTTCGTCCTGGGCGCGGACCACGGCATTCCAGGCTGCCGCTGCCGCCTGGTCCACGCGAGGCGCGGTCACGGCAATCACTCGCTCCGCCACGCGCTCGACGCCCGCGACGCGGCAGGCCTTGTCGGCCATTTCGCGCCGGTACACCTCGATTTCCATGGTCACGGGCAGCTTGGGTTTGAGGGCCCTGAGCTTGCCGGCGAGGAAGCGGCGGACCGCCTCCTCGGCACCGTCTTCGATCAGTCGGCGCGTCTTGGACGGCGGCAGGCACAGCGCCGCCGTGGGTCCATAGGTCTGCTTGGTCTGCACAAACACGTGGCCGCCGGGCAACGTTTGTTCACATTCGGGGGCCAGCTCGCTGGCTCCTGCCACCAGCCCCACAGGAATGTCCCAGGTTCCCACGACCGCCGCATTGAGCGCGGCTTCACCGACGAGTTGGCCGTTGATTCTGAAGTTGCAGATGGTGCTTCCCACCCAGGTGTGGGCCAGCAGTCCGCCCGGCGTTCCCGCCCTTGAGTGATAGCCCACAAACAGCGCGAGGTCGAAGCTGTCGTCGCAACCCTGGACCTGGCACAGGGGCTTGTTCTCCACGGTAGCCGGGCCGATCACGAGCTGGGCGGATTCGTGCAGCTCTTCCAGCAGGATGTTGCGCATCACGCCGTGTCCGTCGCAGACCACAAACTCCGCGCCGGGGTCCGCGCGCAGGGCGCCTACGATGGCGGCGTTGATGTCGCCGGTCATAAGCTTGCGCGCCGCGCCGTAGGTTTTGCCCTCGGGCATGAGCTGATCGCGATGAACGATGCCCGTGCAGCCTTCGATGTCCGCGGAAATGAAGATGCGCATGCAGTCCCCCACGATGGGCACGTCACGAATCGGGTGCGCCGTCCGTTACTGCCCCTTCCACGCAGGCGCCCCGGCCTGCAGCCATTGCAGCAGCATGTTCACCTGCGCCTTGGGCAGCGGGTCCTTGATCTTGGGTTTGCCCTCGGCGTTCAGCTTCAGGGGCATGGAGCCGTCTTCACACTCCGTATACAGACCCGAGTATTCAGGTTCGTCGAGTTTCACCCAGCGGCTCTTGACCAGCTTGTCGTGGTCCAGAATGTAATCGATCTTCGCGTAGATCTTGGGCGCGCCGGCCTGGTGGCATTCGGCGCAGCGTTCCTTGAGCAGCTTGAACACGCCCTCGGCCAGTTCGGCCTTCTGCGCTTCCGTAAAGGAAGGCCTGGGCTGCGGCGCCCGGCTCGCGGTGCTCGCGCAGGCGGCCGCAAGCGCGGCCAGCAGGAAGAGGGTCGCGGCTGCAATCGTGGGCTTCATGGCATCGGTCCTCGGGGCGCGGCGCGCAGCATAGCATCGGCCCGTCCCGTTCCCATCCTGCGCAATCAGCGCCTGACGCGGCGCGTGACCTGAGCGGGGTCCAGGTCGCGCCCGGCCCTCGCGCGCAGCTTGGCCACGGCCTCGGCCAGGTCGCGGCTCAGCGCCTTGAGCGCCTGCACGAACATATGGAAGCGCATCACTTCATCGAGCGGCTGGCGGCGCGAAATGCCCGACGTTCTCAGCTCAAGCAGCCGCGCGTCCAGGCGACCCACGGCTTCGTCCATGCCGGCGAGTTCGGGCAACTGGCCCCTCCTGATCAGGGCGTCCGCCAGTGCTTCGCATCCCGCCTTCACCAGTGCCGTGAGATCCCTGACCTCGCCGGCAACTGCCCGGTGCAGTTCGTCGTCGCGCGGCTCTTCATGGGGGTCGCCCGGGTCGGCGTCGCTGGAGCGAGCGGCTTCATCCAGGCTCAGGACATGTTCGAGCAGGCGCTCCACGCCCACAAACAACTCGCCCAGGGCCGCGGCCTCCGCGGCCGTGCGGCCCGGCTCGTTGTCCGCCTCCTGCAGCAGGGCGCGGCTTTCACGGAACTTCTGCTTCATGGCATCGCGCATGGCCCCCAGTTCCTGCGGCAGGTAACAGCGATTCTGGTAGGCGTGCTCCAGCGCGGCGCAAAGCGCGGCAATGTCGCGCAGCACCTCTGAGAGCTTCGCGGAAAGCTGCTGCCGTGCGCGCGAGGGCCAGACGAATACCGTGACGACCAGGGCCACAAAGATGCCCAGGGCGACATCCAGGGTGCGCTGAAGGGCGCTCTCCCAGGGGTGCTGGGCGAACACGAGCAGCACGATGGCGCAGGTGACGCCGGCGAGGCGATAGGCATCCTTGAGGCGCAGTGCCACGCAGAGTGCGCCCGTCAAGGCCACGCCCGCGCCGGCGGCCAGCGCCACGAGCGATGCCCGGCCCAGGCCCAGGCCCTCGCCCTGGGCCAGCATGCCCGGCCACAGGGCATTGATGGCGGCGGCCAGCACGGCGCCGATCAGGGCGCCGATGGCTGTGCCCAAAAGCCGCGCCCAGGAGGCCTTGAGGGAGCTGCCGATGTTGGCCTGCATGACGACGACAGCGGAGACCACGGCCCAGAAACCGTGGGGGATGCTGAAGGCGAGGTAGATGACGGCAGTGATCGCCGCCGCGAGTCCCGTCTTGGCCGCGTGAACCAGGTTCATGGGCGCGAGTATAGCCAGAGTGGGCTTCTTGCACCTTCCCCCGGCAAAGCGTAAAAGCGAAACGCTGACATTCTTGACGTGTCAACTGGAGTGACCATGGAAAGCGTGCGCAAGCTGATTCGCGACATCCCGGACTTCCCCAAGAAGGGCATCATTTTCAAGGACATCACGCCCGTCCTGGCCGACCCCACCGCCATGGCCGCCATCAATGGCGCCTTCGAGAAACAAATCGAGGGCCTCAAGCCCCAGCGCATCGTCGGCATCGAGGCGCGCGGCTTCATCTTCGGCGCCGTGCTCGCCCACACCCTGCGCCTGCCCTTCTCGCCCGTGCGCAAACCCGGCAAGCTGCCATATCAGCGCGTATCCACGAGCTACAAGCTGGAGTACGGCGAAGGCACCCTGGAGATGCACACCGACGGCGTGCGGCGCGGCGAGCGCGTCGTCATCATCGACGACCTGCTGGCTACGGGGGGCACGGCCAGGGCCGCCTGCGACCTTGTGGAGAAGCAGGGGGCCAGCGTGGTGGCCTGCGCCTTTGTGGTGGAGCTGGGCTTTCTGGGCGGCCGCAAGCTGCTGGAGGGGCGCCGGATCGTGGCGCTGACGGCCTACTGATGGCCCGGGGCCGGGCCTGGCAAGCGGGGCGGCAGGCTTTTTGAAGAAAAACTTAAGTGAAGCTTGACTGGGGGCCGATTGTCGTTACTCTTACCCGCCCCGCAGGCCAAAGGGGCGGGAAAGAGCGGTTCAGAAGAAGTGAGCAAAGCTGCAAGTGCTTGTTAGGCAGGGAGTAAGGTCGAGCAAAGAAAAGTTGTTTTCTTGCTTGACTGGCGGGTCAGGGCTCGCTACGGTGGGCGTCCCGCAGCAGTCATGGCGGAGCAGTGGACGCAGCAGGCAGCAGGACGAAGCAGAAACTGAATAAGCGACGGGGAAGTTGCGGCACGCATCAAGCGGGTCGGCCAGAGTTCAGGTCCGGCCGCGAGAAGTGACGAGCGCGAAATACCCGACAACCGCTGTGCTGGATTTGGCATTGAACGCCTGGGGCTTTGAGCCCTGCGCGCCCGGTGCCCAACCGGCCCAGCCAAGTGCAGGGTCGTTGTGCATCGGTTGTTTTGTCTGTGGCGCCGCGAGAGCGGATAGCGGGCAAAACGGCTCTTTGAAAACTGAATAGCCAAAAGCGCGAGGATGTGAGGCGGGCTGACAGGCGGAGTCTTCGGACTCAGCCGTTTCTCTCATGTGGAGAAGTGTCAGAAACCGCGTCTGCCGGGGATGCCGCAAGGCGCCTTGGTGGAAGGATCCGGGCGGGCGTGGCGCAAGCCATGTCCTGCCCACGCCAGGTCTGCACAGCAGGCCTGGTCGCGAGAGGAAGCTCCTGAGAACTTCGGTTCGTTGAAGGGGCGTGCCGCTCGCAAAAGTAACCATCACATCTTTGCAAAACGCAACACTCGATCAATTCGAGTTTTGAGTTTGCCAAGTGATGTGAGCCGGTTCGAATTTTCGTCAATTATCGGTGTCGGCGCAAGCCGGTACCGAAACGAAATTTTGTTGATGAAGAATTTGATCCTGGTTCAGAATGAACGTTGGCGGCGTGGATGAGGCATGCAAGTCGAACGCCAGCAATGGCGTGGCGGAAGGGTGAGTAATGTATGGTTAACCTGCCCTTGAGTGGGGGACAACACCTGGAAACGGGTGATAATACCGCATAAGACCACAGTAAGGCATCTTACAGGGGTCAAAGCCTTCGGGCGCTCAAGGAGGGGGCCATATCGTATCAGCTAGTTGGTAGGGTAACGGCCTACCAAGGCAACGACGCGTAGCCGGTCTGAGAGGATGGTCGGCCACACTGGGACTGAGACACTGCCCAGACTCCTACGGGAGGCTGCAGTCGAGAATCATTGTCAATGGACGCAAGTCTGAACGTGCGACGCCGCGTGTGGGATGAAGGCCCTTGGGTTGTAAACCACTGTCAGGGGGAAGGAATAAGCGTGTAACCCACGCGATGACTTATACCCCAGAGGAAGTGACGGCTAACTACGTGCCAGCAGCTGCGGTAATACGTAGGTCACGAACGTTATTCGGAATCACTGGGCTTAAAGGGCGCGTAGGCGGTTTGATAAGTTACGGTTGAAATCCGGCGGCTCACCCGTCGAACTGGCCGTGATACTGTCGAACTGGAGGTGCGGAGGGATGCGTGGAACTTGTGGTGGAGCGGTGAAATGCCCAGATATCACAGGGAACACCGGTGGCGAAGGCGACGCATTGGCCGCAATCTGACGCTGAGGCGCGAAAGCATGGGGAGCGAACGGGATTAGATACCCCGGTAGTCCATGCCGTAAACGATGTGCACTAGGGAGAGGGTGGGTCCTAACTCACTCCCTCCCCAAGCAAAAGCGTTAAGTGCACCGCCTGGGGAGTATGCTCGCAAGGGTAAAACTCAAAGGAATTGACGGGGGCTCACACAAGCGGTGGAGCATGTGGTTCAATTCGAAGCAACGCGAAGAACCTTACCAGGCCTAGACATCAGGATGTAACCGGCAGAAACGTCGGCCAACTCGCAAGAGAAATCCTGTGCAGGTGTTGCATGGCTGTCGTCAGCTCGTGTCGTGAGATGTCGGGTTAAGTCCCATAACGAGCGAAACCCCTGCCGTTAGTTGCTACCGGGTCATGCCGGGCACTCTAGCGGGACTGCCTCGTAAGACGGAGGAAGGTGGGGACGACGTCAAGTCATCATGGCCCTTACGGCCTGGGCTACACACGTGCTACAATGGGTGGTACAAAGAGATCCGAAACGGCGACGTCAAGGAAATCCCAGAAAGCCACCCCCAGTACGGATTGAAGGCTGCAACTCGCCTTCATGAAGCCGGAATCGCTAGTAATCGCGGGTCAGCCATACCGCGGTGAATATGTTCCTGAGCCTTGTACACACCGCCCGTCAAGCCATGAGAGCCGGTTCTATCTAAAGCCGTTAGCCCAACCGTAAGGGGGGCGGCGTCTAGGGTAGGGTCGGTGATCGGGGCTAAGTCGTAACAAGGTAGCAGTAGGGGAACCTGCGGCTGGATCACCTCCTTTCTAAGGATAAATAGACTTCGCGGGAACCGGGTCATACCGGTTCGGCGCAAGCAACCGCGATGTTTAGGCACTTCCTCACGCTTTGGCTATTCAACATAATGACGCCTGATGGGGCCGCTGTTCGGCCCCATCGGAGCTTCCCTCGGGCTCAGCCGCGCCGGTAGCTCAGCTGGTTAGAGCACACGCCTGATAAGCGTGAGGTCGGCGGTTCGAGTCCGCCCCGGCGCACCATCTCTCCGGGGCTGGCCTTGGGCCAGGGTTGATTGTGAACCCGGGAAGCATGGGACCTTCGGGGTCTGCCTTGGCAGGCACGGGCCTGTAGCTCAGTGGTAGAGCATCGGCTTTGCAAGCCGAGGGTCAGGGGTTCGAATCCCCTCAGGTCCACCAGACCTGCATGGCGTCAGCCCGCGAGAGTTTCGGAACGGGCATCCGGCAACAGGCGCGCGTTTACGCGCGTGAGATGCGACAGGGTGCTTGACCCGGTGCTCTTGCGGCAGTTTCCGCCTCGGCGGAAGCTGTCGAGAGTACTCGTTCTTTGACAACAGCATACTGTGAGTTTCGTATTAGAGGCACAACGGCTTCTAGCCGGCTGCAGAGCCGGTTGGAAGTTAGTAGTCGTATTCACTCGTTCAGGGGCTTCGCCGCTCCTGGATGATTGAGTTCGGCGAGTCTGAGAAATGAACCAGCAGCTGTTTCTGGCGTGAGCCAAAGACCGCTGCATCGCTACGGATCGTGTCTTCACTGCATGACCCCGGTTGGCACACTGCCCGCGGATGAGTGATTCTTGCTCGCGGGCGGAAGAAGCAGGGGACATCCCGTCCTATCCAGGCGGGGTGGCACGACAGGTCGGCGGACCTGGAGATTATTGTGGTCAAGATACAAAGGGCGTATGGGGAATGACTTGGCACTGAGAGGCGATGAAGGACGTGGTAGCCTGCGATAAGCTTCGGGCAGCCGGCAACAGGCGTTACGACCCGGAGATTTCCGAATGGGGAAACCCGGCGGGTTTGAATACCCGCCAGGCATGGCTGAATGCATAGGCCATGGCCAGCGAAATGCAGAGAACTGAACCATCTTAGTACCTGCAAGAAAAGAAATCGAATGAGATTTCCTGAGTAGCGGCGAGCGAAAAGGAAAATAGCCCAAACCGGCAGCAGCAATGCTTCCGGGGTCGTGGGAGCCTCAGCCGCAAGGCGACGGAGTTACAAAATCACACCTAGTTGAACGGCATGGGAAGGCCGACCATAGAAGGTGACAGTCCTGTAGGCGAAAGGTGATGATCTCCGGAGGATTTCCCAAGTACTGTCAGCTAAGAGAAAACTGGCAGGAATTTAGGGGGCCCACCCTCTAAGGCTAAATACTACTCAGTGACCGACAGTGAACCAGTACCGTGAGGGAAAGTTGGAAAGATCCCCGGGAGGGGAGGAATTGAACCTGAAACCATATGCCTACAAGCGGTCGGAGCACTATACCCGTATGGGCAAGTGTGACGGCGTGCCTGTTGGATAATGATCCAGTGAGTTACGCTGCGTCGCAAGCTTAAGCGTCTATGACGCGAAGGCGAAGCGAAAGCGAGTGCGAAATGTGCGTCTTTAGTGACGTGGCGTAGGCCCGAAACCGGAAGATCTACCCATGGCCAGGGTGAAATGGGCTTAACCGCTCATGGAGGCCCCAATCTTTCAGCGTTGAAAAGCTGTTGAATGAGCTGTGGGTAGGAGTGAAAAGCTAATCGATTTCGGAGATAGCTGGTTCTCCGCGAAAAAACTTTAGGGTTTGCCTCAAGTCATAGTGTGTGGGGGTAGAGCTACTGAAAAGATCGGAGGGGCCTTCGGGCTACCCCATCTTCTCAAACTCCGAATACCACATACCGTATCTTGGGAGTAAGACGGTGGGGGATAAGCTTCATCGTCAAGAGGGAGATAACCCAGACCGCCAGCTAAGGCCCCTAAACTGACGCTAAGTGGACAAAGGAAGTGGAAGTGCTAAGACAGCCGGGATGTTGGCTTAGAAGCAGCCACCATTTAAAAAGTGCGTAATAGCTTACCGGTCGAGCATTTCCGCGCCGACAATGATCGGGACTAAGCGTCATGCCGAAGCTGCGGGTGTGGAATGGACGGAGGTCCATCCACGCGGTAGCGGAGTGTTCCCAGGGCAGTGAAGCCTTACCGCAAGGAGAGGTGGAGCGCTGGGAAGCAATGATACTGGATTGAGTAGCGATAAAACGGGTGAGAATCCCCGTTCGTCGAAAGCCTGAGGTTTCCGGGGCAAGGTAATTCCGCCTCGGGTTAGCCGGCCCCTAAGCCAAGGCCGAAAGGCGTAGGTGATGGGAATCACGTTAACATTCGTGAGCCGCATTTGGTGCGATGGGAAGACCCAAGAAGGAAAGTCTAAGGTCTGTTGGATGATCTGTCGGGTGTTGGGGTGGCCGCGTGGCAAATCCATCGGCGTAATCTCCGGCACTCGAGACGGCGCGGCTTCGGCCAAACCGTACTGACCGGATGTCTTGGCAAGAAAATCCCCTAAGCTTCAGCCAGGTGCGACCGTACCACAAACCGACACAGGTGGGCGAGGAGAAGATCCTCAGACGCGCGTGAGAACTCTGCGGAAGGAACTCGGCAAATTGGCCCCGTAAGTTCGCGATAAGGGGCGCCTAACCGCCGCAAGGCGGAAGGTCACAGAGAAGAGGTTCTGACGACTGTTTATCAAAAACACAGCTCTCTGCTAACTCCGAAGAGGAGGTATAGGGAGCGACGCTTGCCCAATGCTGGAAGGTCACGGGGATCGGTTAGCCGCAAGGCGAAGCTGAGAACCTAAGCCCCAGTGAATGGCGGCCGTAACTATGACGGTCCTAAGGTAGCGAAATACCTTGGCTGGTAAGTTCAGTCGCGCATGAAGAGCGGAACGGTTGGAACACTGTCTCCCGCAGGGACACGGCGAAATAGGAGTCGTTGTGAAGATACAACGTTCCCGCAGCTAGGCGGAAAGACCCTATGCAGCTTTACTGTAATCTGGCAATGGGCCTTGACATTCAATGCGTAGGATAGGTGGGAGGCTATGAGGACTCGGTTCTGGCTGAGTCTGAGCCGTCGGTGAAATACCACCCTTTGTGTGTTAAGGTTCTAACCCCGTTCCGTGAATCCGGGCGGGGGACACTGCCTGATGGACAGTTTGACTGGGGCGGTTTCCTCCCAAAAAGTAACGGAGGAGTTCAAAGGTACCCTCAGGGCGGTCGGCTATCGCCCGTTGAGCGTAAAGGTAGAAGGGTGCTTGACTGTGAGACCAATGCGTCGAACAGACTGGAAACAGGGACTTAGTGATCCTGTGGATCCGTGTGGAAGGGACATAGCTTATCAGATAAAAGCTACGCTAGGGATAACAGGCTGATCTTACCTAAGAGTTCCTATCGACGGTAAGGTTTGGCACCTCGATGTCGGCTCATCGCATCCTGGGACTGAAGGAGGCCCCAAGGGTTCGGCTGTTCGCCGATTAAAGCGGTACGTGAGCTGGGTTCAGACCGGCGCGAGCCAGGTTGGTCCCTACCTACTGTGGGCGGAGGAGTTTTGAGCGAGTTTAACTCTAGTACGAGAGGATTGGGTTGGACGTACCTCTGGTGTTCCTGTTGGGCCGCCAGGCCCAGCGCAGGGTAGCTATGTACGGAAAGGATAAGCGCTGAAAGCATATAAGCGCGAAGCCCTTCGCAAGATTAGAACTCCCTACCAGACTCGTGGCAGACTACCACGTTGATAGGCCGGAGGTGTAATGGGTGAAAGCCCTTGAGCTGACCGGTACTAATCAGTCGATCGGCTTGACCACAATTATCTTCATGCCCGTCACCTGAGTCCGTGCGCAAGCACGGGTTCCTTGTGCGGTGTGAATATAATAGTCAAGACACGATTCCAAAGCGATTCATAGTCAGACATGTGCCCGCGATACGCAAGTATCCGTACGAAACTCACAGTGCTGTTCGTCAGGAACCTTTGACAATTTCAGGCGGCCTCGCCGCTTGGCAGTTTTCTCGGTGCCCATACCCAAAGGGACACACCCGATCCCATCTCGAACTCGGAAGTTAAGCCTTTGGGGCCGATGATAGTCGAAAGGCGAAAGTAGGTCGGTGCCGGGGTATAACACGGGCCGCGGAGCAATCCGCGGCCCGTGTCCGTTTTTCCGCCCACTCACCACTTCACCGCGCCGAACATGTCCAGCATCGTCATCAACTGCGCCTCCTGCCCCTCCTCCAGGTTCAGCAGCGGCGGGCGCGCGGCATAGGCGCCAAAGCCCTTGCGCCTCAAAATGGCCTTCACCGCGGGCCCCAGGCCGAACTTTTCCAGCAGGCCACGCACGCTGTTCAGCTTACCCTGCTGCCCCGGCTGCGCCCTGATACTCGCCACAAGGTCCGGCACCACGCTGGCAGCCGCCGTGATGCTGCCGCGCCCCCCGGCCTCCAGCGCCCTGGCAATCAGTTTGTCGCTGCCCACCATATACGCGCCGTCCCTGAAGCGGGGCGCAAGCCGCGCCAGTTCGCCTTCATCGCCCGTGCTGTCCTTGATGCCGGCGAGGTTGGCGTGGGGGCCGACGGCATCAAGCAACTCATCGCCCAGCGCGATGCCCGTGAGCTGGGGGATGTGGTAGAGCAGCACGGGCAGGCGGCTGGCGTCGAGCACCCGCCGGAAGAAGGCCGCCAGGCCCGCCACGCTCGCGTTGCGGTAGTACCAGGGAGGCGGGCAGAGCACGCTGTCAAAGGCGTACTCCTTGGCCAGGGCCAGCAGCTCCAGGGTTTCCGGCAGGGCGCAGGAGCCCACACAGAGCATGAGCTGCAGCTTCGGGCGCCCGCCGCGCGCGGCGGTATAGGCGACGGCGCGCTTTTCGGCAAAGGAAAGGGAGGGGAACTCGCCATTGGTGCCCAAAATCAGAGCGCCGGAAAGTCCCTCCTGCTCCAGCCAGGCCAGGTGGGCGCGCAGGGCGGGCGCGTCCACGTTGCCCTCCGGCGTGAAGGGCGTGGGAACGGGTGCAAAGGCGCCAGTTGGCAGGTACATTGTGACCTCGGTGATCGGACTGCCCGACAAGATAGCACGGCCTCAGGGGCTCACATGTCAACGAAGCGAATTCAGCGCAACCTGACCATCATGTTCACGGATATCTCCGGCTTCACGCGCCACACGGAGAAGATCTCGCGCGACCAGCTCATGAACCGGCTGGAGACCCACAACAAGCTGCTGATGCCCATCGTGGCCCATTTCGAGGGCAAGGTCATCAAGACCATCGGTGACAGCTTCCTGATCACGTTTGAAAGCCCGACCAACGCCGTGCAGTGCGGCACCTACATGCAGTACACGCTGCGCAAATACAACCAGGGCCTTTCCGAGCAGGACCAGATCCACATCAAGGTTTCCATCAACTCGGGCGATGTGACCCTGACGGACACGGACGTCTTCGGCGACGCCGTGAACGTGGCTGCCAAGATCGAAAAGGCCACCAACCCCGACGAAATCTACTTCACCGAGACGGTGTTTTTGGCCATGAACAAGGCCGAGGTGCCCAACGCCTTCGTCAAGACTTTCCGGCCGCGCGGCGAGAACAGCCAGGAGATCAAGCTGTACAAGGTGGTGCAGGACCCCGCCGACGAGGTCTACAAGCGCATCGTCGAGGAAACGCGCATCGACCCGGACAAGATGAAGACGCGCATCATCGAGCTGAGCGCTACGGCCGAGAAGGAGTACACCCGCTACCACGAAGCCCTGGAAGCCCTGATGGAGGCGCAGGGCAAGTCCTCCAAGACCACGATGATCGTGATGGCGGCGGGCGTGGTGCTGCTTTGCGCGGTGCTGCTGATCGGGTTCTTCATCTTGCGCGACAGCGGGCCCACGCCCGAGCAGGTCGTGCTGGCCGACGCCCGAACCCTGATGGCCAACGGCAAGCCGGGCGAGGCCAGGCGCACGCTCGAGGTCTTCATCCGGGAACACGGCGAAAGCGCCGACCTCAAGGACGCCCTGGAGCTGGCCACGCTGAGGGAAAAGCAGGACGCCGGGCAGCAGGCCGCGCGCGAGTTTGACGAACTCGAGAAGGAAATTGTCCGTCTCGTGGCGCAGGGCAAGCCCGACGTGGCCCGCGACCGGCTCAAGGCCGCGACCATCGGCGCCGATTTCACCCGGCGCGCCGATGCGCTCAGGGAGCAGGTGGAGCATTACCTCGCCGCGCGCAAGGCCATTGAGGAGGGCGACGCGCAGCGGGCACTCAACGAGGTCAAGGCCGCCTTCGGCGAGACGGACCCCAGCGACGAAATCAAGGGCATCCGCGAGAAGGCCAATGCCGTGATCCGCGCGCGCAAACTGCTCAGCGGCGACGATGCCCGCGACAACGGCGCGGCTGTGGTGGGCATTCTGGTCAAGGCCTTCGGCGACAACATGACCGGCCCGGTGCTGGAGCTGCTGTCCACGGCCATCGAGTACGACCTGT
Organism: Planctomycetota bacterium; assembly: GCA_003576915.1. Taxonomy (GTDB): domain Bacteria; phylum Planctomycetota; class UBA8742; order UBA2392; family UBA2392; genus UBA2392. The sequence goes on along the minus strand of QEVF01000004.1, from coordinate 20,608 downwards.
GTGTGCTGGCGCGCAAGGACGGCAAGGAGGCGACGTTGAAAGTGCTGGACGATTACCGCACGCGCTTTGCGCTTCCCGGCGCGACCGTCAGGCAGATCACGCGGGAAGTGAGGCTGCATTCGCTGTGGTACTTCACGACGACCTACCAGCTCCAGCAGCAGGTCATGCGCACGGATTTCGGCGAGTTCGGTCAGGAGATCTGGCGCCTGACCTTCCAGGACTACAAGGACAACGCGGAATTTCTGTGGAGGCTGGGGGACACGCTGTACGAGATTTCGAAGGCCTGCAATCGTGTGCCGCTGGGCTTTGTGCAGTGGGCCAATGCCTATTGGAAGGACCCGGCCCTCCTTGAAAAACATCCCGAGTTCTTTGACCGCCTGATGGAGGAACTGCGCGACGAACAGTCGCCCGGCGTCTCGGAGCACATGCGGGCACAGGGCATCACGGAGCCCATTTACGACGCGCGCTTCTACATCAAGAAGTTCTACTACAAGAAGGCGCGCCCGGCCCTGGTGGCCGGCCTTACGGCCCTGCGCAAGAAGAGCAGGCCCGAGGACAAGGACGTGCGGGACACGACGTTCAATGCCAATTGCTTTGCCATTCTCGCCGACAAGGGCGAGGCCGGGGTGGTGGAGAACCGCTTCGAGTTCTTCCGCGACGTGCTGGTGGAGGCGGGCCTGCGCGACAACGCGGTGCAGATCGAGCACATCAAGGCGCTTTTTGCCGAGCCCATGACCTTCGAGGAATACAGGCAGTACCGCGAGCTGATTGACGAGTGCCGCCGTGAAACCATCGATGGCCGCTTCCAGAGCTTCTCTCTGGCCAAGGACATGATCGAGGCCTGGCAGGCCGCGATTCGCGAGGCCCAGCCCCAGCACACGGAAGCCTATCGCTAGGCGGCCACGCTCAGGCGCCGGGTGTGGAGGGTTTGGCCAGGCTCACAATGCGCAGGCCGAAGTGCTCATTGACCTTGACGGCCGTGCCGCTGGCAATCACATGTTCGTTGGCCATGAGTTCCAGGGGGGAGTCGTAGGGCCGCTCGAATTGAATCACGGCGCCCGGGGCCAGTTCGATCACGTCGCCAATGAACATGCGCCTCTCGGCCAGCTTGACCTGGACCGGCACTTCGATCTTCAGAATGCGGTTGATGTTCCCCATGGCCACAGGCTCCTGCCTGGACCTCATTTTACAGTTTTGATGTTTGGTGTCAAGGCGCCGGTCAGCCGCAGGGGCGGTAGGGGCTCCCGGGCAGCTCGTTGAGGCTCAGCCAGTAATGGGCGATGCTGCGAATGACGGCCACGAACTCGTCAAACTCCACGGGCTTGCGCACGTAGCTGTTGGCGCCCAGGGCGTAGCATTGTTTGAGGTCGCTCTCTTCAACGGATGACGTGAGAATCACCACGGGCATCAGGCGCGTGCGCACGTCGGCGCGTGCCCGCTTGAGAACGTCCAGGCCGCCCAGTTTGGGCAGTTTCAGGTCCAGCAGCATCACGCGCGGCACCTGGGTTGGGTCGCGCCCGGCGAAGGCATGGAGCCCGAAGAGGTAATCCAAAGCCTCGGGGCCGTCACGGGCGACCTGCACGGGCTGGCTTACGCCGCCCTTGCGCAGGGCGCGCAGGGTCAGTTCCTCGTCGTCGGGGTTGTCTTCCACGAGCAGAATCGTGTGCGAGTCGTTCAAGTGCCGGCCTTGCCCAGAGTGAAGTAGAAGGTGGCGCCTTCGCCCAGCCGGCCCTCGGCCCAGACGCGCCCGCCGTGGCGGTTGACGATGCGCTGCACGGTGGCAAGCCCGATGCCGGTGCCCTCGAATTCCTTCATGGAGTGAAGGCGCTGGAAGGGACCGAACATCTTGCCGGCATACTGCATTTCAAAACCGGCGCCGTTGTCGCGAACGAAGTAAACCGTCTCGCCGCCGGCGCTCTGCCGCCCGAACTCGATGCGCGACGACTCCTTGCGGGACGAGAACTTGAAGGCGTTGTCCAGCAGGTTCTGCAGCAGCACACGCAGCAGGCGCGCGTCGCCCTCGGCCCAAAGCTCGGGGGCCACGACCGTCTCCACGCGCCTCGCGGGCGCCGCCTTGCGCAGTTCGGCGATGATTTCGCTGCACAGGGCCGAAAGGTCCACCGGCTCGAGCTTCATCTCGGCGCGGGTCACGCGCGAAAGCCCGAGCATGTCGTCAATAAGCCGCGCCATGCGCTGGCTTGCGGCCTTGATGCGATCGAGCAATGCCTTGCCGGCGTCGTCGAGCTTCTCCCCAAAGTCCTCCTGCAGGGCCTGAGAGAAGCCGAAAATGCCGCGCAGGGGCGCGCGCAGGTCGTGGCTGACGGAGTAGCTGAAGCTCTCGAGTTCGCGGTTGATGGCTTCGAGTTCGATGGCGCGACGCGAGAGCTCGCGGTTGGCGTTTTCAAGCTGGGCCGTGCGCTCGGTCACCCGGTTTTCCAGGACGTCATTGACGCGCTTGCGCTCGATCACGCGGCCGATCTGGGTGCCGATGTTGGCCATCAGTTCGAGCATGTTGGGGTCGGGCTCGACGGGGTGGTCCGTGTAGAACTCGAGCACGGCGGCCACTTCACGGCCCACCATCACGGGCAGGGCAAAGCCCGCCCTGATGCCCACTTGCGTGGTGGCGCGGGCGCGCACGAAGCCCGGGTCGGCCAGCACGTCGCGCACCCACACCGGACGCTGGTTCTTGAGCACGCGACCGGGCAGGTCCACGCCGGGGGCAAAGCGGGAGGCCTCGGTGATGCGGCGAAACGCCGCAACGTCGGCATGGGCGGACTCGTGCCACACGCCCGAGGGCAGCAGTTCGTTGCTTTGTGTGTCGAGCAAGAAGGCGTGGCCCACGCCCCAGCCCGTGAAGTCGCACACGGCCTCAATGGCCTCGCGCAGGGCGGTCTGGGTGTCGGTGGTTTCGTTGGCCGCGGCGGCCACGCGCTGCATCAGGCGGATGGTGGCTGCTTCGTGGCGCAGGGCCTCCTCGGCGCGCTTGCGTTCCGTGATGTCCCGCACGGCCACGACACGCACGAGCTTGCCGCCCAGTTGAAGATTGCGCGGCGTGATTTCGCCGGGGAAGGTCGAGCCGTCCTTGCGCAGGCCCACGGCCTCGTAGGGCACCTCCACGCCCGCGCGCACGGCGTTGATGACGGTGGCCCGCGAGGCGGGCTCGGCCAGCATGAAGGCGCTGAGTCCCATGAGTTCGGTAGGGGAGTAGCCGAACATGTCGGCCGCGCGCTGGTTGGCGTCAAGGATGCGCCCCTGGTCATGGATCAGGATGGCTTCGGCCGTCGCGCCCGAGAGGCGGCGGTAACGCTCTTCGCTTTCGCGCAGGGCCTCGGCGGCCTTCTTCTGGGCCGTGATATCACGCTGGGTGCTCCACAGCCGCCTGAGCTTGCCGTCCTCGAAGATCGGGATGACGTTGTTCAGGAAGTAGTGGTGGCTGCCGTCGCGCCCGATTTCGTGGCTCTCCATGTTCTCGATGCGGAAGCGGTTTTGCGCCAGCACGCGGAACTGCTGGAGATTGGCGGGGTCGGACATGTCCAGCATGTCCGCAATACGCGTGCCCAGCATGTCCTGGGCGCGCTCGTAGCCGTACATGCGCGCCATGACGTCGTTGCACTCGGCCAGCACGCCCTGATGGATGATGCCCATGGTCATTTGCTCGATGTCATCGGACAGGCTGACGGGCGGGCTGAACTCAAAGCGCCACACGCCTTCGGCGCTCTGCGCAATGAACGCCTTGTAGCGCTCGTCGCTGTCGGCCAGGGCGCGCTCGGCCTCGCGCTGCTCGTGAACATCGGCGATGAAACCCTCCAGCGCCTCGACGCGACCCTGGGCGTCGAAAATGCCCTGCCCCTGCTCTGAGACCCAGCGCAGCCGCCCGTCGGCGCGCCTGAGCCGGTAGCTCAGCGAAAACGAACGGCGTTCCGCCAGCGCCATCTGCACCTCGTTCCATACCCGCGTCCGGTCTTCATCAGCAATCAGCGAAGCAAAGCTCAGCTTGCCCTGGGTGAAGTCCGAGGGGGCGTGGCCCGTGATCAGCCGCGCTCCGTCACTGACAAAAACCATGCTCCAGCCGGGATCGTTGAGGCAGCGGTAGGCCATGCCCGGCAGGTTCGAAAGCAGGGTGGAGAGGCGGCGCTGGCTTTCGCGCAGGGCCTGCTCGGCCTGGCGGCGCTCGGTCACGTCGCGGATGATGCCCAGATAGCGCCCGGGACTGATGCGCCGGGCCGTGATCTCGGCGGGCATGGCCGAGCCGTCCTTGCGCAGCAGGTCGCGCTCGATGCGCAGAATGCCGCCAGCGTCAAGTTCGGCGTAGCGCGCGGGCACCTGATCGTGGGCATCGTGCGGCAACAGCACGGCGGCCGGCAGCGTCAGAAGTTCCGCCTTGGCAAATCCCATCAGCTCGCAGAAGCGGGTGTTTACGTCAAGAAACCTGCGGTTGGCATCGAACACCGCAATCCCGTCTGAGGCCTGCTCCATCAGCAGGCGGTAGTTGCGTTCACTCTCCTGCAGGGCCTGCTCGGCGCGTTTGCGCTCGGTGATATCCAGGCAGGAACCGATGTAGCCGGAGAACTCGCCGCGCTCGGTGAAGCGCGCCACCCCGTGGTCGAGGACCCAGCGGAAGTCGCCGTCGGAGGTGCGCAGGCGGTACTCCTGCGTGAAATCCTGCCGCGAGAACAGGCTTTCGGCCAGGGCATCGAGCACGCGCTGGCGATCTCCATCGTGGATGCCGTTGCTCCAGCCCTCGGCCAGTTCGTCGTCAAGGGCGCGCCCCGTGAACTCCAGCCAGCCCCTGGAGAAGTACATGCGCCGGCCAAAACGGTCCGCCAGCCATATGAACACCGGCGCGGCATCGGCCAGCAGCCTGAAGCGCTGCTCGCTCTCGCGCAGGGCCTCCTCAGCCCGTTTGCGCTCGGAGGTTTCGCGCATGATGGCAAGCAGGCGCCCGTCGGGCAGGAAGCGCGCCGAGATCTCGACGGGAAAGCGCGTGCCGTCCTTGCGCAGAAGTTCGCGCTCCCAGCGCTGGGCGATGCCCTCGCGCATTTTTGCGAAGCGCGCGCCGATGAGGGGCCGGTCCTCGGGCGGCACGGTGTCGGCGATGTTCAGCGCGCGGAACTCCTCGCGGCTGTAGCCGAACATCTGACAGGCCTTGGTGTTGGCGTCGATGTTGTTGCCCGATCCGTCGGCAAAGCAGATGGCGTCGGAGGCTTCCTCGATCAACAGGCGGTGGCGCGCCTCGCTCGCGCGCATGGCTTCTTCGGCTTTCTTGCGCTCGGTGATGTCCAGAAACGTGACGACGGCCCCCGCCAGCTTGCCCGTGGCCGGGTCATGGAGGGGAACGGCCGTGAACACCGCCCAGTGAATGTGCCCCTGGCGTTGCCGCACGCCGATGGTCATCGGAGGCTGGGGCTGGGCCGTGGCCAGGCAACGCGACACCGGGTAATCCTCAACGGGGCAGGGCGAGCCGTCGTCGCGCAGGGTTTCGGAGCTGAAGTCCGAGATGAAGCGTCTGGAAAGCTCGTCATAACTCAAGCCCAGAATGCGCTGCGCCTCCTGGTTGGCAGCGCGGATCGAGCCATCCAGGCCGACCTGGACGATGCCGCCGGGCACAGCCTCCAGAATGCGCCGGTTCAGCTCTTCGCTTTCACGCAGGGCGGCTTCGGCGCGCCGGCGCTCCGTGACATCCTCCCCCACGCCCGCGGAGTACTCGTGGTTGCCCAGGGCGTCATCGAGGCGGCTGAAGGACCAGTGGATGAGGCGCTGGGTGCCGTTCTTGTGCCGCCAGAGGATGTCCATGCTCTCGGGAGCCGCCGCCCTCGCGTCGCGCGCAGCCCAGAGCTTGTTGATGCGCTCGTGCTCGCTGGGGTCCAGCACTGTAAAGAAGGACTGGCCCCGCAGCTCGTCAAACGTGTAGCCCGTGATCTCCTCACAGGCGCGGTTGAACACCACGAAGCGGCCCAGGCGGTCCACCACACAGAACAGCGTATGGCCGGACTCCAGAAAGGCCGACGCCAGTTCTTCGGGCCGTTGCAGCAGCTTGCCCGTAATGTGGCGGCGGGTGGTCTGGCGGCGGTCAGCCATGGCAGTAGGTTCTAGGCTACGCCGGCTCTCGTGCCTTGACCAGCGCGCCGGGAAGTTTTGCCGCCAAACCTGACCACCCGGTCGGACTGCCCGGGCCAGACTCCTATACAGCCCGCGACGTTTTCACTGTAAGCTTGCCTGCCTTGATCCCGGGAATGCGCCGTGTTCGAACAGGACAGAAGCCCCCAGGCCCTGCTGGCAAGGCCCATGCCGCCGCGCTTTCGCCTTGCCGCGGCGCTGTTGCGTCGCGTGGGCGCGGCCTTTGAAGGTCTTGGGCCGCGCGCATCGGGCAAGATCGTGGCGGCCCCCATGGCCCGCCGCGACAGCGAGCGCGCGCGCCGCCTGCTCTCCGGCTTCAAGGGCACGCTGGACGACGCCTCGCGCCACGAAGAACTCGATGATGCCGTCGAACGCGCCGTCGATGCCCTGCTGGCGGACAACCAGCACGTGCCGGCGCTGCTCATGCTCTGCCGGGCCTTGATGCTCCATGCTCAGGTGGACGGCTGGCAGCACCACCCGCGTCCGCTGCAGGACGCTCGCCGCTTCCTGCTCTACGCCCGCGAGCTGGCGCCCGCCGATCCCCAGGTGCTTGAAGCCCTGCTGCGCTGCGAGCTGCTGCTTCGGCGCTTCGAAAGCGCGGCCTTCCTGATTGACGAAGCCCGGGACCAGCGCGGCCTGGCCTTCGTCGCGGCCCTGGGGCGCGCGATTTCGCTCGACATGCAGGAGAAGCACAAATTGGCGGAGGCCGCCTACGCCGAGGCCGTCCAGCTGGCCGAAGAAGCCGGTCCTCGTTGCAGCGCCCTGGTGCTGCGGGCCAGGTGTCTGGCCGCGGCGGGAGACCTGGCGCGCGCCGACGCCGTCATGGCCCAGGCGGTGCTCACGGGCCCGCCCCACCGCGAGCGCCTGCAGCAGTGGAGCCGCCTGAAGTTCCTGCGCAAGCGCTACGACGAAGCCTGGGAGCTGAACCGCCGCGCCCTTACGTTTGGAGAGTTCGAAGAGGCCATGTGGGCGCGGCAGGAAATGCTGGTGTTCTTCCGCCGCTTGAGCTTCACGCCGCGGGCGCCCTTTTCTCTGCCCGAGGAAGCGGCGGCCGGCATCGACGGCGTGGCCCGTTTCAACGGGGGCCGACTGGTCAACGGGGATGCCGTCCCCGCCGCGGCGACGCCCGACGACGAGGAAGATTTCATTCCCGCCTTCCGCGTGAACCTGTTTCTGGAGGGCGACCATCTGCCGGTGGTGAGCGAGATTGCCGATCCTTCCGCGAGTTTTGAGGGTCGCGCCCGCCTGACCGTGCGCTACGTGGACCCCCGCACGCTCGAAAAGCAGCCCCTGACGCCGGGGGCGCGCTTTCGCAGCGGCCAGTACATGTTCCTCGATGAGCGCGCCGGCATCGTTTATCACGCCCTGATCGTCAAACGCGCCGACCGGCAGAACCCGTTCCACGACCTGCCCGAGCCCGACCGCGGTTTCTTCAGCCTCGACAAAGCCGCGCTTGAGAAGATCGATCGCGCCCCCTTTGACGTGCGCCTTTACGTGGCCGAGCACGGCTATGACCCGCTCATGGGCCAGCTCAATTTCTGCAAGCTGGTGGATTCTTTCGTGCGCCACGGCCAGGGTATTGGCGTGGACATGGAGACCGGGCGCGCCATCCTGGGCGGCGAGTGGCGCAATGAGGGTCCCCAGAGCTTTGAGGTTTCAAAGCATGTGCAGATTCATGCACAGGAGCTGGAGCCCGGCCGCTTCTGGCTGCACACCCACGGTCTGTGCAAGTTCCTCCGGCCCGAGATCGAGATTTACGACATCGCGCCGGCCCTTCTCGACCTGGCGCGTCGCGAGCTGCTGCTGGCCGCAGGTGAAGCCGCGCGCGGCGCCATCGTGCGCGAAGGCGACCTGGTGGGGGCATTGTCGCAGCCTCTGATGGTGCGTCGCGGCCGCAAGCGGCCCGAGGACGACAGCCAGCACAACCTCAGGCTGCGCGTCGAGCTGGTCGATGTGGACGCCAATCAGGAACCCCTGGCCGGGGGCGCCGCCCGCGGGCTGCAGGCGTTGAGCAAGTCGCGCGCAAGCTGAACGGGGCGCGGCAGGTACGAGGCCGATCGCCTCCTGGCACCCCCCGCACTTCAAGCGGCGCTACAGCGGAGAGTCGGGCCAAACTCTCTCCGGCCCGCCCCGGTTGAAAGAGCGGCCTGCTACAGGTTCGTGTAGACCGGGCCCTGGCCGCCTTCGGGAACGACCCAGTTGATGATCTGGTAGGGGTCCTTGATGTCGCAGGTCTTGCAATGCACGCAGTTGCTGGCGTTGATCTTGAGCACCAGGCCCTGGGTGTTTTCTTTGCCTTCGCCTTCGCGGTTGAGCTGCGGGCTGGCCCCCTTGCCCTCGGCCTTGGGCACCATCTCGTAGACGTTGGCCGGGCAGAAGTGCTGGCAGGGGTTGCCGTACTCCCGGGTGCACTTCGTGACGCAGATATCCGGCTGCGTCACCTGCAGGTGGCAGGGCTGGTCTTCTTCGTGCTTGCTGCCGGAGAAGTAGACATCCTTGAGCTTGTCGAAGGTGAGCTTGTCGTCGAAGTTTGACTTGTCCACGGGCTTCGTCGTTCCGCCCTCTCCGGGCAGCCGGTGATACTCGCGGTAGTCGGCGTGGGCCGAGAGCCGGCCGGCAAGGCCGCGGCCGCCCGTGACGAAGCCCAGGGCAACGTTGACCATGCCGAAGAATTCGCCGCGCTGGAAGCCCTGACGGAAGTTGCGAACCCGGAACAGCTCCTCCTTGGCCCAGCTCGTTTCGTAGGCGTTCTGGTAGCGCTGCAGTCGCTGGGCCGAGAAATCGCCGTCCTTGAGGCACTCGAAGATGGTCTCCGCCGCCAGCATCCCCGACTTGATCGCGAGGTGAATGCCCTTGAGCCGCATGGCGTTGAGCATGCCCGCCGTGTCGCCCACCAGCATGACGCCGTCGGCGCTGAGGCGCGGCTGCGAAAAATAGCCGCCATCGGGAATGGTCTTGGCGCCGTAGTGCAGCAGCTCGCCGTCTTCAAGGATCGCCTTGAGGAAGGGGTGGGTCTTCCATTTCTGGAACAGGGCGTGGGGGTCCAGCGCGGGATCTTTGTAGTCGAGCCCCGTGACCAGCCCGATGCTGACCATGCCGTCGGCCATGCCGTAAATCCAGCCGCCGCCAAACACGCCCTTGGGCAGGGGCCACTTCATGGTGTGGTAGACATCGCCGGGCTTGAGTTTTTCCTGGCCCTTGGGCCCGAGCTTCCAGACTTCCTTGACCCCGAGCTGGTAGACCTGCTCGTTGCGGCCCTTGTCCAGTTCAAGCTTCGGGATCAGGTGCTTGGCTAAAGAGCCGCGGGTGCCTTCGCCCAGGACCGTGACTTTGGCCTTGAGGTCCACGCCGGGCATGAACTCGCCCTTCTTCTCGTTCCACTTATTGACGCCCATGTCGCGGGTGCGAACGCCCAGCACGCGCCTGCCGTCGTAGAGCACTTCCGCGCCGGCAAAGCCCGCAAAGACGTTCACGCCCAGGCTCTCGGCCTGTTGCGCCAGCCACTTCACCACCTTGTTCAGCGAGACGACCACCTTGCCGCGGTTGTGCATGATGGGCGGCACCCAGATGGCTTTGTGCGAGGTCTCGCCGAGCTTGAGCATCTTGTCAGCGCTGCCGGGTCCGACATCGCCCTCGACAGGAAAGCCCTTCTCGCGCCAGTCGGGCATCAGCTCTTCAATGCCGCGCGGGTCCATGACGGCGCCGGAGAGCTGGTGGTTGCCGACTTCGGCGCCCTTTTCAATGACGTAGATCTGGGGGTCCAGCTTTTTGTCGTCGGCGGCTGACTCGTTGTGGCTTGCTACGAGTTGCTTGAGGCGGATGGCCAAGGCGAGATTGGCGGGGCCGGCGCCCACCAGCAGCACGTCACAGGGCATTTCCTCGCGCGTGATCTCGGCGGGGTTGTAGGGCTCTCCGTGGGATTCGCTCATGGGGTGGCTCCGCAGTGTGCGGCTTCCTTTTAAACAAACTGCATGTTTTTGACCACAAGGTTGACGCGTGAAATTGCCGGCTGTGACAGGCCGGGCTGCGATAAAAGAAACAGGGGCGGCGTGATCGCCGCCCCCGAGTCATGCCAGGATCAGACTAGTCGCGGTACACGTTGCCGGGGACCGCGGTGCCTGCGCCGGTGTTGGTCGTGACGACCGCGCCGGTGTTCTCCATCAGTGCGGGGTTCGGAGCCGCGCCGCTGGGGTCGAGCTCGATGAAGCCCGCCGCGCCGGGGGTAGCGCCGGAGCCGCCGTTGCTGCGGATCACGGCGTTGTTGCCGAGGTGAACCACGCCGGCCAGGTTGAAGCCGATGCGCAGGATGCCGCCGCCGAAGCCCGCCGCGCCGCCGCCGTTGCCGCCGGAGGTCGCGCCGTTGCCGCCGTTCACCAGGATGGTGCCGTTGATGAAGATGTTGTCCGTCGTGCGGATGGGGCTGTTGTCAGTGCCGCCGCCCGCGCCGCCGGAGCTGTTGCCGCCGGAGATGTCCATGGTGCCGTACAGGAACAGAACGCCGTCATCACCGCCGAGGAGATTGAAGAAGAACTCGCCGCCCGTGCCGCCGGCGCCGGTGCCGTTGACATCACCGCCGCGGATGTTCTGCGTTCCGGAGATCATGAAGAAGCCGGCGTTGTTGTCGTTGTCATTGTCCAAGTCCACCAGGATGTCCTGGGACCCGCCGCCGCCAAAGCCCGTGCCGCGGCCGTGGCCGCCGTGAATCTGGATGTTCAGGTTCACGGTGATGTTGGTGTCGTTGGTGTGCAGCCAGAAGTCATCGCCGTCGCCGCCGCTGCCATTGCCGCCGCTAGTGGCGCCGTTGCCGCCGGACATCTCCACGAGGCCGCCGTCAAAGTTGGCATCGCTGAAGAAGTTGCCGTCCAGAGCGCCGCCGCTACCGCCGTTGCCCGAGGCGCTGTTGCCGCCGCGCAGCCAGAGGTTGATGTTGGGGGCATAGAAGCCGCCGCCGATACCCACCTGGAGATCGGAGCTGCCGCCGTCACCGCCGGAACCAGTCGCGCCGGTGCCGCCATTGGCCGAAGCGTTCAGGCGCAGGACGATCACGCCGAAGTTCGTGTTGTCGCCCGCCTGAACATTGACATCGCCGCCGTCGCCGCCGCTCACAGAGCCCACGCCGTTTCCGCCGTTGGCCGTGCCGGTGATGGTGATGTCGATGGAGCCGCTGGTCAGCGTCGCACCGAGGGTGCCGCCGTCGCCGGCGGAGCTGCTGCCCGCGTTGGCGCCGTTGGCCGTGCCCGTCACGGTAACATCGCCGAGGTTGCCGTTGTTGCCGATGCAGGTCACCGTGCCGCCGTCGCCGCCGTCTGTCGTGCCGGCGCCGCCATTGGCCACGCCGATCAGATTAACGCTCGTCGCATAGAGGTCGCCGACGCTGACCGTGTAGCCCAGGGAAACCGTGCCGCCATCGCCGCCGAATGTGCCGGCGCCGCCGTTGGCCGTGCCTTCAACGCGGCAGTTTTCCATCTGCGTGCCGGGGCTGGAACCAAAGCCCAGCGTTGCCACCTGGCCGCCGTCACCGCCCGTGCCCGTAGTGGCCGCGCCGCCGTTGACGCTACCCACGAGCAGGCCACCGACCACCTGGATGGAGGTGAAGGCGAAGATTCCGCCGTCGCCGCCGTTGACGCCGCTGCCGCCGTTGGCGCTGCCGCGCAGTTCCTGGTCCTTGCCCTCAAGGCCGCCGACCACTGCCGTGCCGCCGTTTCCGCCGGTGGCGTTGGTGGAGTTGCCGCCGTCGAGGGTGGCAAAAAGGATGCCGGTGAACGACGCCGAAATCGCCTGGGCGTTCTGGCCGTTGCCTCCGTTGCCGCCCGTGGAGGCGCCGCCGCGAGAAATCACGCGCGAAGCCACAGCCACGTTACCGACGACAGTGACGTTGAACCCGCCGCCGTTGCCGCCGTTGCCGGTGCCGCCGACGCCGCCGTCAGCCTGGAGGCCCCAGCCAAAGCTGCGGAAGGTCACGCCCTGGCTTTGGGCCTGGAACGAGCCGCCGTTACCGCCTGCCGCGCCGCCGATGCCGCCGTTAGCCTGATGGTGGCCGGCACGAAGGATCAGATCGTTGAAGGCCACAAACTGCGTCGAACCGGCGTTGCCGCCATTGACCGCTGCCGATCCGGGTCCGCCGTTGGTTACCACGCTGCCCGTGGCGACGACGCCGCCCGCGGTGCTGTTGAGGACGAAGTTGCCGCCATTGAAGCCGGTGTCACCGGTGCTGTTGAAGGAGCCCGTGAAGCCGATGGCTACCACGGCGTTCTGCGAGGTGCTGAACTGCAGGGTGACCGAATTGGCGCCCGTACGGGTCGTCAGGATGGCGCCCGTCAGGAGCACCGCGCTGTTGCCCGTGATGGCCACGTTGTTCACGGTGGCCGAGGGGGCGTCCGAGAGGTTCAGCGTGACGCCCGAGGGCAGGTTGAAACCCGTGCCAGCAGGCAGGGTGAACGTCGCGGTGCCTGCGGCCACGGCTGGAGCGAGAATCGAGGTCAGCTCGGTGTAGGTAACAAGGTTGTCCGCCAGCACGCCCGCCGTAAGGAAGTTGGTGGCCACCGTGGGCAGCGAGCGCCCGTCGTTGGTGCGCACGTCGCCGCCCTGTGAGAACGCGAAAAAGGAGCCGCCGTTGCCGCCGTTGCGGGTGGCGAAGTTAGCCGCGCCGCCGTTGGCCTGCACGATCACGGTGCCCAGCCCGGGAAGTGCGTGAACCACGATGGTGCTGCCGGGTCCGCCGCCGCCGCCTTCGTCGTCACTGCTGCAGCCGCCCAGGAGCATGGCGCAGGCAAGCGCGCTGGCCCCCAGGGCTTTTGGAAACAGCTTCCAGATGTTCATTGAGTAATCTCCATGTGAATGTGTTGTCCCCCGTCTGACCGAGTCTTACACAAGGTCAGACAAACGGGGCGTGACTCTGCCTTTGAAGCTTCGATCAGTCAAGCACAAATGACTCCGTGGTGACCAGCGGCGAACCCCCAATCATGCGCGTAAGTCATTGTACAGAATGAATTTGGAAAACAGGCCCGGGAGGGCTCATGGGGGGAGGTGCCAATTCCCCCGGCCTGGGCGCGATTTGACACTGCGTCAAGCTGCGCCCTTCCAATTGAGAACAGGACCGCTACTCAATCGCTGTTTCCCTGCTTGGTTGGCCCCCTCGGGTGCGGCTTGGCCGTGGCCAGGCCCCCAGGGGCATAGCATTGGAGGGAGTTTTGACGTCTGAATGCGGATAATTATCCGTCTCTTAGCGACGGTACAGTCGCGAAGATGCTGCCTGTTAGGGCGCCCCGGCCAGGGCGAACCAAAGGCCGAAGGCAGCCGCCAGTGCTCCGAGCAGGACCTGAAGCAGCAGCGAAAGCACCATCAGGATTCGCGGGGGTCTCGCGCCTTCATCGCTTTGTTTCCAGTTGCGCCACGAACGGGCGGCCCCTGCAAAGGCGATGAAGGCAATGCCAAGTATGGCGCCGCTGAGAAGACCGTGCATGGCCTGAGCATAGCAGGCCTCTTTACGAAGGGGTGCAGCCACGGCACCATCGGCGGCCATGAAGCGATTGCTGGCCGGCATTGCCCACTTCCGGAAGAAGATCCGCCCGGGATACCGCGAAACCTTTGCCAAGCTGGCCCTGGGGCAAAAGCCGGACTGCCTCTTTGTGGCCTGTTCAGACAGCCGCGTGGTGCCAAACCTGTTCGCCTCCAGCGACCCCGGCGACCTCTTTGTGATCCGCAACCCGGGCAACATCGTGGCGCCGGGCGGGCCCGGCGGCAAATCCCAGGCCGACGAAAGCGAGGCCGGGGCCCTGGAGTTTGCCCTGCTCAGGCTCGAAGTGCCGGACATCGTGGTCTGCGGCCACAGTGAATGCGGCGCCATGCGGGCCATCTGCGGCGACCTGAGCCTTGAGGGCGCCCCGAACCTGCAATCCTGGCTGCGCCACGCCGAGAACGCCCTCAGACTTCCGCCCCATGTCGAGTTCGACACCCGCCTGCCCCGCCACAACCTCGTGGCCCAGGCCAACGCCCTGGCTCAGCTGGAGAACCTGCGCAGCTACCCCATTGTGGCTGAGTCCGAAAGGCGCGGCAGGCTGCGGCTGCACGCCTGGTACTTCGACATCGCCATGGCGGAGGTGCAGGCCTTCGACGCGGAGTCGCGGCGGTTCATGGTCATTGACGAGGCTCACGCCCGACGCATGATTGCGCGACTGGTCCGCCGGAAGTGACGCGCCGTGCACACCCTCGAACTCCTACAGGCCAACCTGCTGTCCCCGATGGTGCTGGCCTTCGTGTTGGGCATTTTCGCGACCATCCTGCGCAGCGACCTGCGCTTTCCTGACGAGCTTTACACGGCCCTGAGCGTGTTCCTGCTTTTTGCCATCGGGCTCAAGGGCGGGGCGGCCATGTCTGTGTCGAGCCCCGGCGAGCTGCTGCTGCCGGCGTTGGCCTCGCTGGCGCTGGGGGTGGGAACGCCCCTGTGGTGCTATGCCATCCTGCGCTACCTGGGCCGCATGGAGGTGGCCAATGCCGCGGCCATTGCCGTGCACTACGGCAGCGTGTCCGCCGTGACCTTCATTGCCGGCCAGACCTATCTGGAGAAGATCGGCGTGAAGTTCGAGGGCTTCATGCCCGCGCTCGTGGCGCTGATGGAGGTGCCGGCCATTGTCGTCGGCCTGCTGATTGCCAAGTGGCAGTTGGGCGGGGGCAACCTCAAACAATCCCTGCATGAGGTGCTGGCCGGAAAGAGCGTGGTACTGCTGGTGGGGGGCCTGCTGATCGGCCTGGCGGCCGGGGCGCGGGGCGTGGAGCAGGTCAAACCCTTCTTCATGGACCCCTTCAAGGGCGTGCTGACCCTCTTTCTGCTGGAGATGGGCATGGCCGCCGCGCGCCGATTCCGTGATCTTTCAAAGGTCGGCGCCTTTCTGCTGGTCTTTGGCCTGGCCATGCCGGTGCTGCACGGCCTGCTCGGCGCCTGGGCGGGCCGGCTGATCGGTCTGTCTGAGGGCGGGGCCACCCTGCTGGCCGTGCTCGCCGCCAGCGCCAGCTACATTGCCGCGCCCGCGGCCGTTCGCATCTCTTTGCCGCAGGCAAACCCGAGCTTCTATCTGACGGCCTCGCTGGCGATTACGTTTCCGTTCAACCTCACGGTGGGCGTTCCGCTGTATCATGCGTTTTCGGAGTGGATCTACCGGGGAGGCACGCCGTGAAACTGCACCCGCTCAAACTGGTGACCATCGTCGTCGAGGCCGTGCTGGACACCCGCCTGCGCCAGGACCTGCTGCGCCTCGGCGCCAAGGGCTTCACCTGCACCAAGGCAGACGGTGAAGGCTCGCGCGGCATGCGCACGGACGACCTCGCGGGCAAGAACCTGCGTTTTGAGACGGTGGTGAGCGACGCCGTGGCCGAGCGGATTCTGACGCACCTGGCCGAGCAGTATTTCCCCAATTATGCGGTCGTGGCTTACGTTCAGGATGTCAGCGTTGTGCGCGGCGACAAGTACGTTTAGCGCGACAACGCCGGCATGGTGAACCAGCACCGCCAAACCGGGCCGGGCATGGGGGGGATTTCGCCTGTCGCCCCCGGCCTGCCCGCGTTTGACCGGGGCACTGTCAGCGGTGGTGCAGGCCCCGGGGCTTACTCGCGCGTGGTGCGGATGCTGACGCTGGTGGCGGGCTTGAGGCGCATGCTCTCGCCGCTCTGGGCGCGGGCCAGCTTCATGAACGTTTCCTGGGCGCTGATCAGGGGCGCGCCGTCGGCCGGCCTGATCATGCGGTGGGTGCCGTCGGCCAGGATTTCGCGGGCCTTGCAGTTGTCGGCCAGAAAGGCCGCCAGAATCTCCTCGCGGATGCGCGACTTCAGCCGCGCTTCGCCGATCGGAAACACCACCTCCACGCGCCCGCGCAGGTTGCGCGGCATCCAGTCGGCGCTGCCCAGAAACACCTCCGGCGTGCCGCCGTTCTCGAACCAGAAGATGCGGCTGTGCTCGAGGAAGCGGCCCACGACGCTGCGCACGCGGATGTTCTCGCTCACCTGGGGCAGGCCGGGGCGCAGGCCGCAGATGCCGCGCACGATGAGGTCGGCGCTGACGCCGGCCTGGGAGGCGCGGTAGAGTGCGTGGATGATGTCCACGTCCAGCAGGGAGTTGACCTTGGCGATGATGCCGCTCTTGCGGCCGGCCCTGGCGTGCTCGGCTTCGCGTTCGATGAGGCGCACAAACGTTGGCAGCATGTCAAAGGGCGCCACGAGCAGCTTTTTGATGGCGGGCGTCTGGGAGCGCGCCGTGAGCACGTTGAAGACTTCGGCCACGTCGTCGGTCAGGGCGCTGTTGGCCGTGAAGAGCGAGAGGTCGGTATAGACGCTGGCCGTGCTGGGGTTGTAGTTGCCCGTGCCAAGGTGGGCGTAGCGGCGCATGCCGTCCTTCTCGCGGCGCACCAGCAGGCAGAGCTTGCAGTGGGTCTTGAGTCCCACCAGGCCGTAGGTCACCTGCACGCCGGCATTTTCAAGGCGGCGCGCCCAGCGGATGTTGGATTCCTCGTCAAAGCGGGCCTTGATCTCGACCACGACCGTGACCTGCTTGCCGGCTTCGGATGCCGCGCAGAGCGCGCCGATGATGGGCGAATCCTCGTTGGTGCGGTACAGCGTCTGCTTGATGGCGACGACGTTGGGGTCTCTGGCCGCGCTCTGGATGAAACTCAGCACGGTGGAAAACGACTCGTAAGGGTGGTGAAGCAGGATGTCCTCGCGCCGTATCGCGGCGAACAGGGACTCGCTGTCGTCAGCGTTGACGCGCTCGACGGGGGCAAAGGGCTTGTCCTTGAGGTCCTGTCGCGGGATTTCAGCGTAGAGGCGCATGAGCCGGTTCAGGTTCACCGGCGAGTGCACGCGGTAGATGGCGCTTTCCTCGACGTGCAGGTTCTGGCGCAGCAGGTCAAGGATTTCTCCGGGCGCGTTGTGCTCGATCTCCAGGCGCACGACATCGCCGCGGCGGCGCTGGCGGATTTCGTTCTCGATGGCCATCAGCAGGTTTTCGACTTCTTCCTCTTCCAGGTAGAGGTTGCTGTTGCGCGTCACGCGGAAAGCCGCCGTGGCCACGATGCGATAGCCGCGGAACAGGTGGTCCAGGCGGCGCCGCACGGCCGCGGCCAGCATGATGTATTCCAGCTTGCCCTTCTTGCCCGGAATCTGGATCACGCGCTTGAGCAGGCGCGGCACGGTGACCACGCCCAGGGAGCGCACGGCCTTGCCTTCATCGTCCTTGGCCTCCAGCAGCGCGGCGAGGCAGAGGGCCTTGTTGGCGACGTAGGGGAAGGGGTGGGCGGGATCGACGGTGATGGGCGTGAGCACGGGCTCAAGCTCGGTGTTGAAATACTGGTCGAGGAATCTTTCGGCGGCGGCTGAAAGTTTGGGCTCGCCCGCGTGAATCTCGATGCCGGCCTCGTTGAGGGCGGGCAGCAGCTCGTTGGACCAGCACTGGTACTGCTCGGCCACCATGCGGTGGGCCCGCGTGGAGATGAGGGTCAGCTGCTCGGCGGGGGAGATGCCGTCGGGGCCGGTGCTGTCGTTGTGCGACTCCACCTGCTGCATGAGGCCCGAAACGCGCACCTCGAAGAACTCATCGAGGTTGTTGGCCGAGATCGCGAGGAACTTGACCCGTTCAAGCAGGGGGTTCTGGGGATCGTGGGCTTCGTCCAGCACGCGCTGGTTGAACTCGAGCCAGGACAGCTCGCGGTTGACGTAAAGCTTGGGGTCTTCGAGGCTCTGGACTTCAGGCGCGACGGTGGCGGTGTCAGTCATAGGAAAAGTCTAAGGGCGGCCCATCAAGAATGCGTAAACGGGGCAGTATAGCATGGCTGGCTGGAGAGATTGAGGGTTGGAGTGGCTTGAGCGATGGAGAGTTTGAGGTGCTTGAGAGATGGAGAGTTTGAGGTGCTTGAGAGATGGAGCGATGGAGAGATTGAGAGATTGAGAGATGGCCAGCTGGAAGATCGCCTTTGCAATCTCTCCAACACTCAACCACTCCATCTCTCAAACCTTTGCCCCACCCTTCGACTTGCCATTGAGCGCCACAGCCGCGCGCACAAGCGCCACAAACGCGGCTTCGTTGAGTGCATCGCCCTCATGAAGATCGATGGCGCGGCGCGTGCTGCCCTCAAGGCTGAAGCTGAAAAGCACGTATTTCAGGCACCGGCAATGAAAAACTCTATCACCGTAACTACGTCACCGTTGACAACCGCGAAGCGGTTCTTGGTCGAATCAAAAGCCATCGGGGGCGGAATCCGCTCGGGCTTCAGACCCCAAATAATACTGCCGTCCTGCAGACCCGAGTCCAGCCTGTCCCACATGTGAACAATCCTGCCGCTATTGAGATCGATAATCTTCGGATGCCGATAAAGCGCAAGAACATGGTCGTGTCCTAGTGCGAACATCGAACCTGGTGGTTCATCAAGCTGGAATGCCCCCAGACAGTTGCGCTTGTCGATATCATAGACGGCGACACTACGCGGGGACAGATTTGGCGCCCCATCAGCGTCAATCGCATCACCCAGATCTTCGTCCTCCATTGTGCTGCCAACCGCAATCCTGCTGTCGTCCAGCCAGCAGGCCGAACCCTCTTTTCCAGATTGGGGCACGATGCTCTCGCCGCGGTCCAGGTGTGTCGCTTCAGCGAGCGCTTGTTCAATACTGAAGTAGACAACAGCACTCCATGGATGCCAAACCCAACCGGCGCTAAGGAGCCGTGTCCCGCTCGGGCTGGGTGCAAGTCGAGAATGAAAAAAATCTGCAGGCTTTCGAGTTTTTGAGGCCGTAAGGCCGCGCCCAGTGGCGGCCTCTTCGAGTTCAATGCGGCAATACTCTTCAGGGCAATGGGCGAGCAACAAGCGCCCGCTCGGATCGTTGAACAACGCAACGGGGTACTCGTACGCGTTGGCGCAGTAGAAACTTCGATTCAGTTCCCTCACGATTCTGCCGTTGTCGAGAAGCAGGCCTTTCGTTCCCAACCTCTTATAGATGACTGCATGACGCCCATCTGGAGAAGCCGTAGCCGCATCGAAGTGGTAGGCATAATTCACCCGCGCCTCGTGTTCAGTTCCGTCGAGCGAGTACGAATTTCCTCCGCTCACCCAATCAACGAGTTCATCACCACGCCAGCAAAGCGAGCGAATGCCCTTGGCAGCGAACTGATGCTCCGTAAAAAGTGGCATGCCATTAAAGTAGCCAAGACTAGGGTAAGTTAGGAAGTGGATAGCCTGATTGTGTTGGGCGCAATCGCGATGCGACACCCTCGTTTCAGTCGCGCACAAACATCATGACATCAGAAGACGTGGCGACCACCAATGTTCGTCCCGTTGGAGAAAACCCGTAGGCCCTCAACTCCGTCACGAATCCGCCAATCTTGCTAAGGCGCATTTTCTCCCAACGCGGCGTCCAAAGCATGCTCTGTCCTGGGGGCGCGACAAAGAGTAGCTCTTCAGGAAAAGCAAACGGATGTTTCTCAACGCTCCACCCGTCCAGGGTGCGAGCTGCAAGGCCCCCTCCGGCCATGCCAGCGGTCCTTACTTTCTTCCCGGCTAGCGGGCCTATACCCTCAACCAACAGATTTGCGGTATCGAACGCGAACTCCGTGCCACAATCTCGCGCAACCCTTTCGCCAGTCGCGCAATCACGAACGCCCCGACCGTCACTCGACACGCAATTGAGCAGATCGGACGAATCTCCGAATCCAACATCGGTTAGGCCTCCCACTGCGCAGGTTCTTGGACCTTTCCAGGGGGCCGGCAGAGCACTCTCTAACGGCAGGCATTCCAGAGCGTCAAATCGATCCTTGAACTGCTTTGGGATATTGAGGGCCATAAACTGCACACTTTCTAGGCAATATGGTCAGCGCCGTTGTTAGCGCTCCAGTCGACCGCCCTGTCCGCTCACATTCTTTCGCCGGGTAATTGGCTGGCTTGTTTTGTCCAACTGGCGAATTGGGCTTCGTCGAGCTTGTCGTCTTCGTGGATGTCGAGGTAGCGGACTTCTCTTTGCTTGGACTTGCCGGGTGGGACGGGACTCAGCGACGCGCCCTTGAAGAACGCGACCTTGATGTATTTCGCGAAGCAGTGAATGCCCAGGAACCAGCCTTCGCCCTTAATGCCGTAGAGCGGTGAGTTCCATTTGACGGCTTTGTGCACGTTAGGAACGGCGCGCGAAATCAGTGCGTCGAGCCTTCGCCCCACTTCGCTTTTCCAGCCCGGCATGGCCGCGATGTAGGCGTCTATGGGCGCTTGCCCTTCGGCCTTGGCAGTCTGCGGGTTGCCGCCTGAGAGTAGCCTTGGCTCTTTCGCAGAACGGGCTGGCTGGCGCTTGGTTTGTGGCATTGGCTTGCGATTCTAGGCTTGGCGGCGGGCCGGAATCAATCGCGCCCCGCGGGCCCAAGTGCCGGCTTTGGAGTCCTGACCGGCGGAGTCGACAGGGGCCCGGCACCCTGAAAGAATCCGGCCATGGACGCGGAAACCGCCTACCTCTTCCGGCACGCGCTCTT
>QEVF01000042.1 GCA_003576915.1 Planctomycetota bacterium | reverse complement strand
AGTGACTGCCTTCGTAACCGTCGCCCCGCGCCTGACAATGCCGGCATGTCGCTGACGTTCACCTACAACGGCTACACCGCCACGATCGTCAACAAGCACGGGATCAACCTGCGAGGCCGCCATGGGTGATCTCTCGCTGGCGTCCCCGATCCCAAAGGTCAAACCGATTCTTCGACTCCCGCAACGCCGAAGACTGCTTACCTCTTGAACTCCGCGCCGGCCGCCACGATAGAGGCCTTACCTGCGTCGATCTGCAGTGCCAGGAGTTTCCCGTTGAGTGTTCCGTATGTGATTAACGCTTTCCCGTCAACAGTAAGGTTGCATGTCCGCGCCAACTTTCGACCGCCCTCTGAATCTTCTTTGACGGTGAACACGAACGTAGCCCACAAGCCAACTTTTCCGGGCACCGCGGCCTGAGTCTGATCACCGCTCTTTGTGACCCATTCATTGTTGGAGAAGGTCGCACGCCACACTCCTTGCTCTGAGCTGAGCCCAACACTGGCACCATCGCCTTCATTGATCCGAACTCGCACCGTGATCGTGAACGAACCCGAATCCCACTCTTCGAGGGTTTTCACGGTCAGAGAGCCGCCGGCGGGAATCCGGTAGTTCGGACCTACGCGGCGTGTGTTGCCGCCGGCTTGGACTCCTTCGACCTCGAACATGTTCGTGCCGGTGATGCTGAATGCCTGGGCATCCCGCTTGTAGTCCGCCTCAAGCTGCGCCCAGTTCTTGAGCATGTCGTTCTGATCGTCCGACTCGAGCCCAAGCTGGAATTTGATGACCTTCGCGGCCGAGTCTTTCCAAACCTGCTCGGCCTTGGCGTTGGTCAGTACGGCCTTGAACTTCTGGATGGTCTCCAGGCCGACGCAATTGGACTCGAACCCCGACTGTACGAAGCCAAACGACGCGCTGCTCGCGTCAGACTTGCCCCAACGATCGAACAGGAAATCCACGGCGCCCTTGTCGTTGGTCAAGAACCCGAGCTTGACAATCTTCTCTTCGTCTACGGTGTCGATTGCTTTCTTCGCGGTGTCAAACAAGCCGGGCACGCGCAGCTGTAGTGCCAGATCAAGCGCGTAGGGTCGCTTGGCTTCCTCACCGAGGGCGGTCTTGAGCGTGCGCTGCGCGAGAAGCGGCGAGGCCGTCCTTAGTTGCATTGTGATTTCGGCCCGGCGCTGATCGGTGGTTCCGGACACTACGTACTCCTCAATAAGCTTCTTTACATCTCGCTCGCCGAGTGCAGGTTTGCTTTGGGCACAGACTGTTGCCGCGATCAGCAAGAGCGCCGAGAAAGCAAGATTGAATGTCGTTCGCATGGATCGGCTCCGAAGTGCTGCCTGTCACACCCCTAGTTAAACAAGAACTTCCATCGGGATTCTCCAAGACGTGATACCCGACTCGGCATTGTGGAAAGGTCGGGGGTAAACGGTCAAGAGTGACCGCTGATTTGCCTCAACTTGCGGGCCGGATTTGAACCGACTTTGAGGCCTCAGCAGTGAGCGCAGCCCCGCCGTCTCATCAGGACAGGCGCGGCGCTTTCCGGTGGTGGCTGGGACCTTGCCGCGCCTGGCGCCGTTGCCAGCGCCAGCCCACAGTCCTGACGGCCCCGTCACTGGCCTCCTGCCGCGCCGCCACGCCAGCTCACACTTCCGGGCGTGTCCCCACCACGCCGCCGCAGCAGTAATTGTCGCATATGGAGAGTTTGGGTGCAAAAAATCCGGGGCCGGGTGAATTACCCGGCCCCTTTGGGCTCTGCGCTCTAGCGCTCTTCCAGAAGGTCACTGGCGCTTTGGCGTCTGGCCTCTGCGGGACCGAACTCGCTCCCGTGGACACCTGGAGTGTAACATGCCCTGCGACAGACCGGACGCCACGTTGGCCAGCCGGCGGGCCAATCCGCCCGAGACCTCGCCCCGGAGCTTGTCTGCCAAGCTTGCCAGCCTGCGTTTGCGGCTTTCTACCCATCGTGCCCGCCTTTCCAGTTCTTCAATGTCAAGAACCGCCGCCTCCAGCTCCGCGACTGCCAGATACAGGCTGCCGGTAAATCCGCCGCGGTCGTCGGGCGCGGCCATGCTCATTGCTTCCCTCAGACTCTCGTCAATGCGGCGGCACAGCTCGGCATGGCCGAGACGTCGGCGCGGATTTCGCCCGGCCATAGAACCTCCCGTGGACGCGCGGAGCATACCACGGGAGGCTGTAAGATTCTGACACGCCTGTTGGGATTCGAAACTTCTTACCCGGTGGCGAGTTTCACCTGCACGCGCTCGCCCGTCATCACGTCGAAGGCGTCGCGCATCCGCGTACCTGCGATGTAGTAACGCTCAGCGACACGGGAGGTGTTCCGCAGCACACGGGCGATCTCTTCGCTTGAGAAGCCGCGCGCAGCCATGCGCGTGCCTACGGTGTGCCGGCATGAGTAAGCCTTGAGGTTCGGGTCGTTGGTTTCGTGTTTCAAGCCGCGCCAGATGAAAGCGTCGTCTGGGAACTCGACGTCGCCCGGAGTCCATTCGCGCCCAAACACCCAGGGCCCGAACTTGCCGTCGTCCTTGAGTTGCCCGCGGAATTCGCGAAGTTCCTTGACCAGATCAACGCCCTCGGAAGGCCCGCTCCACTGGTCGCGGTGCTCGGGGCGCACATAGCGCGGGATAGTGATTGCGTCTTCGCTCTTGGTCGTCTTGAGCTTGCGGATGTAGTCGCCGCCCTCGCTCATGATGCGCTTGAGCTTCAGGATCGGCGGTTCGCAATCCAGATAGACTTCATCCCAGCGCAGGTGCAAGGCCTCGGCGGGGCGCAGGCCGCACCGGATCATCAACAGGAAGTAGAGCCTGAACGCGCCCCGTTCCCATCCCGTTTGCCTGGCCTGGGTCATGACTTCCCGGCCATTGCGGTTGTCGGGGAAACGCAGCCCCTTGCAGCCCTCGAAGATGAAGCGCGAACGCTCGAGGATGAACTGCTCCTGTTCAGCCGTGAGAGTGTGAATCTCATTGCGTTCCTGCTTTGGCAGCGGACGAATGACGTGGGCGGAACGTATGGGGCCGGTGAGCTCGCGTTCCTCATTCCACAACAGCCAATCCCGAAGCGCGAAGAGATCGCGTTTCACGGTGTCGGGCTTTGGCCAGAACCCGCGTGCCGACGGGGTTTGCAGCCGATGCTGCACATAGTCGTCCAGAATCACTGGAATTGTGTCGCGCCATGTAGTATAGTCCCCCTGTCCACGGGAGATTGCCCAGTCGAAAAACCTGTTGAGCTTGGACAGCGTGTTCTTTCGAGTACCCGCGCCTTGCCCAACCAGAGCCGACTGACAATAGGCCCGTAGGTTGTCTTCAATGGCCTGAGGTAAGCGGAAAGTAGTCACGGCAACTGCACCTCCAAACCTGTGAATAAGACAGGTTGTAACATAGGGTGCGACAACGGTTGCCGAATCAGGCCAGAGAGACTGTCAGAGCCGCGTGGGAAGAGGATCGAAGTTCGAATCCAGTCCCCGCTACCAATCGTCAAAAGGGCGCTCTTTAGAGCGCCCTTTTCATTTCCGTCACCTCGACGGTTCCTTGCCCAGGCCGAACTTCTCGATGCGGTAGCGAATCTGGTCGCGATTCATGCCCAGCAGCGCGGCTGCCCTGGTCTGGTTGCCGTTGCAGCGTTCCAGCGCCTGTTCCACAAGTTCACGCTCAAGCTGTTCGAAGTTCAGACCGCCGTCCGGAAGCCGGAAACTTTGCCGCACCGTCGACTTCACGGATCCCAGTTGCGGAAAGTCGCCCAGATCGAGCGTGGCGTCTTCTGCCAGCAGCACGGCCCGCTCCAGCGCGTTCTTGAGTTCGCGGACGTTGCCGGGCCAGGGGTAGCGCGCCATGGCATCCAGCGCGGCCTGTGAAATGTCGCGCATGGGCTTGCGGAATTCACGCCCGAAAGACTCGCAGAAGTGTTTGGCCAGCAGCGCCACGTCCTGGCCGCGCTCGCGCAGCGGGGGCAGCTTCACCCACAGCACGTTCAAGCGGTAAAACAGATCCTCGCGGAAGCGCCCGCGCGCCACTTCGTCCTGCAGCTCCCGGTTGGTGGCGGCGATGACGCGCACGTTGGGTTTGATGTCATGCGTGCCTCCCACGCGCCGGAAGGCCTTGTCCTCCAGAAAGCGCAGCAGCTTGGCTTGCAGCACCGGAGACATCTCGCCGATTTCATCAAGAAATACCGTGCCCCCGTCGGCCTGCTCGAGCAGCCCCTTTTTCTGCTGGCGCGCATCCGTGAAGGCGCCGCGCTCGTGGCCGAAGAGCTCGCTTTCCAGCAGCGTGTCGGGCAGGGCTGAACAGGTAATGTTCATGAACGGACCCAGGGCGCGGCTGCTGCTGTGGTGCAGGGCCTTGGCCACAAGGTCCTTGCCGGTGCCGCTTTCGCCGGTCACCAGCACGGTGGACGATGGGCTCTGGGCGATCTTGCGCAGGAGATCCTTGAGGGCCTTCATCGGCGGCGATTCGCCGATGATGCGGTCGAGGGAGAAATTCTCGCTCTGGCTGGCCCGCAGCGTCTTGACCTCGCGCCTCAGCGTCGTCGTCTCAAGGGCCTTGGCCACCAGCAGCGCCAGCTCGTCGAGGTTCACGGGCTTGTTGAGGTAGTGGTAGGCGCCCTGCTTCATGGCCTCCACGGCGGTTTCGATGGTGGAAAAGCCGGTCATCATGATGACCAGAATGTCCGGGTCGGCCTGCTTGATCTTCTTGAGCAGTGTCAGACCGTCGGTGTCCGGCAGCTTGAAGTCCAGGAGCACGAGGTCCGGCGGCGCGGTCTCCAGCGCCATGATTGCCCGTTCGCCCGACTCGGCTTCTGACACGGAGCAACCGTCCTGCTCCAGGCGCGCCTTGAGCGACCAGCGGATCAGCCGCTCGTCATCGACAATCAGGATGTTGGCCTGCGGCATCGCGGGGATTATAGGCCCGAAGCGGCATTGCACCAGCGCTTCAGCGCGCCGCGACGGCGTTGACGCGGCTCACCAGCGCGTCGTAGTCAAAGGGCTTCTCCACAAAGCCGCTGACCCCCAACTCCTGGGCTTTGCGCTGCACTTCCGCTGTGCCGTAGGCGGTCATCATGATCACGGGGCAGTGGGCCTGCACCTGCCGCAGAAGCGCAAGCAACGCCAGCCCGTCCGTGTCAGGCAGCTTGTAGTCGAGCAGCACGGCCGCGAACTTGACCCCCGCCGAGAACTGGCGCGCAGCCTGGGCGCCGTCCTGGGCCTCGAGGACGGCATATCCCTCCTGTTTCAATCTTTCACTCAAGGACCATCGGATGAGCAGTTCGTCGTCCACAATCAGGATGACGGCAGTGCCCATGGGAAAAACTCCCCGTCGTTGTGGAATCCTGCCCAATGGGTCCGGGCAGATCCCGCGTGTCACTCGGATGGGCCGGCAGCCCTTCGGAGCCCCTGCCCCCTGCGGCGGCCGGCTATAGAGTCACGCCGCCTGGAATCGCAAGACTCATGCCCTTTTGTTTTCGGGTTCCGTCCGGCGCGGTACCAATGCAGATTGGACTTGGGCGGGGGTTCTTTGCACCTTTGAACACAAATCGCAATCAGCTCTCCATTGCCGTGGCCATTGCGCTCATCGCCAGTGCTGCCACCTTTATTTTTGACATCAGCACGCCGCGCGGCATCGCCGCCGCCATGCCCTATGTCGTGATCATGGCGTTGGCGGCGTGGTTGCCCAAGCCGCGCTGGGTGGTCGCCATGGCGCTGGTGCTTGGCGCCCTGACCGCGGTCGCCTACCTGCTCAAGCCCAGCGGTCCCCATGAACAGTTCGGTATCCTGAACCGGGTCTTGACGCTGTCCGGCATCGCGGTGACCGCGGGCGGCGTGGTGTGGAAGCTGCGCTTGGAGTCCCGCGTGGCCATGGAGCGGGCGAGGCAGGGCGAGTTGCTCAATCTTGGCGTTGCCATTGTGGCGCTGGACATGGCAGGTCGGGTGAGCCTGGTCAACCGCGCGGGGTGTGAACTGCTGGGGTTGCCGGAGTCGGAAGTCCTGGGCCAGGACTGGGTGGAGCGATTTGTGCCGGAGGCCGAGCGTCTGCGTGTGCAGGAAGCTCTGGCCCAGGTACGCACTTCGGGCCGAACCCTGATCGAGACCACGGTCAACCCCATCGTTACGAAGTCCGGCGTGCGAGAGGTGGCCTGGTACAACCTGCCGCGCCTGGACGAAGTGGGCCGCGTGATTGGAACGATCAGTTCGGGTGCCGACGTCACCGAGCAGGCCCGGGCTGAAAGAGCCCTCAAGCGCACCTATAAGGATCTCGCGGACATCAACTACGCGCTCGATCAGTCGGCCATTGTCGCCGTGACCGACGCGGCGGGCACCATCACGTACGTGAATGACCGATTCTGCGAAATCTCGAAGTTCAGCCGCGAAGAACTGCTGGGCCGCAATCACCGCATCATCAACTCCGGCACCCACTCGCGCCAGTTTTTCGAGGAGATGTGGCGCACCATCGCTGCGGGCAAGGTGTGGCGCGGGGAGGTTCGCAACCGGGCCAAGGACGGCAGTCATTACTGGGTCGACACCACCATCATCCCGTTTGTCGATGATCACGACCGGCCCCTCAAATATCTTGCGATCCGCAGCGACATCACGGCGCGCAAGGCCGCCGAACAGAAGGTGGCCGAGCAGGCGGCGCTGGCGCGTCTGGGCGAGATGGCGGCCGTCGTCGCGCACGAGGTCAAGAACCCCCTGGCAGGAATTGGCGGGGCGCTTCAGATTATCGGCAGCCGGATGCCCGCCGGCAGCGAAGACCGGCTCATCGTCAACGACATGCTGGACCGCATCAAGACACTTGACCTCATGGTGCGCGACCTGCTGGTGTTTGCGCGGCCGCGGCCCCTGAGGCGCGTCAGCATCGAGGTCTCGCAGTTGCTGCGTGATACCGCCGCACTGCTGACCCGCAATCCGGAGTTCACGCAGGTGGAGGTCAATATCGATGCCGCGGAGGGCAGCGCTGAGGTTGACGCCGAACAGCTTCGGGGCGTGCTTCTCAACCTGCTGCTGAACGCGGCCCAGGCGATGAACGCCAAGGGGCGCGTTGAGGTGCAGGCGATCCTGAGCGATTCGCACTGGATCATCAGCATCTCGGACCAGGGCCCCGGAGTGTCAAAGGAAGCGCGAGAGAAGCTGTTCCAGCCCTTCTTCACCACCAAGCACCGCGGCACCGGTCTGGGGCTGGCCATCGCCAAGCGTGTGATTGAAGGCCACGGGGGCAGCATCGAACTGCAATGGCCATCCGCGGGCGGCACCAGGGCGGTGGTGACCATTCCGGCATTTGGGGATTAGTCCCCTGTCCGATGGGGGATAGTCCCCGCTTCTGTGCGGATGGGGCCCGTGCCGCCCCGCAATGCAAGGCGGTGCCAGTGGCACGGCAATTGCATTTGTTCTTATGCATCAGAGCCGGTGCCCCGTGTGTGCGGGTCACCGAGATTCCAGGCGCATGTCAGGCACGGCAAGCGTCGGGAATCGATGGACCGGCCCGCGGCGCGAAATCCCATTCTCGCCCCAACGCGCTGCGGGGCCGGCAATCAAGAAAAAGCAACGACCCGAAAGGGTCGTTGCCTCTTTCCGGCACCATCTATCAGCGCCAGCCGTAGCCGTAAAAGTGCGCCGGGGCGATCTTGTCGCTCGGCTTGTCTCCGGCCAGTACCGCGCAAAAGCCGATTGGGGCCGGGCCGGCGTCATTCTGCCGGAAATTGTACTGGGTCGCGCCGCTGCGAAGGCCCGCCGCCACGATCTCAAACTGCGAGAACTTGAGCTTGCGACTGTCCCAGGCGGCTGTACCCCGCAGGAATCCTTCGAAGGTGCGGCGACTGTCCTTGAGCTTGACCTTGCCCTCGTACTCGATGATCACCTGCCCTTTCTTGATGTCCTTGACGGTGCCCGTCAGTTCGACGCTCTCCACGGCGTCTGCGGGGTAGGCATCCGTCTGGCCCCGCACGTTGTCGGCAAAATGAAAGCGCGCCAGCCGCGCCAGGGTTTCGCGCGGCACCTGGAAGGTCACCTTTTTGGCGAACTCTGCGGGGAGGAAGTGGCTGATTTCTTCCTTGCGGAACCAGGCATAGTCAACGTTGTGAGCCTTCTGCGCCCATTCTTCCTGGGGCTGGGCGCTCTTGCGCTCCAGATCGCGCGAGTGCACACGCAGAACCAGCCCGTCGTCCGGATAGCGGGCCTCGGCCCGCTCCAGGTTCTTGCGCTCTTTGGCCGGATCGTCGGGCAGCAGGCGCTCCTTCTTGTCGAGCGTCTTCCATTTGGCCAGGGCGTCGCGCAGCAACTGCGCGGTGCGCGACGCGTCGTTGCTGTTGATCGAGCCCAGGAACAACCCGCTGGGCGTGCAGCAGTAGGTGCCCTGCCGGGTCGAGGTGCGGGTGCCGCCGTTGGCAGGACCGTAATGCCCCTCATCGCAGAATTTCTGGAAGAGGCGACATTCGACGTCTTTGCCGTTGTGCAGACGCCAGACTTCATCAGCCGCAGGAATGAAATCCTCGAGCAGCTTCTTTACTTGCGGGTCAGACCAGACCGTCCGACGCCCAATCACGCCGTTGTTTCACGTGCAGCCAAAGGGGTGGCCGTTCATGGCGTACAGCAGAATCGGCTTGTCTTCCTTGTTGGCGTCAATCACGGCATCCCAGAACACGACGCGCCAAGGGATGTCGCGCCAGGTTTCTTCCCCCGGCTTGGGCAAAATGAAATCGCGGGTTGGCTTGTAGTTATCGGCCGTCAGCTCAAAGGCCCTGGCCTCCATGGCCAGCCAGCCAACGCAAAGCGCTGCCAACGCCAGACGGGTGACGCGTAAGAACATGGGCAACCTCCAGATCGTGCATCGAGAGGTTAGTGGAGTAGAGCCCAAAGCGGATACACTGAATCCGGAATTCAATTCGGCCTACGCCGTCCTCTTCCATTAACGCCGCACCCAGGGGACCGGGATCAACGCACTGGCCAGCAGCCACAGGGCCCATAGGCCCGCCGCGCCCTCTCGCGTTGAGCATTCGGAGTTCAGCACCTGGTCTCGGGGGACGGGATCGGTGGTGGTGCCGACAATGTGGACGTCGTAGGGGTCTTCGTCAGCGTCGTCGCTGGCGATTTGCATGTCAAAGCTGAAGGCGCCTTCGGCGGCGGGGGCGATCTCAAGCGTGAACGTCGTCGTGGCAGTGAGTGCCAGCGTTGCTGCCGGCGCGGCGTTTAAGGTCACGGTGCAGTTGCTCTGGTTGCTGAACGTGAGCGCGCCGATGTTTAGCGTGTTCAGGCCGTCGTTGCGAATCGTGAACGTGCGCGCAATGGCCGCACCTGCGACTCCGTACGCGTTATCGCCGCCGCCATCGACAATCTCGACGCCGTCGCGCAGAAGCGTGATCTCGGGCAGCTCGACCACCATCAATGCGATGTTTTCACTGTCATTCAACACTGTTGCGTCGTCTCCTACGTGGCCTTGGTCGTTTATGCCGATTTGAATATTGGCGGCTCCCAGATAGGCGGGCGTGGGCGTAAACGTCATGCCGCTTAGCGCGGCATTGATGTGCGTGAGCGTGCCGGTGAAGGTCATGGCGGCGTCAGATGTTCCGTCGCCGATGCTGAACGTCAGGCCCGTGAGCTGGGCCAGCGTCAACGTGCCTTGAGTGGCGGTCAGTGTGAGCTGCAGCAGGTCAGTGGCCCCCGCATCGTCGGAGATGCTGACGGTGCCGCTGAAGACGTAGGCGGTGTCGTGGGCGATGTTCAACGCAGCCGGAGCCGTGACCACAGGTGCCTGATTGAAGATGAACTCGACAGCGCCGATATCGCGACCATCGCCGCCGGTGGCATTGGCAATGCCAGGGTTATCGAAGGGGCGGGCAATGCCGCGCGCGTCGGTGGTGCCGCTGCCTCCGCCTTTGTCGATGGCCGGGCTGCCAATCAGCGGGCGCATGGTGTGCACGGGCCCGCCGTTGTTTTGCAGAGGCCCCAGCATGGGGTTGGTGCTGACCTGGTCGCCCGTTGCGTTCAGCCACGGGACCTCGGGCAGGGCGCGGGTGCAGATGTTATAGCCGCCGGAGGCAAACGAGGCTAAAGCCGTGTTGGCGAACATGGTACCCGTGCCGGTGTCGGCGAATGCGCAGTTGGTGACCAGAACGGTCGCGCTGGCGGCCGTAACATTCGCGGAGACGCACCCGCCAACGGGGGCGCTGTTGGCCGAAAACGTGCAGCCGGCGAGGGTGAAACTGGCGCCGACAACAATCGCACCGCCTTCGTTGCCGGCGCTGTTGCCTGTAAACGTGCAGTTAATGCACGAAAGTGGGTTGCCATCGGCCTTTGAGATCGCACCGCCTCCAGAGGTGGCGCTGTTGCCTGAAAACGTGCAGTTGGTGCAGGTGCCGGCGTCGCAAAGCACCGCGCCACCGACAGGGTCGGCACTGTTGCCGGAAAACGTGCAGTTGGTGCAAGCGATGTTGACCGTGTAAATCGCGCCGCCGACGCCGGCACCCGCGCTTGCGCTGTTGCCCGAAAACGTGCAGTTGGTACCGGTGACACTGTTGGGGCCGAAGATTGCGCCGCCGGAGACGATGACCACGTTACCCGCAAACGTGCAGCCCGTGCAGGTGACGGTGTAGGCGAAAATCGCGCCGCCGTACTCAACCATACCAAGGGTAAGACCTTGGTTCGAGTACGTACAGTTGGTGCAGGTAACTACGTCGCTGGGGCAGTAGATGGCGCCGCCGTTACCTCCAATTGTTTCATTTTCTGTGAACGTGCAGCCGCTGCAGGTGACGGCCCCGGTGGCGCGAATTGCGCCGCCGCCACCGCCGTTGTCCGCGAGATTCTCGGTGAACGTACAGGTGGTGCAGTTGACGACGTTGCCAAGGATCGCGCCGCCGCCGTTGATCGTGGCGTAACCCAACTGCAAGTTGAGGAGGCTCAGTGTCAGTGTGCCGCCGATTTGACGCAGGATGCGCCAACTGCCGCTGCCGCTCAGTGTTATCGCCGGTGCGCCCAGGCCGGTGGCGTTGCCCGTGATCGTCAGGCTCTTGGAACCGAGGTCGATACCAGAGCCGAACGAGATCGTCCCTGACAGCCCGGTTTGAAACACAATCGTATCGCCGCTGACGGCCGCAGCGCATTGGTCACGCAGGCTGCCCGCGCCGCTGTCGTTGAGGTTGGTAACGGTCAGCGTAGCCGCGCTGAGGGTGCCGCAAAGGCAAAGCGCGGCCAGCAGAGCAAATCGAGTCATGGATGCCCTTTGAAGTCGCGACAGTGTGCCGTGGAACAGCCCCGCGTGTCAACGCGGGGTCGTTGCCAACGTCAAGGCAGTGAGCAGTCCGGCGTACTGACGCTTCGGGCAGATCAAGAAAGGGCACCCCGCCTTTCCGGGCGGGGCTGTGCGGGCAGTCGCGGCTGTGGGGGGTCAGGTGCGCTTGCGCGACTTGCGGGCGGGCTTCTTTCCGGAAGCCGCGGACCTGGCCTTGCGAGAACGGGTGGAAGGCTTGGCGTCCTTGCCGCGCAGGAAGCTCGTTTCGTACATCTCAATCCACTTGCGCGCGGGGGTGCGTCGGATGGCCTCGCCTATGACATCGAGAGCGAGGTCCTCGAGCTTCTTGAAGCGGATGCAGGACTTGCCCATGTCGAGCTTCTTGCCGGTCTTCTTCCACTCGCGCACAAACCAGTCCAGCATTTCGCTATTGCCGTCGCCGTAGATGAACATCAGGTACAGCGACATGTAGTTCTTCTGGCTGGCCATGCCCGCGTAGGGCAGGGCTATCTTGGGGTTGCAGTGGTAGCCCGCGGGGTAGACGCTGTGGGGCACGCTCCAGCCTGGCATGCCGTAGCCCATTTCCTCAATGTAGACCGGATCCAGATTCTTCCGGATGACTTGGCGCAAGGCCAGAAGCGCTTCGCGCCGATCAGCGGGCAGACTGGCAAAGTACTCTTCCACCGTGCTGGCTTTGGACTGCATGGTGACCTCCGAAAGGACATTCACCGCTGCCGGCAGCATGCCTCCGTCAATCGTACTTGCGCGGCACGGGGGCCATGACGCCCATCTTCACTTGACCGTAAGTGATCTCCGGCTCGGTATTCACGCACCGCGCCAGCGTCGGCTTGTTCCACTTCTCGTTGACTTCGTCAAACCACTTGAAGTGTTCAATCACCTCGGGCGAGAGTTTGTCGGCCTTGGCTTTGTTCGCGGCCACTTGCTCGGGCGTCAACTGCGCGCCGCCGCGCAGGTTCAGGCCCGTGCGCGCCATGTAGTAAGGGCCGTAGTCGCCGTCGTCGGTCCAGGTCGTGGTTTTGAACTTGGGAACTTCCTTCCGGGTGACAGCGGTGTACTCAAAGGCGGGCTTGTAATGGGCGCCGCGGAACTCGTCGCGCAGCAGCGCGCCCCGTGTAATGGCCTTGGCGAGCACGATCATGTTGTACATCCAGCGCGCGAAGGTGAGTTCATGGTTGCCGGCCAGACCTTTGTCCACCAGCTTGACGCGCCCAAAGCGCTGCTGCATGTCGGACAGCGCGCCCAGGGTGCTCTCCAGGTCCTTGTTGTTGCGGATGACGGTGACGTTCTTCGTCATCAGCAGGCCCAGTTCCTGATGCAGGCGGTACACGTTCTCGTTGCCGTCCTGCCGCGTGACTTGTTCCTGGAAGGCCTGGCACTGTTTCAGTTCGGCATCGCCGAGGGAGGCATCCATGGCCTCGGCGCTCTTGGGCAGGTTGCCGGTGTAAATGTGGGCGGCCTTGCCCGCGACCATGCCGCTGAAGAGGCAGCTCAGAAGCGCGTTGGCGCCGAGGCGATTGGCACCGTGGTACTGGAACTCGCATTCGCCGGCGGCGTAGAGGCCGGGAATGTTGGTCATGTGGTTCTTGCCGCTGTCCCAGTTCAGGCGCCTGTCGGCCGTGGAGTCGAAATCGGCCCAGAGCCCGCCCATGGTGTAATGCATGCCGGGGAAGATTCGCATGGGCACGTCCAGAGGGTCGCCGCCGCCGAACTTGCTGTAGATGTCGAGCACGGCGCCCAGCTTCTTGCGCACGAACTCCTTGCCCTTTTCCTTCACCAGGTAGGTCAAGTCGAGGTAAACGGCCATGTTGTCGCCGCCGCCCACGCCAAAACCCTTGAGGCACACGTCAAAAATCTCGCGTGTGGCGACGTCGCGCGGCACGAGATTGCCGTACTTGGGGTACTTTTCCTCGAGGAAGAACCACTTGTCGCTGTCGGGCATGGTCAGCGGGTCGCGGGGGTCGCCGGGCTTTTTCGGCACCCACACACGGCCGCCTTCGCCGCGCACGCTTTCGCTCATCAGGCGCAGCTTGTCCTCTCCGGGAATGGCCGTGGGGTGAACCTGAATGAACTCCCCGTTGGCGTAAATGGCGCCGGCCTGGTAGCACACGCTGTTGGCGCTTCCCGTGACGACCTGCGAGTTCGTGCTCTTGCCGAACACCAGGCCGCAGCCGCCCGTGGCCATGATCACGGCGTCCGACAGAAACTTCTTCATCTCCATGGACTGCATGTCCTGGGCGATGATGCCGCGCGCGTGGCCTTCGCTGTCCTTGACCAGGCCGATCATGTCCCAGAACTCGAACTTTTCGACGAGGCCTTCGGCCTCATAGCGGCGGACCTGCTCATCGAGCGCGTAGAGCAACTGCTGGCCGGTGGATGCGCCGGCGTGGGCGGTGCGGTGGTGCAGGGTGCCGCCGAAGCGGCGGAAGGCGATCAGGCCCTCGTAGGTGCGGGTGAAGGGCACGCCCATACGGTCAAGCAGGTAGATGATGCCGGGCGCGTGGTAGCACATCTCGCGCACCAGCACCTGATCGTTCAGGAACTCGCCGCCCTTGAGCGTGTCGTAGACGTGCAGATCGGGATGGTCGTTCTCGCCCATCGTGTTGACTGCGCCGTTGATGCCGCCCTGCGCGCACACGCTGTGGGAACGCTTGACCGGCACGAGCGAAAACAGACGCACCTTCTGGCCCTGCTCCGCGATCTTGAGCGCGGCCATGAGTCCGGCGAGTCCGCCGCCGACGACGATGATGGGAAGATTGCTCTTGTTTGCCATGAACCAGCTCGCGAGGTCGAGTCAAAGGCCACTCGTTTAACATGGCCCGGGGACGATTGCGAGTGCGGGCAGCACCTGCAATTCAGGCCGCTTTGACCGGCGTTCTGCCGGGTGTTTACTCGCCCATGAGATTCGTATCATCGCCGCGGGCATCAAGGGGCAGGCATGGCAGAACTCCGGCAACTGGCGCGGCAGGTGCGTGACCTTTACGAAGCCGCGCGCTTTGTGGATGCCTACAGGCTGACCGAGCCGCACTGGCGCTCGCCGAGTGTGGCGGAGGGCATGGCGCCGGAGGAGCTGGTACTCGCGGGCCGGTTGTCGTCGCGGTTGGGCGGTGTGCGCGTCGCTGGGGCGTTGTTCAGGCAGGCGCAGGCGATGGCCCCGCAGCATCCCGCGGTGCGCTACTTCTGCCGCGGGGTGCGCGCCAAGGCGGGGCTGTTTTCGGAACTGGAAGACTTCGTGGCGCGACCGGAGCTCGACACCGATGACGCAGACCTGCGCGCCAGTTGGCTGGCCAGCCACGCCTCGGCCTTTGCCATGGTGCGGGACTTTGAGCGTGCCGCAGCGTTGATTGAGCGGGCCCATCATGAGGATACCAACGCGGGCTGGGTCGACAGTTGCCACTGCGAGATTCTGTCGCGGCAGGACCGGCGTGAAGAAGCGCTGCTTCACGCCCGCCGGGCCTGGGAGCGCCAGCCCGGCATGCCCTCTACAGCGTGGGCTGACTCCGCGCTGTGTAGGCCAACACCACCGAAAATCCAAGAATCTGTCTTGATACAAACAGTGCGTTATGTACTTTGGCATGCTAAAGGAGACAAATATTGTAAGCATCCTTCAATTTGTGTGGGCGCGGCTTCAGCAACGAGGCGGGTGGATTTGCATATTTGCCGCTTTTCTCGTTGGCGCTCTTTTCTTGGTGGCTGGATCCCACAAAGTCTGGCTCGTAACGACGGGGATGGCGGCCGACCCTAATTCCGGGCTCGATGGCGCCTTCACTGCAATACACTGGTTTTTGCGAACGCGCAATTTACCTCACGCCGAACCTGCCGTGACCCTCGTTACGTTGGGAAGCTTTGAAATTCTCTTTGGCCTTGCACTCGTGTCGGCACGAAGGCGGCGCGCCTTCGTGCTGGAGTTAGCCGCGCTACTCTTGTCGGTCTATACATTGTGTAGTGCTCCCCCGAAATCAAGCCACCTGTTCCTGTTGTTGGGCCCGGAACTGTTCCGGGCTCATGTAGTTCAGTGACTGGTGCGGCCTTTCTGAG
>QEVF01000019.1 GCA_003576915.1 Planctomycetota bacterium | reverse complement strand
CGTGACCGTCGCTTCGCCGTAGACCATCTGCTCGTAGCTGAGGTCCACCTTGCCCCAGCTCGAGGCTTCCTTGAGCGTGCTGCCGCTCAAAGCGCCGTCCCGTTCGTCGGCCACCGTCAACTGGATGGCGTACTTGTGCATGGGCGCGTCGTGGCCCAGCACTTCGGCGGCAACGACCGTGTCCTGCGTGAAGTTCTTGGGCACGCCGCCGGAGATCATCACGATGCCCGTATCCTGGCTGGCGTACATCTTCAGATAGGTCAAGTCGAGGAAGTCGCGGCCCGAGTCAAAGCTGACCATGGGCTTGCCCGCCTTGAGGCGCTCGTGCTGGTGCAGCACGATGCCGAAGCCCGCGCTGCAATCGCTGAAGGCCGGCACAAAGATCGGAACGTTCTTCTTGTACGCGGCCTCCACAAACCCGTCGTGCTTCTTGCCGTTCTTGACGAGGTAGGCACCCATCTCGCGGATGATTTCGCGGCTGGCGTAGGGGCGCGGCTCCAGGCCGTCAATGATACGGGTCATCGTCTCGTCGCAGACGCGGAGTTCGTCTTCGTCGATGTAATGGTCGTAGATGCGGTCAATGGCGAGGTCGCGCAGCTCGGCGTCATTGACGAACGGGGTGCCCTTGTAGTGCGAAAAGCCCAGGCCCTCGAAGAAGTCCTGATCCACCACGATGGCGCCGGTGCTGACAATGGCGTCCACCATGTTGTTGTTCACGAGATCGGTGATCACCTTCTTGAGGCCCGCAGACACCAAAGAGC
This sequence comes from Planctomycetota bacterium, assembly GCA_003576915.1. GTDB lineage: Bacteria > Planctomycetota > UBA8742 > UBA2392 > UBA2392 > UBA2392. The sequence goes on along the minus strand of QEVF01000019.1, from coordinate 139,600 downwards.
CCGCAAGGCAGAGGATGATGCTGCAGTTCTGGTCGCGCAGGGCCATGTCGTAGATGTCTGCCGCGCGCGACAGGTTGCGCGCCTGGAAGCTGGTGTCGCCCATGGCGCTCACGAGCTTGTCCAGGTCCTTGAACTGGGTGATGTCGATGTGCTTGACGAGGCTGTTCTTGTTCAGATAGTCCGACTTCCTGGCCTTGGGCATGGATATCTCCTGCTGAGTCCCCTCGGGACCCCGCCGCGCTTGCGCGCGCCGGTAACATTCGCTGACTTCGTTTGCGCCCAGAAGCGCCTTTGCACTCCAGGCTGAGCCGCCGCGAACGCCGCCATTAAACGATTTTCGACACGGGGAAAAAGCAAACATCCTGTGAGACATCGTCCGGAGCGTAAATTTGAATCAGCCGATGGGGGTTTTTCGGCCCGCCGCCGCGCCGCCTGGGCGGCGGGTCCGGGGCGCGAAGCCCGCTTGGCGCAGCAAACTTTTTTCGTGAAACAGGCGGGGGACGCCTCGCGTCCCCCGCTGCACCCACGCTTCAGGCCGCCTTCAGGCCCGATTCCCGCTCGCGCTGGCTCTCCATGGCCAGTTGCTCGACAAAGGCCACCACATGGGGCGGTGCGCCCAGCCGCATTTCCTCGAGCATGCCCTGCTGCTCAAAGGGCGTGAGGCAGGGAATCATCCAGCTCAGCCACACGCCCATCTCCGCCGGAGCGATGTCGGCGAGAATGGCCTTATGGACGCCGTCCAGCGTTGCATCGTCAAAGGCGTTCCAGAGCGCGCCCATGACGCTGCTTTCCTCTTCGTGCATGTGGTCGAACTGCGTCGCCACATAACGCGCCAGCGCCAGATAGAAGTTGTACCCCAGCACGCGGGCACGGTCCGGCTCCTTCAGCATCAGCGCAAGATAGCCCATCATTTCCTCGAGGGCGTCTTCCAGCACGTGATGGGTGGCGTGAATGCGGCGCGCCAATTCGGGCGCCGCCTGTTCGATCAGGGGGCTGATGTGCTTGTCTTCGTGATGGGCGTGGGATTCCAGCATGCGGGCGAGCTGATCAAAGCGGTCGCAGTAAAGCTGGCGCTGGCGGGGATCGGCAAAATCCACGGCTCCGGCCAGAGTAAGCATCTGCGAAAGCTGGCGGCGGATTCCCTTGTGTACGGCGGTGTAGAAGTTCTGGCGCTGGTCTGACATGTCTGTCTCTCCGAAAGGTGGCAACGGTCCGTTGAACTGCACGCAGGAAACATAGCGTGCGCCGGCCGCCGGCGTTCCTAAGCCGCTCGTACATGTTTCTTAAGTATTTGCTAAGGCGCCCGGTGTCAGGGCTGGGCGCTCTCAGAGAGCGTGAGTTCGCTGTCCGACTCAAGGGCGAAAGCGCCTCGGCGCACGGGAACCATGCGCACATCGGGGCACTTTTCCTCCAGGCGCTTGCGCAGCAGAATCAGCCGGCTCTCGAGATTGTCCTTCAACGGAGGCAGGCCCAAAGCGTTGTCCAGCCTCAATTCGCGGTTGGTGAACTCGTGTCGCTTGCCGCTCACAAACTCGCGCAGGATCTTCCAGAGAATGCGCCCGGGAAGGTTGCGGATCAGGTATTGCCCGTCCACGAAAACAGCGTCGTCCTGCGGGTAAAACGTGAAGGCCCGTTTGCGTCCCGCCAGCGGCTTGAGGCGCTTTGACTCCCCGGCGGGGCGGGCATCCTCAGGCTCTTCCTGCTCCTGCAGGTTGGCAATGGCGAGGGCGGCCTGATTGGCCGCGACGTTCAGAAAGGACTCGTGCCAGTCGCTGAACTTGAGCGGATCGCGGCTTTCCAGAGCCAGAACCCCCACCAGCCTCCCGCGCGCCACCAGCGGCAGCACGAGCTGGCTCTGCGCGTCGTGCAGGCCCGGCAGGGGAATCTCGCGCGAGAGTTTGTCAGCTTCCTTGGAACCTTCAACGCCGCGGCGGATGGCGCGCCCGTAGCGCAGATCGCTGCCGGCATGGGAAACGCGCAAGGGTTTGCGGCTGCGCGCAACCGCCCCGATCAGGCCTTCGCCCAGCCCCACCTCCGCCCCGCTGCCGCCGCGCCCGTAGCCGCGGCTGTCAAGCGTGTAGAGGCGCGAGCGGGTTTCATCGTAAAGCAGCACCATGGCGTGCTGGACGTCGAAGAGTTCCGTGGTGGAATCCAGCAGGGCGTCGATCAGCCGCTCGAGACATTCGGCGCGGGAGATGCGGTCCGAGAGGGCCTGAAGCGCGGCCAGTTCCCCGCGCGTGCCCTTGACGCGAAAAGCAACGGGCGGCGCGGCCAGGGCTTCGGCCGCTTCGGCGGCGGGCAGCACGTGGCCTTCGACAGGCTCGATTTCGAGCACCTCGTAGATGTCGGCGGACAGCAGCCTGAAGACGCCGCTCATGCCCGTATGGGAGGCGATGACGTCAATGCGCAGGGCCATCTCGTCAAAGAGCGGCCCTTTGAACTCCGAGCGCAGAAAGCGGATGACCAGGCGGTGGGCCTCAAGCGTGACGGGGTGCATGAGCCAGATGGCCGCCACGGGATTCTCGGCGATGTTGCGCTTGGTCTTGTTGAAGAACTGGCAGGAAAGCGCGACGTGCCGCTCATCGAGGTACTTCACGTAGCTGAGAAACGTGACGTTGGGCCGGCCATCAAGGCTGCAGGTGGCGATGCCCGTGGGCACGACGCCCTGAAAGCAATCCATCAGATCGGAGAGCCGCGTGCTCACGGCGCCTCCTTCAGGCAGGCACCGGCCTTGGGCCCAGGGGTCTGCTCAAAGATGGCCTCGACACGGAAAGTGACGGCATGGCAGGGCAGAAAGGCCAGGCGGCGCGAGAAGCGCGGCGCGACACCGACGTACTCGATTTCCTTCACGAATCCGGCATGAAAGCGCGTGGCGTCGGCGATGTCGGCTTCCGTGGCCGCAGCCACGCGAGTGACTTCGCCCTTGAGCTGGATGGCGTGGTGGTCGGGCAGGTGTTCGAGCGTCACGGCGATCTGACCGTTGTGTTTCAGGTTGGCCAGGGTGCGCCGGCTGATGGTGTCATGCACAAACACCGTGGCGTGCCTGCGGTCGCGTTCGATGCGGACCCCCACGGCCAGCACGCAGTCGGGCACGAGCCTGGCGTCGCGCGTTGCCACGGCGCAAGCCAGACCGCTTTGGAGGAAATCCGCCAGAGTTTCGTCAATCACGGCCAAACCCGAAATCAGTGGCGCCAATCTAGCGCGCATTGACCCCGCTGGCCATTACGTGCAGCGATAGGCTGGTGTGCGTTTTTCCTCGCACCTGCAGGGAATCGCCTTGCAGCGCGGGCAGCCCTTTCCATAGCGCTGCGTTGCAACCGCCTCAAGATCCACACCCGCAATGCTGGCCAGGGTGCTCAGCCATGCCAGGGTGTCCGCAAACTCGAGCTGCAGATTCTCCCGCGACGTGCGGCCGTTGAGCGCCCGCGCCAGCTCGCCCACCTCTTCTGCAAACCAGAGAAAGGTGGACTCCATGCCGCGCTTTCGGTCCTTGGGACCGTAGGTGTCGTCAATGACCTTCTGAAAATCTGAGATGCGCATGTGGCCTCGCGGTCCGGATGAAAATGCGGGGCCACGTCTGGCCCCGCCCTCCCGCCGGCGAGTATATTTCCCCCCGGCCATGAACAAGCCCTCTGCGGAGTCCGCCTACGTCTTCACCCACGCGCTGCTGCAGCGTGCCTGCTACGAACTCATGCTGCCTTCACGGCGGGGCGAGCTGCACAGGCGCGCCCTGGAATACCTTCAAGGCAGCGGTCTGGCCGCTCCGGACGAGCTGGCGGCTCACGCGCTGTCCGGCCAGGCCGGCGCCGCACCCGATGAGGTGACGCGCCTCAAGGCTCTGCGCCGCGACTTTCTGCGCGCGGCCGCCGAAGAGGCGATCGCGACGTTCTCCAACGAGCGCGGGCTGGCCCTGCTGGATGACCTCTTCATGAGCGAGGGCGTGAGCGAGGCCGAACGCGTGCGTCTGCTTTGCCGCCGCGCGGAGTTGCTCAATCGCATGGGCCAAATGGAGTCGGCCGTGACCGCGGCCGAACGGGCCCTGTCCGCGGCCCAAAGCCTGGGCGACGCGCTGGAGGTGGCGCGCGCGCAACTGATGCTGGGTTCGTGCTGCCTGGACACGTCACAGAACGCGCGCGCGCCCCGGCTGCTGGCCCAGGCCGTCGAGGCCTGCGAGCGCCTCAACGCGTCGCCGATGCAGCAGGAAGCGCTGCTCAGTCTGGCCCGCTCGCTGCACACGGCGGGCCGCCCCCACGACGCCCTGCCCTATGCCCAACGGGCCCTGGCTCTGTCGCAGACGGGCGGCGATGCCCTGCTGCTGACGCGCTGCCGCCAGCAAATGATGAGCATCCTCGCGCAACTGCAGCGCAACGACGAGGCCCTGGCCTATGCCGAGCCGCTGAAGGCGGTCATGGAGTCCAGCCCCAACCCCGGCTTGCGCTGCGCGCTGGCCACCACGCTGGCATCCTTGAGCCACGGACTGGGCCGCCTTGAAGAAGCCATGGATTATCACCGGCGCGCCAGCGCCGAAGCGGCGACCGTCGGCCTGCACGCCGAGGTGGCACGCGCCGAAGTGAATCTGGGCGGCCTTGCGAGGCAGCTTGGGCGCTACAACGACGGACTGCGGCACGTCGAGAAAGCCGCGAGCATGGCGCGGGAACTGGGTAACGTGCGGGTACTCTGGTTTGCGCTGCACAACCGCTACGACATTCTTGATGCCATCGGCGATTTTCGCGGCGCCCTCAATGCGGCCACCATGGCGGCCCGGGTGGCGCAGTCCGCGGCCATGGCCTGGCACTATCTCGTCTCCTGCGCTCAGCAGGCGGCGGCATTTCTGGAACTTGGCCAGGCGGAAGACGCCCTGGACTGCGTTGACGCCGCCCTCAAAGCGCCCCGAGCCGGCCAGTATCTCAATTTCGTGCTGGCCAAGCTGCATGCCGAGCGTGCCTGCGCCCTGTTCCGTCTGGGGCGCTCAGGCGCGGCCGGGGAGTCCGTCCATGAAATGGAGCACTTCCTGAAGCTTGCCGGCAGCGAACCTGAATACGACAGCCAGCGTTGGATTCAGGAAGCCCGCTCCCATGCCGCCAACTGAGGCTACTTGCCCCGGGCATCGATCTGCTCAAGCAGGGCCCTGACGGCGGCCTCCGTCTGGCGATCGATGCCCTTGTCCAGCTCTTCGGGGTGGTTCTCGACAAACAGGTCAGGCTTGCGGCCGTTGTTCTCAAGGTTCTCACCATCGAGGGCATAGGCGCCCGTGCCGGGGAGCCGCATGGAACTACCATCGATCAGTCTGAATCCGCCGGTGCCGATGACACCGCCGGCGGTGTCCACACCCACAATCTTGCCGATACCCAGACGGCGGTAACCTTCGGCCAGGATTTCGGCATTGGAGAAACTGTCCTGGTTGATCAGGAGAATGCTGGGCTTTTCAAGCGTGACGCTGCGATAGGCGTTTTCGCTGACGTCGCGGGCTTCACGGTTGCGGCGAATGAGCCAGGGACGCTTGATCAGGATTTCCAGCACGTCCACCGCCGTGTAGCCGCCGCCGTTGAAGCGCACGTCAATCACCAGCCCTTCGCGCCCCAGCACATCGTTGCCCAGGTGATGCTTGAAGTGGCGCAGGGAGGGATCATCCATCCCCTCGATATGAACATAGCCCAGACGCCCGTTGCTGAGTTTGTGCACAAGCTGACGCTGCCAATTCTGCCAGGCTTCATAGCTGAGCATGAACTCCTCCGACCGCGAGATCGGCTTGACGGCCAGCGTGCGGGCGCCCTCGAGGATGAATTTGTCGTTGAGATGAAGCACCACGCGCCGCCCGGCCGTGTTGGTGAGCAGCTCGGCCAGGGTGGGCCCGCGCTCCGGCCCGGGCTTGGCTGCACCCACAGCCACGCCGTTGATGCCGACCAGCCGGATGCCCGGCAGGGGCCCGTCCGGCACGTCCAGGGGGCCGCCCTTGAGAATCTCAGTGATCACATACTGGCCACGCGAAAGGGCCTGCTCGTCAAAGCGCACACCCAGGCAGCCCGTGGACTCCGTGAAGCCGTCGCTGCGTTCGTCGTTTGCCGTGAAGCCCTGGTGGCTCGAATTCAGCTCGCCCAGCAGTTCGTTCATGATGCCGCCGAACTCATCGCCGGTGCTGGTGGAACCCAGAGCGCCCCGGTAGCGGGCGCAGAGTTCCGGCCAGTTGCGGCCGTGGTGCGCGGCATCATAGAAATAATCCCCCATCACCCAGGCCGCCTCGTCAAAGGATGCCAGGCGCAGATCGCGGCGGTTGCGGCGCAATTCCACACTGAAGGGGTAGGCCGTTACTTTGCTGCTGGCCAGGGTCAGGCTGGTCACCGTGCCCCCGTCGAGAAACCAGAGCGACTTTTCATCGGCGCTGAGCCGCATCTGGCTCTTGGAGGTGCGGCTTTGCGTGAGCTGCTTGAGGTCGGGCCCCTTGTCAGGGTCCAGCGTGAGCTTCCAGATGTTGCTCTGCCCCTGCACGGAGGCAATGAAGTAGAAGACCTTTCCGTCTTCCGTGCTGCAGGGCCACAGCTCCGAGCCTTCCAGGCTGGTGACGCGGCGCGTGCGCCGGTCAATGCCGTCAAAGTCAATGCGTGTTTCGGGGACCTTGCGCGCCGGAGCTTTGGGCTCGGGCTGCCTGGGTTCTTCAGGTTTTGGCTCGTCCCTGGGAGTTTCGGGCGGGTCGTCCTTGCGCGGTTCTTCCTTGCGGGCGGGGTCCTCGCGCCGCGGCGGGTCCTTGAATGCCTTGTCAAGCTTGTCTTCCTTGAACTCCACCGGCTTGCGCTGCAGATCGATGACCCACACGTCGTAACTGCCCTCCTGGTCGCAGATGAAGGTCACGCGCTTGCCGTCTCTCGAAAAAGAGGCGTGGCTGCAGCTTCCGAACAGTCTGGTCAGGGGGCGCTTCTCGCCGCTCTTCAGGTTGCAGACCCAGAGCATGTCGTCGTAGAGTTCGTTGGGCTGCTCGTACACCAGCCACTGGCCGTCGGGCGAGACGTCAAACAGGTCGCCGCTGCCGAGGTTGGCGCCGCGGAACTCGCCCTCAATCTTCAGGGTCTTCACACCCTCGCCCCACAACCCGACGATCTCCCGCTCGTTACGCACCGCAATCACGCTGCCGTCGGGAAGGAATTGGGCGCGCGAAAACTTGCCCTCGCTCACGTGGGCCGGCAACGCGGCGTCACGGTCCTGGGCCTTGGCGGCATCGCGGCGGCCGATGCTGAAGCCCGCGCCTCCCGCGCGTGTAAACACCAGTTCTCGGGAGTCGGGCGCCCAGGAAACGTCCTTCTCGCGCGTGACGCTGTCCGTGTCGTTGCGCGGCAGGCCCCCTTCTTCCGTGGGCATCACAAACAGGTCCCCCCCGGCCACAAGGGCAATTTTGCGGCCGTCGGGGCTGACCTTGAACTCACTGGCCGTCGTCACCCGGCTCGCGGCCACCTCGCCCGTGCGCTGATCGCTGTTGATGCGGATGGCCGGCGCGTTGATCTTCTGGGGCGGGCGTTTGCCGAGCTCGCCCACATGCAGGTTCCAGCCGCCGTAATTGCCGGTGGCGAAGGCAACCTTGCCTCCGCCGACGCTGATCTCCCGCGGGTCCAGCTCAACCTCTCCGCCCCAGCCCTTGATCTCTTCGCCCTGCCGGTTGACGGCCGTCAGGCGCGCCGCCCTGGAGCTGCGCGTGCGAGTGGCAGCGCAGGTCGCGAAGAGAATCGTGTCCTGGTCTGCAAAGCAGGGCCAGGCATCGTGGCTGACGTTCTGCGTCAGGGCGCGGTGGTTGCGAGTGCTCACGCCGTCGAACTCGCACAGCCAGATTTCGCCGTCGGCGCTGCCCTGGTATCCGCGGCGGCGCATGGGGTCGCCGCCCCGCCGCATGTAGGCAATGAACTTGCCGTCGGGGCTGATGGTGGCCTGGCTTTCGTGCTCGCCAAAGCCGCCGCCGGTGATGGGCCATGGTTCGCTCGCGTCAGTCCGCACGACCCACAGGTCTCTGCCGCCGCCCCGCGCGGCGCTGGAGAAGATGACCCCGCCGGAGCCCGGCAGCCAGCAGCAGGGGTCCTCGGCGCCGTCAGTGAAGGTCAGGCGCCGGGCCTCTCCTCCCTCGGCGGGCATGATGAAAACGTCGTCGCTGCCGTAGCGACGGGAGCGGAACGCCAGCCACTTGCCGTCGGGGGAGAAGCGGGGCGAGCCGTCGTTGTCCACCGTGATGGTCAGCCGCCGGGCGTCACCACCCTGGCTGGGTGCCACCCAGATGTCGCCGTCATAGACGAATGCCAGGGTCTTGCCGTCGGGGCTGAGGGCCGGCGAACGCAGTATCTCGCGAGCGATGGCGGGCAGGCCGGGCGGGCCGATGTGCGGCAGTTCTTCGGCTTGACTGCCGCCGGGGGCAAGGGAGGCCGCCAAGGCCCAACCCAGACCGACACAGACCGCAGCGAAGAACTTGCGCATGGCCACTCCTTCGTAGACGTGAGCTACCACTTCTACGAAGGTCGCGGCCCGCGGTTAACCTTGAATTACGACTTGCGCTTGCCCTTGCCGGACGCATCAGACCGCGCGGGCGTCGTGGTCTTCCTGGCCGGCTCTTCCTGCGGTGGAGGCGGGGCGCTTTCCCAGGCGTCCTTGGCCCGCCGGGCCCGTTCCAGAGCGTCCTCAAGATCGATGCGCATCTTGGGCATGTCGTCCTCGGGCGTGTGCTCGGGATGCAGCGAGTAGAAATACGATGCCGCGCAGGCAAGCCCCGCCGTAAACACAAAGATGTAGGCAAAGAGCGAGCGGATCATCCCAAACCCCGGCGCAGGCAAGCCCCCATCGAGCCAGCCCTCGCTGGTCCATCGGCGCGGCGGGGCCGAAGCTTGAGACAAACTGCAAATTGCCGTGGGAGGATGGCGACAACCGGTTGGTTAGACGCCTCATTATCGGCGTGCAGCAGCCCGCCAACGGGCTTGCCTGGCCGATGGGACGGTGGCGCTTGACGCGTAAAGGGATGCGGCCGGTCACCACACTGTCAGAAAGATTGTCACGAGATTCTAAAAGTTCGTGAAAGGGCCGTGATACGGAGGCGCTATTCTCTGCGCGTCAACGGCAACGAATTCCGGCGCTTGGCGCTGGTGCAAGTGGGAAGGCCGACAATTGTAGGGATGTCGCTGTTTAAGGGGGGGCGGCATTCCATCGGCCTTTTAGAACACGAGGCGGTGGTCGTCATAGGCGACCACCGCCTCGTGATTTTCGTGGCCGCTCGCGCCTGAACCAGCGCCCTCCGGCAGGCCGCACTACCCCGCGCCGCCCAGGCAAGTTACAATTTTGACTTCAACTAAGCCGCGCAGGGACAATGCCTTACGTCTCAATGTTCCGACTGCAAGTACGCAGCTACGAGCTCGACGTCTACAACCACGTCAACAATGCCGTTTACATCAACTGGCTCGAACACGGCCGCTGCAAGATGTTGCAGGACAAGGGCCTGGACTACACGAGCATCATCGACAACTGGGGCGTGCAATACATGACGGTGCGTACGGAAATCGACTATCGTCACCCCCTGCACCTTGGCGATGAGGTTGAGGTTTCAACCCAAATTGAGCGCGTCGGCAACACAAGCGTGACGCTGGGGCAGAAAATTGCCAAAGTCGGCCATCCTGAACCGGCCGCGCAGGCCCGCGTGGTCATTGTGTTCACTGACGCCTCCAGCGGGCGCCCCACGCCCGTGCCGGGCGAATTTGTGAGGCAGTTTGCGTGACTGACCGCTACGACTGGCAACGGCTCTACCCCCCCGAGGTCAAGCGCCAGTTCGAGGTGCCTCTCAAGCCCCTTTGGCGCCTGCTCGAGGAAACCGCCCAGCGCACGCCCGAGGCGCCGGCGCTTCTGTTCCGCGACTATTCAGTGTCGTACCGACGCCTCTGGAAGCACTCCGAGATCGCTTCAGCCCAGATGCGCGCCCGAGGCTATGGCAACGCCAAGGGCGCCGCTCGCGTGCTGCTTTGGCTGCCCAACTGCCCCGAGTTCGTGACCCAGTACTTCGGCGCCCTGCGCGCCGGGTGCATTGTCACGGCGGCCAGCATGCACCTCACCGCCGAGGAACTCTCGAAGATCCTCGCGGACACCGACCCGGCCATCGCCATCATTGACATGGCCCGGGCGCTCGAGTTCGACGCCGCCGTGCGGCAGGCCGGCGTGCAGGAGCCCCGCACCTACTATCTTGAGCCGGGCAAGGAGTACGCCCCCAACCCGCTCAAGGACTCCGATCTGCTGCCCAGTGTCATCACGCCGCCGCCGCCGCCGCGTTGCCGCCCTGATCTCGATGTCGCGGTGCTGCAATACACCAGCGGCACGACGGGAGGCCTCAAGGCGGCCATGATGAGCCACCGTAACCTGGTGGCCAACGCGCTGCAGAATAACCAGTGGTTCGGCTGGACAGACAAGGACGTCGTCCTGGGCGCCCTGCCGCTTTACCACACCTGGGGTATGTGCTGCGTGATGAACGCCGCCATCGCCGCCGGCGCCGCCATCGCCCTGGTCGAGCATTTCCAACCCCAGGAAGTGCTGGAGACGTTGGTGCGTCACAAGGTCACGGTGGCCTACGGCAGTGCGACAATGTTCCTCCGGCTGCTGGAGGCCGCGGGAAGCGAGGCGCCGCGCTACTTCGAGAGCGTGCGCTATGTGAAGGCCGGCGCCATGCTGGTGTCCGGCATGCTGCCCGAGAAGTGGCGGGCCGCCTGCCCCAAGGTTCCCATGATCAACGGCTACGGCCTGACGGAGGCCAGCCCCGAAGTCACCAACAACCCGCCCCATGCCGTGAAGTATCACACCGTGGGCGTGCCTCTGCCCGGCACCGATGTAAGACTCGCCGACCCCGAGAATCCGCGGCGCGAAATGGAGCGCGGCAAGGAGGGCGAAGTCCAGGTCAGGGGCCCCCAGGTCATGCTCGGCTACTGGAACCAGATGGAGTCAACCCGCGAAGCCATCGTGGATGGGTGGCTGCGCACCGGCGACCTCGGCAAGTTCGACGAAGAGGGGTATCTGCGCATCGTTGACCGCCTCAAGGACCTGATCAAGTTCCGCGGATACAGCGTCTACCCCAGCGAAGTCGAGAAGGTGCTGCTGACGCACCCGGGCGTGGCTGAGGCATGCGTCGTAGGAATGCCGGACCCCATTGACGGCGAAGTTCCGGTGGCATTTCTCGTCTTCAAGCCGGGCGCCCCCCAGGATGTGACGGACCTGCCGCGCTTCGTCGAGCCGCACCTCGCAAGCTTCAAGCGCCCGCGGCGCTTCCATATTGTCAGCGAGATTCCCAAGAACGCGGTGGGCAAGCCGCTCAAGCGCGTCCTGCGTCAGGCGCCTGAGCCGGTCACCGGCAAACTGCCCAAGCTGCGCTGACCCTGGCCCCCATCCTGTCGCCTGCCCTTTTACACTGCAGTCCACAGGAGGAAGCCATGAGCAATCCATATCGCAAGCAGCAGGAAACAACCTCACGCCAGGAGAGCGTGAAGGCCGCGCGCCAGGCCATCGCCGCGGCCCTGGAGACGAGCGAGGCCGCGCGTGTGCGCCAGTGGCTGGAGGCCGAGCACAGGCGCCGTTTCATCGGGCAGATCGAGCGCGAGATCGAGGCCATGGGGCTGATCATCGAAGAAGCGCTCTACTACCGGCGCGAGGCGCTGCGCCATGCGGCGGCAGTGGAAGCCTTCCGTGAAGGACGTCTGGCCAAGGCGCCCGAAGCACCGCCCAAGGCCCCCATTTCCGCCGCCACGATGGTCTCGGCGTCGCGCCAGCGTGAAAGGCTTGTGCTTGAGCGCGAGCGGGCGCTGGAAGACGCGGACCTCGCCGTGGCGCGCATGCTGGCTCAGGTTCAGGCCAAGCCACAGCCGCTCGAGGCCGCAGCCCCCGGCACCACTGAGACGGCGTCGCCCAAGGCCTGGATGGGCCGTGATGCAAAGGAAGCGCCGGCCCCGAGAGTTCAGGGCGCCGCGTCCGCCGCGGCGTAACGGGCCTGACCCGAAATCGCGGAGATCTTTGACAATCTCAGAGCGTTGGAAGCATCAGTCCGGCGAAGCGAAGGCCAGCACTTCGTAGCGTTCCGCCGTGCCCACGGCCAGCGTCGTGATCATGACGGAAAATCCGCTTTCGGCGCCGGGCTCGAGGTCCTTTTCCGTCACGTAGCTGTCGCAAACACTGACAGGCTGGCCCTGCCCGTCAAAGCCATACACGATCACCTGCGCCCACTTGACGGACTTCCCGCTGGAGTTGCGTACCGTGCCCACGGCGTAGTTTGAGTTCCACTGCCGGCGCATCCCCCACTCCGTCACCGTCAGCTTCACGGGTTTGGTTTCATAGCTGGGAGCGCGCGGCTTGTTGACCTTGATTTCGTGTCTGGCGTACTCGGGGGCTTCGGCCACCAGCACCATGAGCAAAGTCCACTCTCCGGGTTCAAGCCACTTGCGCTGGGCAAAGCCCGGCTGCTCCGCCACGCGCTTTCCGCCGGCCTCGAACAGGCTCACGGTAACTGAGGGGTCCACGATGACCGTGTCTCCCGTGTTCACGTACTTGCCCACCCACAGCAGGTTGCCGCCCACACTGGCCTGACGCACATCCCTGAACTCGCCTTTGGGCTGCGGCGCGGGCTTCTCCATGACACTGGGGCGCTCGACGTTTTCCTCGCTCAGGGGAACATCGGCCGGGGGCGGGCCCGAGCCTGTACTCACGCGGGGAGGCGTGGTCGGCAGATAACCCGTCGCCGGCACGGGCGCCTGCGCCACCCCCAGTACCATCGCCGCCGCGGCCACGGCCAACAGCAGGGCCACTGCCACCGCGACGCCAATCAGAAGTGGCGCCGCGCTGGATTTCCGGGGAGGCTGCCACATGGGCGGCATCGGGGGCGGAACGAAGGCCTGCGGTCCGGGCGCGGGCGCATAGCCGGGCGGAGCATAGCCGGGCGGAGGCGGGGCGTACTGGCCTGTCGCGCCGGGAATCTCCGCAAGGGTGTTGCCGCAACTGTTGCAGCGCGCGTAATTGCCGGGAAGAAACTGCAGGTCCGGTGAGCCGCAACTGGTGCATTTCAATGGCATCATGGCGTCCAGCGCCTCCAGGGGTCCGGGTCCACCGCCGCCTACTTCCAGAATTCGCGCAGCTTTTCGTAGCTGGGCGGGAAGCTGCCAGTGTAACGCAGGTTGTGGGGGATGGGATAGCGAACGCCGCCCTTGTGTGTTCCTTCGAGGCCCTCAAGCAGCTTCCCCGCAAAGGCCCAGGGGAACGCGAATGCCATTTCGTGGTCCTGGGTCTGACCGAAAATGCGGTCTCCGTAACAGGGCAGGATCACCTGGGGCTTGCCTGACTGCATGGTCTCGATCACCTCGTCAGCGCAGTCCGTGCGTCCCGAGAATTTCGAGTGAATGTAGCCGCCGGACTCCCACAGGGCCCCCGTCACCAGCCTCATGACCTGAGCGGGATTGCCGAAGGCCAGCACCACATCAGGCGAGAACTCGATACGTCCCAGGGGCCCTGACACCATGGCGAAGTACTCGCCGAACTTGAACTTGGGCGCCTCTCCCTCGGTCTTCGCGCCCGCCGGAGCGTCCTTGGTGTACATGCCGGCGCAGCAGTTGCCGCAGTCAAAGTGTTCGACGCGCGGCGCAAAGCCGAACAGCGTCGCGCCGATGGGGCAGGAGATGTCATCGCGCGTAACGGCAAAGCTCCAGCCGAAGTGGCGCGAAATGCTCATGCCCTGGCAAAGCGCGCTGTCGATGCCCATGTCCTTCTTCGCGCGCCTGGTCTTGGGCGGAATCTCGGCCTCGCTGCGGCACATCTTGATGCCCAGCACGAAGGTCTGGGGGCGAACATGCCGCTCAATGGCGTCATTGACCGCGGCGGGAGTGAGTGTGGTGGTAAGCGTCATGAAGTTCCTCCTGAAAGGGAAGCGCGAGCGGACATGCCGCCGAGGCTGGAGGTTAACCTATCAGGTCGTTGATGAGCTGGCATCCGGCCACTTTTTCAGCGGGGATGGCGCCTCACCGCGACGATGGGTCCACGGGCGGCGGGCTGCCGGCCAGGGCGCCGTCCCCCCCTGCCTTGGCCGCGGAAGCCGGGGGCTCGGGCGGCCACAGCTCGATCTCGCTGATCAGGCGCCCGCGCCGCAGGAAATAGGCAATGACCCCCAGTCCAAAGGCCAGCATGCCCAGACTGAGCAACTGGCCCATGCTCAGGGGCCCCAGCACGGTACCCAGCGGATTCTCGGCGCTCTGGAACTGCTTGTCAGGCTCGCGGAAGAACTCGCCAATGAAGCGCGCACCCGCATAGCCCGCAAAGAATATGCCCGCCAGCACGCCCGCACGCCTGACCCGCTTGCGCATGAACACCATGAAGGCAAACAGCAGCACCCCCTCCAGCAGGCATTGATAAAGCTGGCTCGGGTGGCGAGGGCTCGTAATCACCTGCAACATGACGTGCTGCAGGTCTGAGGGAACCGCAGCGGGGTCCACGTGTCTTGCGCCGCCGGCGCCCTGCTGCACGAGTTCATAGCCCAGATGGTAGGGTTGGGTCTCCACGTACTGCCGCGCCATGGTTCCGTCGGGCTGGGCCACGCTGGCCAGTTCATACCAGCGCCCCTCCTGCACGAAGAGCTTGTTGCCGCGGCCATTGCGGACTTCGAAGTGCATGGCCCAGGGCAGCCAGCCCGGCGCCTCGCGGCCGTAGAGTTCACCATTGAGGAAGTTGGCCAGCCGCACGCAGATGGCGCCAAATGCGCCCGCCGTGCAGCCGACATCGCCCATGTGAACCACAGGCGCCCGCGACTTCAGCCACCAGAGAAAGGCCCCAAGCACTATGGCGAAGGCCGCGCCGTGGCTGGCCATGCCGCTCCAGTTCAGGAAGATGCGGCGCAGCATCTCGCCCGTGGTGGCAGGCTCCTTGAAGTAGAAATCAGGATTGTAGATGAGAATGTAGGCAGCCTTGGCGCCGATCAGGGTCGCCGTCAGCGACATGAACACGGCGTCATAGACGACATGCTTGCGCACCTTGAGCCAGCCGTCTTCGCGCCAGCGCCTGAACAGCACGAACACCATCAGGAACGAAATCAGGTACATCAGATAATAGACGTCGAGAATGACCTCGCCGCGGTCGGCCACGCCGCGCACATCCTCAATGCCCGAGAAGCTGAGCGCCCAGCGCTCGTAGATCACGAGCCCGCGCCCGCCCACGCGCAGCAGAACGGTCGTGAACCAGTCGTGGGTGAGTTGGGGATGGTCCAGAGCGCCGATCACGCCCCGAGTCTAGCAGCCGCCGGGCGCCAAAGTGCAGGGCCCATGACGGCCCTCAGGCCCTGAGCGTGCCGCCCAGCTTTTCGGAGAGCGCCTTGACGGCGCCATCCACCTGGGCCTGAACCTCTTCGGCCCGCAATGTGCGCTCGTCGTGCCGGAAAGTCAGCCTGAAGGCGAGGCTCTTCCTGCCGGGCGGCACCTGTTTGCCCCGGAACTCGTCAAACAACTCCACCTCGCGCAGCGTGCTGTCGCAGGCGCCGCGCACGCAGGCCACAACCTCGGCCCATGATTTCGAAGCGTCCAGCACCACGGCCAGATCGCGCTCCGCGGCGGGAAAGCGCGGCGGCGCGGAAAAGCGCGGCGTCTCGCGCCAGTGCCGAACCAGCAGCGACAGGTGCAGCTCTGCCAGCGCGCAGCGGCCCTCGCACTCGAACTCCTTCATCACGGCCGCGGAGGGCTCGCCGACCACACCCAGGGCCTCGCCGCCAAGGCTCAAGCGCGCCGCGCGCCCGGCGGCGAAAATCGCCTCGGATTCGGGCCTGAGCCCCAGGGGCGCATCGATACCCAGGCGCGCCAGCAGCGTCTCGACGGCACCCTTCACGTCGGCGAAATCGCGGCCCAGCAGGCCCAGCACCTCATGCTCGCCTGACTCGCGGGACGCCGCCTTGGGCGTGAACACGTTGGCCACTTCGTACAGCCGCGTCTGCGCCTGGGCCTGCCTCTGGTTTGTCTGGAGCGAGAGCAGCAGGCTGCCCAGCAGGTTGCGACGCAGGGCGGGCAGCGCGGCATTGACGGGGTTGCGCGCCTCAATGACGGTGTGTGCCATTCCGTCGATGGTGAAGGCGGCCACGCTGGTTCGGGGGTTCACGAAGCTGTCGCTCAGCCCCTCCGAAAAGCCCAGACCGCGCATGACTTCCCGGACCCTGGCCCGCACGCACTGGCGCCGCGTGGGGCGGGCCATGGCCACGGTCATGCGCAGGGGCGCCGCAACGCGATCCAGGCCCCAGACGCGGCCCACTTCCTCGACGAGGTCGATGTCGCGCTCGAGGTCAGGGCGGAAGCTCGGCGCCGTAAAGCGCCTTCCCGTTTCGTCGGCCGAAAGCCCCAGTGCCTCGAGGATGCGCCGGACTTCGGCTGCCGGAACGTCCGTGCCCAGCACGCGGCGGATCAGCCCGTGATCCAGCACGATCTCCCGACTGCGCCTTGGGGCCTTTCCGGCCTCCAGCATGCCGTCAAGCACCTCGCCCCCTGCCAGCTCAACAATCAGCTGTGCCGCGCGGCGGCTGGCCGCCGGCACCTGCGCTGCGTCCACGTCGCGCTCGAAGCGGAAACTGGAGTCGCTGCTCAGCTCCAGCCGGCGGCTGGCGGCCTTGATGCCGCGCGGCTCGAAGTAGGCGCTTTCCAGCAGAATGTCTGTGGTGGCGGCCGTGACCTGGCTTTGCGCCCCGCCCATCACGCCCCCCACGGCCTGCGCCTTCTCAGCATCGGCGATCACGAGTGTTGACGTGTCAAGTTCTATCAGGGGGCGCTGCCTGCGGTCAGCGATGGGGCTGAACTTTTCCTGCGCGCGGGCCATCCGCACGACCACGCGGCGCCCGGCCAGCTTCGCGAGATCGAAGGCGTGCAGGGGCTGGCCCGTTTCAAACAGGACGAAGTTGGTGATATCGACGATGTTGTTCACGGGCGTCAGCCCGATGCCCTCCAGACGTTCACGGAGCCAAAGGGGTGAGGGTCCCACCTTCACGCCGCGAATCACCTGGGCCGTGTAATAGGGGCAGGCCGCCAGAGCATCAGGCTCAATGGTCACGCTCGCCACGCCGGCTGCCTTGTCGACCGCCGTCTTGTAGTTCGGGGTGGGCAGCTTCAGCGGCATGCCCGTGACGGCCGCCACCTCGCGCGCCAGGCCCAGAACGCTCAGGCAATCCGTGCGGTTGCTGGTGACTTCCAGCGTGAAGCGGGTATCAGCCCCCACCGGCTCCATGACCTCGACCTCCGTGCCGGAAAGCGTAAGCACCTCGGCCAGTTTCTCGGGGCTCAGTGCAGTCTGGACGTAGTCGGAAAGCCACCGGGCGGTTGTCTTCATCATGGCGGACCTCGCAAAGCGGGGCGCGATGATAGGAACCTTGGGCAGCCCTTGAAATGGTCCGCGTCAGGCCTCCGGACCCTCATCAAGCAGATTGCGCCGCATTTCCCACGTTCGCGCAAAGCCCAAGCGTTCATACAGGCCCACCGCCGCCGTTGAGGCATGCAGCGTGACCTGCGCAAAGCCCCGCTCCCCGGCCCACTGCAGTGCGGCCGCTGCCAGGGCCCCGGCTGCCCCCCGGCGCCTGAAGGGGGGATCGGTGAACATGGACATAAGGTAGGGCGCGTGCGCCTGCCCCAGGCCGGGTTTGGGTTGCTGCTCGCGCAGCCACAGGCAGCACGAAGCCCCCGGCCTGTCCCCGAACTGGGCCACGAAGGCCACAAGGCGTCCGGTCGCCATCATCTGCTCGGCCCACACCGCAAAGGCCTGGTCGTGCTCGTCAAGGTCGCGCGTGGCCGCAAAGCCCATTTCCTCGAACATGGCCCTTCGATGCCGCACCAGCAGAGGCAGGTCTTCCATTGTGGCCGGGCGCAGTTTCAGGTCCAAGGCTCAGTCCTTCACGTTGACGGCCTTGCCGGCCAGAAGGTTCAGGGCCGCATCCAGCATGCGGTCTTCGGCGTTGAAGGCTTGGCGCTGCGCTTCCGTCTCCAGCAGCGCGCCCGGGGAAAGCTGAGACTCCTGAAGCTCCAGCTTCGTGGCGATCAGCCGGTACTCATCTTCGTCGCGGTACGGAATTTCAACGTGCGGCCGAATGCCGCCGGGCTCACCCTTGGATCCCTTCTGCACCCTGCGGCCCAGGGGCGTGTAGTATTGCGTGGTGGTCACGTTCAGGCTGTAGCGGGGGTCCGTGCGCAGATAAACGATGCTCTGCACCACGCCCTTGCCGAAGGTGCGCTCGCCGACGACCAGGGCCCGCCCGTGATCCTTCAGGGCGCCGGTGACAATCTCCGCCGCGCTGGCCGTTCCGCGGTCCACCAGGAGCACCAGGGGAAGGCGGGTGATGGCCTGATCATCCTGTGTGCGGCTCTCGCGGTCATCCTTGCGGTTCTTCTCGTTGTTGCTGCGGGTGAAGACCATCAGGGCGTCCTTCTCATCCAGGAAGGCATCGATCATGGCCTCCGCCACGCGGACCTTGCCCCCACCGTTCTGGCGCAGGTCCAGCACCAGGCCTTCAGCGCCCCCCCGCGTCAGACGCTCGATGGCCTCCTTGAGTTGGGGGTCAAACGTATTGTCGTGAAAGTCCGAAACGCGCACATAGCCGAACTTGCGGCCCGCCCGTTCTTCCGTGCGGGCGTTGTGTACCGAATAACTGGTGACTTCGCCCCGTGTGATCGAGAAATCCAGCTTTTCGGCGTGCACGTCGCGTCCGTTGTCGGGTTTGCCCCCGCGCAGCACGGTGATCACGACCGGCGTGTTGCGCTCTCCGCGGATGCGCCGCTGCGTGGCCTCAAAGGGCTGGTCCAGGCAGGAGGCTCCGTCCACGGCCACGATCACGTCGTTGTCCTTCAGTCCCGCCCTGGCGGCCGGCCCGTCGGCATAGACCCCTCGCACCAGAATGCTGCCGTCCGTGTTGCCGCGCACCAGCACGCCGATGCCGTAAAAGTGGCCCTGAAGCTGCTCGCGCTGGGCCTGTGCCTTGAGGGGGACATTGATTTGGGTGAAGCGGTCGCCGGGGGCGGCGGTCATGCCGGCCAGGGCGCCGTCGAGAAGCTTTGTGCCATCCAGGTCCCCGTCGTAGCGCTCCAGCATGATCTCGCGAACCTCAAGGTAGAGCGCCAGCTCCTTTTCCGCGCCCTCGGCCTTTGGCGGCGGCCCGTAGTCGCGCCCCCACATGTTCAGGGCCAGCACCCCCGCAATGACCAGCAGCGGCAGAATCGAAAAGGTAATCAGGAAGTACCTGTTCATGGCGGCCCTATTTCTTGAGCTTGCGCGACTGCCCGTCCAGAAACTGGCGCTCGGAGCGGCTCAGACTGCCGATGCCCTCACGGCTGATCTTCTCCAGCAGGGCATCGACCTGCTTGCGCTCCTCCGCGTCACGGCGCGCCTCCTCGTCTTCCTGCGGGCGGCCCGGAAAGAAGCTCTCCCTCTCGTCGAGGCGGCTTTCGTCGGGCCGGTACATCGGGCGCCCCCAGGTGGATCGGTCGTCTTCCGCCACGCCCGCCAGACGCGTCAGAACGCCCCGGCGCTGAAGCCACGCGCACGCCCCCGCGGATAGAAGCACCGCGAACATCGGCTGAGTGGGGCTGGTCACCACTTCAGCCGGGGTGGCCAGAGACATCAGCAGGCCAAAGCTCACCAGCGCCACCAGAAGCACTACAATGAAGGACCGCGCCGGAAATCCAAGGATTTTCTGCTCCTTCGGGTACAGCCAGATCAGGGGCGTGAAAAGCCCCAGCAGCGCCGCGTTCAGGCCCATGATTACACTCTGGCGGCTGCCCAGCAGCGCGGCATCGGCCAGACCCGCCAACGCTGCCGAGCAGGCCGAAAGAGCAAGGGCGGAGAGCAGAAGCCACTTCCAGCCCAGCAACTGTTCCATGGCGCGACCGACGATGAAGGCGCCGATGAGGGTGAACACCAGGTCCACCAGGGAGTGGCTCACGAGCCAGCATGTAAGCAGCTTCCAGGGCTGGGGTTCAAAGCCGGCGGCCCAGGGCGCCAAATTGGTGCTGGTGAGAACGAACAGGCGGTAGAACCATGCCGCCATACCCTCGCCCTGGCGCGCCTGCGACAGCCAGAGGGCATCATGATAGGTCAGGGTGTTCGACAGCACGGCGCCCATGAAGTAGCCCGCGGAGATGACGATCATGAGCGTCATCGTGCCGCGGCCCACGGCGCCGGTGAACTCGAGGCGGCGGGGCTCGCGGTAATAGTCGCGGTCGTCGTAGGCCATGGAGACATTGTTGGGAAATCGCGCCCCAAGGGAAAGAGGCAGCCCGAACCAGGCGCCGCCCCGGCATCGCGGCGGCAATGACAATACTCGCAGCGGCGGTCAGCGATTCCAAACGGGCCGCGAGGGCCTTGGCATTAACGGAAGGTTTTTGTGCTACACTCTTCACTGTGAGGTAACGGTCAGCCGATGTTTTATCGGTCGCGACTTCGCGCCCGGACGAAAGCGACAGGAACTCACATTTACAGCCGGTCCACTTAGAGCGCGCCATGAAGGCCGAGCTGGTCATCCACGGTGGCAAACGCGACGGCGAATCCGTTCCCCTTTCGCCCCACGCCCGCATTGTGTTCGGGCGCTCGCCTTCCTGCGATCAGCAGCTCGTGGAGGACGAAGTCAGCCGCACCCACTTTTCAATTGAGGGCAAGGGCAGCTTCTTCCTTCTGACCGACCTGCAGAGCACTGCGGGCACGCTGGTCAACGACAAGAAGATCGCCAGCAAGATCCTGCATCCGGGCGACCGCATCAAAGTGGGCCCGGTGACCATGGACTTCCGGGTTCAGGACGCGCCCGGCGCCAAAGTCGCGGCCACGAGCGCCCTGCTGGCGGCGGAGCCCGCGGTCAAGTCCATCGTTACGGAGCGCAACTTCGAGGACGGGGCCTTCATGCTTGACGACGAGGCGGATGCCTCGCCCGAGCACGCCCTGGAGGTTGCAGGACGCCTGCGCAAGGCCCTCCAGACCATCTATCAGGTCGGCAACCTCATCCACAGCGAAGAGAGCCTCGACCGTGTCTGCCACACCATCATGGACGTGGCCATGGAGACCCTGCGGCCAGACCGCGGGTTCCTGGTCATGTATGACAGCGCCGAGAAGACGCTGGAGCCCGTGGTGGTGCGCCGCCGCCGAACCGGAGCCGGCGCGGCCAGGACGAGCACCCGCATCCTGCGCGCCGTGGATGACGAGTTGCTGCTCTGCCGCCCCATCGTGCTGCACAGCGTGAAGAAGGGCGTGGCGGTGATCTCCGGCAATGTGTTCCCCGACACCGGCGATCCCAGCAGCAAGCACATCAAGAGCGCGATGTGCGTTCCCGTGCGGACCAACACCGACGTGATCGGCGCGATTTATCTGGACAACGTGGACAGCGAGGCCCCCTTCAAGGCCCACCAACTGGAGCTGCTGGCGGCCATCGGCCGTCAGGCGGGGTTGGCCATCCAGCGCGCCCGCCTCTTTGAGGACATGGAGGGGCTGTTCTACTCCTGCGTGCGCACGCTGGTTTCGAGCATTGAAGCCAAGGACCAGTACACCCACGGACACAGCGAGCGCGTCACGGCCTTTGCGGTCACGATCGCGGAGGAAATGGGCCTCGACGCCGAAACCATGGACAACGTGCGCCTGGGCGCCCTGCTGCATGACGTCGGCAAGATCGGCGTGGCCGAGAAGATCCTCACCAAGCCCTCGCGCCTCACGCCGGAAGAGGTGAAGATCATCCGCCAGCACCCTGTGCGCGGCGCCGAAATCCTCAGCCACATCCGCAACATTCCGGGTGTCGTAGCGGCGGCCAAGCACCACCACGAGATGTACAACGGTCTGGGTTACCCGGACGGGCTGGCAGGCCAGGAAATTCCCCAGACGGCGAGGGTCGTGGCCCTGGCCGACGCCTTCGACGCCATGACCAGCAACCGCAGCTACCGGCGCAACTTCGATGTGGGCGAGGCTGTGGCTGAGTTCACCCGCTGTTCGGGCGACCAGTTCGACCCGGAAGTGAGCGAGGTGATGATCAAGCTGCTCAAGGACGGCCGCATCATTCCCTGCAACGAGCTCTTCGCCAAAGGCATCGACGTCTCCAAGAGCATTTATTAGGGCCTTGCCGGCCGGGTTTGCCGCCCAAGCGGTGTGAACCGGACGCCGGGCGCCCGACCCGCAGGCGCCGTGGCATCGCCATCATGCCGCGCGCCCCCGCCGTGGATTTGCAATTCATCCGGGGCTTGTGACGCTATCGCAGGCTCGCGATGCGCGCGGCATAGTCGCCGCTGAACACATAGCTGCCCGCCACCAGAACATTGGCGCCGGCAGCAACGGCCTGTCGGGCTGTCTCCGCGTTGATACCGCCGTCGATCTCGATGTCCAGGTCCGGGGCGAGCTTGCGCGCCGCTTTGACCGTCTCCAGCACCTGCGGCATGAACTTCTGTCCGCCAAAGCCCGGCCACACGCTCATGATCAACAGCATGTCGATGCGGTTGAGGTAAGGCGCAGCCGCGTCGATGGGGGTCTCGGGGTTGAGCACCAGCCCGGGTTTGGCGCCGGCCTTGCGAATGGCGTCAAGCGTGTCAGACACAGGCGCGTTGGCCTCCACATGGATCGTGATGATAGCGGCGCCGGCCTTGGCAAAGTCCGCCACGTAGCGCTGCGGGTCGGTCATCATCAGGTGGCAGTCCAGGGGCTTCCTGGCCACGCGCTTGATGGCCGCAACCACAGGCGGACCGATAGTGAGATTGGGGACGAAGTGGGCGTCCATGACGTCCACATGGAGCAGATCCGCGCCCGCGGCCTCGATGGCCTCCACCTCTCGCTGGATGTTGGCGAAGTCGCACGACAGCAGGGAAGGTGCAATCTTGAGTGAAGGCATGAGGTAGGGTCCTGAATGATGCATTGCAGGCGGCCGTGGCTCCTTCGGAAATCAGCGCTACCGCACCAGCGCCTCAAGCCCGGGCATGGCCCCGCCCTCCAGCAGCGTAAGGCTGGCCCCGCCCCCGGTGCTGACGTGGCTCATCTTGTCTGCCATGTTGAAGGCCTCCACGGCTGCCGCGCTGTCGCCGCCGCCCACGACCGAATAGGCGCCCGCGAGCGTGGCCTCGGCGATGGCGTTGACCACCGCGCGCGTGCCGTTGCTGAAGCGCTCCTTCTCGAAGACGCCCACAGGCCCGTTGAAAAGCAGAGTCTTGGCGCGGCCGATAGCAGCACTGAAGGTTCGGGCCGTCTGGTCGCCGATGTCAAAGGCGGCCTGGTCATCAGGAATCGCGCCCATGACGCGGTGGGCCTGCTCGTCATCAAGAGACGTGGCACAAACGTGGTCGGTGGGCAGATGGATGACGACATCGAGTTCCCGCGCCTTGAGCAGCACCTGCTCGGCAAGTTTGAGGCTGCCTTCGTCCAGCAGCGACTTGCCGATCTTGTGGCCCCGTGCCTTGAGGAAGGTATAGGCCATGCCTCCGCCGATGCAGACCTCGTTCACGCGCGAGAGCATGTTGTTGAGCAGGGGCAGCTTGTCCTTGACCTTGGCCCCGCCCACCACGGCGATCAGCGGGCGCGCGGGATTTTCCAGCACGCGGGCCATGGCCTCCACCTCGGCGCGCACCAGTTCTCCGGCGCAGGAACGCAGCAGCCTGGCCGGCCAGGTCATGCTGGCATCGCCGCGGTGGCAGGTGCCGAAGGCATCATTGACGTAGAACTCGCCCAGTTGGGCGAGCTGGCGGCCGAAGGCTTCGTCGCCCTTCTGCTCCTCGGCGTGAAAGCGCAGGTTCTCCAGCAAAAGGGCCCGGCCGGCGGCGAGCTGGTTGGTGGCGCCGCGCACCTGCTCACCCACGCAATCCGGCATCAGCTTGACGTCAAAGCCCAGCAGCTCCGAAAGCCGCCTGGCCACGGGCTTGAGCGAGAACTCGGGCTCGAGGCCCTTGCCCTTGGGGCGGCCCAGGTGGCTCATCATGATCAGCTTCGCCCCCTTGTCGAGCAGCCAGCGGACCGTGGGCATGGACGCCTGGATGCGCAGATCGCTCGTGATGTTGCCCGCGTCGTCCTGCGGCACATTGAAATCAGCCCGAAGCAGCACTCTCTGCCCGCGGACGTCTCCCAGCTTTGCCAGAGTCGGAATCTTCGAAAGGTTGACGGCCATGGTGGCTCCTGATTCGGTCGCGCGAAGTATAGCCGCGCCCGCACAAGATGCCATGAAGGCCGCGCGACGGGTTTTCTTTGTCGCGAGGCTTGCTAGCTTTGCGCCATGCCGATTTCGTGGGGTAAAACCAAGAGTTTCCGCGGGCCGCTTGAGAAGCTGGTCGGGCGCTCCCTGCTGGAGCTGGCCGAGAAGGAACCTTCCATGCTGACGGAGGGCGCGCGCCGCCGCCCCGTCAGCCTTGGCCTGTTTGACATTGAAGGCTTCATCGAGCTGACCAACTACGCCTCGCCCGAGGCCATCGTGGAACTGCTCAACACCTATTTTGGCGGCATCACGCGCTGCGTAACGGAGCATCGCGGGCTGGTAGATGCCTTCTTCAATGAGGCAGTGTTCACGATTTTCGGCGCGCCCCAGGAAGACCGCGAGCATCCCCTTCACGCCTGCCAGGCGGCCCTGGCCGGCATGCGCGAGATTGTGCGGCTGGCAGCGCAGTGGCAGCTCAAGGGCTTTGCGCACATCAAGGCCAGCATCGCGCTGTGCACCGGCCCTTGCATCGTGGGCAACTTCGGCTCTGAGCAGCGGCTCATCTACACGGCCATCGGCGATCTCGTGAACTGGTGCGAGCAGCTTCGCGCCTGCACGCGGCTCTACGGCGTGCCCATCCTCGTTTCGCGGGAGACGGCCGCGGCCGTGCGCGGCCAGATGGTGACCCGGGAACTGGACACCCTGCGCGCACCCGGCGGACGCACCACCACCGTGCATGAACTGGTGGGCACGCCCGAGAGCGTGTCAGCCCCCGTGCGGGAAGCCATGGGCCTGTTCGAGCGCGGCCTGGACCTCTATCGCCGGCGCGAGTGGGAGCAGGCGGAGAGCTACTTCGCCGACGTCAACCGCCTCGTGGGCGACGATGGGCCCTCGCGCCTGTTCACGCGCCGCTGCCGCCACTACATGCTCTATGCGCCGCCGCCGGAATGGGACTACGTGCATGCCCCCAGCCAGAGGCTGGACGCCCAATGACACCGTCGCCCCTGCCCATTGACGCGCCATTGGCCGAAAACTGGCGCGGCTTCTTTACGGGCATCAACGCCTTCTTTGCAGGGCTGAAGCTGGTCGCGCCCGGCGGAGGGCTCTTCCGCTACGCCCTGGCCCCCGCGCTGCTGAGCTTGCTGGTTTTGCTGGGCGGCGTGCTGCTGGGCTGGTTCCTGCTGCACGGTTGGATCAGCGAGTGGATCGCCCAACAGGGATGGGCCTCGTGGCTGGGTTGGCTGGGCAGCGCCCTGGTGTTTGTGCTCGCCCTGCTCCTGGCCTACTTCCTGTTCATGCCCGTCATGGCCCTGCTTGCCCCCCTGTTCATCGACCCCATCGTTGAAAGGGTATATGAGCGCTACACAGGACGGCCCCTCGTGCCGCCCCAGACCCGCAGTTTCATGCGCCGGCAGATGGGGGCCTTTGTGCTGTCAGCCAAGCTCATGGTGGTGGGGCTGGTCATCGAGTTGCCCCTGGCGCTGCTGGCCCTGTTCACGGGCGTGGGCGCCATCATTGCCGTACCCATCCGCGGCTGGCTGCAGGGAGGCGACCTCCTGGACAACCCGCTGGGCATGAGGCACCTGCGGGTGCGCGAGCGCTATGGATTGTTCTGGCGCTGGCGCTGGTCCGTGACGGGGCTCGGCGCGGCCTGCGACCTGGCCATGCTGGTGCCCGTGTTGAACCTGCTGGTGCTGGCGGCAGGCGCGGCCGGCGCCACTCTGCTGCTGATCTCGTCGGAGCAGGCAGCGCCTTCAGCCGAAGCACCCGCGCAGGCCGTGACGACAGGGAATGAACCTGCTAGCATGTAACCCGTTAGTAAGCGGGCGCATCGGGAACATCGCGCCAGGCTGGGCCAGAAAAAGTGCACCCATGAACGAGCGCAAGCTTGTTGCAGCAGCCGCGCTGGTTGGCCTGATGTTGTATGGCGTAGCAGGCCTGCTCACCGGCGGAACGACCGAGGCCCAGGCCAAGTCACCCAAGACCACGGGCAAAGCCTGTGCGCCGAGCCAGGCTGAGCTCGAGAAACGCTACGAAGAAACCGAAAAACTGGTCAGCGCGGGCAGCACGGACAAGCGCCCGGGCATCAAGCCCTGGACCGACATTCAGGGCGCCGCCGAAGACCTTACCTGGCCCGCCAAGTATTACCTGCCGTGGCCCGCGGGCGAGTCCCACAAGGTCTATCAGAGCTGGAACGGCAACAGGATCGGCCCGCCGCGCGCCACCCACATGCAGGCGCAGAATTACTACGCCTGGGACTTCAATATCGTGCGCGGCGAATACATCTGCGCGGCGCGAGACGGGACGGTCACCCTTGCCCATGACGCCGAGCCCGCGGGCAAGGAGAACGACAACTGCCTGCGCATCCGGCACGCCGACGGCGAAGAGAGCGTTTACGCCCACATCGGCAGCGGTACTTCACTGGTCAAGGTGGGCGACAAAGTGCTGGCGGGCCAGAAGATCTGCCAGGGTTCCAACGAGAGCCAGCACCTGCACTTCGTGATCTGGAAGAACATGGTGGACTACCCCTGCCGCTTTATCGATTACGCCGCCACCAACGGCGTGCCGCAGTACGGCGCAAGCCCCGTGAGCGGCAACAAGGGCACGCCCCAGGAAGTCATCGAGCAGATCAAGTCCGACTTCGCCAAGGGGGAAGCGGCCTTCAAGGCGGGCAAGTTCGACGAGGCGCTCAGGTTTTTCCGCCTGGCCACCCAGCGTGAAGTACTGATTGAAGCCTACGAAAACGCCCTGGCGCGCATTGAGGAGTGCAAGGCGGAGATGGAGAAGGAAATCAGCGCCGCCATTGAGGAAGCACGCAAGGGCGACTACCCGGGCGCCGACAAGCGCTTCAAGGAACTCAAGAAGCGCTACGGCGACAAGGAAGCGCAGGACCGCATCGAGAAAGCCCTGCTCGACCTCAAGAACGACCCCGCCTTCAAAGAGTGGGCCGCCAAGCAGATCGCCCAGCGCGCCTGGATGGACGCCAAGGCCGCCGAGGAGAAGGAAGACTGGGACAAGGCACTGCGCATCTACCGCGATCTGCTCAAGGTCTACAAGAAGGAAGACGCCGAATACAAAGACCTCAAGAAGAAGATCCAGGAAATCGAGATCAAGAAGGGCCTCAAGGACTGAGCCCCGGCTCCCTTGCCGAACCTTGCTAACATGCGCCGCCGGGAGCCTGAACTTGAGCGGCGGCACTCTTTCATCGGACTTGGCCCGGCCGCGCAGCCTGATGCGCACCCTGGACGCTTACATCAGGCTGGCGCGCCCCTTTACGCTGCTGGCGCCCGCACTGGGCATGTTCTCGGGCGGCGTGGTGGCCTGGTTTGCCGTGCCCGCGGAAAGGCTGGTTCAGCCCCAGGCCCTGTTCTCGACGCTGGTGCTCGGCTCCTTTGCCGCGGCATTGCTCAACGCGGGCAGTAATGCCCTCAACCAGGTGTTTGACCTGGACATTGACCGCATCAACAAGCCTGAGCGCCCCCTGCCCCAGGGTGAGCTCTCGCCCGGTCAGGCCCTGATCTTCGCGGCCGTCACGGGGCTGGCGGCGCTTTTGCTGGCCGCGCTATGCAGCACCCTCACGGGACGCCTCGACACCCTGGCCCTGTTCATCGGCGCCGCCGTGTTCAGCGTGCTTTACTCGGCACCGCCTGCGCGCCTCAAAATGAGAGGCTGGCTGGCCAACGCCACCGTGGCCCTGCCGCGCGGCACCCTGCTGAAGGTGGCAGGCTGGAGCCTGGTGGCGAGTGCCGCCAGTCTCGAGGCGTGGTTCATCGGGGCCATCATGGGCCTGTTTCTGTTCGGAGCCACGACCACCAAAGACTTCAGCGACGTCACGGGCGACGCCGCATACGGCGTGCGCACGCTGCCGGTCATGCACGGACCGAAGGCCGCGGCGCGCATGATTGCGCCTTTCCTGTTTGCGCCGTTTCTGCTGATCTCGGCCGGGGCGCTGGGTGGCGTGCTGCACGGAAACCTGGTGGACCTGCTGTTTCTCGGAGCCATCTCGACAATATGGGGTGGCTATGTGGCCCTGCTTGTGTTGTCCGACCCTGAATCACTGACGCGAAGCGAGAACCACCCGGCGTGGCGCCAGATGTACTACATGATGATCTTCCTGCAACTGGGCTTCATGCTGGCCTACCTGCCCCACGATTCCGTCAAGCGCCTGTGGCACAGCCTGGGCTGAAGCGAAGGAACCCATGAGCGAACGATTCACGGCGGCCCGCATGAAGGGCCTGGTGCAAAGCGACATCCGGCGCCTGACCATCGAGTGCGAGAAGGTCGGTGGCATCAACATGGGCCAGGGCATCTGCGACCTGCCCACCCACCCCCTCGTGGCTGAAGGCGCCATCGCCGCCATCCGCGAGGGCAAGGCGACCTATACCCACGCCATGGGCATCCTCGAGCTGCGTCAGAAGCTGGCCGACAAGCTGCTGCGCTTCAACGGCCTGCGCTACAACCCGGAGTCCGAGGTCTGCATCACGGTGGGCTCGTCGGGCGCCTTTGCCGCGGGCCTGTTTGCCACGCTCGACCCGGGCTCTGAAGCCGTGCTCATCGAGCCCTACTACGGCTACCACCTCAATACCCTGCTGCTGGCCGGCGTCGTGCCGCGCTATGCACGCCTGGACCTGGCCACCATGAAGCTGAACCGCGCCAGCGTGGAGCAGGCCCTGTCCGCGAGAACGCGGGCCCTCGTGCTGTGCACGCCCAGCAACCCTTCCGGCATGGTCTATAGCGAAGATGACATCCGCTGGCTTGGCCAGCTTGCCGAGCGCCACGACCTGCTGCTGTTCAGCGACGAGATCTACGAGTACATCGTTTACGGCGGTCAGCGCCACATCAGCGTGGCCGCCATGGGCAACCTGCGCGAGCGCACCCTGACCCTCGGCGGTTACAGCAAGACCTTCAGTATTACAGGCTGGCGCATCGGTTATCTGGCGGGTCCTGAGGCCATCATCCGCCGCGCGGCGGTGGTCAGCGATCTGCTGTACGTCTGCGCCCCCCACCCGCTTCAGCGCGGCGTGCTGCGGGGTCTGGACGCGCCGCAGACCTACTACGAGGACATGCGCCGGCAGTACGAGCGCGACCGCGACGCTGTCTGCGACGCCCTCGAACAGGGCGGCTTTCTGCCCTACCGGCCCCAGGGCAGCTACTACGTCATGGCTGACTTCTCACGGCTGAACTGGCCCGACGATCAGGCGGCCAGCCGTGAGCTGCTGGCACGAGCCAGGATCGCCGCCATCCCCGGGGGCGCCTTCTACGAGCCCGGCAGCGGGCGGGGCAGCAAGCTGCTTCGATTCTGCTACGCCAAGCCGGCCGACGCCCTGGCCGAGGCCTGCAGGCGGCTGGCAAAGCTGAAGCCATGAGCCTGCCGGTGTCCTGGCTCGCTGGTTTTCTCGCCCTGGCCAACGCGGTGGCCTTCCTCGCGCAATGGTCCGACAAACGGCGCGCCCAACGCCGCCAGTGGCGCATTCCCGAACGAACGCTGCTTCTCCTGGGCCTGCCTCTGGCCGCGCCCGGCATGCTGGGCGGCATGTTTCTGCTGCGGCACAAGACGCGCAAGCCGGGCTTTCTCGCCCTGGCCGCCTTGGTAACCCTGACGAACGTGGCCCTGGCGGCAGTGGCCCTCTGGGCCTGGAGGCGGGAACTGCTGATCCTCACGTGACCGGGTTTGCGTTTGCCTAAGCGCACACAACGGGTAGACTTGTGGGGCGTAGATCCCCGAAGGTCCACCCCAGGATCTTCCTGATGCAGCCCGTGCTTGAGCAAAGTCTGGCCTGCCCTCGCTGTCACGAGGCCCTGGACTATTCCGCCCAGCCCTGCCGCAGGTGCCTGGCGCCTGCCGCGCTTGAATTCACGGCCGGCGCGGGCGCCGTCTCGCCTGGCGTCCTGCGCGGCACGGGGGCCCGGGTTCGGGCCGTCAAACGCATTCGCGTACCCGTGGCGCGGCGCGCCGTGGCAGCCTTGCGCATGGCCAGCGTGTGGACGTTGCACAGCCTGACCTTTGCGCTGCTGGCCCACGCGCTGCTGTTTGCCATCCTGCTCCTGATCACGCCGCTTTCACCTCTGCGCGAAGTCTCTGTTGCCAAGGTTGAGCCTGACTTCGCGGGCCTGGCGCCGCCGGCACCCATCGAGTCACCGGAGAAAACCGAGTCGCTGATTGCCGCGCCGGACGACGAAACCACGATCTCGCCCGAACAGGTCTTCAAAGACCTGGCGCCGGGGTCAGAGGGCCCGAAGAAAAGGTCTTTGCGCCCGAGCCTGACGTTGCGCCCCCCATGCCTAGCCGCGCCACGGAGCTGCCTCGTCTGCCGCGCAACGCCGGGGCGGGCCTGGGCGAAGGGCATCGCACGCCCTCCACAGGCCGGGAGTTTGCCGGCGGGGGTCTGTACAAGAACCGCAGCGGGAACAGCCGCGCCGCGGCCCTCAAGCGCCACGGAGGCGACTCCGGCACGGAGAACGCCGTGAATCTGGGCTTGGCCTGGCTCGCCTCCGTCCAGTCCAGTGACGGAAGCTGGGACCCCACAGGCCGCCAGGACACGCTGTTTGACTCCGGGATCAACGAGAACTGGGGCGCGGCCATGCGCACGCCGGTTTCAGCCCTCTGTGTGCTGCCCTTCCTGGCCGCCGGCCACACGCCGGAGCAGGGCGAGTTTTCAGACAACGTGCGCCGCGCCCTGGAGTGGCTGCTGCGCCAGCAGCAGGGCTCGGGTTCCTTTGACCATGCCCTCAGCGGCATCCAGATGTACACCCATGGCGTGGCGACCTTGGCCATGTGTGAAGCCTACGGCCTGACGGGCGACGAGAGATTCAAGCGAAGCGCCGAGCGTGCCGTGCGCTTTCTGGAACGCACCCAGTCCGCCAAGGGCGGCTGGGACTACCGCGGCGAAGTGACGGACTCAGCGCGCAAAGTGCTTCGGAACGATTTGTCCATCGCGGGCTGGGCTGTGCTGGCCCTGAAGAGTGCCCGCGCGGTGGGTATCGGCGTGGGCGAGAGCTGCTGGAAGCGCATGTCTCAACTCTACGGAGACATGACGCTGGACAGCGGCGAGACCTACTACGCCGACAAGAGCCCGTTTCCCTACCGCAAGGGCATTGCCATGACCGGCGTGGGCCTGACGGCGAGGGTCATCCTGGATCGC
The DNA here is from genome assembly GCA_003576915.1 of Planctomycetota bacterium. GTDB lineage: Bacteria > Planctomycetota > UBA8742 > UBA2392 > UBA2392 > UBA2392. Next base: position 108,334 of record QEVF01000019.1, on the reverse strand, counting down.
GAAGCCCACGCCAGGAAGAACGTCGCCGCCATGAAGCTGCTGGCCGAGCACCGCCCGGACTGGAAGAACTTTCTCAAGCCGAATCCCGGCAGCCACGACCCGAACTTTGACACGTTTTACGGCTGGTACTACTGCACCCTGGGCCTCTTCCTGGCCACGGACGGCGCCGGCCCCGACTGGGAGTGCTGGAATGAGGCGCTCAAGGCCGCCCTGCTCCAGCATCAGGAGCTTGAACTCAAGGAACACAAGGGAAGCTGGGATCCTGTGGATTCCTGGATCGGTCCCGTGGCAGGCCGGCTGTACAGCACTGCCTGCTCCATCCTGTGCCTGGAAGTTTACTACCGCTATTCCACCGCGCGCCTGACGGATGCACCCCTGACACGCGAGCCGACAGAGGGTCCTCCCGCTGCGGCGGGAGGCAAGGGCAGGCCGGCGCCGTCGGTGGACACCTCAGACATGAGCAAGCCTGCCAATCGCGCCAGGGCGCTGCGCCAGGAGGCCAAAGACAAGGGGCTTGGCGCCGTTTCAGCCATCGTGCAGGCCCTGCGCGACGAATCAGCCACCGTGCGTTTTACGGCGCTTTCTCTGGCGGCCGACCTGAAGGCCCGCGAGACCTGCCAGCCCATCCTCGACATGCTGGGACGTCAGGAGAACACGGATCTGAAATCCTCCATCGCCTGGGCTCTGGGCAAGGTCGGAGACAGGAAAGCTGCGGGCACGCTGATCGGCATGCTCAGGGACAGCGACAAAGTGGTGGCTGAGGCGGCGCGCACGGCCCTGACCGAGCTGGCGGGCGGCAAGGACTACGGCACCAACGCCGCCGCCTGGCGCGCCCACTTTGAACAGCAGGCGCAGGTTGGCGGGTAGGCACGCTATCGCGGAGGCTCCGCGCTCTTTTCGTTGGGCAACTGGCGCCTGGACTCCGACTCGTGCATCAGCTTGTAGAGCTTGACCAGGCGTTCATGGATGCCTCGGTCGTCATTTCGCACCAACGACCGCGCCGTCCAGAGGTACTGGGTGGCCCTTTCGTAGCGCTGCTGCTCGATCATGACGTCCGCGCAGGCGATGTAGAGTTCGGGCCGATCCGGAGAAATCGCAATGGCGTAGTCGTAGTTGCGGCTTGCCGCAGACCAGTTCTTGAGGCGGGCATAGCATCGCGCCGCGCTTTCAAAGGCCAGGGGGTCCGAAGGGTCGATCTCTGCGGCGCGGTCATAGGCCTGAGCGGCGTCACCCATCAGGTCGTTGGCCTCGTACCACGTTCCGAAGTGAAACCAGGCATAGGCCGACTTCTGTTCGCGGCCGACGGCCGCGCGATAGTATTCTCCGGCCTTGGGCATGTTCCCCAGGCGCTGATAATAGATGCCGAGTGCGACGAGCGGATAGGCGCGGTCCCGCTCCGACTCCGCTGCCTTTTCCAGCAGCCCCAGGGCCGTAAGGTCGCGCTTGAGTTCAAGCTGGATCATGGCCAGGTTGACAAGGGAGCGAGCGTCCCGGGGCCTCAGCTTGAGGGCGCGCTCGTACCACTCGATGGCCTCCTCGAACTTGCGCAGGTCCTGATAGCAGACACCCAGGTTGTAGGTGTTTGAAAGGGTCTCGCCGTTCTCCGTGATGTCCTTCTTGAACCACTCGATGGCGCGCGGGTAGTCGTTGGCGTCAAGGTATTCCACGCCCTGTTCAAAGGTCGTCAGGCGGGGCACGCCGCAGCCGGTGGCCGTGAGCGTCGCCATGAACAGCACGCCCAGGGCCAGGGCCCAGCGCAGCCAGTATCTCTCAGTTTGTCCGGACTTGAACATGGTCTCTTTCTGCGCGGTGGGCAGGCATCTACTCGTTGGCGCGGCGGGGCAGGCGGCCGCTGCGCCGCATGCTCCATTCATCCACATCGCTGGTCTTGCGGGGCGCGGGCGCATTGGGGTCGGCCTGGGGTTCGTCGCTTCCCCAGATCAGCAGGCTGGGGTCGCGCTCGATGCGCCGGGCAAACACACGGATGCTCTCGGTGCTTTCGCGGATGTTTGCCATGGATACGGCGATGTTTCCCTGATTGTCCAGCACGACGTTATTGAGGTTGCCGGCCAGCTTGTCGAGGTTGTCGGCAATCTTGCGCAGGTCCGTCACGAGGGCCTTGGCGTCGCCGTTGAGCAGGTCGTCGGCGCCCTTGGCCGCGCCTTCCATGTGCTTGATGGCGCTGGTGATGGTCTCGTTGTTGTCCTTGATCAGGGTGCGCATCTCGGTCAGAAGGTCGTTGGCGTTGTCGAGTGTGGGGCCGATCTTGCCAAAGGCGGGCTCCATTTTCTTGAGGCCTTCATCGAGGGTTTTCAGGGTCGAGCGCAGGCTCTCCATGGATTCCTTGATGTTGGAAGAGAACCGCGGGTCCGCCAGAACCTCCGCGAGTTGGTCGAGCCCGACCTGGAGCTTCTTGATGGTGACCTGGGCGCTGTCGATGATGTCGTTGAGGCTGACGGGAGGGCGGCCCATGTTGGGCAGGCGCTGGCCGGGCTGCACGATCTCCTTGGCCGTGCCCAGCCTGAGCACAAGCTGGGACCCGCCAAACAGGCTGCCCATCTGCACCGTGGCCACGGAATCGATGGGAATCACCACGGCCGAGGCATACTTCTCATCGACAATGATGCCGACCTCGACCTCGACGGCGCGGGATTGGTCGCTGCGGGTCACAGGCTGGGTGCGGATGAACTCGACCTTGCCTACCTTCTGCCCGGCGACAATCAGGGGTGCGTTGCCGCCCAGGCCGCCGACATCTTCGAACACCACGGTGTAGCGGGCGCCCTCGACCCGAGGCCCGACAGCCTGCAGAAACAGCACCACAAACACCGAACAGGCGATCACAAACAGGGCAAAAGCGCCTGTGATGAGGTCGGACCTGGAGTTCTTGCGAGCCATGACAGTCCTTTGGGTTCAGTCGTGCAGCGGTTCTTCGGGTTTGGTGGGGCGCTGACGGGGCGGTTCGACGATCTTCGGCGGCCTGGAAGGCGAGGCAGCCTCCGCCTGCTCGGCCGGCTCCAGCACCGTGTTGGCGCCGTTGAAGAAGCGCCGCGAAAGCCGCCAGGGGGGCATGTCGCCGGCCTGCTTGGGGTCCACGGCCGCTCGCTCACAGGAGGCGCGCAGGGTGGCCGAAAGCCGCCTGAAGCTGCGCAGCACGCTCGAAAGCTCGTCGGTGTTGCCGCCGGCCGTGCTGTTTTCGAGGCTCTTGCCAAACTCCAGCACCTGAGAATGGATCTTCGCGATGTTCTCTGATGCATCCTCCAGTGCCTTGGGCGTTTCAGCCAGTTGCTCGTGGAGACGGCTGATATTGTTCGAAAGCTGCGGCCCCTGCGCCTCCAGCTCCTGATTGAGTTCCGCCAGTGCCAGGCGCATCTCCTCCAGCCTCGCCTCAAAGTCCGCCGACTGGGCCATGCCGGCCTCGACCCTTTCCTGGGCCTGGGCCAATGCCTGGCGCAAGTCGGCAACCTGCGCCTTGAGGTTGTCGATCATCTCGCGGTCAGAGACCAGGGCAATGAACTGGTCGATGCCCGCCTCGATCTTGCGCAGTTCTTCACTCCATTGCGTGAACTGATCGACCCCGCTGACGCCCTTGGCCCGCTTCCACTCTTCGCCCTCGCGGATGAGCTTGGAGGTGTCATTGCCAATCGTGATGCTGATGGAGGGGCGCCCCAGCATGCCCGCAGGCCGGATGCGGATTTCGCTGTCCGCGGCGATGGCCCCGTCGCGCAGCCACGTCGAGCCGCTGCCCGGCGCGATCTCGAACTCAACGCGCACCACCGAGCGGCCGTCGCGCCGGACCACCGTGGCGTCAAGCACGCTGCCGGCGCGGCGACCCTTGATGCGCACAACGTCGCCCTTGGAGATGCCGCCGGCGTCGTCAAAGTAGGCAACGAAGCGGCGCGCGGGCTCCGGCGTTGCCGCCACCATCGGCTTGATGGCCAGGTAAAGGGCGCCGCAGGCCAGCGCGACGAGAAAAGCCGCACCCAGCCACAGGTTCAGGCGCCGGTCTTCGGAGCTGCTCATGACGCGCCTCCCGCCGGGGCGCGGCCCGAGCCAAAGAGGCGCTCACTGAGTTCAGCCAGCTGGCGCGGGGCGTTGATGGGACCCTCGGGATCGCCGTTGATGAACTGGCGCACGAGCGGCGAGGAGGAATTGCGCAGGGCGCCGGGGCTGCCCTGAAACACGATCTTGCCGCCATAGAGCATGATGGCCTCATCGGCGATGCGGAAGATCGAGGGCATTTCGTGGGTGATGACCACGCTGGTGATGCCCAGCTTGCTGGTCAGATCCTTGATCAGTTTGTCAATGACGCCCACCATGACGGGATCGAGGCCCGCCGAAGGCTCGTCATAGAACACGATGGCCGGGTCCAGGGCAATGGCGCGCGCCAGACCGGCCCGCTTCTTCATGCCGCCGGAAATCTCATAGGGAAACTTGTCGGCGGCGTCGCCCATGCCCACCAGCTCGAGCTTCAGGCGCACCATCAGATCGATGGTGCTGCGCAGCAGGTCCGTATGCTGGGCGATAGGCAGGGCCACATTCTCGGCCACCGTCAGGCCGTTGAGCAGGGCGGAACTCTGGAAGAGCACGCCGAACTTGCGCCGGGCTTCCTCGCGGGTGCGCTTGTCGGCCGTGGTGATGTCCACTCCGTCCAGCAGCACGCGGCCGGCGTCCGGAGCCTCGGCTCCAATCATCATGCGCAGCAGCGTGCTCTTGCCGCAACCCGAGGGGCCCATGATCACGTACACTCGTCCGCGAGCCAGCTCAAACGAGATGTCGTCCAGCACCACTTTGTCGCCGTAGCGCTTGGTCAGGTGCTCGACCTTGATGACGGGACCCTCGCTGCGCAACTGGCCTTCGCCGCGCGGCCGGGGAAGATCAATGTTCACCTGTCCCGCCATGGGCCCCCTACTGAACGATGTCGTACCGGGCCAGGATGTTGTAGAAGAGCGCCAGCACGAAATCCGTGAAGATGATGCTGACCAGACACACCACGATAGCCTGCATGGTCGCGCGGCCGACCTCCATGGCGCTGCCCTGCACGGTGAAACCCTTGTAGCAGCAGACCACCGTGATGATGACGGCGAACACCGCGCTCTTGAACACCCCGAACGTGAAGTTCGAGATGTAGACGAACTGCTTGGTCACATCGAGGTAATCCTCGGGCGGAATGTTGAAGTTGTATACGCCAATGATGAACCCGCCGATCAGGGCCGCCGCGTCAAAGCAGATGGTCAGGCAAGGCAGCATGATCACGGCCGCAAAAAAACGCGGAGCGACCAGATAGCCGATGGGGTCGATGCCCATGGTTTCCAGGGCCTGAACTTCCTCGCCGACTTTCATGGTGCCTAGCTCGGCCGTGAAGCCCGCGCCCACTCGCCCGGCGAAGATGATGGCCGCCAGCACAGGACCCAGGGTGCGCAACACGCTGACACCCACTACGCCCGCCACCAGTTCCTGAGGGCCATAGCGGCCCAGAGTCGGCGTGGTCTGTGCCACCAGGGTCATTCCCACGAGAAAGCCCGTAAGGATCATGATGGGCGTGCTGCGGGCCCCCGTGTAATCGATCTGCACCACCAGATCGTGACGGGGATAGATGCGCCGGTTGATGACTCCCCGGGCGGCATAGAGCGCGGCACTGCCGCCGAATCGCACCGTGCGGCCCAATGCGCTCAGTTGTGCGTTGATGACGGACCCGACGGCGGTAAGCGACTCTGTCAGAATCAGCATGGACTAGCCCGGAGTGGCCTGCGGCCTCAGTTTCTGAGTCCGCCTGATGCCTTCGTCAAGGGTGCTGTAACAGTCACAGACCACGTCATGGGCCCGGAGCACCTCAAGCAACCGACGCACGGGCGGGGACTGTCCCACAAGTCCCAGTACGCGCGACTTCTGTCGTAACTGGGCGTGGAACTCCGCCAGAACCGCCACGCCCGCGCTGTCCATTCCTTCAACCCCCGAAAGGTCCAGGAGAAGTGCCGGGCATTCAAGGCCCAGGGTTTCCCACAGCCGCTCGCGAAGCAGGGGCGCATTGGCGGCATCCACCACTCCGCCCACGCGAAGCACCCAGGCCTTCCGGACGATACCTGTCGAGAACTTCAGCTTTTGCATGGCCGCGCATTCCGCTAAAAGAAAGCCGGCCCTCAACCCCCGCGACAGGATAGCAGCATTTCGTCCCCTGCCTACACAGACCCGTCACGCCGCCCGGAACTCCAGGATCCGCCCCTGGCCGAGCGCCTGCGTCCAGAGGTTCTGCTCGGCAGCCTGTTCCTCAGCGGCTTTGCCCCCGTGCTCCGGGGCACGGCGGGTACGGCCGTGGCCGCGACCGGCCTTGGCCTTTGGATAATGCTGGCCTCCCCTTCGCCCCTGGCCCTCTGGGGAGCCGCCCTGGCCCTCTCCGTAGCCAGCCTGGCCCTCGGCGAGCGGGTCCTGCGACGGCCGGGGCAGGGGCCGGACCCCGGCTGGTTTGTGATGGACGAGGCCGCGGCCTTTGCCCTGCTTGTGGCTTTGCTCGGAAACCCAAGCTGGGCCGACTTTTGCTTCGCCTTCATCGTTTTCCGCTTTTACGATATCGCCAAACCTTGGCCCGTAAGCAGCTTCGAACACCTGCCGCGCAGCGCAGGCATACTCGCGGATGATCTGGCTGCCGCGTGCCTTGGAGCGTGGACAATCTGGGCCCTGCGCCTGCTGGCGCCGGCCCATGTATAGAAACCATGAAGGACGGTCGGCTCAACGATGGCTAATACACCGCCCAAAGGCCCCAGCAATCCGGGGGCCAAACCCCCATCCGCTCCGGCAGAGAAGCCGGCTTCACGACCCGCTCAGGGACGCCTCAACACGCCGCCCCCCGCCGCGGCCCGGAAGTCCTCCGGCCAGATTCCTGCCCACGGCGCAGGCGGCAGCACGGTCCCGCCTCCTCCGCCCGCGGGTCGTGGCACCTCAACGGCGGCTGCCGCGCCGGGCCAACCCGCGCGCCGCGTGATTGTTTCGACGAAGCCTCAGGGTCTGCCCATCAAAATGAAGGTGGTGCTGGCCATGAGCGGCCTGACCATCGCCATCGTGGTTGTCATCTTCCTGATCGTGCAGGCCATCGGCCGTTCAAGCCTTGAGGCCACGGTCGAACAGTCGGGCCGCGCCAACCTTCAGCAGGCGGAGGCGCTCTACGAGAACTATCGCAACACCGTGTCGGACACCGGCATGATTGCCTATTTCTCGCAAGGCAATACACGCACGAAGTTCGATACCTACTGGCGCGGCCTGCACAAGGAATGGCCCAAAGTCCGCACGGGCGCAACCATCCAGTTCCCATGGTTCAACACCCAGATTCCGGCCTGCCGCTCCTTTGCCAACTACCAGCAACTGGTCAATGACCGCATCTGGGTCGTCATCGCCTCCGAACTCAAGACCGCCGGCGACCAGGGCCAGCTTGCCGCCCTCACGGACGAGCAGCGCGGCCAGATCATCGGCCCCCACGCCTGGGCTGAACTCAAGAAGCTGGCCCCCGGCGTGGCCCTGCCCGAGCCCTCCACGCCGCGAGTTGTCAATGACGAGGCCATGCGCACGTTCAAGGACTACTTCTCGGACCTGCAGTCGGCCTACCAGGTCAAGGGCAAGCCCTGGGAAGACCTGCGCACGAAGCTCGCGAACGAGACGATGAACTCGCTCATTGCCGATACGCGGGGCGGCCTGCGGCGGGTGATTTACACGGAGTACCGCAAGGACTTTTCAGCGACCCTCGACGCCCTGACCAACGCCGACGACAGCCAGATCCGCCTGATCCAATTTGAGATCAAGGCCGGCATGCTGCCTGGCTTCGAGCCTCGCGAGATGTCTCTTGTCAGCCACGCCAAGACCGACAAGAAACCCGATCTCAGCCAATCGTCGGCCAAGCGCAAGTTGGGCGACATCGAGATTGACCCTGCGGCCACGGCCTTTGAGGAGCCCGCCTTCAGTTTCTCGCGCGACCAGCGCTCGGGCGATACCGTCACGCTCTATCTGGACCGCAAGTACATCAACGCCCGCCAGAGCAACCTGGTGCTGACCCTGCTTGGCGTCTCCGTCGTGGCCATCCTCGTCGCGATCGGCATGGCGTTCTTCGTCGGCGGGAACATCACACGCCCCCTGCAGGTACTGATGCAGGACATCCAGATCATCAGCGGCGGCAACTTTGACCATCGCCCCCTTGCCCAAAGCGGCGACGAAGTCGGAATCGTATCTCGCCTGCTGGGCGACATGGCCGCGGGTCTCAAGCAGGCACAGGAGGTCTGGGCCGAGAATCAGTCGCGCAAGCATGACCTGGACATCGCCAAGGAAATCCAGGAAAACCTGCTGCCCAAGCACGTGCCGCGCATTGCCGGCTATGACGTCAGCGCCTACTACTCCCCCAGCAAAGAGGTCGGCGGCGACTACTACGACTTCTTCCTCGTCGACAAGACCCACCTGGGCATGATCTGCGCCGACGTTTCCGGCAAGGGCATCCCCGGCTCCATGGTCATGATGATGACCAAGGCGCTTGTCAGCTATGAGGCCGAGTCCAACCTCAGTCCGCGCGACATCTTCTGCAAGGTCAATCGCACCCTGGCCAAGGACATCAAGCGCGGCATGTTCGTGACGGCCTTCTATATGTTGCTGGACATCCCCACGGCGCGGCTGACGGTTGCCAGCGCGGGCCACAACCCGCTGCTGATGTATCGGGCGAGCACCAAGCAGTGCGTGGAAATCAATCCGGGCGGCATTGCCCTGGGCTTTGACAAGGACGGGCGCCTGTTTGAGCGAAACATGAAGGAAGAGACGATCCAGCTTCAGCGTGGCGACCGCGTCGTGATCTACACCGACGGTGTGACGGAGGCCATGAGCCCCGACGGTCAGGAGTTCAGCAGCGAACGTCTGATCCAGATCACGACCCAGGCCGCCAACGCGCCTTCGAGCCAGTATTTGACCACGCTGGTCAACGCCCTGCAGGCCCACGCCCAGAGCGACGACCAGCACGACGACATCACGATCGTGACGGTAAAGGTGGGGTAGATTTGGCAGGCGAACGACGGTAACGGGTGAGGTCGGGCGTCGTGTCGCGTGGATGCGGCCGGATTTCATGGCAAGGCACGATGCCACGGCCAAACCGGAAATCCGGCAGGCAAACCAGGCAAACGAAAACGCAACCGGGCTGTGCACTGGAGTGACGGAATGTCTCAAGCGCACGTATCAGATCGCATCGAGGTCGATGCCAAGACCGCGAACCTGGCCAAGGTCCGCGAGTTCCTGCATGGGGCCATCAAACGCTCGTCGCTGCCCGCCGGCGACGTGAACAAGGTGGTGCTGGCCGTGGATGAGGCGGTGGCCAATATCATCCAGCACGGCTACGTCGGGCGCGATGACGGCAAGGTCGAGGTGCAGATCGAGGCGGACAGTTCCCGCTTCACCATCCGCATCCTTGATTCAGGCATCAGCTACGACACGGCCAGGGGCGCCAACGCCAACGCCGACCTCGACCTGAAGTCTCATATCAGCGCAGGCTCCAAGCGTGGCCTGGGGCTGTTCATCATGCGCAAGGTCATGGATGAAGTGCAGTACAGTTCGCGCGAAGGCCAGCAGAACGTGCTGACCCTCGTCAAGTACATCAAGGCGCCGGCCTGAGCAGGCACGGTGCGGGCAGCTGGGGAACCGGTTTCAGAGATCCAGGGTTAAATACATGCGCGAGTTCGAGATCAACCTTGAACAACTTTCTCCCGAGGTCACGCTCATCCATGTGGCGGGCTGGCTGGACGCCCACACCTTTGAGTACATGGAGCAAACCGTCAACAACCTCTTTGCGGAAGGCAAAGTGCGCATCGCCATCGACCTGAGCCAGGTCGAGTACATTTCCTCGGCAGGCGCCGGCGTTTTCATCGGAAGCCTGGCCACCGCCCACGAACGCGGCGGCAACATCGTACTCATGAATCCCACGGAGCCGGTCAAGGAAGTCTTCGACATGCTGGGTCTCTCGCAGGTGTTCACGTTCGCCCAGACCAAACCCGCGGCGCTGACGGCACTCAAGGCGGCAAAGTAGCAGCCCCCGGGGCGTGAGCTTCTGCGCTTTGAGGCATCGTCCCCCGGGCGCTCCATGGCTGCGCCGTCTCAGGGACCATCCTTGCACCTCGCCCGCCGCTTCCTACCCTTGCTTGGCCATGCCGCGCATCGAGCCGCGATTACTGAAGGGTTTCCGCGACTACCTCCCCGAGGTGATGATTCCCCGCACGCGCATGCTGCGGAAAATCGCGGCCGTGTTCGAGCGCTTCGGCTTTGAACCCCTGGACACGCCCGCCATCGAGTACGCCGACATTCTCATGGGCAAGCTCGGGCCCGAAGCCGAGAAACTTTTCTACCGCTTCCGCGATTCCGGCGACCGCGACGTGGCCTTGCGCTACGAACTCACCGTGAGCCTCGCACGCGTCGTGGCGCAGTACAGCACTGACCTGCCCCGGCCCTTCAAGCGCTACCAGATGGGGCCCGTGTGGCGCGCCGAGGCTCCCAGCATGGAGCGCGGGCGCTTCCGCGAGTTCTGGCAGTGCGACGTTGACATCGTGGGCAGCAATTCCCTGCTCGCCGATGCCGAGTGCCTCGCCGTCGATCACGCGGTGATGCAGGCCGTGGGCGTCAGGACGCACGTGATACGCTTCAACAACCGCAAGCTATTCCGCGGCCTGCAGGAGAAGTTGGCCATCGCGCAGGACTCCGTGATGGCCGAGATCATGCGCGCCGTGGACAAGTTCGACAAGATCGGGCGCGAAGGCGTCGAGAAGGAACTTGCCGCGCTGCAGGGCGTCGATGCGGCGGCCCGCAGCACCGTGCTCGCCTTCCTCGACCTGGCCCGGTTCGACGGGGGAAATGACGCGCGCATCGGCAGGCTGTCCGAGTTTCTGGGCAGCACTGCGCCAAGCGGCCAGTTGGGTTGTTCGGAGTTGCGTGAGGTGCTGGTGGAGGCGCGCCGCATGGGCGTGCCCGAGAAGCATCTGCTCGTGGACGCCACGATTGTGCGCGGCCTTGACTACTACACGGGAACGGTGTTCGAGACCACGCTGGGCGATGCGCCCTCCTTCGGAAGCGTGATGTCCGGCGGCCGCTACGACGGGCTGGTAGGCCTGTTCGCGGGCAAGGACGAGCCCGCCGTGGGCATCTCCGTGGGAATTGACCGCCTGCTGGCAGCCCTGGAAAGCGCGAGCCTGCTGATGAAGAGCAAGGCCAGCGCCTCAGTGCTGGTCACGGTCTTCGACGAAACCTGCCTGGAATACGCCCTGAAGTCCGCCACCGATCTGCGTCGAGCCGGCGTGAACACCGAGGTCTACCTGGAAGTCGGCGCCAAACTCAAGAAGCAGCTGGCCTACGCCGAGCGCAAGGGCATTCCGCTTGTGGTGATTTCCGGTCCGGAGGAAATCGCCGCGGGCGAGGCCCAGCTTCGCGTCATGGGCACGGGCGAGCAGTTGCGCCTCAAGCTCAGTGAACTGCCGCAGGCGGCCATGTCTCGCTTTGTAGACCCCGATCCGGGCACGGCAGCCGGCCGCACCTGGGACTGGGCCTTCAAGCCCGAAATGATTGAGCGCGTGCCGGAGGTCGGCGGACTGTTTCTGCTGCGGGACGAAACCCGGGTGGTCAAGTTCGCGGGCTGGGCCAAGTACGGCGACCTGCGCAACGCCATCCGCCGCAGCCTGGGCCCCGCGCAGGCCTCCAGGGTCAAGACCTTTGACTGGTACGAGATCCGCGAGGACGAACTCAGCGAGGCCCTGTGCGAATTCGTGGTGGCCCGCCTCAAACCCGAATTCAACGCCTGAGCAGCCTGGCGGCGCGCTCGAAGTCCTCGGGCCGGTCAATCTCCACAAACGAGTCCCAGTCCAGCTCCAGCAGCGGCATCTCCGCCGTCGGGCCCGAGAATCCGTATTTGCCGAACTCTGCCAGGCGCCAGGCCTCAAAGCAGCGCACTACATAGGGCTCGGGCTGCGGAACTCCGGGCTTTGCGCGCGACGCCCAGAAGCCCTCGGGCGGCCTTGAAACACCGGTGACACAGCGGTGCACCTTCAGCATTTCCAGCGCAGATCTCAGCGCGCTCTCGTCCCGCATCGGCGCCGTCTGGCGCAGGATGAGCGCGGCATCGCCCGGGCCGGCCGCCTTGGCCAGATCGGCCAGCGTGGCCACCCACTGCATCGCGCCCGCCTCACGGCAGCCGGCCTCCGCCACGAGTTCCAGAACGGTTTCGTCCGGCTCGATGGTCAGCACGCTGATGGACTCGGGCCCGGTCAGGCGCGCGGCCAGCCCCAGCGCGTGGCGAAGCAGGTTCACCCCGCCCGCAGCCAGGGTGCCCGGCGGAACGAGGCGGCCTGCTGCCAACCGCAAGTCACGCGACATCTCAATGCCGATGTGGACCGCCATGGCCCCGTTAAAGCATGGACTCACAATCCTGCATACCGCCCACGCGCCGGGCGCTGCACCCCATTCCCATCGGTGTGCTTCCTTGTTTATCTGTGGATCATGAACACCGCGCTCGGAACCGTCGCGTTTGTCAGCCTCGGCTGCCCCAAGAACCTCATTGACTCTGAAACCATGCTGGGCGGCCTCGCCTCCGAGGGCTTCGTCATCACGCCCGAGTACCGCGGCGCCGATGTGGTCGTCATCAACACCTGCGGCTTTCTTGACGCGTCAAGACAGGAGTCCCTTGAAACCATCGGGCGCATGCTGGAGCTCAAACAGCGTGGCGAGGTCAAGCGTGTTGTCGTGGCCGGCTGCATGGTGGGAAACTACCGCGACCTGCTGGAGCGCGAAGTCCCCCACGCTGACGCCCTGGTCAGTGTGAACGACCGCGCCCAGGTGACTTCCGTGCTGCGTGAACTGCGCCAGAGCGGCGAACTCGCGCGCAAAGCCGTCATCTCCGACCCCGACGCCCGGGGCACTATCTACGACGACCGCCGCCGCCTGCGCCTCACGCCGCGCCACTACGCCTACCTGCGCATTTCCGAGGGCTGCAACCACACCTGCAGCTTTTGCGTGATTCCCTCCATCCGCGGCCGCTTCCGCAGCAAGCCGCGCGACCAGATCCTGCAGGAGGCGCGCGAACTGGTGGCCGACGGCGCGCGCGAACTGATCATCGTCGCGCAGGACAGCACCTATTACGGCCAGGACAGCGAGGGCCGCAAGACGCTGCATGAGCTGCTGGCCGAAGTCGCCGGCATTCCCGAGTTGCGCTGGCTGCGTCTGATGTATGCCTATCCCTCGCAGGTCACAGACGAGCTGATCGATCTGCTGGCCCGCGAGCCCAAGCTTCTGGGCTACATCGACATGCCTCTGCAACACGTTTCAACCCCCGTGCTGGCCCGCATGAAGCGGGGCACGACCGGCGAAACCACGTTGCGCCTGCTGGAGCGACTGCGCGCCCGTGTGCCGCGCCTGACGCTGCGCAGCACGTTCATTGTGGGGTTCCCGGGAGAAACGGAGGCGCAGTTCGAGGAACTGTGCGGTTTTCTGCGGCAGGGCTACGTGGACCGGGCCGGAGTTTTCCCCTACAGCGATGAACCCCAGGCCCAGAGCTTTGAGCTTGACGGCAAGCTCCCGGAGGCGGAGATCATGCGTCGCCACGGCCGGATCATGGAAGTCGCGCAGCAGGCGCTGTTTGCGCGCAACGAGCGCCTCGTGGGCCAGACCGTTGAGTGCGTCACGGAGGGGGTCAGCCAGGACCCCAAGTACCCCACGGAGGGGCGCAGCGCCATGGACGCCCCTGAAATCGACTGCACCCTGCGGCTCAAGGGCGAGTTCGCGCCGGGCCAGTGGCTGAGGGCGCGAATCGTGCGCTCGCTGGGGTTTGACCTGCTGGCGGAAGTTGAGCGCGCCTGAGGCGCCGATATCCGCATTTCCGGGAAGGGTATTCCCTGCCGACCTGTTGAAAAGGGCGGGTTCCTGCTGCGACGTTTTGGGCCTGCCATGGAAGGCAGTCACAGAGCGGGTTTGGAGAGGGCCAGCGGGCAAATCCGGTTTTTGCTTTGCGTCTAAATTGACAAGGCGCCAGATTAGGATATACTAACTTTGCTGAAGACAGGTGTTTGGCGCACGTCGGGTGACCCCCTTTCCCCGGCTCCTCGACAAATCCTGCACATGGAGCCCGGCCTGAACTTCGCGGACATTCCGCCATCAGCCCAAGCGCGTTCGAGAGGGTAGCTTTACGCTCTCCTTTCCGGCCCTTTCCTCGCGCTTGGGCTCTTTGCGTTTTTCGGCGCGTTTTGCCGTTTTGCACGGAAGCTGCAGGCCCCCACTTCCGTTACAACCTGAGCATGAATATCGGCATTCTCTGTTACCCCACCCACGGCGGGTCGGGCGTTGTTGCCAGCGAGCTGGGGGCGGCACTGGCCGAGCGCGGCCACAACGTCCATGTCATCAGCTACGCCCTGCCCTTCCGCTTCCAGAGCTACCGCAGCAACCTCACCTACCACGAAGTGGAAGTCAGTGCCTATCCGCTGTTCAAGTACCCGCCCTACGACCTGGCCATGGCCGGCACCATCATGGAAGTGGCAGAGGCCTACGGCCTGGACCTGCTGCACGCCCACTACGCCATTCCCCATGCCATCTCCGGCATTCTTGCGCGCGAAATGCTGCGCAACGGAAACCCGGAAATGAAGCTGGTCACGACTCTCCACGGCACCGACATCACCATCATCGGCCAGCAGCGCGTCTACAAGAAGGTCACGAGCTTCGGCATCGCGCGCAGCGACCGCGTCACCTGCGTGAGCAATGAACTTCGCAGCCGCACCCTCGGCCTGCTGGAGTGCGACGCCGATCATGTCGAGGTGCTGCCGAACTTCATCGACGTGAGGCGCTTTGTGCCGGGCTGCTGCCCGGACAAGCGGCGGCAACTGGGCCGTCCGGATGAGAAAATCATCCTCCACGTCAGCAATTTCCGCGAAGTCAAACGACCGCGGGACATGATTCAGGCCTTTGCCAGGGTCGCGGGCAAGGTCAACGCGCGCCTGGCCCTGGTAGGCGATGGTCCGGAACTCACGGCCTGCAAAGAGCTGGTCGAAAAGCTGGGCTTGCGCCGACAGGTGTCCTTCATCGGCACCTATGACGCCATCTGGGAACTCATGCCCCAGGCCGACCTGTTCTACCTGCCCAGCGAATACGAAAGCTTCGGCCTCTCGGCGCTCGAGGCCATGGCCTGCGGCGTGCCTGTCGTGGCCAGCCACACGGGGGGCCTGCCGGAAGTCGTCACCAGCGGCCAGACCGGCATTCTGGTGCCCGTGGGCGACATCCAGGTCCACGCAGACGCCATGCTCGAATTGCTGTGCGACGACCACCGGCGCCGGGCCTACGGCGCGGCTGCCCGTGAGGCCGCCGTGAGCCGGTTTGCGCTGGAGAAGATCCTCCCGTTGTGGGAGTCGCTGTATGAGCGCACGCTCAAGGGCTAACAGGCCGTTGAAACACGGCCTGCCGGAGCTCCAAAGCAAAGCGCCCGGGTTTCCCCGGGCGCCTCGCGTTATGACGGTGCGCTACTTCTTGCTGACGGTTTCCTTGCCCTTGCCGGTCTTGGAGGCCTGCTCGCTGCCCTTGCCCCCTTCCTTGCTGACCGCGGGAGTGTCGCCGATGCTCAGCCCGTCGGCCGTGCCGATGAAGATCTCGACGCGACGGTTCTTGCTCTTGCCCACGCTCGTCGTGTTGCTCGAGATCGGCCAGTGCTCGCCGTAGCCCGAGACGTACACGCGGTCGGCCGGAAGTCCCTTGCTGATCAGGAAGGTCCGTACGGCCATGGCGCGCATGGTGCTGAGGTGGATGTTGTCGAGGATGCCCTGGGCCTTGGCCTTGAGAACAGGGTCGCTGTCCGTGTGCCCGTCGACGCGCACAAAGGTCATGGCGTCCATCTTCTTCTCGAGCAGGGCCGCGACCTTGGTCAGGGTCTCCTTGGTCTTGTCGGTCAGCTCCCAGGAGCCGCTCTTGAACAGGACGTTGCGGTCGTCAATCCGCACGCCCATGGCGCCGCCGCGGCGAATGACATCGAAGTCGCCCCCGGACTCCTTCTCCCACATCGAGCGCAGCTTGGCGTAGATCTCGTCCTCGTTGACCTTCTCGGCCGGCTTGGCTTCAGCAGAAGCCAAAGCGTTGCGCAGGCGCTCGTTCTCGCCGCGCAGCTTGGTGACGGAGTCCTCGAGGCGCTCGTTCTCGGCCATCAGGGCCGTCTTCTCGGAGTTCAGCGTCTCATTGTGCTTGACCATCGCGTCATACTGGCCGGTCGATACGCAGCCCGTTCCGAGCAGGGCGGGGAAGGCGGTCATCGCGGCAAGCAGCATCAACTTCTTCATAACTGGCTCCCTGTGTGGGTTGGTTTCATCGACTGGCGCTGCGCCCCAAAAGGCGCACTTGCGCATCCATCGGCAGATGGGCGCGGCTCAATTGAATGAATCCGGAAAAATCGGCTACTTGTCGCCCTGGGCGTGGCGCACGCGCTCTTCCTCTTCGGCACGCCGGGCCTCTTCCTCAATCTGGCGCGCACGCAGCTCCCGGCGAATCTCGGAGGCGATGTCTTCCAGCGCCGTTCGCGCCGTCGCGCCGTCCTGGCACTCCTTGGCCAGAGCGTCGGCCAGTTTGGCGTCGGCCTCCACAAAAGCCCGGGGGTAGTCCTTGACGAACTCCGCCAGCTGGGTCACGGCTTTCACGCGGTCGGCCTTGGCCTTGCCGCGCCTCGCCTCGCGAAAGCAGTCGTTCTTGAGACGGGTCTCAACCATGCCCTGCAGGGCAAGCTGCACATCCTGGCGGGTGCGGTTGTCCAGGGCCTGGCTGGAGGCGGCGAGCAGCGCCTTGAAACGGTCGAAGCGTTCGCGCGTCACGTGGCCGGGCTTGCGTGCCACCCACAGCATCAGCTCAACGGCGGCATTGCGGCCGGGATAGCCCCCCAGCGAGAGGTGGTATGCCAGCAGGTCTTCAAAGGCCTTGAGCCGCTCCTCGCCGGCCGCCTGCTGTTCCAGCTCGATGAAGGCCCTGCAAACGGCAAATTTGGAACTGCGCTCGCCGTCGCTGTCGGAGAGTACGACAGGGCGGCCCACGGGCGAATAGCCCTGGCCGGCCATGACTTTCAAGGCGAAGAGCCCTTCCACGGACTCCCGTTCCTTCAGCAGGGTTTTGTCCGTGTAGATGAGCTTGACTTCCCTGGCCTTCTCCTCGCCCCAGATCACGTCCTGGACCGTGAGGTCCACGCTGATGGCGCCGCCCAGGCTCTTGCGTACGGCCGAGGCCGTGGCATGCAAGATGACGTCGCATCGGGCCAGCGTGTTTTCGCCGAAGGCCGACTCATAGGAGCGCTCCTGGGCCAGCAAGGACCCGCAGCAGAGCAGCGCAAGCAGGAGGGGACGCATGGACACATCTCCTGTTCAGGCAGGGCCATTGTACTCCGGGGCGCGGCGCCCGGACTACTTGCCGCCGGGTGTCGCCTCATCACCTTGACTGAGGCGCGACACCGGCCCACAGAGTACCTCAACCATGTTCTCGGGCACGAGGTACTTGCGAGCCACGCGCGTAATGTCGTCGGCTGTGACGGCTTCAATGGCCTGGGCGTAGCGCACGAGATAGTCATTGCCGAGCTGATAACGCTCGATGTTGAGGATCAGATCGGCCAACTGGCCCGTGGACTCCAGGCTGAATACGAAGCTGCCCTTGAGGTAGTCCTTGGCATCTCGCAGCTCGCGGTCACTGACGGGCTGCTCGCGGATTTCCCGGATCAGCCCGTACATGGTGGCAATGGCTGTTTCCACGTTCTCGGCGCGGGTGCCGATGTAACCCAGGAAGGCGCCTTCCTGCAGACCGCTGGAGCCCGCAATGTTGGCATAGGTGCTGTAAGCCAGGCCCATGTCGTCGCGCAGCTTGCGGCTGAAGCGGTCCGTGAAACCGGGAGAGGTGCCCAGCACGCTGTCGAGCACCATGAGGGCATAGTAGTCCGGATTGTCGCGACGGATTCCCAGGCACTGGAGGCGGACCACCACCTGGTCCTTTTCAGGATGGTCGATGGTGATGCGCTTCTTGCTGCGATCAACCGCTGAAAAGTCAAAGCTGTCAAAGCGCAGGGCCTGGGTGCCGCTGGGCGCGGCCGGACTCTTGAATTCAAAGCGCGGATGCACCAGGGGCTCGGCCGGCTTCTTCCATGCGCCAAAACGCTCGCGCAGCAGGGCCAGCATCTCGGACTCTTTGAAGTCGCCTACCACGGCAATCACGGCGTTGTCGGGCCTGAACCAGGTCTTGTGCCACTGAACGATATCCTCGCGCGTGATGCCCTTGATGCTGTTCACGGTGCCCTTGGCGGGCGCCCCCAGGGCCGTGTCCGGCCCGTACAACCAGGCGTTTGCGGCGTCGCGGGCGAAGGCCGACGTTTCATCCTTGTCGGACTCGATGGCCGCCAGCATCTGCTTGCGCAGCAGTTCGATCTCCATGGGCTTGAACGCAGGGTTGATCAGGCAGTCCGCCAGGAGGTCCAGTCCCAGCGCGGCATGCTCAGACAGCACACGCAAGGAGCCCCCCCCCGCTCCCACGCTCAACTGTCCACCGACACCCTCGATGGCTTCGGCGATGGCAAGTTTGTCGCGCCTGACAGTGCCCGTATCCAGCAAGCCGCCTCCAAAGGATGACAGGCCGGACTTGCCCAGGGGCTCCGTGGCGCGGCCGGCGCGTATGCCCACGCTGGCGCTCACCACCGGCAGACCGGACCTGGCGTAGAGCAGGACGACGGCGCCGTTTTCCAGCACATGGCGCGAAACCGGCAGCGGCTGGGGCCTGGCGTCCTCAACACCTGAGCCCGTGGCGCTCTCCGTCAGCTTGGGCACCAGCCAGCCGGTTACGTGATGGCCCTCACCGAGGTACTTCTTCGCCACGCGCAGGACGTCGTCGGTCGTGACCTGTTTGATGCGCTCGGGGTAGCGTAAGGCGGCGCGCCAGTCCCCCTGAACGATCTGCGCCGCGCCCAGTTGCTGGGCGATGTCGCTGGACTTTTCGCGGCCAAACACATCCTGGGCGACGACAAGCCGCTTGGCCCGTTCGAGCTCGGCGGGCTTGATTCCGTCCTTGATCAGGCGCGCGATCTGCCCGTCGATGCCGGCGCCGGCATCCGCGCGCTCGACTCCGTCAGCCAGCTCCGCCCAGATGTAGAAGATGCCGCCCAGCATCTGCGTCAGATTGCCCGCGCCAATCTGGTTGACCTGCATGGTCTCGTCGACCATGTGGCGGTAAAGGCGCGAGGTCACGCCATCGCCCAGAATCATGCTCAGAACGTCCAGGGCGGGTTCGTCTGCATGGCCGGCAGGCACGCCTGCGTAGGCCCGCGCCATCTGCACCACTCCGGCGTCGCTGCGCACCTCAAAGCTCCTGCGGCCCTTGAACTCCACGGGGCTGTAGGCGGGTCGCTTCATTTCCGGGCCGCGCGCCAGAGGTCCAAACAGCTCCGTCACGACCGGGCGGGCCTCCTTTTCCGTGATGTCGCCGCACAGGATGAGGGTGGCGTGGTTGGGGTGGTAGTGCCGGTCGTAGAAGGCGCGCATGTCGCGCCGCGTGGTGTCCGCGACGTCCTGAGGCCAGCCCAGCACCGGGTGGGCGTAGGGATGCAGGGGCCCGTAAAGCTCTGCATCCAGGCGCTCCCACAGGCGGCTCTGGGGATTGTCGGCTGAGATGTCGCTCTCACTCTGGACCACCTTCTTCTCGGCGTCGAACTCGGCCTGATCAAGCGTGAGGCGCCGCATGCGGTCTGCCTCGATCTTCAGGGCCTCCACATAGCGGCTCTTGGGCAGGTCTATGAAGTAGGCCGTGTAGTCGTTGCTGGTGAAGGCGTTGTTTGAACCGCCATTGCGGGCCGTGATGGCGTCGATGTCGCCCTTCTTGTAGCGGCTGCTGCCCTTGAACATCATGTGTTCCAGGAAGTGGGCCATGCCCGTCTTCTGCGGCTCTTCGTCTGCCGCACCCACGGCGTACCAGACGAAGCTCGACACCACGGGCACGCCGGGCCGGTTCACCACCAGCACCCTCAACCCGTTATCCAGCGTGAATTCCGCTACATCCAGCCCCTGCGCATCGGCAGCCGGCTTTTCCTGAGCACCCAAAGGAGCAAGCGCCGCAGCCAGCAGCAAAGACGCGCACAAGGCGCCCAGAAGCATGCGTGTTTTCACGGGTTCCTCTCTCAAAGCAACGGGCGCCGGAGGGCGCCCGAGCAGTCCTGTATTCAATACGTTTGAGGCCCGGCAAGGCGGAACATCAACGCACTCCGCCCTTCACCCCGTGCCCCACCGGGAGGTCGGGTTCCAGCTCGAACATGACTTCCACGTTGCCGCGCCCCCCTGTAGAGGCCACCCAGCGGGTCTGGGGCAGGAAACCCAGGCGCGAAACGCGGAACAGCTCGGGCTTGCCCGTCGCCTCGATGACAATCTGCTTCGATGGCGTGCTGCCCACGGTGACCCAGGTGCCTTCGTGGTTCAGCCATTCGATGGTTGCCCCCGGCGGCTCACTGCGGATCAAGGCCCCGGTCTTGGGTGCGCTGAACTCGTAGGTGCGGCGCGCATTGTTCTCCGCTGACAGGGCCCGCTCGTAGGCGCTGTTCAGGCCGATTTCTCCGACGCGGCTGGGTCGAGCCTGGCTCGAAGCGCAGCCGCATGCCACAAAGCTCAACGCCAGCAGAAGCACGGGTAGCACGCGCATGGTGAATTCCGTCATGTCGGGGATTGCAAGGATAGCCGCTGCAAGCCGCGGTTCAAGGCTTGGGGCGCTCGACCTTGCGCGTCCGCATCATCAGCCGGCTCTTGGCCAGCTTGACGATGGCCTCTGAGACTTCCTCGGGCGTGAGTTGGCTGGTATCCAGCTCGACGGCGTCCCGCGCCTTGCGCAGCGCCCCCACTTCGCGGCCCTGATCGAGGTAGTCGCGCCGCGAGATGTCCTCCAGCACTTCCTCGTAGCTGACTTCGACGCCCTTGGCCTTGAGTTCAGCATGGCGCCTCCGCGCCCTGACCTCAGGCGTTGCGAACATGAACACCTTGAGCGCGGCATCGGGAAACACGACGGTTCCCTGGTCGCGTCCTTCGGTGACGAGATTGCCCTCCCGGCCAATCTCGCGCTGCATCCTGACCATGAGGTCGCGCACCTCGAACACGTCGGCCACGTAATGGATGTTCCGGGTGACTTCCTGGGTCCGGATCTTGTCCGTTACGTCCTCGGCCCCGAGAAACACGCGCATGGGACCCTCGAGGGCAAGTTCGCATCGCAGGTTGGCGCCGCCGGCCGCCTCGGCCACGGCCTTGGGGTTGTCGAGCTTGACGCCCTTGCGCATGCAATGAAGGGTCAGGGCGCGGTACATGGCGCCGGTGTCGAGATAGCGCAGCCCCAGGCGCTGGGCCGCCAGCCGGGTGATCGTGCTCTTGCCCGCGCCGGAGGGGCCGTCGATGGTGATAATGTTGTTGGACATCACTTCGCCTCCGTTGAGGGCCGTGCCAGAGTGGCCTTGACGGTCAGCCCGCGCCCGCTTACACGCACGCGCCCCATGCGCGGCCCGCTGGTGTGAAGGGCAACCTCGGTGACGCCGCCAAGCTCGAAGCCGATTTCGACGGGCAGGGTGATGCCCGCGCCATCCAGCGTCAAGACCCCGTTTTCATCCATGCGGGCCTCCCGCCCCGAGACGGCATAGCGCCCGCGGCTCACGCGCACGGGCCCTTCGCCTTCCAGCATCCGGGGCGCGCCCATGCCGTCGAGACTCAGGTCCAGGCGCCGCATCGTCAGCATGAACGGAAGCGTGCCGGGCCGGCTGCTGGAGAGGCGCGCCTCGACATTGCCCAGCGCCAGGGCCCGCACTTCAGGACCGAGCAGGGCAAAGGCGGCGGCTTCCAGTCCACGCGCGTTGTCCAGCAGGCTGCGGGCCACGGCCCCATGCCCGAGTGCGCCCATGCGGCAGGAGAGGTCGAGGCTTTCCTGAGCCATGCGCAGGGTGCGCGAAGCCCGACTGACGCGCCTGTGATCCGCGACGGAGTCAAAGTTGGCGCCCACAGCAGCGAGATCCTGCGCAAAGCGCTTGATTCGCGCATCGAGCTGCGCGACATTCATGGGCGCCTTGGGCACGGCCTTCAGCGCCTGACGCAGGGACTGTATCTCGAGCGCGGGCGCCAGAACCGAAACCGTCAACTCGTCGTCGGCACGCAGGGCCCAGGGTCCGTCGTAGCTCACGCCTCCCAGTCGAGCCCCCTCGTCAAAGTAGCTGGCGGCACGCAGGAACTCGATGCGCGCCTGGCCGCGCAGTTGAATCTGCGTGCCCTGGTCAAAACGACCGGCGCCGCGGCCCGAGCCGGGCACCAGCAACTCGGCGCCCGCCACGGTAAGGCTGTCACGGGCCGTGGCAAAGAGGCCGTCGAGGCGCGAGCGCAGACGCGGCTCTCCCTCAAGGGTCAGGGCCACCGCTGTCACGACGGCCCCCTGTTCAAGTTTGAGCCTGGAGACATCGCCGCGCAAGCGGCGCGCTGTGGCCTCGTAGAGCTGCTCCACATCGTCTTCCAGCAGCTCCTCGAGGTCTGCAAAGGCTCCCGGCCCCGCCCGCGGCGGCTCAAAGCCGCCATGCACCAGCACCAGCGCCGCGCCCTCCAGCTCAAAGGTTCTCCGCTGCGGCCCGTTGACCACGAGGGCCCGGCCCGCAAAGCCGGCCCAGCCCGCGTCGGCCCGAAGCTCCACCGAACTCCGGAACAGGTCGCCAGGAAGGTCCTGCCGCGCCAGCAGGGTGTGCAGGTAATCCAGCGTCGTGCGATCGCGCATGACGAGGCGTCCCGGACCGTCCAGTTGCAGGGTCTGGATGGACTGGTCTGTGGTCAGTGCGATGCGCCGGCAGTGCAGCAGATCAAAACCCACGGTGGCCCTGGCCTCGCCGCTCACGTCGGGCTCGACGAGCAGAGACTCGAGAACATCGCCCCGAAGGGCGCACTGAAGGCGCGCGCCCCGGAGGGTGACCAGTTCACGGTCATTGCGGATAATCGGTTCTTCGCGCAGCTCCACGGCACCTTCGGCCGTGGCCGACAATCCCTGCAGTGCCGCACCCTGACGGGAGAAACTCAAACTCACGCGGGCCTGGGCCCGGAACCACAGCCTGCCCGGCGCCGCCGGCGGAGCCTTTTGCACGTCGGCCGGGTCGCGCAGGCCCAAAATGTAACGCAAGGCGGGCAGCAGGTTGAAAGGTCCTTCGGCAATGGCCAGCAGGTCGGGGCCTTCGAGTTGTGCCGTTCCAGCGCTGATGTCGGCTTGCAGGGCCGAGCCCAGCAGCAGGCCCCGGGCGACCTGGCCGCGCAGGCTCAGGCTTTCCCGCCCCTTGGACCGTGCCAAAGTGAGCAGCGGCGCAAAGCCGCGATCCCGCACGTCAAAGCGGTAGACCTCGGGCAGCCCTTGGGCCAGGGCAAAGGCCAGGGGCTGGCGCCTGCAGAAAATGTGGTCACCCTGCAGCTCCCAGTCGGCCTGCTCGGCAGCGCCCGCCTGTGACGCCGTCACGCCCCGGAGCTGGGCGTCGCCCTCCAGCAGGACGGACAGAACGGCTCCCGTGGTGGAACCCGCGGGAGTGCGCACGGTGGCGCGCTCCCTGGCGCGCATGACCAGCCGCTCCTGCCCGCGCCAGAATCTCGCCTGGGCGCCCCCACTGAGAACGGCGCGCCGCTCCAAGGGGCCTTCGTCCAGCGTCAGGGCGCCCGCACTGACACTCGCCCCTTCACCCTCCATGCGCACGCCGCCCTCGGCCTTCAGGCCCCGAGGCGCAAGAGACCCGCCCCGGATTCGGCAGCGCAGCTCGAGGCTGTCACAACTGAGGTTGAAGACCCGCCCCTTGTCCAGGGCCTTGCAGCTCACACGGCCGTTGAGCCCCAGGGCGCAGTCTTCCGTGGCGCCCGCTACGGACAATCTGGCCTCGCCAAAACAGAACAGCTCTACGTGGCCCGCCTCAGGGCCCGCGCGCGTCAACGACGGAAATCGCGAAAGCGCCGCGGCAAAACGCGCGCCCCGCGGCCCCCTCAGGCTGATGGTGTCAATGCTCCCCCGGCCATAACCCAGGCTGCCTTCAGCATCGGTGAGGCTTACCGTCAGGGAGGAACCGGATGGCGGGCCCAGGCGAAGAAGCGACTCTCCCCGGCTGCTGAAACTCAGCGAAAGGGTGGCCGCCGCTGAAACACGTGCAGAGCCGGAGGCCAGAGTCAGGAGGCCGCCGTCGGGCAGTTCGGCCTGCAGACCCTCGGGAAAGTCCATGAGTTCCTGGCCGGCATCGTAGGCCAGCTTCGGCGCTGTCAGTTTCAGCGTGCCGTCCTTGGGCGAGACTTCCAGCACGGCGCCCTCAACGGTAATGCGCCCTGCCCTGTCCTTTCTGGCCAATTTGCCGCGCAGGCTGCCCGCCGCGTTGCCCGCGCTGTCCAGAAGCGCCAGCCTGAGGCCTTCAACCTTGGCCGCGCCGATGTCCGGCAAAGACTGGGCGGACAGCGCGCCGCAAAGCGCGCCGCAGAGAATCAGCGCAAGCCTATTCCTCCCAGACAAGCCGGATCTCCTCGGCGGGCAGATAGCGACGCTCGCTGACATCGCTACGAGCAAATCGGTAGGTGCCTTTTTCGAATGCCACGTCCAGCGAGTAGTCCATGCCCGAAAGGCGCGCGCGGCGCACGCCGGGGCCGCCGCCCTCGGGCGCCTCGACGTTCTTGAGGTCTGAAAACTGGACGCGCGACAGATCCAGCACCACGCCTACGTTCTTCTCGTTGAACTCGGGCACAAGGGGGCGCAGCACCTGCATCACGACGGTCACACCCGCGGGCAGGCCTTCCACTCTTACACCCTTTTCCACCATCCAAGGCGCCAGCCTCACGGAGGGCGCCATGGTGATTCCCGGCGGCTGGGCCCAGTCGCGCGGCGTTTCAAACGTGAAGCGCAACGGCACCTGGCTGACCGGCGCGTCGGTTCCCTTTCTCTTGATCACGACGCCGTCAAGGGCAACGAGGTCGATGTTCTCTGTAAATCCCTCACGCAGGATGACCTCGCGCTCCCTGCGTTCGACCTGGGCCTTCGTGGCCACGAGCTGGCTCACATTCACACTGACAATGCGCAGCAGGGGCCGGCCGTCCTCGTTGCTCAACTCACGGACGCGGCTGGCGGGCCCGCTGACCTCAAGCTCGAATCCGTCCTGGACTCTGGCCGTGACGGAATGGCCGGAGACTTCGCCGGTAATGCGTTCGCTCACCAGAATGATGGCGTCACTGCGCACGATCTTCTCCAGGCGCACCGACTGCTTGCGCCCGGGGGCCGGGGGCAGAATGCGCACTTCAGAGGGCCTGAGCGACTCGCCCTCCTCTTTGAACTCGGACAGTTCCACCTCGAGCGTCGCCTGCAGGCTGCGGTCCACCTCGAGCTGCGCCACATCCTGCGGTTTGATGTTGTAGGTGTAGCGGAACACGCCGCGGTTGGCCGTCAGCGTGCTGGCAAAGCGGCTGACCTCCGCGTTGGGGCCCGAAAGATCGATGCTCACGGTCGGTGGATTGCGCGGCGGCACGATGACCCACTCCGAACGCAGGCCCTCACTCAAAGTGAAGGTGACGCCGGCAGCGTTGTCCACGGTCAGGGTCTGGTTGACCATGCCCCGCGCAATCCACCAGATCAGGGCCGCAAGCCCCAGAATCACCAGGTGGGAGAGGGGGCTCATGCCGAAGATGGCAAAGCCGCGCCGCTCTTCGCGCCGCAGCGATGCGGCCGTGCGCGAAGCGCCGATCTGCGTGGTGGTGTTGGGTCCGCCGCTCATGCCTGCCCCACTGCGAGATTCTCGCGCCCGCTCTGGGCGCCGTGGTCGCCCAGCGCTTCGCGCAGCAGGCGTTCAAGCTGATCGCGCGAGAGGTCCTGCTGCAGTTCGCCGCGTTGGGCCACCGACACCTGACCTGTTTCCTCGCTCACCACGATGACCAGCGCGTCCGTGTCTTCGCTCAGGCCCAGGCCCGCGCGATGCCGTGTGCCCAGACGCTTGCTGACGTCCGGATTCTCGGTCAGGGGAAACAGGCAGCCCGCCGCCAGAAGCCGTGATCCGCGCATGATGACCGCGCCGTCGTGCAGCGCGCTGCCCGGGTAGAAGATCGTATCGAGCAGTTCGGGCGAAAAGTTGGCATCAAGCTCCACGCCGCGCTCCACATAGTTGCGCAGCCCCACGCCGCGCTCGATGGCGATGAGGGCGCCCGTCTTGCCGCGGGAGAGCCGGAACACGGCCTGCACGATCTTGGGAATGACGCTTTCCTTGGTGGCCAGGAGCCGGTTGAAGAGCGGGTTCTGGCCTATGCGTGTCAGGCCGCGGCGCAACTCGGGGGCGAACACCACAATGACGGCGATGAAGAAGTAATCGACGACCTTTTCCAGCAGCTTTTCGATGCGGTATAGACCAAAGCCGCCCGCCACCAGATACACCGAAATCAGGATCACGGAAAACAGAACGGCCACGCCGCGCAGCGTGCTGTCGGCCGTTGAGCCGCGCACAAACTTGTACATGACGAACAGGCCGAGATAGATGAGCAGGATCTCGACGCCGTAAATGATGTACTCTTGCATGACGCCACAATCCCCGAAGCTTGCGCCCCACCATAGCGCATTCGGGGGCGTTTTTCGATTTCGCTTTGCTCCCGCTTCCAGGGAAAACGGCCCGGGCCTACCACAGGGCCTGGGCCACCTGCAGGGCGCGCTTCATCCAGCCGGCTTCATGCACACGCAACACCGAGGCTCCCTTGAGCGCCCCGACCAGGCCCGCCGCCAGCGACTCCGGCTCACGATCCTCCACCGGCCGTCCCGTGAGGTGACCCAATGAACTCTTGCGCGAAACCCCCAGCAGCACCGGATGCCCCATGTCGCACAGCTCGCCGAGGCAGCGAACCAGGGCGAAATTGTGCTCCGGCAGCTTGCCAAAGCCAAAGCCGGGGTCGAGCCAGAGAGAATGGCGCGCACAGCCGGCTGCCAGGGCCGCCTCCACGCGCCCGGCCAGATAGCCGCGCACCTCGCGCACGACGTCGGCGTAGCGCGGCTGCTGCTGCATGGTCGAAGGGTCGCCCTTCATGTGCATGAGGATCAGTACGCAGCGCCGTTCGGCGCACAGCCTGAGCATGTCGGGGTCGTGCGTCGCGGCACTGACATCATTGACGATGTCAGCCCCGGCTTCCAGGGCGGACCGGGCCGTGGAGGCATGGCGCGTGTCAATGCTGACGGGCACCGTGACTCCCCGGGCCCGCCAGGCGCGAATCACGGGCAAGACACGGGCCTGCTCCTGCTCTGGCGTTACGGGCCAGGCGCCGGGCCGGGTGCTTTCTCCCCCGATATCGAGGATGTCCGCGCCGTCCGCGACAAGCTTGAGGCCGTGGGCGACGGCAGCGTCCGTGCCGGCGTGCTTGCCGCCGTCAGAGAAGCTGTCCGGCGTGACATTGACGATGCCCATCACCAGCGGCAGCAAGCGGCCGGCAAAGGGCGGCTGAGCGCGCAGCAGATCCAGGGGTGAGGCCATGACGAAAGCCCGCTTGCCGAACCTTCAGGGATAATACGGACAGGGGCGACCCGCCGGCCGCCCCCAAATCAGTACCGACAATACTCGACTCACGCTAGGCCGTGCCCGGCTGCTCCGAGGGGGGCACGTAACCCGCGCGGTCCAGCGCGGCTTTCTCGTTGGCCCTTTCCTCAAGCTGCCGGTGCTTCATGGCGGCCTGCATGCGCTTGCGCTCTTCCTCGTCGTGCTTGCGCTTGTCGTCGATGTTCTTGCCTTCCATGATCCACTCGACATCGGCGCGCTCCAGCGTCTCGTACTTGAGCAGCGCTTCGGCAATGGCATCGAGTCGATCACGGTGCGTCAGCAGCTTCTCCTTGGTCTGGGCGTAGGCTTCATCGGTCAGGCGGCGCATCTCTTCGTCGATGACCTTGGCCGTCGTGTCGCTGTGCAGCGTGGGCTTGCTGGTGGCGTAACCCATGTAGGTCTGGTCTTCGTCCGGCGAATAATTGAGCAGCCCGAGCTTGGGACTCATGCCCCATTCAGCCACCATGCGCCGCGACAGGTTCGTGGCCTGCTGGATGTCGTTCGCCGCGCCGGCGCTGATTTCATTGAACACGATTTCCTCCGCCGCCCGACCGCCGAACAGCACCTCGAGCATGGCCTGGGCCCGCCTTTGCCCGATGTTGTAGCGGTCCTTCTCCGGCAGGCTCATGGTGGCGCCCAGCGCGTGGCCGCGCGGAATAATCGTGACCTTGTGGACTTTGTCCGAGTGCGGGTGATTCAACATCTGCACCACAGTATGGCCGGCCTCGTGGTAGGCGGTGATGCGACGCTCTTCTTCCTCCATGACCCGGGACTTCTTGGCGCGGCCAAAGCGCACGCGGTCGCGGGCCTCAAGCATGGCATCGCGATCCACGTAGTCCTGATTGCGGATGACGGAGAGCAGCGCCGCCTCATTGACGAGATTGGCGATGTCCGCGCCGGAGAAGCCCGGCGTCAGGCGGGCGATCTCCCCGGGGTCAATGTCCATGCCCGCCTTGATCTTCTTGAGGTGGACCCGGAGGATTTCCTCGCGGCCCTTGACGTCGGGCAGATCAATGACGACCTGGCGGTCAAAGCGGCCGGGGCGAAGCAGGGCCTGGTCCAGCACATCGGCGCGGTTGGTGGCCGCCAGAATGATCACGCCTTCGGCCGTGCCGATGCCGTCCATCTCCACCAGAATGGCGTTCAGCGTCTGCTCACGCTCGTCATGGCCACCCCCCACGCCTGTGCCGCGCCGGCGACCCACGGCGTCGATTTCGTCGATGAAGATGATGCAGGGCGCGTTCTCACGCGCGGTCTTGAACAGGTCACGGACGCGGCTGGCGCCCACACCCACAAACATCTCGACGAAGTCGGAGCCGGAAATGGAAAAGAACGGGCGCTCGGCCTCGCCGGCAATGGCCTTGGCCAGAAGAGTCTTGCCGCAACCCGGGGGCCCCACCATGAGCAACCCGCGCGGCACCTTGGCGCCGAGGCGGGTGAAGCGCGCGGGATTTTTGAGGAACTCCACAATTTCCGCAACTTCTTCCTTGGCTTCGTCGGCGCCGGCCACGTCATTGAACGTGATGGTGACGTCTTCCTTGGTGAACATCTTGGCGCGGGAGCGCCCAAACTGCATGACGCCGCCGCCGATGCCGCCGCCGGCGCGCCGGAAAAAGAGGAACCAGACAATCAGCACAAGCACGATGAAGGGCAACACGCTGATCAGGAACTTGCCCAGAAGGTCATCGACCATCCTGGTGCTGAAGGCAACCCCTGTAAGCCGGCTCTTGTCGGGCCGGGCCTGGAACTCGCGGACGAGCAATTCCCACTCTTCGCGGGACAGCCGCGACTTGAAGGCCTTGGCCTCGCCTTCACCCGGGTTGCGGAACTCGCCCCGCACCTCGAAGTCGCCGCTCTCGGAAGCTGAATTCAGTTCCAGGGACTTCACCTTGCCCTGGTCAAGCTCCACCATCAGCTCACTGTTCTTGAGCTCCTTGGTGGGCGACTCCATACCGAAATTGGCAATCAGCACCAGCAGCAGCACCAGCGAGCTGATGGCAAACAACAGCAGGGGAAGGCCCTTGGGGCGCTTGCCCTGGGGCAGACGGCGACGCGTATCCTTGCCGCCATCGCGCCCTTCTTCGGGCCTCTTTTCCTCAAACTTCATGATGCCTCGCTGAACATTGGCACTGCCCAAACCCAGCCTTGAACTGTAACAGATTGTCAGCCCTGCCGCCTCATTTCGCGCCCGAAGCCGCCCATTCACGGTCCGTGGCGGCATCCAGAATCTGCCGTGACAAATCGCGCCACAACCTTGCCAGCGCTTCCTCCCTCGATTCTCCCAGAGACGGCGCATATCCGTCTGTGGCCGTCACCCGCCTCCGCATGCTGCCCTCGGGCACCTTGTAGCCACGCGCTTCCACCACGGCCGTGGCCCGCAGCAGAATCTCACTGGGGGCCGCAGTCTTGAGGTCCTTGACGATGGTCGGCTCCTCAAACCGCACCAGTGAAACCCTGAGCCTTATGTCGCCGCCCTCTGACACGAGCTTTAAACGGCGGTCCAAGGCGATTTCATCCTTGATACGCTCGGTCAGGTCGTACTCGAGCCCCGGTCGCGGCGGGAAGAGCTGATTCTCCACCGTCGTGAGCTCGACGCTGCGCGCGGGCATGTCGTCCAGGCTCGAAGACATCACGTAGCCGCACCCGCCCAGAGCCGCGCACGCGACCCACAGCAGGGCCAGGCAGGGCCCGCGACGCAGGATCTGATGGAGGTTGTGGCATGCCGGAGAAGAAATGGTCGGGCCCCTACGGTCGCGCGGCATCGGCTTTCAGGCGCTGATCAAGCTGGTTTTGCCACTCGCGGGCGTGCTTTTCGTAGTACTCGGCGGAAGTGCGCTCGCCCAGCTTGCGGTAGGTCTTGGCTGCCTGAAGGTCCCGATCGATGAACACCTGGTAGATCTCGGCAATCAGGGCGCGGAAACGCTCGCGAAGCGCTTTGGGCACGCTCGGGTTCTCCAGCAGATAGAGCTCGTAGTCTCCGAACAGCTCGATGCACTTTTCGTAGATGCTGATGTCGTATTCCGGCCCCTTGGCCATGCGCGAAGTGGAGACGATGAGCTCATAGAGGGCGTAGGGGCGCCAGGGCGTGTCCGTGTCGCGCAGGTTTCCGCTGCGGAAGAGACGCTCAAACGTGGCGGCCGCAAGCGGGTAGGCGCTGTTGCGCATCAGCGACTTGCCCTCGACAAACAGCCCGTCGGCCTTGATGCCCGGCGGCGGGTTCAACACGGCGAGTTCCGCCGCGGCGTCGAGGCAGTAGTCAAAATCCCGCGCGGCATAGGCAATCCATGCGATGTTGCGCCCCATCTCGGCGGTGCGCAGACGAAAGTCCTTCACATCCATGGCCGGGATGTAGTAGGTGACGAGCAACTTCAGATCGCGGACCAGGGGGCGGAGCTGGCCATCGTCAGTGATGGCGTCCGCATCCGGCGCCAGCACCCCCACGAAGTCATCGAAGGTGCGCGCCCGCAGTCGGGTGACCACGGCGGCATTTTCACCGCCGCGCTCCATGAAGGCCTGAAAGCGGGGCTCGTAGCTGGGCGTCAGGTAGAGGAAGAGCCAGTCAGCCAGCGCCACCGAGTTGGGCAAGCCGGCGTCGTCCTCGCCCCGCGATCCCTCGATGCGCGCTGCCATGCGCAGCAAAATGGCGTCAACGGCCCGCGCACCATCCGGAAAGGAAAGCGTGAGCTGCTCGCAGTAGCCGATGGCTTCGTTGAAGCGCCGCTGCTCAAAGGCCTTCTGGGCAAAATCGTAGAGCTTCTGCTCACCGCCGGCGGGTTTTGAACCCTCGCGCACGATGCCGGCGCCCGGCTCGTAGCGGAAGCGTCCTGTGCCGCCGGGGCCCTCGTACACGGGCTCAGGCCCTGACTTGCAGCCGGCCAGCGCCAACAGGCAGGCAGCCACGCCGGCCACGGCCAGCAGCGGTGCCACGGGTTGCCAGGAAAAGTTGTCGAATGCCGCCATCACACCGCCTTGGTGGCGTCCAGTTCCGGCGCCACCGAAAGCCTGCGCCCGCCCTGCTGGGCTACAAGCCAGGCGAGAAGCGTAAAGGCCCCGCGCCAAGCGTCAACGCCAATTCCGGAACCCGGATCGTCCAGCGCCAGCGCGCGAAGGGCTTTGAGCGTGCGAGCCGAAATCGTGAGCTGCCGCGAGCGCCCTCTGTCGTGGGGCGGGCTGACCAACCCCATGGCATCAAGGCTGAAGCTGACGGCGACGCGACCGGAAGGCTCGCGCCCGGTGACAACGCAATGCGTGAAGCTGGGCTCGACACCGAGAATCCGGAGCAGGCGGTAAGCAAACCGCGCCAGGGCCTGCCACTCGCGACCTCGCTGTCCGCATTCGCGCAGGCAGGCCACGGCCAGCAGCAGCACGCTCTGGCCATCGTCCGCGTTGCACTCAATGCTCAAGAGCAACTCCCGCAGGGCTTCTGCCGCGCAGAAACCAGCGTAGCTCTTGCGGACATTGGGAAAGAACTCGAGCAACTGGGCCTGGGCCAGAATGCTGAGTACGTCGCGCCGCGATCGGTCGTATATCACCACGTCATACAGACACATGACATCGAGGGGGCCGCCAATACCCGACTTCGCCCTCTTGGCCCCCTTGGCGATGGCACCCACCACGCCAAGTTTGTCCGTCAACAACGTAAGGATCTGGCTCGACTCCGAGAAATCGATCTTGCGTAGGCAAAGCGCGGCAGTGGTAATCAGCGCCAAAGGAGAAGCCCGCCAGTGAAGGCGGAATTGTAGCGAGCGGGCTCTGCCGGGCGGAGAACTTTGCCGCAACCCGACCCTTGCGCGTTACAAACAGGTGCCCAGCGCCTCCACACATCTCCTCGAGCCGTTTGTGTTCAAACTGGCCCTGCTGGTTGCGGTGTTCATGCCCTTGGCCTTTGCAGATTGGTGGGCAAAACGGCATCAGGCGCAACGATGGCGCGAGTACGGGTTTCTGTGCCTTTGCGGGACCCTTGGCGCGGGCGCTGCCGCCGGCGTCAGCCTGGTGACGGCGCACCTGGCGCCGGCCTACTTCGTCTATGGCAAGGGCGCGCCAGAGGGGGAGGGCCTGGCGGCTTTCGCCTTGGCCGGGGCCCTGGAAGCGGGGTTCACGGCGGGGGCCGTGGCGGCGGGATGCCTGCTTATCGCCAGTTCGTCGCTGACGCGCTGGCCGCGCATGCCTATAGGCCGGCTGTGGCGCAGCATCGCAACGGCAGCAACGGGCTCGCTGGCAGCAGGAGTCCTGTCCGCACTGCTACCGGATTGGGTCGCCCATGGGCTCTCACAGGGCATGAATCGCCTGCCAGAACCACAGGCCGGCGAGGCTGCCCTGGCCTTCAAAGTTCACCTTGGAAGTTACGTCGGCCTCACAGTCACGACAGCCCTGACATGCACTCGCGTGCTGATGCTGCGACGCAAACTGTCTGCCGAGGCGTTGCGCCGGGTTCAGGACAACCTCAGGCCGCCCGGCGACGACCCGAGAGCAGGGCAAACACTTGCCGGCCGCTGCCCACCAGCAGACGGAAAACCGGCCTTGGCTCTTGGGAAGCCGAAACGGGAACAGCCTCCGCTCCGAAGTCGCTGCCGCGCCCTGACACAATCTGGAGGATGAGCCAACCCACGGCGTAGGCCATGAGCGCCAAACCTGTCGCGATGAAGAGGAGGGATGCGATCTGGAGGATGTTCATGGCGTACTCCGGCTGGGCCACTGTCCTGCATCGGCAAGGGGCTCAAGAGAGTTTGAATAATTGTGATTTTTGCCCGCGAAGGGAATCGGCGCGGTCACATCCAAGCGCCGCTGTCAGCGCTGCGTTCGCGGCAGCGGGACTTCACCACCAGGGCCGATTCCACAAACATGTAAACCGCAGCGAGCGCGGCCAGGGCGAAGGCTCCGAGGGTGATGGTGGCGATGGATTCCATGGTGTCTCCCGGTGTATGCCGCTGTTCCTGCATTCATAAACAGGACGCAACCACCGGTTATTCCGTGACAGCCCGCCGCGATTGCAGGGGGCCGGTCCGCGCCCGGCTCAGCCAAACACGCGCCGGGCCGTTTCGTCCAGTTGTCGGCGCTGGGCCAGGCGCTGCTTGAACTCCGGCGCATAGCGTACGGACTTGCGACGCTCCATGGCGGAATCCATTTCATCTTCAGGCTGATCGATGCCGGTGCGGCAGGAGAGCGGATCGACGCCACAGGCAATGCAGCCCGGCGTGTGGCCGCTGCAGTCACGGGTGTATTCTTCAAGACGCGACCGCACCCGCTCATCCCAGAGCGTGCGCTTGTTGACCCCCACTGCGATCATGTCCCAGGGCAGCACTTCGTCGTGCCCGCGTTCGCGGTGAATGTAGAAGTCGGCACTCAGGCCGGCCTCGGCCATGGCCTGCTCCCAGAGGTCAAGTCGGCACTGGTCTTCCCAGGCGTCAAAGCGGCAACCCAGACGCCAAGCTGCTTCCACGGCCCGGGACAGGCGCCGGTCGCCGCGCGAGAAAATGCCCTCCAGCCAGCTCGTGGGGTATTCGCTGATGCGCAGACGGATCGAACGCTGCGTGATCAGGGAGCGCAGCAGCGCCGCGTGCCGCTCCAACTGCGGGCGCGGCATCATGGGCTCCCACTGGAAGGGCGTGAAACTCTTGGGCACGAACAGGCTGACGGTGACGTTGATGTCGAGGTTCTTGCGTCCCATGTCGCGCGCCATCTGGGCGATGCCGTTGAGCAGGCGCGCCGTCTCGCGGATGTCGTCCTCGTTCTCGGTGGGCAGGCCGATCATCGTGTAGAACTTGATCGTGGTGTAGCCGTTTTCCATGGCGGCCCTGGCCCCGTTGATGAGATCCTCCTGCGAGATCCACTTGTTGATGACACGGCGCAGGCGTTCGCTGCCTGTCTCGGGCGCCATGGTCAGGCCGCCCTTGCGCACATTCTTGGTGATCGAGGGCAGGTGCTGCAACTGGTCATTGATGCGAAGCGAGGGCAGGGCCACGCTCACGTGGCGGCCCTCAAACTCGCGCTGCAGCAGCTTCATCATCTCGATGAGCTGGGGGTGGTCGCTGCTGGAAAGCGACAGCAGCGAAATCTCGTCGTAGCCGGTGTTGGCGACAAGTTCGCGGGCCAGTTTCAGCACGGTCTGGGGCGTACGATAGCGCTGGGGACGGTCAATCATGCCGGCCTGGCAGTAGCGGCAGCCTTCGGTGCAGCCGCGCATGACCTCGATGGTGACGCGGTCCTGAACAACCTCGCAGTAGGGCAGTATCTGGCGCGTGGGGTAAAACGCCGTGTTCAGATTGGCCAGCGCGTTCTTCTTCACGCGCACGGGCACGCCCTCAAAGCGCGGCGTGATGGCCTCAATGACACCGTCAGGCCGGTAGCGCACGTCGTACATCGAAGGCACGTAACACCCCGGCATGGCCCGCGCGCAAAGCAGCAGAAATTCTTGACGCGTCAATGCCTGTGCGCGCCCGGACTTCAGCCAGGCGTCCACCCACCTGAAATCAAGCGTGAAGCGCTCGCCGGCGTAGACATCGTTGCGTGAAGGCGCGCCTTCGGGGCGGTAGCGCTCGAGCACGCAGGCGTCGAGCCGGCCGCGCCACACACCCAGCAGGTGCAGAAACGCGGGCAGGGCTTCCTCCCCCTCGCCCAGAAGAAAGCAGTCCACGAACTCGGCCAGCGGCTCGGGTGTGACGGCTCCGGTCCCGCCCGCGATAATCACCGGCTCGCCATGGAGTCTCTCGGCTGAGCGCAGCGTGATGCGCGAGAGATCGAGCATGTTCAGCAGATTCGTATAGCTTGTTTCATTCTGGAGCGAGAAACCCAGGCTGTCGAACTCGCCCAGCCCGCGATAGTTCTCAAGCGAATAGAGCGGGATATCCTGCTCGCGCAGCACGGTCTCCATGTCCGGCCACGGCGCAAAGGCCCGCTCGCAGATCAGGTCTTCGTAGCGCTCGTTGAGCAGGTGATACAGGATGCGAAAGCCCTGATTGCTCATGCCGATGGCATAGGTATCGGGAAAGCAAAGCGCAAAGCGCACGCTGGCGGCCTTCCACTCGCGGCACACGGCATTCACCTCGCCCCCCATATACTGGGCGGGTGTCTTCACTCTCAGCAGATGCCGCTCGACCTGTGTCAGGATATTGGCCATGGAGGCGATCTTAGCGGCGATTTGGGACCGCAACAGTCCAGGATTCCTGAAGTCGCTCCTGCGCGCTACACTGCCCCCATGCCCACCGTCACCCTGCTCTATTTCGCCAACGTGGCCGAGAAACTCGGCAAGCGCGAGGAGTCGCGCGACGTGCCCCAGGGCTGCACACCCCAATGCCTGCGCGGCACCCTCATGCACGACTACCGGCAAGTGGGAGAGATGTTCATGCACTGCCGCGTCGCAATCAATGAAGAGTTCGCGGCTGATGACCAGGAACTGAAGGATGGCGACGTCGTGGCCCTGATACCGCCGGTCAGCGGAGGCTGACGGATTGCGGAGAATCTTCGGCGGATTGGTCTCGCGCCGCGGCGACTTCGGAAACAGAATCCGGGCTCTCAAGCCTGCCCTGGTGTGACCATGCATCGCCCATTGCTCGACACCCTCAAAGACCTGTTCGCCTATGACGCCTGGGCCCGCGGCCAGTTTGTGGCGCGGCTGCGCGAGTTGAGCGACGAGGAGTTCACGCGCCACCTCGGCCCGGGCCTGGATTCCCTGGCGCGCAAATGGACGCACGTGACGGACGCCGACGCCGTGTGGCTGACCCGCATCGTGGATGGTCAGAGCCCCGCGGCCATGCCCGATAACGGCCGGTTCCAAACGGTGGCTGAGTTCAGCCAGCATCTGCTGCAGGTGGGTCATCGCAAGGCGGCATTCGTCGCCTCCCTCAAGGAGGCCGACCTCGAGCGCGTGGTGACCTACCGCAACGTGGCGGGCAAGGAGTTCTCACAGCCCCTGGCCGAGCTGCTGCTGCACCTGATCACTCACGGGCAGTATCACCGCGGGCAAATGGCCAGTTGCCTGCGCGCCCTGGGCAAGCAGCCGCCGGAGACGGACCTGGTGATCTGGTATCGGGCAATACGGACGCGCTGACCCCATGCCCGAGAACTCCAGCCCATCCCTGGATGCCCTGCTGCCTCCGGACATGGCCGCCAAGGCCGAGATCATCGGCATGCGGAAGGCCAGGCTCGACTTCTGGAGCACATTCGTGCTCGCGGTGCTGGCCGGGGCCTTCATTTCCATGGGCGCCATTTTCGCCACCACCGTCTCGGCCGGAAGCTCCGCCCTGCCCTTTGGTGTGGCGCGGCTGCTTGCGGGCACGGTGTTTTCCATCGGCCTGATTCTGGTCATCGTCGGCGGGGCCGAACTGTTTACCGGCAACACGCTCATCGTCATGGCCTGGGCCGGGCGCAAGGTCTCCACGCCCCTGTTGCTGCGAAACTGGGCCGTGGTTTACGCCGGAAACTTCGTGGGCGCCCTGGGCACCGCGGCGCTGAATTTCATGGCTGCGCAATTCCTGTATGGCAAGGGCGCCGTGGGTGCCGTGGCCCTGTCCATTGCGGCGTCCAAGTGCGAGCTGGGGTTCATGCAGGCCCTGGCCCTGGGCATTCTGGGCAACTCACTGGTGTGCCTTGCCGTATGGATGAGTTTTTCCGCGCGCACCGTGGTGGACCGCGTGGCAGTGATCGTGCCGCCCATTGCCGCATTCGTGGCCGTGGGTTTTGAGCACTGCATCGCGAACATGTATTACGTGCCCTATGCGCTGGCGATCAAAGAGTTCGCCCCGGAGAGCTTCTGGCAGAGCATCGGCAGGACGCCGGCCGATTATCCCTCGGTGAATGCGGCCGCGCTGCTGCTCAACAACCTGCTGCCCGTGACGCTGGGCAACATCGTCGGCGGCTCCCTGCTGGTAGGCGCGGTGTACTGGTTTGTCTATCTTCGGCACGCCGGAACTGCGCCGGAAACACCGCCGGTGGCGGACAACAAGTGAACAAACCCCGGAGCCAGCCAGGTCCGCCAGGCCCTGGAATCCTTCTGAAAGATGACCATGCACGACCCGCGCCAGCCCGCCAACACTGAACCCATGATGAGCCTGATGCCGGGCGGCTGGTACAAGGCCGCCAATGCCATCGTGGTCGATCATGTGACGGTTGGCGAAGGCAGCTCTGTCTGGTTTGGCGCCGTGATCCGCGGCGACATCGCACCCATCACGATTGGCAAGTACACGAACATCCAGGATCTCGCCTGCGTCCACATCGACCCTGATGCGCCCAACCGCATCGGCAGCTACGTGAGTGTCGCTCACCACGCCTTGTGCCACGGTGACGAGATCGGCGATTTTTGCCTGATAGGCATGCACGCCGTGCTGATGGGCGGCTCGCGCATCGGCGAAGGCTGTATCATCGGCGCGGGCGCCATTGTGACCGAGAACAAGGTGATCCCGCCTCGCTCGCTGGTGCTGGGCATTCCCGGCAAGGTGGTGCGGCAGGTCACGGAACAGGAAGTGGAGCACGCCAGGTGGCGGGCCATGACCTACTTTGACAACGCGAAACGCTGGTACACGCGCAACAGCGGCGTGCCGGACAAGCCGCTGGGCATGGGCCCCGGCCATTGAAGTTCCGCGTCTGAAGCCGCCGGCGCTCAGCGCGGCGAGCGGCGCCGCCGCATACGGTTGAATATCAGCCACAGGCCCACAGCAACCACCAGGCCCAGGCCCACTCCGCCCGCCACGAACAGCGTCGTGATCAGGCCCTCGATTTCCAGGTTCTCATCCAGCACCAGAAGCATCACATGTCCTGAATCGTCGGCACGGCCTGATGCCGCCGCGTCACGTACACCGCAAGTCCACCAAGTACCGCGATCACGATCAGCGCCGTAGCGATGCCCGCCAGCAACATGCCCTGGCTCGCCGCCTCCTCCTGTTCCGCGGCGTTGGCCGGGGAGGCCACGGCCGCATCCGCGGCGCGGAGTGCCTGCGTCGCCAGCAGCATCAGTGTCAAGACTGCCGCGCGCGTCATGGCCGGCTCTCCCGGCCCGGATTTCTCAGGAACCACACGGCCCCCACCAGCACCACAAAGACAAGCCCACCGCCCAGCATCAGCATCCACGTGCCCAGGGGAATGGCTTCCTGGGCTGCGGGGACGGGCGCCGCTTGGGCCGCAGGCAGGGACGAGCCGGGGCCACGTTCCTGCCCGGAAGCAGCCGCCGGCACCTCGGGCCTGGCCTCAGGTCTGGGCAGTTCGCGCGGCAGGTAGGTCGGGGGCTGAAAGTTTGACCAAAAGCGCGGGTCCAGGTCCGGGTGCATGCCCAGGCCCAGATTGGTTTCCATGTGCGCCATCCTCGCCTCGTTCCAGCGCCGGGCGAAGTCTCGCCGGCGCTGGAACTCTTCCTCGACTTCGCGGCGCGCGTCGTCGCCCAGGGCCTTGATCTCGAGCAGGCGGCCGCTTTCAAGGCGCACGGGAATCAGCAGCTTCTTGAGTTCATCGCCCGCCGGTGATTCGGGAACCATGGATCGTTTGCCCTGGTCGATCAGCTCAAAAGCCCTCAGGCGGGCCATGTACGAGAGACTTTGCTTGCCGTCCACCGCAAAGGCGAGGGAGAGCGTGTAGAACAGGTCCACATTCTCCCAGTGCTCGCTGCCACGGATCAGGGAGGCAAGGGCCGTGAAGCAATCATCGAGCCCTTTATCCTTCAGCGTGCTGTTGTCGCCCAGCGCGGTCTTGTCAGCAAATCGCAGGTTCAGCGCATCCGGCAACAGGCGGTTCGCTTCAGGGCGCTCGCCCTGGATAATCCAGTCAATGAAGATCAGCAGGTAGCGCTCCGCGCCAAAGCGCGAGTTCAGCTCCCGGGCCTGCACCATCATGGCCCTGGCCGCGCTGATGTCATCCACACGCTCTCGCTTGGCACCGCCGGCCATCCAGCGGTGCAGGGCAAAGGAGGCCTCGTTGACGTACTTGCGGTGAAGCTGCTCGCGCAGGCGGCTCTTGTCATTGAATCGGTGACCCTCGGGAATGCGGCCATCGAGGGCATCCTGCAGCGCCAGGCGCTTTTGCTCCATCCAGTCCAGAGCTTCATCAAAGCGACTGAGGCGATCCAGCGCCACGGCCGCATCATCGTAAGCCGGAAAGTCGTAGCGATCGCGCTTGACGGCCGCGCGCATGCGTTCGAGGCGCATCTCGTAGTAGGCAGCGGGAAAGCGCTCGACCTTTCCAGTCAACACTTCCTGCACGGCCTCGAGACCCTTGACCTCGCTGTTGAGCGTGTCCCGATCCCAGACGCAGCAGCAGCGGGCGCCGGGCGCAAGCAGAATCGACAACAGAATCAGCCAACGGGTCATGGAAAAAACCTCCCCGGCAGGTCGTTGAAAAGGGGGCGCCCGGCCACCCTTTCAATCCGGTCGCGCCCAGGTGATTCCGGCCCGACCGCCCTTTCAAGCGGCCATTCAGCCGCCCAAGACGCGCAGTGTGTTCCTGCCTTGCGCGAGCGGACCGTGTTTCGCCGGCCTGCCGGGCTATACTACACGGCGCAAGCCATGGCTAAATAGCGGTAATCGGTGGCGATCAGTTTCCACCTGGATGGGGCGGGAGTGGACTCTATGAGGCAATGCACATTGCTGGTGCTGCTGTTGCTGGCCGCGCCCTTGAGCGCCTGGGAGCCGGCCGAGGTCGTCATTTTGGCCAACTCCAAGGCCGAGGGCAGCGTCGAGCTGGCTGACTTCTACGCGGAGTCACGCGGCATCCCCAGGGTCCAGATTCTCAAGCTGTCCACGAGCGACAAGGAAGAGATCTCACGATCCGAATTCAACAAGGAGATCTGGGAGCCCGTGCGCAATTTCCTCAAGGACCGCCCCAAGGTTCTCTACCTTGTGCCGACGCGGGGAGTGCCCCTGAAGGTGCGGCACGAGGGCGACAAGCCCACAGGCGCCTTCGACGGCCACACGGAGGCATGCGTGGACAGCGAGCTCATGCTGGCCCGCGGCGACAGCCTCAATACTGACGGCGCGGTGGACAACCCGACCCTTCAGAAAGAGTCGCTCATCACCGTGGAAGACAAGGTCCTGATCGTGTGCCGCCTCGACGGCCCCACGGTCGAGGTTGCGCGCGGCATGATTGAAAAGGCCCTGCTGGCCGAGGCCTGCACGCCTGAAGGCCACAGCTACCTCGATACCCGGGGCCTGACCGCCGACGACGGATACACCTTTCGCGACAAGCTGATGGTGCAGGTTCAGGATGCCTGGCAGACGCTGGACCTCCCCTTCACCCACGACACCAAGCCCGATGTGGTCGACCTGAGCACCTTCAAGGATCCCCTGCACTACTACGGCTGGTATGCCGGCAGCCAGAAGCCCGCGGGCACCGTTCGCTTCCGCACGGGCGGCATCTGCATTCACCTGCACAGCTACTCGGCGGGTTCGGTCCGAAACGTTGATGTCGCGTGGGTGGCGCCGCTGCTTTCCTGGAACGCGACCTGCGCCTACGGCACGGTCTACGAGCCGTACACCATCGGGTTTCCCTACGAGCACCTGTTCTGGAATCGGCTGGCGCGGGGCTGGAACTTCGGCCAGGCGGGCATGATCGCCAACCACAAGCTCTCCTGGCAGTCGGTGTTCTGCGGCGACCCTCTTTACACCCCCTACCGGGAAGGCTGGAAAGATACCAGGGCCGCCCGCCGCCAGGCCCTGGCGGCGCTGCTCGCGGCCAGCGCCAGAAAGGAAGCCGAGCCGCCCCTGGAAATGGATGAAGGCACCCGTGCTCTGCTGCGCGCCTGTCTGAAGATTCTGGTGCGCCGCACCGAGGCCATCATCGCCGCCGTCAAGACGGACTCCAAGGCGGCCATGGCGCAACTGGATGAGCTTTCGTTTCTGGTGCGCGGGCTTGAACTGGATTCGTCCCTCGGCCTTCTGCTGGAGCCCCTGAATCGCGCACTCAAGCAACAGCTTGACGCCATCAAAGCCGAAGTGAAGGCCGACCTCACCAACACCGCCGCGCTGGAAGAGGCCCTGGTGCGCTGGAAGGGACTTGCTATCGAAAAGGACCTGCTGGAATTCCGGGACGCAGTGGCGGCCGACCACGACAAAGAAGCCGCGTCGTTGCTCAAGACTGCCAACTCACGCTTCAAGGGCAGACGCTACCTCGAGGCCTGGAAAGCCTGCGCTCAGGCCCAGCGCTACAGGCTGTCCGGGCACCTGGGCGAGGCCAAGGGTCTGCAGGACGAAATCAATGGCGACGCCAAGGCACGCGAGAAGATGCTTGAGGCGGCCGGCAAGGAACTCAAGGCGCTGCGCGAGGCAGCCCAGAAGGACTATGACCGAAAGAAGTACGAAAAGGCCGAGGCCGCCCTCAAACCCGTCATCCATGACTACCCCGACTGCGACGAAAAGACCAAGGCACAAGACCTGCTCAAGCAGGCCCAGGCCAAGCTCAAAGAAGCTCCGCCCAAGGGCAAGTGAGCTCCGGCTGGCCCAAGCCGCTGATACGGGCCGGCTTCACGCCCTGGCCGCTGCCTCGCTGGCCCCTGCCGATTCGTTCGCGCGGGAAGAGCTGACACAGGCGCTCAAGCGCGGCTTTGCGCTGCTGGGACCCGGCGGCTTTGCACTGGTGGAAGTTCGCCCCGGCAAGGCCGTCATCACGGCCCTGGGAGTGCGGCCGGCTCGCCGCCGCATGGGTCTGGGCGCCAGGATGATCGGGGAGGCTGTGAAGGAGTGCGGGCGCCGCGGCTGCCGCCTCGTGACCTGCCAGACGCGGGCCGGCAACATGGCCTCGCAGGCGCTGCTGCTCAAGGCAGGTTTCAGGGTCATGGGTCTGTGGGCCAGGTTCTATGCCGACGACGAAGCGGCCGTGGCCTTTGAACTCAGGCTTCGCCGCCCGCGGCCCACTGAGCGGGTTTAGCGCTGCCGTCAAGACCGCACATTTTCTCGACGCGGCGCTGATGCCGCCCGCCCTCGAACTCCGTGGCAAGAAACACCTTGAGAAATCGCTCAGCCAGCCAGGGCGTCTGCTGGCGCTGGCCAAAGCAGGCCACGTTGGCATCGTTGTGACGACGCGACATCTCGGCCTCCCACTCGCTGTGAATCACCGCTGCGCGAACGCCGGGCACCTTGTTGGCGGCCATGGCCATGCCGATGCCGGAACCGCAGCAAAGCACGCCCCTGCCGGCCTGCCCCTTGGCGACGCGGCGGGCCACTTCGGCCGCGAAATCCGGGTAGTCCACGCTCTCCCCGGGCGCCGGGCCGCAATCGTCAACTTCATGGCCATGGTCGCGCAGGAACTTCGCGAGGTGCTGGCGCATCTCCACGGCGGCGTGATCACTGGCAATGGCGATTCTCATGGGCTTCCTGTCAGGCGGTGGCTTCACGGGCGGCCTCGCGTTCCATGCGGGCGAGGCGTTCGCGGTGCTGCTTCTGGCGTTCGGCAAACTGCATGCGGCGGCCCAGCACGCCGCGCCCGCGCAGCCAGCGATAGGTCAGGTAAACGGGGCCGGACAACGTGTAGATGATGACGCCCGCCGGAACGATGAGCTGCCAGTAGTCCGCAAAGATCGCCAGCAGGGCAACGACCAGAAGCACGAAAATGAGGGCGCGGAAACTCTGGCGGCGGTTGAACAGCCGGTTCATGAAGTGGACGTAGCGGATGCGCGTGACCATCAGCAGGCCATAGGCGCCCGTCAGCAGCGGCAGAGCAATGGCCAGCAGCGTGGTGGCCCAGGTGTCCTGCATCCAGTCAAAGCGGGCGGAGAACCACGACAGGGCCAGGAACATCGAAACCACGCCGCAGGCGGCGCCGGGCGAGGGCAGTCCCGAAAAGGTCATGTGGTCGTCGTCGGGTTCCGTTTCGGCGTTGAAGCGCGCAAGACGCAAGATGGCGCAGCAGGCGTAGAGAACGGCCGCCGTCCACAGCCCCTTGGTCTGGTAGTCGCCGCTGCCGTAGAGGTATTGCCCGAAAGTCCAGGTCAGCATCGCGGGAGCGAGTCCGAAGCTGACGGCATCACACAGGCTGTCCAGTTCCGCCCCGAATTTTCCCGAGGTGTTCGTCAGCCTCGCCACCTTGCCGTCCAAAGCGTCAAACACCATGCCGCCGCCAATGAGCACGGCGGCAAGGTTCATGTGCCACAGCGCGCTGTCGATGTGCGAAAGGTTCAGGGCCAGGTAAGCCTTGAACAGTTCGATCACGGCGGAGATGCCGCAGACTCCGTTGCCCAGGGTCAACATCGAGGGCAGCATGGACAGGGCCTGCATGCGGGTGCGGCGGCGGCGGCGAGTGACCCCCTGTGTGTTCGAGGCAGCCTCGGAAACCACCGGAAGCAGGCGGCCCGAAGCCGTAAATCCGGCGGCAGGAACCGCGGGCTCAAGGGCCCCCGACGTCGTCGTGATGCCATCCTGACGCGCCGAAGGCGCGGGGGATTGTCCGGGCTGGTCCTGGGCGCGATCGGCCACGTTCAGTCTTCCTTGGGCTCCTCAAAGCCCATCTCCTTCAGTATAGCCGCCAGCTCCTCCAGAGTCTGCGCAGAACCCAGCGCCACGAGCCGCGTGCCGAAGCTCTTCAACGTGCAGGCCAGCTCCCTGCCGTCGGCCTGCTGCTGCAGCGCCGAGGTGATCACGGAAAGGCCGCCCAGGCTGCTGATGTCGCCCTCGAAGCCGCCGTCGCGGGGCTTGGTGCGCTGGTTGACGTATTCCTGCGCGAGGCGCTCCAGCAGGGGTTTGAGCTCAAACACACGGTAGCTGCCCCAATTCACAGTCTCGCGGTCGCCTAAGACCGCCAAACCGGCCGTCGCACCCAGCCCGAACTGGTGATTGTCCAT
Source organism: Planctomycetota bacterium (assembly GCA_003576915.1). Classification (GTDB taxonomy): domain Bacteria; phylum Planctomycetota; class UBA8742; order UBA2392; family UBA2392; genus UBA2392. The sequence continues at coordinate 64,034 of QEVF01000019.1, read as the reverse complement.
CAGGTCTCTGAGCAGCCCGGCACCGGTCAGGCCTTCGGCTCGGGCGCGGTTGATGTGGGCCTCGCCCAGATCGCGGGCCATGGCATGGCTGATCACGAAATCGCGGCCGGCCTTGGCAAACACCGCCGCCAGAACGCTGGCCACGGGGCGCTCCGTTATCTCTTCCTCCCACGTGACCCGCTCCAGCGCGTCCAGGGTCTGGCGCTGGGCGGCGCAGGCCGCGCTCGCGCCCCCTTTGTCGTTCATCAGCAATCCGAGCAGCTCCCTGAGTTGCGCATGCTCGGACTCCTCCAGCGAGAACAGCAGACGCTGGCCCGCCGCGCTCCCGGCGTCGCCCCGCAGGCCCGCGACCTCCATGACACCGAGCAGGTGATCCAGCAGGTGGGCCGAGGCCGGGCGCTCCACAAATCCCTTGGCCGGCTTGGCACCGTTGAAGCGGTTGACATAGTCCACGTAGCGCGCACAGAGCACGCTGACGTCGTAGCCGCGCGTCACGCGCCGGGGCGTGGTCATGAAGCTGCGGGCCGACACCTTCTTGAGGTCGTGGTGAATGGACACGCGCAGGCCAAAGGCGCGAGAAAGGGCCGCCGCGGCCTGTTCAACGCCGGCATCCTTGAGCGACAGCCAGCAGGGATCCTCGAGAGATCCGCCCGTATCGTCGGATGCGTCGGGCAATACAACGCCGTAGCCCAACTGTGCCGCGAAGGCCTCCAGCACTGACTGCGAGGACTCTCCGTAGCTGCGCAGCGTGATCTTCTGAGGCTGTGGCTTGTCCTGGGCCTGGGTTGGCAGGCAGAGCGCCAGCAGGGCCAATGCAACGACCATTGCAGTTCTCATGGATTCTCCCCTTTCTACTTCCAGGGCAGGGCCGAGGAGGTCATCGGCACATCGTGCTTCGATACCACGTTGCCGGCCTTCTTGATCACGGCCACGACCGTGGCCCCGCCCTTGACCTTGTCTCCGACCTTGACTTTCCACTCGATCTCGAAGGCCGCGTCAAGGTAGAGCTCCGTTCGGCTGCCGAACTTGATCATGCCAAAGCGCTCGCCGCGACCGCACCTGTCGCCTTCCTTCAGGGGGCATACGATACGCCTGGCGATCAGGCCCGTAATCTGGCGCACCAGAAAGCGCGGGCCCCAGATGCTCTTGAAGCCGATGTTCTGTGATTCGTTAAGCGTGCTGCAATCGGGGTGGCGGGCATCGAGGTACTTGCCGTCCTTGTGCTGAAGGTAGTCCACCGTGCCCTCAAGGGGGGCCCGGTTGACATGGACGTCAAACACGCTCAGGAAGATGCCGAGGCTCTGGACCCTCGCCTTGAAATACTCCTGCTCCTCGCGCTCGCCGACATCCGTGACTGTGCCGTCCGCGGGGCTGACCACCGTGAACTCGTCTCCGGGGATGGTCCGGGGCGGATCGCGAAAGAAGTTCAGGTTGAAAAGCATCCAGCAAAGGCTCAACAGGGCCAGCACGCCGGCCACGATCAGCCCCCCGTGGCCGGGCACAAATCGCGGCAACCAGGCCCAGGCCAGCCAGGCCAGCATGAAGCCGCAGGCGGGCACCCCAAAACCGTAAATCGCGAACTCGCGCAGTCCGTACCGGGTGAACATGGCGGGTGAGACTAGTAACCGGCGCGGCAAACGAAACAGCGAAAAACCAGGGCACGATGGCTGTGGCGGCGAACTTCGCAATGCGAGGTTTACTTCGACCAGTAGTGGGCCAGGTTTAGGGCGAGGCGATACTCAATCTGATCGCGCCCGATGTAGCCGTGGGTGCGGCTGTCCGTGTAGGCCACGGCATCCGAATCAACCAGCACGAGGTAACAGCCCTCGGCGATGATGTCGCCGTCCTTGACGGGTGCGTCAGGGCTCAGCTCAAAGCCGACGGCAAGGGGCTCGCGCCCCCCCACGGTCATGGTGGGTCCGCGACGCCGCACGGTCTCTCCCGGCACGCCTTCGATGCGGCCGATAAGGAAGGCGTCATCGGCGGCGGCCTGCGGAGCGCGGTAGAAGACGATGTCTCCGACCATAGGCTCGCGCCAGGGGCGATAGCGGGCCAGGATCAGGGCGTCGCCCCTGGAAATGTCAAACAGCACCGGCTGCGAGTCGCGCTCTCCGGGCACGGTGAAGTAAGTGTAGTTGATCCAGGCAAAGGCCATGAGGCCCAGGACGGTCAGCGTCAGGCCTGCACGAACGAGGCGCAGCAGCAACCTGTAGCGCACGGCAAAGGCGGGCCTGATGGCCTCGGGCGCGACGTCCGGCCTGGGCCTGGGCAGCACCAGAGGCTTTGCGGGTGCGGCGGGCTGTGGGAGTTGAGCCATGTTCACCCATCGGGCCGGCCCCCGACTTCCCGGCCGAGGTGCCTTGAACATTAACGTCCACTCTGGAATAGTGTTCGGGCGTTTTTGGGCGGGCCGATCACTGTCAGGACGCGCAGTTGCGTCCAACTCAAGAAAACGGGGGGCGCTTTGGGCCTCTTCAAGAAGACTGAGAAGTCGCTGTCTGAACTGGGCACGATCACGGACCAGAACTCGTTTCGCCTCGTGCGCAAGCTGGCCGAGGGCGGCATGGGCGCGGTGTACGAAGCCTACCAGCTCGGGGCCGAGGGCTTCGAGAAGCGAATGGCCATCAAGACCATCCTCGAGGACTTCACGAGCAACACGGAGTTCGTCGAAATGTTCATCGGCGAGGCCAAGCTCGTCGCTGACTTGATCCACCAGCACATCGTGCAGATTTACCAGTTGGGCAAGTCCGGCCGGCAGTACTACATGGCCATGGAGTTCATCCACGGCGTGAACCTTGAGCAGTTCATCGAGCGCCACCAGCAGTATCGCAAGCGCATTCCCACCGAGCTGTGCGTCTACATCATCAGCCGCGTGGCGCGGGCGCTGGAGTACGCCCACAAGAAGCGCAACCGCGACGGCGAACTTCTGGGCGTGGTGCACCGCGACATCAGCCCCAAGAACATCATGATCGAGGCCGAAGGCGTGGTGAAGCTGACCGACTTCGGCATTGCCAAGGCCCGCAACCTCATGCGCGACCGCGAAGGCGACGTGCTCATGGGCAAGGTCCAGTACATGAGCCCCGAGCAGGCGGCCTTCGAACAGACCGACGGCCGTTCAGACATTTTCTCGCTGGGCGTCGTGCTTTACGAACTGCTGGCGGGGCGCAACATCTTCGCCGACGACGACACCCTCGTCTGCATTGAGAACGTGCAGAAGAAGCCCATTCCGCCCATCTCCCACTACAACCCCAACGTTGATGACGACCTGCAGCGCGTAATCGACAAAATGCTCGAGCGCGACAAGTCCAAGCGCTACCAGGACGCGGGCGAAGCCGCAACAGACCTGGAGTACTACATCTACAAGGGCGGCTACGGTCCCACCTTCAACACGCTCAGCGAATACCTGCAGAACCTGTTCCCTGAATTCAAGCAGGCCGCCAAACCCGCGGCCAAGGCTCCAGTGAAATAGGTGCTTGCTGCCGCACGACCGGGGCGTGCCTCAGGCGCGCCCCGTTCTGTTTTCCAGCCAGCGGGCCAGGGCCGGCACCAGTTCTTCGTGGATGACAAAGGCCTTGCGCCGCGCGTCATTGAGATCATGGCCCATGTCCGGCAGTTCAAGGAAAGCTGCCAGCGGCCGCTCCTCGCACCACTGCCGCCAGCGCTCCACGTTGTCGTCCCACAGGCGATTGTCCCGTCCGCCCTGCACGACCAGCATCGAAAGGCCCTCAAGCGTGGGATCGCTCTCGAGCACCCCCTGCCAGTGCTGGCGCAGCCAGTCGTAACTCTCCCAGCCGGCGTAGCCCGACCCAAGCCAGGGCAGGGCGAACTGCCGGAACTCGGCGGGGCCCAGCGAGCGGCCGGCCTTGAACATCGCCTCGAGTCTGCCGTAGAAGTCGAGCGCTGCCTCGCCCCGGGCGCGAACTTCCGGCGTGCGGCCCAAGGCCAGCTTGCGCGCCCGAAAGCGATTCAGCTCGAACACGTTGCCAAACGGCGCCGCCAGCGAAATGACTCCGTCCGCCATCCCCGGCCGGTTCTGTGCAAGGCGGGCCGCCAGCATGGCCCCTTCGCTGTGCCCGACCAGAAAGCGCGGCAACCCTGCAATCTCCGGGCGGCCGCTTAGAACCATGAGCGCAGCCTCGGCATCGGCCAGCCGTGAAGTTACGGAGTAGTCGCACAAAGCATCGGCGGCGTGGTGGGCCCCGCGCTTGTCGTAGCGCAAAACGGCCAGGCCGCAGCGCTCGGCCAGGTCGCGCGCCAGCCGCCTGTAAAGCGTGCTGGGAAAATTGAAGGCGGCCATGGCGCCGTCGCGGTCATGGACGCCGCTGCCCTGCAGGATCACAGCGGCCGCCCGCGGCTTGGCAGGCACGAACAGGGTGGCGCCCAGGGGCGGTTGAGAAACTTCGAGTTCGAGGCTCTGCATTGACGGGGGCCGCCTGACAGACTAAACCTTTGCCCCGTTTTAGCAGGCTGAAGAGCCGCGTCGAGGACAGCCGGAGAGTTCATGGATCGCAAGTCGTGGATACAGATGATTGTCACGATTGCGGTCGTGCTGGCGGTGTTCTTCGGCCTCCAGACCTGGCTGGCCCCCAAGCGGCCGCCGGCCGACAATGCGGCCAAAGCTCCAGCCAACACTCCCGGTGAATCCAGGGAGCCTCCCAAAGTCAGCGACCCTTCGCCGGGTTCCCAGCGCACCAGCGAGCCTACGGCCGCGGAAAAGGAGCGCGGCTTTGACCCGCTGCGCCGCAGCCAGGCCGCCACACGGACCCTGGCCAACGACAAGCTGACCGCCGTTTTCAGCGAGCGCGGCGGCGCCCTGGACAGCCTGAAGTTCGTCAACGCCCAGGGTGAAGCGGTGTTCCTCAAGACGCCCGACGACCCGACCATCCACCCCACCGAGGGCCTGGAGCTGATCACGCCCAGCGATGACCCCAAGTGGGTGGCCGCCTTTGCGCTCAAGCTCGACGATAACGACGCATTGCGCAACACCTCGCGCTGGGAAGCGGGTGCGGTGACGACCGACGGCCAGGGCAACCAGAGTGTGAGTTTCCGCTTTCCGCCCGCCGGCAAGCTTGAGAGCGACGGCACGGCCATCGTCAAACGCTTCACGCTGCGCCAGGGCACCTACCGTATTGACGCCGAAATCGAGATTGAAAACCACGGCGAAAAGTCGCTGGAGAAGGTCGTGGGCCTCTGGGGGCCGCCCGGCATCACCAACGACAACATCAAGAACAGCGGCGACTACTCCCGCGTGGCGCTCTACGGCAGCACGGAAAACAAGCGCTGGACCAAAGACAAGGGCGGCGCCAGTGTCCACGGCTACCAGAAGACACTGGAAGACTTCAATGAAGATCGCGCCGATGAGGGCAAGGCCGCGGTCGACGCCGTGGACAGCGTCTGGCAGGACAGCTCCGACAAGGACGGCATGTTCCTGGTTGCCCACGGCCTGCGCACCCGCTATTTCCTGGCATTCTTCGCCAGCGACCCCGACTTCCCGAGCACGCAGCACTCCGGACACATCAAGCCCTGGCGTGTCGGCGGCGAGAACGTGGCCGCCTGCTCGCTCATGGCGCCCAAACTGGACGTAGGCAAGGCCGCGGGCGGCGCCCCCGGCAAGGCAAAGGCGCGCCTGATGTTCTACGCCGGCCCCCGCGACAAGGCCGCCCTGGAACAGGCCTGGGATGTCGCCCCGGCCAAGGACACCGAACAGCCCAACCACTGGACCGAACTGGCCCCGCCCGGCTGGCCGTGGATTGTCACGGCGCCCCTGGCCTGGCTGCTCAAGTCCATGTCCGGCTTGATGGGGCCGGGATTGGCTGTCATCGTCCTGACGCTCATCGTGCGCATGCTGCTGAGTCCCTTGAGCTTCAAAGGCCAGAAGTCCATGGCCATCTACACCAAGAAGATGAAGGTGGTAAAGCCGCGCCTGGATGCCCTGAAGGAGAAATACGCCTCACGCAAGGACCGCGACAGCCAGTTGGCCATGCTGCAGGAAACGCGCGACATCATGCGCAGCGAGAACGTCGGCTTCTTCCCCTTCGGCGGCTGCCTGCCGGTGCTGATGCAGATGCCGATCTTCATCGGCCTTTACCAGACCTTCGCCAACAGCTTTTTCCTGCGTCAGGCCGGTTTTGCGTGGTTGCATGACTTGAGCCTGCCCGACGCCACCATACCCTTTTCGCTGGCCATGCACTGGCTCCCCGGCTTCCTGCAGGGATTCCTGACGCACAACGGAATCTTCACCATCAACCTGCTGCCCATGGCGTGGATTGCGCTGTCTGTGATTCAGATGAAGATGCAGCCCAAACCCGACGATCCGCAGCAGGCGGCCATGCAGAAGCAGATGGGATGTGTTTTTCCCATCATGGGCCTGATGTTCTATTCGTTCGCATCAGGCTTTGCCCTGTATTTCATCGTGTCGAGCCTCTATTCGCTGGCCGAAACCAAGATCATCAAGCGCTACCTGATTGCCAAAGGCATCGTCGATCCCCCCAAGCCGAAATCCGGGGCCGAGGACGCCAAGCCCGCCTATCACGCTTCAAAGTAGACTCGACATTTCCGGCGCGTGTCCCGACAATCAGGGCGTGGACACCATCTATGCCCTAGCCACCCCGCCACAGCCTGCGCCTGTGGCCTGGATACGCGTCAGCGGCCCGGCCTGCGCTGCACTGGCCCGGAGCCTGGGCCTGACATGGGAAAACGCCACGGCCGCCGCCACGCTGGACACCGGGCCGGGCCCTTTGCCCCTGCGCCTGTGGATGGCCCGCGCGCCCCACACCTACACCGGCCAGGACAGCCTGGAACTGGCCCTCCCCGGCAACCCCCTGCTGGTTGCGGCCGTGGAACGTTGGCTCGCCGCCCGGGGTCTGCGGCCCGCCGTCGCCGGCGAGTTCACGCGCCGGGCGCTGGAAGCCGGAAAGCTTGACCTCTCCCGCGCCGAGGCCGTCCATGCCCTGATCAACGCCCAGACCGATGCCCAGCGCCGCGAAGCCCTGGGGGACCTGCGGGGCGACTTCGCCCGCGCCCTCTCCGCCCTGGCCGAAGCGCTGCGCGCCCTCAGCGCCTCCTACGAAGTTGCCTTTGACTTCAGCGAAGATGAGATTGAAACGCCCCCCTTTGCGGCGCTGGCTCAAAGGCTCCTGCGCATCAGTGAAGAGCTGACTCGCCTCGGCTCCGCTCCCCATGCCCGCCCTCGCCGCGCGATGCCCCAAGTGGCTCTCTTCGGCGCGCCCAACGCCGGCAAGTCTTCCCTGTTCAACGCGCTGCTGGGCAGGCGCCGCTCCCTGGTCAGTGAAGTTCCGGGCACGACCAGGGATCCTGTCTCGGCTGCTGCCCGGTTCGGCGACATCACCGCTGAACTCGTGGACCTCAGCGGCGTAGGATCTGCCGACAGCGATTGCGGCCGCTTTGCGCAACGCGCACGCGATGCGGCGCGGCAGGCCGATATCCTGCTCCTGCTTTGCGCCCCGGGGCAGGCACCCGAATTGCAGACAGAGCTTGAGATTCTTTCGCGCGACGACCCGGGCGTGCCGGCACGTTGCCTCTGGGTCTGGACCAAGGCCGACCTGACGCCGGGTTCGGCGATGCTTCAGGCGCCCATGGAGTGCCTGGCCGTCTCAGCCCGCACGGGCGCGGGCCTTCCGGCGCTGGCACGGGCCATTGAGGCGCGGCTGGCTGCCGCCGGAGCTGCCCCCCACTCCACGTTGCGCGAAGGGGCCCGCCGCGCGCAGGAGACTCTGTTTCGCGCGGCGCAGGGTGTGAGCCAGGATGCGCCGGAGGCAACCGCGGCGCTCGTGCGCCGCGCGCTGCGAGATCTGGACGAAGCGCTGCTTCAGCATGCGCCCGGTGAGGTACTCGACTTCATCTTCACGCGGTTCTGCATCGGAAAATGAAGCGTTCCAATCTCCGAATCGAAAAGTAGCGGCCGCTGCGCCGGTCGTGGGATAGATTCAGCAGGAGGAGATTGCCATGCCCTATCGCTGGTACAGCCGCAAAAGCGGCCCTCCCACCAGGGCCGGAGCCAAGGTCCAACTCGTCTTCGGGGCCGTCATTTTGGCCATTACCGCCCTGGCCGCCGGGATCATTTTTCTGGGGCAGAGCGATCTGGAAGAGCTTCGCGACTATGGGCAGCGGGTGCAGGGCGAGGTGGTCGCGGCTCGCGCGGAAACCCGCCGCTCCCGCCGAGGCAGCACCACACAGTATTATCTCGCCGTGCACTACCGGCACCCCGGCGGGACCGATGTCGTGGACGAAATCGAAGTCAATCATGAAGGATACACGCGGTTCTGCAATGCCACCGTGCACAGCCCCCGCGCGGCCACCGTGCTCTGCTCCTACAACGACCCGGCCAAGTTCACGCTGCAGGAGGTCGTCAAGGGCCAGATCGCGAACAAGGAGTACACGGCCATGGTGTTTCTTGGCGTGGGCGCGCTGGTAGGTCTGGTCTTGCTGGCCGGCGGCTGGTGGAACCTGAAAAGGGCCTCCGCCGCTGAGTTCACGCCGCCCGGCGGCTACCCGCCGGGCACGCGCTGGGGGCCGCCGCCCGCCCACCTGCCCCCGGGCTATGCCGCGCCCGTCGGATCGCCCGGCTTGCCCCCCTCCGCCACGCCCTACAAGCCCTTGCCCAAACGCGCCAACCCCGACGCCGCGCCCTGGGAGCGCTGATCACTCAAGTTTCCAGCGCACGCCTTGCGAGGTGTCCTCGATCAGCACACCCCGCGCCTTCAGGCCGTCGCGGATGGCATCGCCCCGCTTGAAGTCCCTGGCTTTGCGCGCCGCCTGTCGCAGCGCCACAAATCCGGCCACGGAAGCTGAATCGAGATCGGCCGTGGCCAGGCTCTCAAACTCCGGCAGGGGCCGCTCCAGACGCGCGTCAATCTCCTGGCGCGTGAGCAGGCCGGATCTCTCGCGGCGGTCCAGCACGTCGAGCACTTCGTCAAAGCTCTCGAGCAGGCGCAGGCCCTCAACGGCCTCCGCCTTGCCCAACTCCATGGCGTTGAGTTCGCCCACGGCCTTGAAGACCGCGGCAAGCGCGTTTGGCGTATTCAGGTTGTCATTGAGCGCATCGTCAAAGGCGCGCTCCTGGTCATCCACCAGGCTGAGCACGCGGTCGCCGGCCGGACCCTCAATATCAGCGTCCGTGGCGGGGCCCACAATCTCGCGCAGGCGCTCAAAGCAGCGCTGGATGCGCTCCACGCTGGCCCTCGCCTGGGCCAGCAGGTCGAGCGTAAAGTTCATGGGCTGGGTGTACTGATTCGAAATCAGGGCATAGCGCAGCACGGCAGGCGGCACCCGGCCGCCCTTGAAACCCAGCGCCTGGAGCTTGGCCGCCAGATCAGGTCGTCCGCTGGACGCGGGGTCGAACAGATCGCGGGCCGTGAAGAACGTGCCGTCGCGCTTGCTCATCTTGCGGTTGTCCACCAGCAGATGGCGGCCATGCAGCCAGTATCGCGCGAAGGTCTTGCGCGCATGATGTTCGTCCGCGGCGCCGTGCGGGCCGGGCACGGTAAAGCCATAGGCCCCGTAACTCTGCGCAATCTCGCACTCATGGTGCGGGAACATGTTGTCCTCGCCCCCCGTGTGAATATCGATGGTTGCGCCGAGGTGGGCGCGGCTCATGGCGCTGCACTCAATGTGCCAGCCGGGAAATCCGGGCCGGATCCGCGCATCCACGCCTTGGGGCGCGAGTTCGCCAAAGCGCTTCCAGTCTTCGGGGCGCCAGCCTCTTTCACTGTGCGGATCCCATTGCATGAGGTGCTTGGGGTCCACCTTCCAGAGCGCAAAATCCTCCGGCGCCTTCTTCTCCTCGCGCACTTCCACACGCGCGCCCGCCTCCAGTTCTTCAACCTTCTTTCCGCTCAACTGCCCATACTCAGGGAACTTGGCCACCTCGAAATAGACCTGCCCCGCGCTGTCAAGGTAAGCATAGCCGCGCTCCAGCAGCTTCTGGATCATGGCCAGCATCTCAGGGATGTGCTCCGTGGCGCGGGGGTGTTGGCCGGGCTCAGCCGCCTCTCCGCCAAGGTAGAGCTTCAGGCGCAGGGCCCGCGCGTCTTCGACAAAGGCTTTCTCGAAGTGTTGGGCAACCTTGAAGGGATCGCTGCCCAGCTCGCGCGCGGCTTTGGCAAGTTTGTCCTCGCCCTGGGCGTCGGCGAGGTGGTCTTCGGTCATGTGGCCGACGTCCGTGATGTTCATGACATGCCGGACCTCGTACCCGTTGCGCTCCAGCACGCGCCGCAGCACGTCGGAGAACAGGAAGCTGCGGAAGTTGCCGATGTGGGCAAAGGAGTAGACCGTGGGCCCGCAGGAATACATGAGCGCGCGACCGGGAAAGAGGGGCTCGAAGACCTCGATCTGGCGGGTGTAGCTGTTCTTGAGCTTCAGTACGGACATAGGGTCTTTGCCTGCGTTCTCATCAATATGACGCATCAGCGCGGTCCGAAGTGTCGGGTGCTGGGTTTCAGGTTCTGGCTGTTCCCAACACCCAAAACCATAACCCAGCACCGCCTTACCTCTTGACCAGACTGACCACGGCCTGCGCGGCAATCGCTTCTTTGCGTCCTAAGGCGTCACAGCCCTCGTTGGTGCGCGCCTTGATGTTGACCTGGGCCGTGCGGATCTCGAGCACATCGGCGATGCGGGCTTCCATCTTGCGCTTGAACTTGCCCAGCTTGGGCGCCTCGGCAATCACGTTGGCATCGATGTTCTCGATCTCGAAGCCGGCTTCCTTGATCAGGTCCCCCACGGTCTTGAGCAGCCTGGCGCTGTCAGCGTCCTTCCACCGGGGGTCGGTATCCGGGAAGTGCTCGCCGATATCGCCCTTGCCTGCCGCGCCCAGCAGCGCGTCCGTGATGGCATGCAGCAGGGGGTCCGCGTCGCTGTGGCCCAGGCAGCCGCGCTCATAGGGCACGTGCACGCCCCCGAGCATGAGCTTGCGGCCCTCAACGAGGCGGTGGATGTCATAGCCGATTCCAACGGGCATGGCGATTCCCCTTTCTGCCGCGCGCGATAGTATGCCCGCCGAGCGGACTTGGGTAGGGGCGGGCGCGACTCGCCCGGACGCGGCAGAGCCGCGTCCCTACAGGGGACAACATGGCAGACCCGGTGATTTACGGTGACGGCAGTACGGACTACGAGAAGTACATCCGCACGCAGGAGCTTTACCGGCTCCAGAAGGGGCCCGGCGAATGGGCCAACGAAGAGGAGCTGCTGTTCCAGACCGTGCATCAGGCCATGGAGCTCTGGCTCAAGATCGTCATACAGCACCTGGAACAGTCCGTGGCCTGGGTGCAGTCAGACAAGCTGCGCGACGCCACTCGCTTCATCAAGCGCAGCGCAAGCATGATCGAGTTTCTGGGCGACAGCCTGAAGTTCCCGATGTCGCTCGCGCCCTGGGACTACCACAAGATCCGCATGGGCCTGGGCAAAGGCAGCGGCCAGGAAAGCCCGGGGTTCAACAAGCTGCTCGACCAGCCCGAGAAACTGTGGGAGGCCTACTCCGCCTGTCTCAAGCGCCACAAGAAGACCCTGGACCAGATTCACCAGGACCCCCACGGCCTGGTGGACCTCTTCGAACTCACGATCGCGATGAGCGAACTCGATCAGGAGTTGATGCACTGGCGCTACCGCCACTTCCAACTCGTGAAGCGCATCATCGGCGACGCCGTGATGAGTCTCAAGGGCATCCCCGCCAGCGCACTGAAGGAAAACGCCCACCTCTCGTTCTTCCCCGAGATCTGGGCCGTCATCAACCGGACCACCAACGCCTACAACGCCAAGTACCGCCCGCAGGGCGGCGGCGCGTACCAGTAGCGCAGCGAGAAGAACGCAACCACGGTCAGCCCGCCACGAGCAGCAGCCGCAAGGCAATCGCAAGTGCGCCCTGGACGCTGCCCCGTGAACCGTTTTTCGCGGGCACCTGCGGGCGCGATGGCGGACATTGAGCCGGAGGCGCGGCCGAGCCACCTGGCAGATTGTTGAATGGGCGGCATCCGGCCACTTTCTCAACCCGGTCGGGCCAAAGTGAATCAGGCCCGACCTCCACTTGAAGCGGCGCTTCGGCCGCTTGAGTCGCGCCAACTGTCCCTGGCTTGCGTGCGCAGGCCGTACTTCAACGGCCTGCCGGGGAACACAAAGTGCCCGAAGGGGCCGCACAGCCCTGCGTTGCAGAAGTATTCACCGGACGGAGACTAGACGCCGCGCCAGTCGGGCAGCGGCAGCCCCGGTGTTCCTTCGAGCATCGCCTGGTGCAGGCGCCCGTCCTGCACCAGTTGGGCATGTTTCTGGGGCTCGTACTGCCGCAGGCGCTCCAGCAGTGCCAGGCGCAAGCGAGGGTCAAGGCGCGCGGGGGCATAGCCGCGCCAGCACAAGGGTGGCTCCGCCCCGGCCAGGCGGGCCTTCGCCTGCCGGATGAGTGAGACAACTTCGAGGCAGATCTCGCCCAGCTCGGTGGTGTCGAGCACGTTCAGGCGCTGACGCTCGGCCTCCAGAGCGTCTGCCAGGACGAGGGCCTTCTCGAACTCCGCGGCGTCCAGTGCGGGTTCCGCAGCGCGGGCCAAGGCCAGCCGGATGCGTGGAATAAGGGCGTATTCCAGATAGAGCGTGCCGAAGGACCTGGGACTCAGAAACAGGTCCACGAACTCAAGGTCGCTCTCGGCCCCGGCAAAGTCTCCAAGCAAGGTGCGCAGGGCCGCGCGCACGCCCCGCATGGCGGCCTGCATGTCCCGGCCGCTGCCGCCGTCCATGAGTTCATCGGCCTCGGCGAAGAGCGACATGCTGCGTGCCAGTTCGCCCCGGTCGCGGGCAAAGATGGCGTGATTGCCCGTCGCCAGACCTTCGCCATGGCGGTCCCCCACCTCGCGCAAAGTCGCCCGCGCTTGCAGGTGCATGGCCTGCGCCTGATCGTCCAGGCCCTGCCGCGCGAAATCCGACGCCAATTGTCCCGTGAACTGCGCCTGGTAGCGCTTGAGGCCCGCGTGTCGCGCCGCCTGCAGGGCTTCCTCCAGCAGCCGGTGACCCTCTTCCATGGCGCCCTGGCCGCGCTTGAGGATGGCCAGATTGCCAAACACGATGGCCTGCTGCTGGGGCCGCCCCAGTTCGCGCAACATGGCGGCGGCCCGTTCGTAATTGGCCTCGGCTTCCCGGAAGCGGCCCAGGTGATGTTGAAAGGTTGCCAGATTGGAGAGGCTCAGGGCCTGGAGCACGCCATCGCCGGACTCCACACTCAAGGCATAGGTGCGCTCGCTGATGATCAGCGCCTCGCCCGCACGCCCGGCGGCGTGCAGGTAACCCACGATGTTGCCCAGCGCGCGGATCTCCAGGCGCGGCTCTTTGAGCTCTCGGGCCAGGGCCAATGCCGCCTGCAGGAGCGACTCGGCCTCTTCCATCTCGCCACACTCGCGCAGATGCACGCCGAGGTTGTTCAGGCAATGGAAGCGGTCAGCAAGGCGCGCGAGCTTCTCGGCAAGTTGCAGCGCGGCACGGTAGCGCTGGGCGGCCTCGGCGGATTGGCCCAGGCGCCAGGCACAGTCGCCCCATGCCATCAAGGCGGCAAGCCGGGCCGCGTCGTCGGCCCGGGGGTGGTCGCAGACGGCGGTGAAAGCGCTGCGGATTTCGTCGTAGCGCACGCCCAGGGCCGCCTCGGCCGCGATCTGCTTCAGGTATTCAAACTGACGCCGCTCAAGCTCAGGCCGACGACCGTCGGGCGGATGATGAAGGGCCTGGGCGGCGTGCCAAGCCAGTTCGTGGGCCAGGCCCGGCGGCGAGCGGGGGTGGAGTTCTTCAAGGATGTCGAGGGCAAGGGCGTGGAGCCGGGCGCGGAACTTGGGCTCGAGGGCGTCGTGGATGGCCTGGTGCGCCAGTTGATGGGAGAACTGCAGGTCGGAGACCCGGGCCGCGCTCATCGGCGCAGTATAGCCATGGGGGCTTGGCCCGTGTACGTTGAGGGCGCAAGGAGGCGCCCATGAAGCCTGGACTGATTTTGATACTGGTGGGCGTGGGCCTGGTGGTCTGCGCGCTGATGGATGTCTTTGGCATGAGCCAGGGCATCAACCTTGACCTGGGATTCACCTCGTTCAGCAAATGGCCGCCGGAACGCTGGGGCCTGCTCGGCGCCGGGGTGGGCGTTGCCATCCTCGGCGCGTGGCTCAGCCAGGGCAAAAAGCGCTAGGGCCTTCGCTCCTGCAACTTGGCATGCACGCCAAAGGACACGCGTTCACATCTCTGGATTGTATTTGCGCAGGATTTTCAGGCCGGCCTGAATGTCAATCTCCTCCGGGGCCAGATCATCGTCATTCTGCTGCAGCTCCCAGCAGCAATGCAAAGCATAGACCTCTTCGGGCTTCATGCTTGCCGTCGATGTTTCGAGCATAGCCCAGGTGACGCTTCCCACCATGCCGACGCCCAATTCATACTCGTTTGGCTCAGCCCCGTCTGCAGGTTTGCAGGAAAAGCGAAACAGCCAGACGCGGCGCGTGTCATTGGTTGGCGGCCAGAAAATCTTTCGTGTATCAACTTGAATGAGTTCATCGGGCACCCGCCCGAGTTCATTCGGATGCTGGAGCCAATTGGACATCTCGGCCATGGCCTGAAAGTCTTCTGACTGAGTCTCGAACGGCAGCAAGTAGTACCTGCCGAGTTCATGCAGGTATCGCGCCACTCTGATGAATTTGTGTACGTCCTTCGAGAGTTCAACCATCAGCTTGAAACCATTCTCGTTTCCCACTCTTGCCATGGCCCAGGCGGCCTCGAGATGAACTTCCCAGTTGCTGTGTTCGAGGGCCAGGGACAGGAGTTCACTTCGGGGCGCCTCCGGAAGAAAGGGAATTGCCACCGCCGCTGAAATTGCGTTGTCAGATTCCTGGTCCTTCAAGAGATCCTTCAGGAACCGAATGCCGTTTTCACTGGCGAATGGATGCGGAGCCATCCCGTACTCGTGGGCGCGAGTGTTGACGCACTCGAGGTAAGCCACGCCGGAGTTCCCCTTGGGAATGTTGTGTCCAATCGTTCGGATAAGCAGATCGGCTTGGGGCGATTCCTGTTCCGCGAAGAAGTGCATTATGGAGCGCCAGAGATAGCCGTCGGGCCACTCATGCATCGCGCGCACCACCACCGGCACACTCTCTTCTGTCTGGTAAAGCGCCAGTTGCTGGATGCAGAACATCAGATCATCTCTTAGTTCCTGCTGGTCCCACTTGGCTGTGACAACGCGAATCAAGCGCGGAATGGCGTGCTTTCTAAGGAAGCGAAAGGCCTCTCGATCTTCGGCACTCTGAAGAAACGCGGCTATCCGATGCAATGGGCTGAACGTCTCTGTTGGCGCCGATTGCACTTTCTCCAGTACGTCGAGCGCCTCGACGATGGCTTGGGCATCCCCTTCGCCCTTGACCTTGTAGTCTCTAAACTTCGACATGTGTTGGCCAAACCGATTCAAGTCTGCAACGGCCCTGCGAAGTGCTTTTGCGAATGTCTCTCGAAAGAACATGAGATCGTTCCTGACCGAGCCTGCTGATTGTTACCCAACACAGGAAAGCGTCAAGGCAAACTTACTAAGGGCTTTTTCCGTGTCCTTACCTGTCCTTCCGTGGATAAATGCCGTGTAGTTCGTGAGGCGCTGACATGCCGCAAACCGATCCCCTGCTCCAATGGCGCGAGGAGTTCCCCATCCTTTCGCGCAAGACCTACCTGATCAACAACTCGCTGGGCGCCATGCCCCGCCGCGTCTACGAAGGCGTCAAGCACTTCGCCGACATGTGGAACGAAGACGGCGTCGTGGCCTGGCACTATCCCGACGGCTCGGGCTGGCTGCATGACTGCGAACTCACCGCTGACCTCATCGGCAGCGTCATGGGGGCGCCCAAGGGCAGCGTAATGCTGCACCTCAACGTAGCCACGCTGACGGCGCAGGTACTTTCGAGCATCGACTTCACAAAGAAGCGCAATGGCATCGTGTACGACACGATGCAGTTCACCAGCCCCCATTACGTCGTGCAGGAGTGGGCGCGCTACGGCGCGAAGATCACCATGGTGGAAAGCGACGACGGCATCGGCGTGGACGTGCAGAAGATCTGCGACGCCATCACCGAGAAAACCGCGCTGGTGCCGATTTCCCACGTCTATTTCCGCAGCAGCTACCTGCAGGACGTGCAGCCCATCATCGAAAAGGCCCACAAGGTCGGCGCCAAGGTCCTGCTTGATGTCTACCAGAGCATCGGCACCGTCCCCTTCGACGTGACGAAGATGGGCGTCGATTACGTCGTCGGCGGCTCCGTGAAATGGGTCTGCGGCGGGCCCAACGTCTGCTACCTCTACATCCGCCCCGATCTGATCAAGGACTACGACCCCGCGCTCACGGGCTGGATCAGCCACGCGCGGCCCTTCAAGTTCGAGATGGAGTTCACGCCGCACGAAGGCGTCTGGCGCGCCAGCACCGGCACACCGCCCGTGGTTGCGCTCTATTCGTGCCGCCCCGGTTACGAGATCATCAGGCAGGTGGGCGTCGAGAAAATCCGCGAGAAGAGCCAGCGCCTGACTTCGCGCCTGATCGAGCAGGCGCTGGCCGCAGGCTTCAAGGTCAACACGCCGCTGGACCCCAAGCGACGCGGCGGCACCGTCTGCATCGACTGGCCCGGCGCCGACAAGGCCGAGCAGGAGCTCATCCGGCGCGGCTTTGTGATCGACTACCGCCCCAAGGGCGGCATTCGCGTCAGCCCGCACTTCTATAACACCGAGCAAGAGTGCGACGCCATCATCGCCGAAATGAAGAAGCTGCGCCCGTAAGGCGCGGCCCCCTGGAACCGGGATAACGGCGGACCCTCCAGGTTTGCGGGCCGGTGCTGCAGACCTTGGAGTTTGTGCTACAATACTTTCGCGTAGAAAGAGGCTGGGCATTCAGGAGAACCCATGCGCCTAGCCCTGCTGGCAGTGCTGCTCGCTTCACCGTTGATTGCGCAGTCCTCCGTCGAAACCCCGCCCAGCAACACCGAGGCGCTGGCGATCTACGAAATCAACCGGGCGAGAGCCAACCCGCAGGCCTACGACAGCGCCAACTCGCTGGGCGGCATTCTGGCCGGCATCACCCCGGCAAGCCCGCTGGCGCTCAACGAGCGGCTGGTGACTTCGTCGCGCTTTCACTCGACGGAGATGGCTCAAAACGGCTATTTCGCCCACACCAGCGCCATTACCGGCAACCAACCCAACCTGATGGTGCGCAACGCCGGATATCCGCTCATTTCCAGCTTCCCCAACGCCGCCAACAACCTTGAGTCCCTGGCCTGTCAGTTCACTCCCAGCAGCGGCGGCATCAGCTACTCCGCCCCCAACGCCATTCGCGCGCTGATTGTTGATTCCGGCGTGAGCCCGCCCGGCCACCGCTATCACCTGCTGGCCTGGGGTGGATCGTCGAGCGAGATCAATTTCTATCGCCAGTTCCGGGAAATCGGCACGGGCTACGCCGAGGGTTTCAGGCCCGAGATGCCCTTCAGTTCCAGCACACCGCCTGACGGCAGCGGCGCCTATTGGTCCATCCATACGGGCGTGCGCGACACGACCGTCTACTTCATCTGCGGCTTTGTCTACAACGACAGCAACAGCAACGGCCGCTATGACCTGGGCGAAGGCCTCGGGGGCGTGACCGTTTCGGCCAATGGCGGCGGCTCGGTCGTCGTCAACGCCACCACCAACTCCGCCGGCATGTACTGGCTGAACCTCAACCCTGCCACCTGGACTTTGACCTGCAGCGGCGGCAGTTTCGGGGGCCCGACCTACGCTCAGGTCACGCTGTCCACCAACAACGTGGCCGTGGACTTCCGCCAGGGCAACGTGAACGTGGATGTCAACTTCGGCGCATGGGGGGCTCTGGCGGGCAGCGCCGTCCAGAACGGCAGCACCAACCCCGGCCCCGGCAGCGGCGGCACCAGCGGAACCGGCAGCGGCGGCGGCTCGGGCGGCGGTGGCGGCGGCGGGACTCCCGCTTCTTCGTCGGATTCCGGCGGCGGAGGCTGCACAACGCAGGAGGCCCCCTTTGCCACGGGCATGCTGGCATGGCTTGCGCTGGCCGGGCTTGCGCTGGCGCGGCTTAGGCGCTGCCGCCGCCTGGGGTCCTGATTTCCAGGGCATCGCCCGCTTCCAGCCTGCCGCTGCACTTTGGCGGCAGGCTTTGCTTATTACCTCCGCGAATCAGCGTATTCTGTCCCACTTCGCCGTCGGGCGCGCCATGGAGCCCGCGCGGCGGGTGCAGGCGGCGCTCCGTCAACAGGCCAAACTCACACGGCACCAGCGCGCGAATGCGGCGCACCACGCCCGCACCGCCAAGAACGCACGCCGGTTGCAGGGACCTGCCGTGCGAAGGCAGTGTGTCCACCTCGGCTCGCTCCCTGCGGTCGCCATGCTGCGCCCCTGCCCGAAGCGAATACTCCTCCACGCGCAGCGGATAGGCGTGCTCCAGCGCCTCGATGGGCGTGTTGAGCGTGTTGGTCATGTGCGAGTGGGTGGCGCTGGCGCCTTGGCGTTCGCGCGTGGCCCCGCAGCCGCCTGCAACGGTCTCGTAGTAGGTGAACGGTTTCTCGCCCCCGCCGCCAATGGTCACGTTGTTCATCGTGCCCTGGCTTTGCGCGCAACCTCTGCCCCCGGCCGCCTTCGACAGCGCGCTCAGGCAGACATCAACGATGCGTTGACTCGTCTCGACGTTGCCGCCGGCAACCGCAGCGGGTCTGCGCGCGTTCACGATGCTGCCCTCGGGGGCAAACACGTTGACGCATTCGAAGCAACCGGCGTTGACGGGCGGCACCGGCTCACAGAAACAGAGCGCCGCGTAGTAGCAGGCACTTTGCGTTACGGCGAGAACGGCGTTGATGCCGCCACGCACCTGCGGCGCTGAACCCGAAAAGTCAAACCGGAGGCCCTTACGCCCCACCGTGAGCCTGAGCCGGATGCGAATGTCCGCAGCGCCCGCGCCGTCGTCGTCCATCACGTCTTCGGCGCTATAGACGCCCGCCTTCAACTTTGCCAGCGAGTGCAGCATCAGGGCGCGGCTGTGGGCCAGCAGCCCCGCGCAGCGCCGATTGAATGCGCGGCCCTCTCTGCGCTGCAACTCCTGAAGGCGGGAGACTCCCCGGGCGCAGGCGGCGCGCTGGGCCGCCAGGTCCCCTTCGCGCTCTTCAGGCGTGCGCGTGTTGGCGAGAATCAGCGACAGGGCGGCGTCATCGAGCAACATGGGGGGAAGGACCAGACCTTCGGCGATCAGGTCCGTCTGGGGTGACATGCTGCCGGGCGCTCCGCCCCCGATGTCCGCGTGGTGGGCCCGGTTGGCGGCATATCCCAGCAGGCGGCCGCCGGCGAACACCGGCGCCACCAACGTGATATCCGGCAGGTGGGTGCCTCCACGATAGGGATCGTTCACTACCGCGCAGGTGCCCGACTTGAGCCGGGGACCCAGGGCCTTCACCACGGCCTCCACGCTGGCGGGCATCGAGCCCAGGTGCACGGGCAGATGGGCGGCCTGGGCCAGAAGGCGCCCCTGAGCGTCAAACAGTGCGCAGGAGTAGTCCTGCCGTTCTTTGATATTGGGCGAAAACGCGCTGCGCTTGAGCACCTCGCCCATTTCCTCAGCGGCCCCCACCAGCGCGTGATGAAACACGCTGATCTCCGCGGCTTGCGAAATGTTTGCCATAACGTCCCCGGGCTCAATTCAACCCCGACCCCGAATCCGACCCCAGCCTTTGGCGCGGACCTGCCTGCCGCGTCAACATCAACGCGCCGCTCTTCTTCACTTCCAGCTTCCAGCCTTCGGCCAGCCACAGGCAGCTCGACAACTCGGTCACGATGGCGGGGCCGCTCAGACTGAAGCCCGGCGGCAGGGCGTCGCGCTCAAACACCGGCACGCCGCCCCACATCGCGGCCCGCGGCTTTGCCCGCGGCAGCTTCGGCGCGGGAATGCGAATCGGATGCTCGGCCCAGACGCGAACACGCACGTTGACAATCTCGGCGCCGCGCGCGCCGTAGGCGTCGCCGAACTCGCGCCGATGCGCTTCATCAAACCGGCGCCGCCAGTCCGCCATCAGGGGAACGTTCAGTTCAAAGCTCTGGCCCAGGTAGCGGACATCCAGAGAAGCCGCGCTCCGAAAGGGTCCCTGAAGCCGGCAGGCGCGCAACTCCTTCCTGCCGCGCACCTTGAGTTCACGGGCCGCGCGCCGGGCCTTTGACAGACAGCGCCGGTCAGCCCCGTTGAGCAGAAGGGTCCGCGCAAAGTCGCGCGAGGCGGGGGTCTTCAGCATGCCCAGGGCACACAGCAGGCCGGGGTCGCGGGGCACGAGAATCGTCCTCATATCCAACAACTCGGCCAGCTCGCAGGCCAACAGCGATCCGGCGCCGCCGAAGGGAACGAGAGGCAGGCGGCGCGGGTCCACGCCGCGCTCGACGGTTACGCGGCGCAGGGCGCGTTCGATGCCGGCCAGGGCGACACGCACGATGGCGGCCGCGGTGGCGCGGATCTCCCGGCCTCTGCCTGCGGGGTCCATCCGCAGTTCAGCGCAGGCCCGCTGTGCGAGGTCGTGCTTCAACTCCAGAGATCCGCCCAGCTTGAGAGATCCCGGCAGCCGCCCGAGCACGACTAGCGCGTCGGTCAGGGTCGCTGCGGTGCCGCCGCGCCCGTAGCAGGCCGGGCCCGGCGTGGCGCCTGCGCTCTGCGGCCCAACCTGTAGAGCACCGGCTGCATCCAGCCAGGCCAGCGAGCCTCCCCCCGCGCCGATGGTGTGAATGTCCAGCGAGGGCGTGCGCAACGGCAGGCCCGCGACCTCGGTGACAGGGCGCAGGCGCGTCTTCTGTGTCACGAGCGACACGTCCGTGCTCGTTCCGCCCACGTCAAAGGCCAGGCCGCTCTCGTAACCCTCGGCGTCCAGCACGGCGCGCACCCCGGCAATGCCGCCGGCCGGTCCGCTGAGCGCCAGCTTCACGGGTTCTCGGGCCGCAATCTCGGCGGGAAGCCAGCCGCCGGCGCTGTGCATGATCACCACGCGCGACGGCGCCACCCGTTGCTCCAACGCGGCGATGTAGGTGCGCAGCAGCGGTATCAGGCCCGCGTTGGCCGCCGTGACCAGCGAACGCTCGTACTCGCGGAACTCCGGTGCAAGCTCGCTGGAGAGCACGACGGGGATGCCAAGCTCGCGCAAGCCGTCGGCCAGCGCACGCTCGTGGGCAGGGTTCGCATAAGAGTGCAGCAGGCAGACAGCCACGGCCTGTGGCTTCAGCGCGGCCACGGCCTGGCGTGCGGCTTCGATTTCACCGGCGGTCAATGCAAGCTCAACTTGGCCCTGAGGCCCCAGCCGCTCGCCCACTTCCAGGCGATGCGAGCGCGGCACCAGTTCGTTTCTCTGGCGCGGGGCCAGAGCGTAAAGGTCGCGCGGGTCGCGGTTCTGGCGGCCAATGGCCAGCACGTCGCCCATGCCGCGCGTGGTGATGAAGGCAATGGGGGCCAGCCTGCCCTCAAGCAGCGCATTGGTGGCGGTGGTCGTGCCGTGAATGAGCAAGTCGGCGCCGCCCAGTTGCGCCAGCGCCTGGGCCACGCCGCGGCTGGGGTCTTCGGGCGTGGTGGGAACCTTGGCGCGGGTCAGGCTGCGGCCGTCAAAGCGCACGGCATCGGTGAAGGTGCCGCCGGTATCAATGGCCGCGATGATGGGCATGGCTGTCATTTCGCCCCCGTCACCCGTTCGATCCAGGCCAAGAGCAGGCGGGCGATGTCCTCGGGCGCCTGGCGCTGGGCCACGTGCCCGCCTTTGACCCCGCTGACGCGCCCCTCGGGCAACCGTTTCCACCCTTCAAGCTGGGCAGGACTCGCACTGATGGGATCGTCACTCGAGTAGACCACATCCACCGGAATCTTGATCTCCCCCAGCCTGGCCCGCACATCGAAACCCTTGAGCATCGCCAGGCGCGCGGCCAGAAGCCTGGGGTCCACGCTGGTGATGCTCTTGAGAAAACGCTCGTTGGACTCCTCGTCCAGCCCCCCCGCGAGCTTCCAGCGCGCCAACGCCCGCGTAACGGGGCGCAGCACAAAATCGGGAAGCACTTTCACGGCCGCGCGACCCAGCATCGACGCGAAGGCCTCGGCCTCGTGGTTGAACGTGACAACGAGAAACAGCCCGTCGAGGCAGCCGGGCTGGAGCAGGGCAACCATCTGCGCCACGGCACCGCCAAAGGAGCAACCGGCCAGCAAGCGCCGGCCACCGGGGCGCTCCTGAAGGCGAATGGCAATGAGCCGGGCGAGTTCCTCAAACGAAACCCGGGGCAGGGTGGGGTAATAGAAGGGCTCAACCCTGACGTGGTCCGGCAAGAGCTCGACCACGGGCTCCATCTCTCTGGCATTGCCGTCAAGCCCGGGGCAGTAAAGGACACTGACGCTTTCGGCGGCGACCGCCAGGGCCGCCCGCCGCGCTGAGTTGCCGAGTTACTGCATGACGGGCAGGCCGGCCTTCTGCCAGGCGTCAAAACCGCCGACGATGTTCGACGTATCAATTTCCTATTTGACGCCGCACTTCAAAATCGCTAGACCAGGTTATAGTTTTGCTTCATGATAGCATATAGGAGCGGTTATGGTTAAAATTTTCAAGTCATTGGGATTTCTAGCTCTGATGTTCGTCGCTGTTACTTCGGTTTCAGCAAGCCAATCCGGAACTGTGTCGAGTGGCTGGCTGTCACCTGCTATTGGAGGCATCACTGGACATAGCGGCTACGTCTGGGTTCTGGGGAGTGGAAGTCTAGGAAATGCACAAAGCGGGGTCACCTACAATAACTGGGTGACGACTTGGGCCGATAAGCGTTTTCAGGGCTCAATCGATGACCCAAACGCAACGTGGATTATCGATGCTGCCTTTCACAGCGATATCAACGCTAAGATAATCGTGTCGCGTCAGAGATCAACGGGTGGAAATGTTCGTGCGGAAACGACCTGCACTGCGGAAGTTCGCGGGGATTTCAGCGCGTTTACTGAAATGCAAACAGCAGTCGACAACATTAGTAGTTCGTCGCAAAGTACATACGCAGCGGTTGGAGGTGGTTCAACGCCGATTACTTATCCCACGGGGGGCTACTTGGACCACAAGTACATCCCCACAGCCTGGTCTGGTAGTCAAGATAATCCATTGACAGTCAACTGCTACTGCTCCCAAGCGTACACCGGGAGCATTTTGGTCTTTTATATGTATGCGCGAGGCAAGCAGTACATCCACAACAATGGCGAACAGAACGCCAGCCTGTCCACCACGATTTTCCACACCAATCCTGCAACGCCGGGGTGGAATGGCACGCTCCTTGTGTTTGACTCTTTCGGGTTCCCGGTTGGATCGTGGACGCTGCCATAGGAGCGGCGGGGGGCATCGGCATGCGTCACAAAGCAAGAGTTGTGCTCCCGTGTGTCCTTGCGCTGCTGTTGAGCGTGGGATGGCTTACACACCGATACTCCACGCCTCGTGTCGATGATTCATCCCAACAATCCGGTGGGGCGACCGAAATCGAAAGCGAACCCAGCGGCAATTTGTCCAGGAAGCAGAGTATCGAACAACCTCTCGCCGGGGAGCGGGAATCAACATCTACACCGCTTCCATCCCGGGCAGTCATTAACATTGTGGTGCGTTGCAGGAACTCCCGCGGCGACGCGATATCGGACGTCACAGTGAGCTTTCGTCTTTCACTGCTTGAGAAGCGAATGGGTGATGTTGTCAAGACTCGGACAACACGAGCAGACGGGTCGTGCGACATTTCCTGTGAAAAAGGTTCTCGTGTCCGCGTGGATGTAATAGACGATCACTGGTTCGCTGCGCCCGTGGAGGCCATCTGCACCATGGACCAGTCCCTTGAGTTGAAGGTCCAAAGGGCTGCGACGGTCAAAATCAGGGCCGTGTATGATGACGGCGTGCCGGTTACAGGATTGGGAGAAGTCTGCGAGGCCGCTAACGCGGTAATGACACGTGGCAAAGCTGCTGTCAGCCGCAATTACAGCTTTGCACTGAGCTTTTCACTTTCGACAGAGGGGACAGCCGAGATTCCGAAGGTGCCCGCCGAGATGGCACTCGTTTTCACTCTCGCCTGCAAGCGTTCCGGTTATAGCAAGTCAATTCACCGTATTGATGCCGCACAGATCGTCTCGGGACAGGAACTCGTATTGGTGGCGTTCCGCTCTCCCGAAGCAGGAGGGCTCCGCGTCACATTTGGCGAGACACAAGTTCCAGGCGATTGCACCCTAATTCTTGAGCCGGCGGTTGGCGCTGCGAGCACCTTCCCTTTGCGTGAAGCGTATACGTCAAGCTGGGATTCGGGCAGCCTGAGATCAGGCCAAAGTTACAGGGTCTCCGTCACCGGACCACTTGCAGGGCGTTCTGAATGGGTTACCGTGCCCTCCGGACAAACGGTCGAGATCGTCGTTGCCTTAAAACCGTCCGGGGGGGCGAAGCTCCGCATACTAGACCCGGGCGGGAAGCCAATAGCCAATGGTTGTGCCGTAATTGGATCAAGGTTAGTTTCTTACAGTCAAGGGAAACCGCGCCTTGGGGCAGGCAATGTCTCCGATGAAACAGGGAACGTCCACTTGACAGGGCTTCCACCGGGGAACATCGAGTTGTCCGTGGAGGCGTGGGGTTTCGAGCTCTCCCGCGTCTCTGTGCAGATCAAATCAGGAGAAGATACTGACTTGGGAGATGTGGTTCTGCACCGGGCAAAAGGCGAAATTACAGTCATCCTGACCGGGATGTCGTCTGGACAACGTTATCGAGTTGGAGTGGGTCAGCGCTTCAGCAGCTATGTCGTAGTTCCACCGCCGATCGTCGACGGAGAGACTTACGTTCTCCGGGGGTTGCCTTGCAGGCAGTATGTTGTCGCAGTTACGTTGGAATCGGGCGGTATGGTTGTTTCGCGTGAAGTCGAGTTGACCGACTGGAGTTCCGCCCAGACGGTCTACGTAGATGTAAGTGAACTGAAACCCTAATCGCGACAACTTGCTACGTGCCTGAACGGCGACCGCCAGGGCCGCCCGCCGCGCTGAGTTGCCGAGTTACTGCATGACGGGCAGGCCGGCCTTCTGCCAGGCGTCAAAACCGCCGACGATGTTCGAAACGTTTGTGTAGCCCAGCTTGCGCAGCGCGCCTTGGGCCATGCCGCCGCGCATGCCGCTCTTGCAGTAAACCACGACGGGAGCGGCAGGATCAGGAATCTCGCTGGGCACGGTCTGAAGGATGTTATCCAGGGGGATCTGCCGGGCACCGGGGATGGTACCGGAGGTGATTTCCTGGGGCATGCGAACGTCAATGAGTGTCAGGCCGGTCTTGGCGTCCTTCTTGACCTTCACGGCCGTGACCTTCTTCGTGGCGGCCTTCTTCTTGGCGGTCTTTGCAGCGACAGTCAGCGGTTCAAGGATTGTAGCAGCTTCGGTAGGTCTGAGGCGCGGTGGCAGTTGCATGAGGGCTCCTGGGGTCCGAGGCACTTCGGATTCGTCCGATTTCAAAGTCTGCTGCGGGAAAATAATTATAGCGTTTGAAGCCGCTTAAAGGAAGCGGCAAGGCCTTGACTGCCCTCAAGCGGCAGCCTAGCGTCTGCGCGCCGCCGGTGCCGCGCAACGGGCTTGAAATGCGGGCCTTGGCGGCACCGGGCATTCTTCCAAACGTGCATCCAGTCACTTGATATTGAGGGCTCTGAACATGGCATTCTCGCGTCCCAGACTTTCCGTCGTTGGCGCCGGCTTTGTGGGTTCCACCGTGGCGCAGCGCATGGCCGACAAGGAACTCGGCGACATCACCCTGATTGACATCGTGCCGGACATGCCCAAGGGCAAGGCGCTCGACATGTTCGAGAGTTCACCCGTGGAGCGCTTTGACGCGAAGATCACGGGCAGCAACGAGATCAAGGATGTCAAGGGAAGCGACGTCGTCGTGGTGACGAGCGGCATTGCGCGCAAGCCGGGCATGAGCCGCGACGACCTGCTCAAGACCAACGCGGGCATCGTCAACGGCGTGATTGACGCCGTGAAGGAGCACGCGCCCAACGCCATCCTCATCATGGTGACCAACCCCCTGGACGTCATGACCTTCCTGGCCCACAAGCGCTCGGGCTTTCCCAAGAACCGGGTGCTGGGCATGGCGGGCGTGCTGGACAGCGCGCGCATGGCCAGCTTCGTGGCCGAAGCCCTGAACGTCAGCGTGAAGGACATCTCGCCCATGGTTCTGGGCGGCCACGGCGACACCATGGTGCCGCTGCCGCGCTACACAACGGTCAGCGGCATCCCGATCACGGACCTGCTGCCGCAGGACAAGATCGACGCGATCAACAAGCGCACGCAAAACGGCGGCGCGGAGATCGTCAACCTGCTGAAGACCGGCAGCGCCTACTACGCGCCGGGTTCAAGCGTCGTGGCCATGGTTGAGAGCATCGTGAAGGACCAGCGCCGCATCCTGCCGGCCTGCGTGCTGCTCGAGGGAGAGTACGGCCTCAAGGGGAGCTGGCAGGGCGTGCCCTGCGTGCTCGGCAGGAATGGCCTTGAGAAGATCATCGAACTCAAGCTCAACGACGCCGAGAAAGCCCTGCTGGCCCGCAGCAACGAACACGTCGCCAAGGCCATTGAAGAGTGCAAGCAGGTGCTGGGCCTGTAATCCGGCGCTCAATGTTCAACAGCCTGAACAACAGGGGCGCGGCGATAGCCGCGCCCTTTTCTTGGCCGCGCTCAAGTGGCGGGGGTGTTCGTCCGATAAAGCAGAGTGCGCTGTGCGCACTTCGCCCCATCCCGGAGCCACGCGTGAACACGGAAACAACGGCGGGACTCGCCAAGGTCGAGGTCATCAAGTTTGACGAGGGAGGCCTCAGTTCCGCCTTCAGCGAGTATGTGCCCAGCGAGCAGGAGTTCACGCTCAGCGTCAACGACCAGTTTGAAACCTCGCTTTACTGCGCCCCCCACCGCGTCAAGAGCCTGGTCATCGGCTTTCTGGTGGGCGAGGGCATGCTCGAGAGCGAGCGCGAGTTCGTGGCCATCGAGACGGACCTCAAGCACCACATCATCCGCGCCACCGTCGCGCCAAAAGCGGCAAGCCGCATGGCGGCACGCGCGCTCAGCGGCCCCTGGGGACGACTGGCCGAGCCCGAAGTCTCACGCAAAGTGGACTCCACGCTCAGCCTCAAGCCTGAAGCCATCCAGAAGCTTGCTGCCTCCTTCAAGAAGCTGTTCCTCAGCCTGAAGAGCAGCGAGAAGATGTGCTACCTCGCGGCGTTTGCGCAACCCGACGAAATCCTGAGCTATGGCGAAGGCTTTCATCGCGTCAACGCGCTCTATCGCGCCCTGGGCGAACTCGTGGCCAGCGGCGTCAAGCCTGAAAACCGCATCGCGCTCGCCAACTTCGGCCTGACCAAGCAGATAACTCTGCGCCTGGCCCGGGCCGGGGTCAGTTTTGCCATTACCGCCGCGCCGCCCAGCAACGCCGCCATTGAGCTGGCCAATCAGCAGTACCTGTGCATCTGCACGACATCCATCGGCGGCCAACTCAACGTCTACTCCGCCCCCTGGCGGGTGCTCTAGCAGACTGCTGAAAAAGTCCTTTTCGGCAGTCTGCCCGGCCCGCGCGACCGCACGGGCCGGCAAAGTGACGGGCTTTGCCCGGCACTTTGGCCTTTGCCTTCCGCTGAAAAAGTCGGCATTTCGACTTTTTCAGCGGCCTGCTAGCGCAGGGGGCGAAGGCTGCGTCGGCTACTTCCACCCGGCGTTCCTGAGCAGCTTCTCGTCGATGGTGCCCGCGGGAAACATCCGCTGCATGTGGGCGAGAACATACTTGCCGATGGCATCGGCCTCGAGGTTGACTTCATCGCCCGCCCTTCGCGCCTGCAGGTTCGTGACATCCCAGGTGTGCGGAATGATGGCGACCGTGAACCAGTCAGGGCCAAGCTCGGCAATCGTCAGTGAAATCCCGTCCAGGCACACGCTGCCCTTGTGCACGCACTGTCGCGCGAAATCGCCGCCGCACTTCACTTTCACGCGGCGCTCGCCCTGGTCGCCCTTGATCTCGGCAATGCTGCCTACACCGTCCACGTGGCCCTGCACGAGGTGGCCATCCAGGCGCGCGCCGGCCTTGAGCGCGCGCTCGACATTCACCCGAGATCCCTTCTTGAGCGCACCGAGGTTCGTTAGCTTCAGCGTTTCAGGAATGGCCTCAAAGGTCGCCCGCCCCCCGGCCAGCTTCGCCACGGTCAGGCAGCAGCCGTTGATGGCCACGCTGTCTCCCAGTCTGATGGATGCCGCATCCGCGAGGCTTGACAGGTCAAGTGTCAGACGCGTCACGCCCCCGGCGGGCGCAACGTCAACGACAGTCAAAGCGGCTTCAATGATTCCCGTGAACATGAACCTCACCCGTCTGTGGCGCCCTTGTGGTGCTGCCTCAAGCCTGCATCAGGCCATGCGCCGCCTCTGCCCGGCCGCCAGCACCAGCAATGCCAGCGCCGCCGCCAGGGCATAGCGCGAAATTGCCGGCGTGTCGCCTGCGGTGCAGCCGCCGCCGTCGTCGCTGGAGCCATTGCCCACAGCGATGGACAGGCCGCGGCTGTCCGTCGCCAGCGCGGCATCCGTGACCGTAACGGTGAACGCATAGCTTCCCGCGGCCGTGGGGATTCCGGAGATCTCACCCGTGCTCTGGTTCAGGTTCAGGCCCGGGGGCAGGAAGCCCGCCGTGACATCCCAGACCAGGGGCGCCACGCCGCCCGTGGCCGCAAGCTGCGACGCATAGCCGCTGCCTGCAGTTCCCGAGGGCAGGCCTGCCGTCGTGATGAACAGGCCGCCCGTCGACGTGCCCACGGTCAAGGTCAGTGCCGCGCTGCCCTGCTGGGGCGAGGCGGCGCTGTCTGTTGCGCGCACAGTGAAGTTGGCCACGATGGCGCTTCCGGGCGTGCCGGAGATGACACCGTTGGACGAGAGCGTGAGCCCCGCCGGCAGGCTGCCCGCGATCACGGCCCACGTATAGGGCGGCTGGCCGCCCGAGGCGCTGAGGCCCTGCGAGTAGGCCTGCCCGACGATGCCGTTGGGCAGCGTTGTGGTAGCGACCACAACGGGCCCGCCGGGCGAGCCGCTGGGGTCGACAATCAGTGTCAGGGGTCTTGTGCCGGGGGAAAGCGCGCTGTCACGGGCACGCACGGTAAAGTTGAACGTGCCGGCAGCCGCGGGCGTGCCGGAAAGCAGGCCCGCCGTACTGAGGGTGAGGCCGGGAGGAAGGGCGCCGGCCGTGATATCCCATGTGTAGGGTGCTGTGCCCCCCGTGGCCTGCAGCGTCTGAGAGTAACTAAGGCCCACGGTGGCATTGGGCAACGAGGCAGTCACGACGCTCACTCCCGCGCTTCCGGAGATGCCGCTGTAGGCCGGCGTGAGGAAGCGCAGGATGCGCTGCATCATGTCGTCGCGCGTGGCCGAATTGTTCAACGTCTCCAGCGGAAAGCCAAGGTTCACCAGAGGCGGCGAGGCAAACTGGACTCCCGCAATCACGCCCGCGCTGTAGGTCAGGCACGCCGTGCTGCCGCCGCTGACGGCCAGCACATCGGGGTAGCCCACGGTGTACGAAAAGCCGTTGCCGTTGTCGAAGGCGACGTTACTCAAGCCTGCAAAGATGCTGCCGCTGACGCCATCGACTGTCCAATCGTTGCTGGAATCGGCGACATAATCGGCCTTGAGCACGCTGTTGTAAAAGGCGCGATCGGCGCTCGTGGGCCCGCTGGAACGGTCCAAATCCCAGCCGATCTCGCTGCCACTGACCAGCAGGGCCCCGCCGCCGGTGCGAAAGGCGCTGACCAGGGACTGCTCGGCGGCGGAGAACGTTTCGTCGGCCGTGCTCTCGTTGCCGAGCACCCAGTCCACGGCGGCATAGTTCGTCAGGCTGACACTGCCGCTGATGACGGCCTCGTTGCTGGCAGAATCGAAATGCCAGGTGCCGCCTTGCGCCGTGGTGGCCTTGCCCGCGCTCAGCGCGTGGCGGCGCACGGTGTCAAAGGTGTTGCGCACATGGAGGTCGCCGGTGCTCAGGCCGCTGCCCTGCTGGTAGTAGGTGAATTCGTCGTAGCGGTCGTAGCCGCTGACAATCAGCAACGGGGTGGGCAGGGTGCCGGCCTGGGCGTCAGGGGTGCGGGCGCAGAGCACTTCGCTGGCCAGGCTTTCGCCGCCGGCATTCAACGCCGTAACCTTCGCAAAGACCGTCTGGCCGGGCGCCAGCCCCGTGATCACATGGCTGGAGGCGCCGCTGGCCGCGCGCCCATCATCGAAGGCAAAGCCGTCATTCGAGAGATAGACCCGGTAGCCGGCCGGAACGGCACTGGCTTCAAGGGGGTCATTCTGCGCCGACCAGCTCAGGGTGACCTGCCCGCTGCCCGAGTTGATCATGCGCAGGTTGACCGGCGGTAGGGGCAAAATGGTGGCCCCCGCGTTGAAGTAGCGGGCCACGGCCTTGTAGATGGCGCGGCCCATGGTGTGCTTGCCCTTGGGGCTGCGCAGCCACGCGGCATCCTGAATGTTGTCGTGGAAGGCCGTTTCCACCAGCGCGCTGGGGCAACTGGTGGCGCTGCGCAACTCGCCGAAGTTGGCGCTGTTCAGGCCGCGATCCACCCAGGTGGAGTCGTGCAGGGCGCGCATGTCGTCCACGATCTGGTCATTGATGAGCTGGGCGAAGGCGACGCTCTGCGCCAGCAGCGCCGAAGAATGCTGGGTGCTGCCGCCGTTGTTGTAAGTGTAGGTCACCGTGCCGCGCGCGCTCGAGGGCGGGGTCTGGCCGCTGGCGTTGCTGTGCATGGAAAGGAACAGGTCAAAGCCTCCCCACCATTCCATGTGCAGGGGGCGGCAACTGACGTCGCCGGCGTTGTAAACGCTGCTGGGGGCTCCCACAAGCTCGGCCCAGTAGGTGCTCTGCTCTTCGTAGCGCGGGTGGCCGCTCTGGCCCGTGCCGCCGCCGACACGGACGCCATCGGCGATGACGACCTTGCCCGTGGTTGCGCTCTGGTTGGACAGCTCGATGATGGCATCGCTGGCCGCATTGAACTCCCACTCGCCGAGATAGAGCCAGCGGCCGCCCTGGATGCTCTGGTTCACCGGCACGCTGGCCGTGCCGCCGGCGTGGAACACGCGGTAAAGCGCGTCCGTGGCACGATCGCTGCCCGCCGTGTAGCGCACATAGACCGGATAGCGCCCTTCCGCCGTAATGTCGAAGGTCCAGCGCGAAACCGCGCTCTCCGTCAGGCTGGTGCTCGCCCAGCGATAATTCGTGCCGTAATAGCCGCTGACATTGCTGCTGTTGGTCCAGGTGCCGGAACTGGTGTAAGTGGTGTCGCCGTTGTCGCCAAAGAACTCCTGCGTGTTGAAGCTGCGCTCGCGGGCGCACACCACCTGCGCCCCGGCATTCGTGAGATAGGGAATGACATAGTCGATGGCCAGCAGCGCGTTGCTGAAATCTTCGACCAGACCGTTGACGTTTCCGCGCTGCGTCGTCCAGCCCAGAGTGCTGTGCAGATACCAGCCGTGGCCGGGACTGACGAAAATGCGACGCCCGGAAAGCGATCCCGCGCTGGGCCTGAGGTGCGGGTCAGCCCTGACTTCCCCGTCCGGGGCCAGGCAGAACAGCAGTGCAACGGCCAGCGCGCACGAGATTGCGAGTGGTTTCATGGCACCCTCAAGTTTCAAATCAGGTCCGAGTTTACCTTGCGCGACGACGACCGGCAGCCACAATGAACCCGGCTCGCAGCGAGGATCCCATGTTCAAAAGGCTCTTTGGCGAACTGGGCCAGTCCATCGGCCTGCTGGTCCTGCGGCTGGCTTCCGGCGGCCTGATGCTGACCCACGGATGGTCGAAGCTCTCGATGCTGTTTTCCGGCAATTTCAAGTTCGCGGACCCCCTGGGCATCGGCGAGACACCCAGCCTGGTGCTTGCGGCCCTGGCTGAGTTCGTGGCCTCCCTGTTTGTGATGGCGGGTCTGGGCACGCGCATCGCCGTCATTCCGCTCTGGGTCACGATGGCGGTGGCCGCCTTCATCGTGCACGCCGACGATCCGCTGATCCGCAAGGAGCTGGCCCTGATGTACCTGACGGTCTACACCGTGCTGTTTCTGACGGGCGGCGGTCGCTACTCGCTTGACGCTTACCTGGCGGCGCGACGCACGGCCAAGAGATAGCTACTTCTGCATGTCGGGCGTGGCCGGCCCCGAACCCTGGCGCCCTACGGCCGCGGCACGAACGTCGTCAATCACGTAGAAGCAGCAGGCATCTACTGCACGGGCATCCTTCACGGCCTGGGCCGCTTTGCGCCGGGCGACCTGGATAAACAGCAAGTCCACCCGGCCGTCCCGGCCCCTGCCCTCGAACTGGGTCACGCGATGGCCGCGCTCGCGAAGGCGGCGCGCGACTTCGTCTCCCTGGGTGGTGAAGATGCGCACGACCTGCTCACCCAGCTTGATGAAGCGTTCCACGGTCATGCCCACGAAGGTTCCCGAGGCAAAGCCCAGCGCAAACGCGATGGCCACGGCGGGCTGAGAGATGTTCGTGATGACGCGGGAGATGGCAAAGACCCACACCAGCGACTCAAGAAAGGCAATGAGCCAGACCAGCCCGCGGTGCCCCCCCACCACAAGGGCATGGCGCAAGGTGCCCAGCGCCACGTCACAGAGACGGGCGGCAAAGACAAGCGCGGCCAGCAGAATGACGTCCCAGTCCACGCAGATTAGTTACAGGTCTTCGACGGATTGCACAAGACTTTCAACCCGGTCGCCCCAGGGGGCGGGCTCGTCGGCCACGATGACGCAGAGCAGGTCGCCCAGGGCGCCTTCATACTGGGCCTTGCCCCAGTAGACGGCCTCCCGCACGCTCTCTTCGAGGTCGTTGTTGGGGTCGCCGGAAGAGCCGCACTCGGCGTCGGGGTGGCCCGCGAGCTGGTAATCGACCACGGCCTCGTCGAACTGGGCCAAGATGGCGTCGGTCTGGCGCCCGCCATGGAGCGTAATCCAGGAGCAGCCGCACTCCATGAGATGGGTGGCGAGGATGCGCGCGGCCCTGATCTGGGCCTTCTTGTAGAGACCGAGCTCGGCGCCGGGCAGAACGACCAGGGCGCCAAAGGGCGCCTTGGGCACGCTCTGGAGGGCCTCGTCGAACTTCTTGATTTCGACGATGGTGACCTTGCGGGCGTTCTTGGTGGTAGCCTGGCGCATGCGTCGATTCTAGCAGAGGGGGCGCCTGTGGGCGCCCCGCACTCCGCTCCTTCAATCCTTCAAAGCGTCCTACGAGTCAAAGCCGGCTTGCGGGTAGCGCCGGGTCAGGTAGTCGATGTCGTAGTACTTCTTCTCCTGCTCCGGCGTAAGGATGCCGTGTTCGCGGATCAACTGCTTGGGCGTCTTGCCCGTCGTCAGGGTCTCCTTGGCGATCTTGGCGGCGTTGGCATAGCCGATGATCGGGTTGAGCACGGTCACGAGCGCCTGGCTGGTCTCAAGGTAGTTCTGGCAGCGCTCGGCGTTGAGGGTGCAGCCGGCCACCGTGTCTTCCGCGAACTTGGGCAGGAAGTTCGCCAGCCAGTTCATGCTCCAGAGCGTCGTGCAGCACATGGTCGGCATCATGACGTTCAAATCCAGCTGGCCCGCCATCGCGCACAGATAAACCGTGTGATCGTTGCCCAGCACCTGATAGAGCAACTGGTTCATGCACTCCGGATTACTGGGGTTGATCTTGCCCGGCATGATGCTGGAGCCCGGCTGCACGGGCTTGAGTCGGAA
Source organism: Planctomycetota bacterium (assembly GCA_003576915.1). GTDB lineage: Bacteria > Planctomycetota > UBA8742 > UBA2392 > UBA2392 > UBA2392. Next base: position 30,293 of record QEVF01000019.1, on the reverse strand, counting down.
CTCGTCAAGCCCCGTCGTGGGGCCGCATGACAGCAGCCGGATGTCATTGGTGACGCGGGTGAGTTCCACGGCGGCCGTGCGAATGGCCGCGCTGAAGTTCAAGAAGGCCCAGCGCGAGTTCACGGCCTCAAAGGGGTCTTCCGGCTCGCGCACCTTCAGCCCCGTGAACTGCTGCAGGTACTTGTAGGCCACGGGCCGATATCCGTCGGCCGTGTTCAGGCCGCTGCCAATGGCGCTGCCGCCCAGGGCAAGCTCCAGAAGTTTGTCGGCGGCTTCCTTCAGATTCTGCCGTACATGGCGAACGCAGTTGCGCCAGCTCATGAACTCCTGACCCAGCGTGATCGGAACCGCATCCTGCAAATGGGTGCGACCGGACTTGATGACGCGGGCCCACTCCTTGCCCTTCTTCTCACAGGCTTCCTGCACGGCCTTGAGGCCGCTATCGAGCCGGGGAAAGGCCAGCAGCGCGCTGAGGTGCAGCACGGTGGGAAAGGTGTCGTTGGTGCTCTGCCCGTAGTTGACGTGGTCGTTGGGGTTGACCTTCACCGTGGGATCAAGCTGCATGGCGCGCGTGGCCAGCACCTCGTTGGCGTTCATGTTGATGCTTGTGCCCGCGCCCGCCTGGAAGACGTCAACGACAAACTCCCTGTTGTGCTTGCCCTCGATCATTTCATCGGCGGCACGGGCGATGGCATCGGCGATCTTGGCGTCCAGCGCCTTGACATCGCGGTTGGCCAGCGCGCAGGCCTTTTTGAGGTAGCCGTAGGACTTGATCAGGTCGGGCAGGGTGCTGCCGGTCTGGCCCGAGACGGGGAAGTTCTGGACGGCCCGCGCCGTGGAGGCGCCCCAAAGTGCGTTCTTGGGCACCTGCATCTCGCCCATGGAATCCTTCTCGATGCGATATTCGCTCATGATCGTGTCTCCGTATCCACCGGCACCAAGCCGCGGCCGTCGTTTTGGTTCAATAGCATGACCCGCCGCCTCATCAGCGGCATGAGGTCTTTTGGGGATAGACTACTTCGGTATTTCCGCCACCGCCTCGATCTCGACGAGCATGGAGGGCAGGGCCAGTCCCGCCACCGCCACGCAACTGCGGGCGGGCATGGGGTGCTTGAAGAACTGCTTGTAAATCTCGTTCATGGCCGCGTAGTGCCGCATGTCGGTCAGGAAGATCGTGGTCTTCACCACACGCGAGAGGTTCGAGCCCGCCGCCTCGCAGATGGCGCGGATGTTCTCCAGCGTCTGGCGCACCTGGTCGCGGATGTCTGTGCCAAAAACTTCCCGCGTGCCCGGCTTCATGGAAACCTGGCCTCCAATGAAAAGCAGGTTGCCCACCACGCGGGCCTGGCTGAGGATGGAGGGGAACTGCGGGGCCTCCGACGTTTCAATCGTGCGCGACTCCATGACGTTCTCCGGTGAAGTGCGCGCGATGATAGCGGCCCTGCCGCCGCGGTGAAGTCTGAAACAGCCTTCCCCCCGGTTGACAGTCCAGACCCGCCCCGCTATCTCTAGCGCCCCTGTTCTGGCCGGGAGATTCCGTGATCAAGGCGACTGAATTGCGTGTGGGCAAGGTCATCATTCTCGATGGCAAGCTCGTCCGCATCACCAACTTCGAGCACATCACGCCGGGCAACTGGCGCGGCATTGTCCAGATCAAGTTCAAGGACCTGATGACGGGCATTGGCTCGCAGCGGCGCATCAACCCCGACGACAAGTTCGAGGAAGCCTACCTCGACACCAAGCCCATGCAGTTCCTTTACAAGCAGGGCGACGTGTTCGTGTTCATGGACAACGAGACCTATGAGCAGCCGGAAATTCCGGCCGACATCGTGGGCGAAGCCGCGAACTACCTGCGCGAGAACGACGAAGTGAAGATCTGCTTCCATGAGGGCAAGGTGGTTTCGCTGGAACTGCCGGCCAGCGTGGTGCTGACCATCGCCCAGGCCGAGCCGGGCATCCGCGGCAACTCGGTCAGCAACGTGTTCAAGCCGGCCACACTTGAAACCGGCCTTCAGATCAAGGTCCCGAACCACATCAACCAGGGCGACAAGGTCAAGGTGGACACGCGAACCGGCGAATTCATGGAGCGCGTCAACGATTAAGGGTGCCTTACCCGCAGCAATTTCCGGGCGGCGCCAAGGCGCCGCCCGGTTGCTTTGGTCATCCCTGCCGCCCTTCCACTTTTGGCGCGCCGCATTATGCTTGCGCGCGATTTACCGGCGCACCGGCCCCCACGGGGAGACGGCTGCGAACTGAAATGCAGAGCCCCATCCTGACGCCGCTCAAGCCTCCGCCTCCCAGCGAGCGTCACCGCGTCACCCTCCACGACCAGCAGCGGCTTGCGCCTGACTGGGGCGGCAAGGGCCCCCTGGGCGCCCGCAGCCGCGCTTTCTCCGATGAGATCGAGCGCCGCACGCTGCGCCAGGGCGTGATGGGCGCGGTCTTCGAGGGAGTGTTCGGCGGCTTGTGCAGCATGAACGTCTACGTCGCGCTCAAGGCCCTGGGCCGCGGTCATGAGAACTGGGAAGAGGCCATCAGCACGCTGATGCAGATGCTGCCCTCGATCCTCATGGCTTTTGCCATGGTCTACTCCAGTGGCGGGCGGGTGCGGCGGCGGCGCAGTTACTGGCTGTTTGCCGCGTTCTTCGGGCGGCTGATTGTCGCCTCCGTGGCACTGTTCACAAACCCCTTCATGTTCGTGGCCCTGGTGGCATTCCAGTCCATCGTGAGTTCCGGCATTGCGCCTGCGCTCAACCACATCTGGGGCGCCAACTGCTCTCCGGCGGCGCGGGGGCGCATCTTCACCTGGTACAGCGTGGCCGCGGAGATATCGACCATGGCCGGCGCCCTGGTGGCAGGCGCGCTGCTGGACGGCTTTCACGTCACCGGATTGCCCTTGATTGGCGACATCCACCTCAACGGGCACCCGGACAACTACACGATCCTGTACCCCATCGCCGGTGTGATCGGCTTCGTGGGCATGCTCTACTTCTGGCGCATCCGCCTGCGTTTTCGCCCCGGCGAGGAAGAGAACGACGAGGCCCCGCCCCTGCGCGAGCGCGTGGCGCGCGCCTGGTCCCAGGCACGAAGCCTGCTCAAGCGCGACCCGGATTTCCGGCTCTACGAGTTCGGCTTCTTCCTTTACGGCACAGCCTTCATGATGATTGCCGCCGTGGTGCCCCTGTTCTTCAAGAACACGCTCGACGCCAGCTACATTGAGTTCTCGACGACCACCGTGGTGCTGGTGCAGGTCATGCACCTGGTGGCTGCGCCCATCATCGTCAAGTTCGCCTCGGGGCGGCGCGTGACGGTAGTGACGCGCGTCCCCTTCGTGATGCTCATGCTCTACCCGGCCCTGCTGGGCGTCACGGCGCTGATTGCCGCCCACGATCAGGACGCAGCCATGTGGGCGGCCTACGGAGCCTTTGCGCTCTTTGGCGTGGCCATGGCCTTCATCCACTTCGTCTGGAATCTCGGCCCCGTGGCCTTTGCGCGCAACGGCAACCCCCTGCCTTACACATCCACCCATGCGGCGCTGGTGGGCGTGCGGGCGAGCGTGGGCTTTCCGCTGGCCTTTGGGTTGCTGTGGCTGTTTGAGGGCCAGGTGCTGCCGATCTTCGCTGGATCCATGGCGCTGTTCTTTGGCGCCGCCGTGGTGATGACGCTGCTCGACAAGCGCCTCAAAGCACGGGGCGCGGCCACGAACTCCATGGGCGGCTAGCTTGCTTCGTTGGGCTGGGGCAAGAGGCGCATGATGCCGACTCGGCGGATGCGGCGCTCGTCGCCCGCCAGCACCGTGAACTTGAACCGGCCCTCGTGGTGGCTTTCGCCCACAGCGGGCATGTGCCCAAGGCGCTGGATGAGAAAGCCGGCCAGGCTGTTGTAGTCGGGGCTCTCGGGCAGGGCCAGTTCGAGCCGGCGGTTGATTTCGTCGATATCCACGTCCCCGTCGGCCTCGGCCTGATCATTGGAGAAGGCCACAATGCTGGTGTGGCGCTTCTTGGTTTCGTCGCGGTCAAACTCGTCGCGTATGTCGCCGACAATCTCCTCGAGGATGTCCTCGAGCGTGATCAGCCCTGCCGTGCCGCCGTGCTCATCGACCAGCACGCCAATGCTCAGGCGTTCGCGCCTCATCTGCTCGAGCAGGTCAGCCAGGGTGATGCTCTCGGGCCAGTAGCGCGGCGGCCGCATCACGGCCTTCAGTTCCGGCAATGAGTCGGAACGGCCAATGTAACCCGTGAGGTCGCGCACCATCAGGATGCCGACAATGTGGTCGCGGCTGCCCTGGTAAACCGGCACGCGGGCATGTCCTCGCTCAACTGAGAGCCTGAGGGCCGCGGCCAGGCCCTCATCGAGGTTGGCGCAGACCATGTCGGTGCGGGGGATCATGGCCTTGGCCGCGGGAGTGTTGCCCAGTTCGACCACGTTGTGGATCATCTCGCGCTGCTCGTCGTCTACCACGCCCTCCATGGCGCCCTCTTCGAGGCGGTCGGCCAGATCGTCATGGAACGATTCCTGGGGCTTGCCGTCAGGCTTGGCACCCTCGATGCGGGCGCCCATGCGGCGGAACACGCTGCCGATCATGGTTACGGGGCGCAGGGGCAGGGCGGCCAGGCGAAAGCCCGGCATCAGGCGCAGCAGCGTCTCCTCATAGCGCTTGCGGATCAGCAGCGGCGGTGCAATGACCGTGAACAGGATGGCCGAAACGACCGAAAGCACGGCGGCCTCGGCCAGGTCCAGCAGCAGAAAGCTGCCGAACTCGGTGCCGATAAGCACCATCCAGGCCGCGTAATGGATCATGAAGCCGATGACGCGGCCGATGCTGGCCGCCTGGATCAGGTCGTCGTCTTTGCGGGTCAGGACTTCGAAGCGGGACTTGCGCTTGGGATCGTCGTCACCGATGAGTTCCACCATACGGGCGAGGTTGTAGTTGTGCAGCGCCTCGTCCACGACCGAGACGTAACACATGAAGGCCGCGCTGGCCGCCACCACCGCGCCCCCCACCGCCATGGCCCATGCCTGCTCGCTCAACGTGCTCCCACCTTCCTGTTAGTGCGGGCTAACCAGCCGCAAGTTGTGCCTGCCGTCGAAAAGGCTACCATACCATCGACCAGCGCGGGATGTGGACTTGAACAGCAGCAGCAACGTTTACGACTACTACTACGAGAATTACCTCATTCTCTACAATCTCTATGGCCGGGGCCGGCCGCGCCTCAAGCGCGACCAGTACGAAAAGCTCGACCAGGAGCTCATGGCGCTGGTTTCCCGGGGCGAGGAGTCCGAACTTTCCCGAGAGCAAATTGCCCGCGTCCGCGATATCGAGTACATGCTGCTGGACGACATCGCCGAGAGCCTGCTGGACAAGCGAGGTTAGGCCCGCGGCATTGGGAAATCGCCGCTCCCTGAAGGGACAGGTTCAAGCAGCGGCAGTGTTTTGTCGAATCACTCATAGGGCCCAGCCCGGCGCCCTCAACCTGGAACCTGACACCCAGACATGTGCGGAATCGTCGGATATCTCGGTCCCCGTGACGCCTCCAAGGTCCTGATTGAGGGCCTGGCCCGCCTTGAATACCGCGGCTATGACAGCGCCGGCGTGGCCGTGCTCAACGGCAGCGGCCTGAAGCTGCGCCGTGCCGTGGGCCGCCTGCGCAACCTCGCCGACTCCCTCAAGGCCGATCCCCTCGTCGGCCACATGGGCATCGGCCACACCCGCTGGGCCACCCACGGAGCCCCGGCCGAAAAAAACGCCCACCCGCACTCCAGCGAGGACGGCAAGGTGGCCGTGATCCACAACGGCATCATCGAGAACTACCGCGACCTCAAGGGCGAGCTGCAGGCCGCGGGCGTGCGCTTTGCCAGCGAGACGGACACCGAGTGCATCGCCCACTTGGTGGCCCGCCACTATCAGGGCGACCTCCTGGCCGCCGTCCACGCCGCCGTGAAGCGCCTGCACGGCGCCTGGGCTCTCGTCGTGGCCCACGCCGACCACCCGGACCTGCTGGTCGTCGCGCGCCGCGGCTCGCCCCTGCTCATTGGCCTGGGCCAGTCCGAGAACTTCGTGGCCAGCGACGTCACCCCGCTGCTGCCCTACACGCGGCAGGTCATCTACCTCGACGAAGGCCAGCTCGCCACCGTCAGCCGCGGGCAGGTGCGCGTGTTCGATGCCGCCCTCAAGCCCGTCGCGCACAAGGTCGAAACCAGCGAACTGACGCTGGACGCCGCCGAGAAGGGCGGCTTTGAGCATTTCATGCTCAAGGAGATCCACGAACAGCCCGTGGCGGTGGAGGCCACGCTGCGGGGGCGCATTCAGGGCGGCCGCGTTGACCTCAGCGAGCTCTCGCTCGACGCTGCGGCCCTCAAGAGCGTGCGGCGCCTGCAACTGATTGCCTGCGGCACCAGCCTGTACTCGGCCATGGTAGGCAAGTACCTGCTCGAGCAGCGCACGGCCCTGCCCACGGAGTGCTGGAGCGCCAGCGAGTATCGCTACGCGGACCCGGTCATCGATCCCTCCGTGCTGGTCATTGCCATTTCCCAGAGCGGGGAAACGGCGGACACCCTGGAAGCCCTGCGCCTGGCCCGCGGCCGGGGCGCGAGAACCATCGCCATCTGCAACGTCATGGGCAGCTCCATCCCGCGCACCTGTGACGCCACTCTGTATACCCGCGCCGGGCCGGAAATCGGCGTGGCCTCGACCAAGGCCTACACGGCGCAGCTGGCGGCCTTCGAGCTGCTGGCCCTGGGCCTGGGCCGCCTGCTGGGCCGGCCCGACGACGCTGAAGAGGCCCGGGTCGTCAAGGGCCTCGAGGCCCTGCCCGCCCAGATCCGCCGCCTTCTCGACGGCGACATCGTGGGCGTCAAGCGCTGCGCCAAGCGCTATCAGAGCGTCACCAACTTCATGTACATCGGCCGCCACTTCAATTACCCCACGGCGCTGGAGGGCGCGCTGAAGCTCAAGGAAATCAGCTACATCCACGCCGAGGGCTACCCCGGCGGCGAGATGAAGCACGGCCCCCTGGCCCTCGTCGAGGGAACCTTCCCCACTATCGCCATCTGTCCCCGCGGCCGCACGCGCGAGAAAATGATCAGCAACATCCAGGAGATCAAGGCGCGCAAGGGCGTCGTCGTCGTCGTCGCCACGGAAGGCGACCAGGAGGCGCGCGAACTGGCCGACTACCTCATCGAGATCCCGCCCTGCGAAGAAGAAGTCAGCCCCATTCTGGCTGTCGTGCCCCTGCAGCTGCTGGCCTACTACACGGCCACGCAACTGGGCCGCGACGTGGACAAGCCGCGCAACCTGGCCAAGAGCGTCACGGTGGAGTAAGCCTCCTTTCGGTTGGCACCGGCCAAGGCTAGACTTGTGCCCGTGCCGCGCCCCTGTCGAACCCCTCGGAGAGCCGCGTTGGCTCGACTTCTGATTTCACTGGTGCTCGCCCTGCTTCTGGCAGCCTGCGTCTCCGGACCCGCACCCGAAGACGGAGCCGCGCGCAAACCCTTTACCGCCGTGGACGACGAGGGTGGTCCCCGGGATGCCGAGCCAGGCCCCGACACGCCCCAGGACACCGCCCTGTCAACGGAGGAGCGGGCCAGGGCCGCCTTGCTCGTCTATGAATTGACCCGCACCACCGAGGCCGCAAAGCGCCACGAACTGCTCGAAGCATTGGTGGCCCTGGGCCCGCGCTATCTTCCCTACCTGCGCTCCATCGAAGACCCCGAACTTCAGCTTGACCTCGCCTACGTTGTGAACCGCATCGAGGAGGCGGCTCCCCCCGTCGCGGAAACCCCCGCCGCCACGGTGCGCGAGGAAGGCAAACCCCCGCGCCCGCCCGAAGCCCCCAGGCGGCGCGGCGGCGCCGGCAGCGAAGGCCTCGAAGAAACGCCGCGCTACCAGGATGAGCCCGGCAGCTATGACCTGGCCCAGGTCGAGCGCTTTCTGTCGCAGCGCCTGGCCGACGCCCGCCAGGCCCTGGCCATGGGAGACCACGAGCGGGCCAAGCGCATCGCCCAGGCCGCGCTCACGCTCATGCCCGAGTCGCGCCTGCGCCCGGATTTTGAGGACGTTCTGCTTCAGGCCCGCAGCCAGGGCCAGTCCGCCACCCTCATTGCCGGTACCATGAGCCTTGAACCTGACGCGCTGCACTATGCAAAGCCTGAGCGTGGCGCCGGCTTTGTGACACCCCTGTCGATCAAGTGCTACCTCAAGAACGTTTCCACGCAAGTCGTCAAGCTCTGGCTGGGCGACGGGCCGGGCAAGGAAAGCATCGTCGAACTCAACGTGCGATACGAGCAACTGGACTATCAGGGCAACTCGCTGGCGACGGAGGGCCGGGTGCTTCTGCCGGTGGCCGCCCGGGGCACGCTGACCCTTCAACCCAACGACAGCTACGAAATCAGCGTCGAGCTGACGGGCCTCAATTCCCTCGACGTCGATGGCCCCGTCAAATACACCCTGGGCCAAGTCACGGCCCGCGCGGCTTTGCGCGTCTATGGCGCGCAAGACGGCGAGGACCGGCCCATTATCCTGCGACCCATTGCCTTCCCGGCCCGCAGCGTAAAAGTCTTTCCGGCGGACTTCGACCTGTCGTCCGCCCAGGACCGCCCTATCCAGGCCATCAGCGAGTCCATTTCCAAGAACCGTCCCCAGGATCTCTTCCTGGCCGCCCAACTGGTGGAGAAGAAGCAGCTCCGCGTCGTCGGTGACCTCCTCCTCGGCGAGGACCTGGAAACCTGCGGCCTTGGCCTCCATCGCGCCCGCCTGCGCGCCATGGCAAGCTTGACGGGCGTTGGCGCCACGTTCGACTCCAAGAAGTGGAAGGCCTGGTGGGCCGAGAACAAGTTCAAGTACTGATGCCCCGGCGTCGCCTCCTTCCAAGGCCGCTTGCAGGCTGGTGAAACCGTGGCATCCGGCCACTCTTTCACCTCGGCCGGGCCAAAGGGAATCTGGCCCCACCTCCATTTCAGGCGGCCTTTCAGCCGCCTGAAAGGCGCAAGCCATCCCCCGCCTGCAAGACGCCCACGATTTATCTCAAGTGCGGCCCAAACTTAGACGATGAAGCATCGCCGCCCGGAGACGCCGCCATGCCACTGCCGCGCAACTTCAGCCTCAACGCCGACGAACGCGCCCGACTGGGCACACAGCTTCTGCGCCTGGCCAAGCGCTACGACCGCGCCCTGGAAGAACGGCTCACACCCTGGCACCTTGCCCCCACCCACTACGAAATCCTCAAGCTGCTCTATGCCGCGCCTGACTACTCCGCCCGCCACAGCGCCATCGCCCGACAGCTTGGCATTACCCTGCCCAGCGTGACGGTGGCCATCCGCAAGCTTTCGGGCCTGGGGCTCATGGGCCAGCGCCGCGGCGAAGACCGCCGTGAACGCATTGCCACCTTGAGCGTCAAGGGCGCGGAAATGCTGGCCCACCTCTACGACGCGCAGGAGGGCTTTGCCGGCGAAATTTTCAGCCTGCTGGGCGACAAGGAAGCCAAGGTCATTGACCGGCAGATCACCGCCCTGCTGGCACGTCTAACCGCCCTTGAAGACGCCCGCCATGGCAAGACATCTTCGCATCACGCCGCCAGCGCCGCCTGAAGCCGGTTTCTAAGCAGTTCTTCCGCGCCCCGGGCCCTGGCCGGCATCAGGGATCGCAACAGCAGCGCCGATTGTTCCACCCGCGCCTGCCGCTTGGCCGGCTCAAGCTCGGGCAATTCGGCGCCCAGGAGCCTCACTTCCTGTTCCACCAGCTCCCGTTCTTCATCGGCCAGCGTCTCATCGGCATCCGGCGGACACAGCGAATTCAGCACTTCCTTCAGTTCGGCCATGCCGGCGGGCTGCAGCGTTTCCAGCGCCGCGTCCACCTGGGCTCGCGCCTGCGAACGCAGCGCTTCGCGCTCCCGCAGGTAACGGTAAAGTTCCCGCGCCGCGGCAAGGCCCGCGGATACGCTGACCAGGGGGCGGGCCTTGGGGTCGTAGCGGGCGTCGGGATTCTGAGCCAGCAGCCTCGCCTCGGATTCCCGGCAGCGCAGCGCAACAGCCACGGTGCGCTCGCAGGCCGCCAGAGAACGTTCAAGGGCCTGGCCGCCAAGCTTGAGGTAGATGCGAGTGACGGCCTCGTTGATCAGGTGAACGCGCTCGCAGTATTCGCGTACCCGGCCCGACAGATTGCTTTCCGGCTTCATGGCTTCCTCCCTGGTTTGATCAGAGATTAACCGGCGAGGCGACAGCCCCCGCACCGTAGAAGCCTGCACGGAAAACAGATTTTCACCGCAATAAAACCTGGCAGGCGCGGCTATGTTCCACCCCGCAAGCAACCTATCCTGCCTGAACGAGGTGATGCATGGCACGCAAGAGAAGCGTGAAGCGGCGGCAGGCTCGCAAGCCCGTACGCCGCGTGACGGCGAAAACTGCACGCAAGGCCCGCCCCAAGACCCCCATGGTCAAGGCGCGACGGCCCCAGGCCGAGCCCCCGCCTGAGGTGCAGCTCATGGGCCAGCTTATGGGCTTCATGGTCAGCCGCGCCATTTCGGCCGCGGCCAAGCTTGGCGTGTCGGACGCCTTGGCCAGAGGTCCGCTGTATTACATTGATCTGGCCAAGGCGGTGGGCGCCCACCAGAAGACCCTGCATCGCATGATGCGCGCCCTGACTTCAGCGGGCGTTTACGCCGAGCCAAAGCCCGGCGTGTTCGCTCTCACGCCCCTGTCCAACCTTCTGCGCAAGGACGTACCCGGCTCTTTGAGGGACATGGCCGTCATGATCACCACGCCCTCGCACTGGCTTCCCTGGGGGCGCTTTGACGAGGCCGTCGTGCAGGGCGTGTCTGTGGCGGAGAAGACTCTGGGCGCCGACCTGTTCACTTACTACGCCAGGAATATCGAGGAGGGGCAGGTCTTCAACGCGGCCATGACCTCCTTCACGGGCATGACGGGGAGCGCCATTGCGAAGGCCTACGACTTCAAGAGTTTTCAGCGCATCGTCGATGTCGGCGGCGGCCACGGCCTGCTGCTGGCCACGGTGCTGAAGCACGCGCCGGCGGCCCAAGGCGTGCTGTTTGACCTGCCGCAGGTGGTGAAGGGAGCGGGCGAGCATCTCGCGCCCGTGAAGGACCGCGTGGAGATTGTCAGCGGCAGCTTCTTTGATTTCGCCCCCGAGGGGGGGGACGCCTATCTGCTCAAGCACATCATCCACGACTGGGACGACGAGCGCTGCGTAAAGATTCTCTCGAACATTGCAGGCGCCATGCAGCCCGCGGGGCGGGTGCTGGTCTGTGAAATGATGGTGCCCGCGGAGCCGGGGCCCCACATGTCGCACCTGATGGACCTGAACATGCTGGCCATGACTCCGGGCGGCTGCGAGCGCACGGAACGCCAGTTTGCCGACCTTTTCAAGCAGGCGGGGCTGAAACTGGCCGGCGTCATGGCCACGCAAAGCCCCGTCAACATCATCGAGGCCGTGAAGGCCTGAGGAGTTTCCATGCTGACACGTATCGTTGCGGCGCTGTGCCTGGTGGCCCTCACCGCGGGGGCGGGCATCATCTTCGCGGGTGACCCGCCCAAACCCGGGGAGCCTGGCAAGCTCAACTTCGTGACCGACGAAGAGAACGTTGTCGCCAGCGAGATCTGGGGTGCCTGGGAGCTGGACGCCGAACTGACAACACGACTCACGCAGCGCGCGCCGCGCGAGGGCGAAGTCCTCACGTTCGACTTCAAGAAGAGCGACAAGCACACCGCGCTCATGACCCGCTTCCTCGAGAAGTTCTTTGCCTCCGGCGAGAAGAAGGCCGACGCACGCCTTGATGAGCTAAAACGCGCCTGCACCCTGGTCTATGCTTCGGGGGAACTCGCCGTGAAGCAGGGCGAGCGCGCCGAGTCGTTTGCCTTCATTCTGGTGAACTACCGCGGCAACCCCTACGTGATCATCCTCGAGAACGAAGACGACCTGGAGAGCTTCAGCGTGATGCTGGCCCGCGATCTCAAGGGCGACGGCGATCTGCTGTTTGTGGGCGGCGACTACAACAACCAGAGCTTCACCGCGCTCAAGCGCAAGAAGTAGCAGGGAGTCCGACATGTTCCGCTTCGCATCGATTACGGCCGCCCTGGCCGCGCTGCTGCTGGTCCAGGGCGACGTGAGGGCGTTGCCGTCAACGCCTCACGGGCGCGCGTTCTGGACCCATGACCTTGCCCCGCGGGAGTACAAGCTGGGCGAGTGGGGCAAGGTCAGCGTGGTGAAAGACCCTCAGTGCGTGGTGGCCTGCGAGCTGCTGGGCCATTGGGTGACGCACAAAGACCTCACCCGGCGCCTCATGAAAGAGGCCGAGGTGCCGCCCTACGAGCTGATCTTCAGCGCCGATGCCGAGGCAACCGCCCGCGTGGTCGCGGCCGTGGAAAAACACTGCCTGTGGCTGGACAAGGAGCGCGGCCAGGACGTGGGGGACTGGCTGCGCCGCGACGCGCAGACGGCCTTTCTGGCGGGGCGTTGCGAATTGCGCGCCGAGAAGATGAGCGCCCTGAGCGACTTTCTGCTGGTGTCGAGCAGCGGAACGCCGCACCTGATCCTGCTGATGGACGGCCAGATCCAGAGCTGCAACGTGATGCTGGCCCGCGACGCGACCGGAGACGCCGACTTGCTGTTCATGGGCGACGACACCAACACCGGCAGCTTCCGCACGTTTGAACGCAAGAAGTAGCAACCCCGCCCGCGCGCGGGACCCTGTTGCAGCGGACGGGTTCAGCGGGTGCGGATGCCCGAGAGGCCTTCGCCGCCCGCAAAGGGCGCCTGCCAGCCGCTTTCACGCAGCACGACCTGAACGAGCTTGCCGTCCCGCACCACATCCAGGGTCAGGGTCTGTCGCTTCGCAGCCTCCCGGCGCAAGGCGCGGAGGTCTTGTGATTCTTCCAGGGCCTGACCGTCGAAAGCCGTGATGACATCGCCGACACGCAGGCCCGCCCGGTAATAGATGCCCAGCGCGTCGTACCTGCTGACACGAAGTGCATGGGCCGGCTTGGGCTCGAACTTCACCGGGCCCGAGGCCGGCAACCTCACCGCCATCATGCCGCGTCCGCCGACAGAAATGAGGTAGTCCCCCTCCGGCAATTGGCGCGCCACGCAGGTGCCGTCTTCCAGCTTGATCATGGTGGTCCAGCCGTCTCCACGACTGAGTGTCATGTCCAGGCGGCCCAGGGGAGCGTCCGGAATCACGACGAGGTCATAGAGGCCCGGAAGCTCCAGAGTTTCCTCGACGCCGGTCGCCGTAACCGAAATGGTCTTCGACGCCAGCACTACGCCGCTCTGGCCCGCCCCAATGAGCTTGAAGAGATACAGAGTCGCCGGGCCCACCGGCACGCCGCGAAACTGTGTCACGGCCTGCAAAGGGGATCGGCCGGGCGCCGTCGGCGCAGAGGCCGGACGCTCCTGGAAGTGGGACAGGCTGATCTCGCGCCTCGCCGCGGCCCCCTCAGGGACGACTGACACCACTACGTTTGCCACGGGTTCGGCGGGCAGATTGCTGATCCTGACCGTCACGTCGCCCACGCCCCCAAAGTGGATGTCCGCCTCCTTCGCGTTGAAGGGCACGCTCTTGAACACCGTTCCCCATTGCCGATGGGTGGCGCGAATGGACAGTCCGCATTCTTCGGCGGGAGCGAACATCTCAAAGCGCGCCAACTCCGGCTCGGGCCGACGTATCCAGTATTCGCCGGCGCCCGCCGCCATGAAGAGTGACAAGTCGCCTATGCTCACGTCGGGATGGTCCAGTGCCATCATCACTTTGGCCCCGCCCACCGGTTTGCCATCCGGCGAGAACAGGCGAACAACCATGTGTTCGTCGCGCTTCGGTGCCTGCAGCTCAATGGTCAGGTTCTGGGCGCCGCCCGTCACGGCCAGATTCGCGCGATGAAGAATGAAGGCCGAATTCACGTGGACCAGCACCAGATAGTTGCCCTTCTCCGGCGCCTTGAAGAAGTACTGGTTGGGGGGAATGCGTTGCCCCACGTGGCCAAGCCGGGGAATCGACAAAAGCAGCATCGACTCGGTCTTGGCGTGCTCTTCCCCCAAAATGCCGCAGCCCACATCGGCATAGTATGGGCTGGGTTGGATCACAGTGACAGTCAGCCCCAGGGGCCGCTTGAGAACGATGACGACTTCGGGCGCAGCCTGATCCACAGGCAAAGTCAACGAGGTGCTGCCTTCCGTCGAGGGATCCTGGGGCAGTCGGGCGCTCAGCGCGATCTTTCCCGCAGGCAACAGGAACTTCCTTTGCGCGGCACTCCAGACCATGCTTCCCGCCTGGAAGGGTGCCCCGGACCACGTGAGGGAAAGGTTGGCCGTGGCGGGCGCCGTGTTGTCCTCGTATTTCACCTCCACATGGACCTCAACAAGGCGCAGGGCCTTGAGGGTAATGTCCTTGGTCGGGGCGGAAAACGTGACGTGAACCGTTGAGCCCCACACCAGCACGACTTGGGGATCAAGGCATCGAATCTGGTATCGGCTCGCGGAGCTGACGGGCAGGACAAAGCTGCCGGCATCGTCGGTCGTAGTTTCCGTCGCCGCTTCGAAGCGGGTTCTGGCCATGGCCGCCTCGTACTCCATGCGGCGCTCGAGGTCCCAGGCGTCCTTCACCCAAAGGGGCACGGAATCCGCCACTTCCGGCAGCGCCCGCAGGCGCAACCCCGCGGCTACCTTACCGTCGTCAAACACCACCGAGCCCGACAGTTCGGCGTCCGGGGCCGGCAAGTCCGCTTTGCGGGGCGGCGGTGTCTCGACGACGCCTGACGCGGCAGCGGGCCCCTCGGGCACCTCGGCCTTGACCTTGGGCCGGTTAACAGAAGACGCCGCGGGCGGCCTGTCATCGACCCTGGTTCCGTCGGCCACTGTAGCGGGCGCGGAGGTTTGGCCTGCTTGCCCCTGCGATGCAAGCCACCAACCCAATCCAATGCCGGCCAGCAGTCCGACCACAAGTCCGCAGAGGCCCAAAGCCCATTTCCCGCCCATGATTTGCTCTCGCCGGTTCAAACTCGGTTTTCGGGGATGGAATCATACTACGGTCACTACCGATAACACACCAACTCCTACGAACCGTCGCGACCAGGGGACTTCTGACTCGCTTTGGCGCCATGTGGCTTCGGCCTACGGCCGACGTCTCTGCATCGCCGGGACGGCGTTGCCATGGCACAAATGAAGCCCGAAAACCCGCCGGCGGCGCGCAAGAATCGCTGTGACGCAGACTCCAAGGCACCCGCTGGCCATGCCCGGCCGGCCTGCTAGACCTCGGCGGCGTGGTGGCGGAAGTCGAAGATGTTGGGCAGGCCCTGCACGGTCTCCAGCAGCTTGTCGCCCAGGCGCGCGTATTCACCCAGCCAGGTCAGCTCCCGCTCCTGCAACTCACCCTCGGGGAAATAGCGCTCCAGCAGCCGCGCCGCCGGGGCCGACTCTTTGCTCACGGCCAGGGGTTCACGCTTCACGCGGCCGCGCACGTCCGTCAGGCTCTGGAGCGTCTTCACCTCCAGCCGCGACACCTCCGAGGCCAGGGGCTTGGCCAGGGCGCCCAGGTCCTGCTTGAGCGCGGCAAAGGAAGCCCGCACGCCGCGCTCGGCGGTGTCAAACAGGACCCCCGCCTCGTTCTGGCGCCACTGCAGACGGCTGCGGAAGGCCAGCAGGTCGGCAAACTCGCGCATATCTGAAGACTGCACCAGGGTCATGGAAATGCGCGGGAACAGCGCGGGCATGAAGGTCTGGGTGGCGCGGTGCAGGCCCTTGAGCAGGCCATGATAGGCGATTTCAGCCTGTCCCCCGACATAGGCCAGCGTCGGGAAAATCGCGTTCTGGATCACGGGCCGCAGCAGGGCGCTGGGCGAAAAACCCGCGGGGTCGGACTTGAGGGCCGACACCAGCGCCGACTTGGTCATGGGCGACTCGCTGCCGTCGATCTTCAGCTTTACTCCTTCGTCTGAAATGCGGCGGCGCTCACCCTTGACGTGCCGGAACAGGTTGAGCTGGTTGGTCACCGGCACCCCGGCGCTGAGACCCTGAGCCTCAAAGCGGTCGGCGGCGCGGCGCAGCAGCAGGCGGTGGGCCTCGCGCTGGTCGATCTCCGCGGCAATGATCCGGCGCCACGCCGGGTGCTGCACCAGCGCCTTGGGCTCAATGACCAGCAACCCCAGGGGACCCAGCAGGCGCAGAAGCAGGCGGGAAAACGCCGTGCCGAAGTCGAGGCCTGCGGCGCTGGTCAGCAGTTCTTTGGCCTCGGCCGTCTTTGGGCCCTCCGACAGCAGGGCCAGCAGCCTGGCCCACTGGGCGTCGGACGGAGGCGGCAGGGCCAGGTCACGCACGGGCGTCTTGCCCGCGGCCATGCTGAACCTGAACTTGGTGAGGCGGCCCTCCTGCAGCACGCGAAAACGGTTGACCTCCTCGACGTCGCTGTCGTCGCTGGCCACCCAGAACAGGGGCACCACAGGCAGCGCCAGCGCGGCTTCCATTTCGGCCGCAAGCCGCACCGCCGTCACGGCCTTGTAAAGTGTGAGCAGGGGCCCGCCCCCCAGGCCTGCCTGTTGACCCGTCAAGACGCAAAGGCTCTGTCGGTCGGCCAGCTTCTTGAGCGAGGCTTGCGCCGCGGGCGGAGGGTTGAAGGGCTCGAGGTAGGCCGACACCAGCTCGGCCGTGAGCGCGCGGTCAAAGCGCGAGCGCCAGGTGCGGCCGTGCAGCTTGATGGCGTGGCTGGCCAGGCTCTGGGCCGAGCGGTAGTCCGCAGCGTAGAACGGCTCCAGGCGCGGGAAGTCCGTCAGGTAGCGCTGGCCCAGCTCGTTGCCGCCGCCCAGCTTCTGCTGTTCAAATCCCAGGTAACGCATGGCGCCGTTATAGCGCGCGTGAGTGCTTTTCGCTGCCTCGTTCCCCCTGCCGCAATTGCTTCTATCATCGCGCCATGGCCGAGCTTGAGCTGTCCGTCGTGATTCCCGCCTACAACGAGGAAAAGCGCCTGCCCCGCTTCCTCGATGATGTGCTGCAACGCCTTCAGGGCCGCCGCTTCGAGGTCATCGTCGTCGATGACGGCAGCCAGGACCAGACGCGCCAGGTCGTGCTTTCGCGCTGCTCGGCTCACCCCAACTTGAGACTGATTGCACTGCAGCGCAACTGCGGCAAGGGGGCCGCCGTCCGCGCGGGCATGCTCGCCGCTCACGGCGCCCTGCGCCTGTTTGCCGACGCCGACGGCGCCACCGCCATCGAAGAACTGGCGCGGCTGGAGCGCGCCATCCAGGCGGGGGCGCAGGTGGCCATTGGCTCGCGCGAGGGTGAAGGCACCGTGGTCACGGCCAGCCCTCTGAGACGCTTTCTCGGCCGCTGGTTCAACCGGGCTGTGCGCCTGGGCGCCATTTCGGGCATCCGCGACACCCAATGCGGCTTCAAGCTCTTCACGGCCGAGGCCACCCAGAGGCTCTTTGGCATGGCCCGGGAGGACGGCTTTGCCTTTGACGTCGAGGTGCTTTATCTGGGGCGCAAGCTGGGGCTGCGCATCGATGAAGTGCCCGTGAACTGGACGGAGATCGCCGGCAGCAAGGTGCGCCTGTTGCGCGACGGCCTGCGTATGCTGCGCAGCGTGATGCGCATCCGGGCGCGCTGGCGCACGGGCCGCTACGAGGGCCGCGAACGCAAGGCAACACCCGCCACGGAATTGACCCCGGCATGAACAGCGGGAGAGATTGAGATTCTGAGAGATGGCAACAGCATTACCATGGACAGCAATCGCTCCATCTCTCAAACTCTCGATCTCTCAAGTTTATGCAACTTTCCGAATACGAAAGAATGCACGCCGTCGAGACGCGCCACTGGTGGTTTCGCGCCCGACTGGCCGTGGTCACCTCGGTACTGGACCGCTATGTCCCCCAAGGCGGCCGGGGGCTTGATTGCTCCTGCGGCACAGGCATGACGCTTTCCGCGCTGCCACAGCGCGTGCAATTCGGCGCCGATCTCTCCGGCGAAGCCCTGAAGTTTGCCCGCAAGCGCGGCTTGACCAAACTCGTGCAGGCCGACCTCACGCGCCTGCCGCTGCAAAGCGCCTGCCTCGACCTGCTGACCTGCCTCGACACCCTCGAACACATTGAAAATGACGCGGCCGCGTTGACGGAAGTGTGGCGCGTGCTGCGCCCCGGCGGCTTTGCCCTGTTCACGGTGCCGCAACATCCCGCCCTGTTCAGCGCCCACGACCGCGCGCTGCACCACGTTCGGCGCTATCGCTACGAGGAGCTGCGCTCGCGCGTGTTGAACGCCGGCTTTGAAATCGTGCGCCTGACGCCCATCAACTGCGCGCTCTTGCCCGTGGTGGCGCTGGCGCGCGTGCTCTCGCGCGGCAAAGAGAAGGAAAGCGACACCGACAAACTGCCCATGGCGCCCGTGAACGCCGCGCTGTTTGCAGCGTTTGCCCTGGAGAAGTTGCTGGTAGGCTTTAGCGACCTGCCCTTTGGCGTAAGCCTGCTCTGCCTGGCGCAAAAGCCTGCGGCGACCCTCGAACCTGCCTGAGCCAAGCCCGTGCCGCGCTTCAGCCAGGAATCGGGCAGCGGGAAAATCCGCTGTATCGGGTCCGATTCACTGAACCATTTGGTTAATCAATCCGTTACAATGGCATCGGGAAGAAGTTTGGGCACAAACGTCGCGCCATTGGAGCGGCATTTATGGGTATTTCCCGATTGAAGCGACTGGCGGCCGTTGCGGGCTTGCTGGCTTCCTTGGCAGCACCCGGCGTTGTTCTGGCCGACGACGAAGAAGATTTCTACAAGGCCATGCGCGAGAAGCAGCGGCGCGAGAAGGCCATCAAAGAAGGCAAAGACCCCGACGCCAAGCCCGAGCCCACCAAGGCCGCCGAGCCCGAGGCGCCCAAGCTGCCGGAAACGGCCAGCGGCTGGATTGCGACCATCAAGCGCCTGTGGGACAGCGAGAAGCCTGAAGAGGTCCAGCTCGTCGATGAGGCCGTCGAGCGTCTCGTTGTCGCCATTGGCGGCGATGCCACGCTGCGCGCCAAGGTCTCCAAGACCTTCGAAGGCTACAAAGAGAAAGAGGGCGCCAAGCTGGCCGCTGCCTGCCTCAAGGACGTCAAGGCCACGCGCGACAGCCTGCGTCGCGTGCTGGTCGAGAACCGGCCCCTGGCGCTGAAGGCCATCATGGACCCCCGCTACACCGAGGCCGACGACTGCAAACTCCAGCCCGAGGTGGACAAGGCCTGCAAGCCCCTCTTTGATGTCTGGAACGACCCCGTCAACTATCTGATTGAGAAGAAACGCGCCGACCTGAGCCGGCCCGCGGCCAGGCTGGACCGGCTGGCGGCCCTGCTGGCCAGAATCGATGAGCCCCTGGGCAGGTGGGAGGCCGGAGTGGCTGACGGCAACGCCTTTCTGCGTCAGGCCTGCTCGGCCCTCATCGACATCAAGAAAGAAGAGTACGAAGCCAACAAGGGCGTGCTTTCGGCCAACGAAGCCATTCCCGACGCCGACTGCGACGCCGAGAGCAAGTCGCACGTGCGGGTGCTCAACGATTACCGCATGATGCTGGGCCGCGGCGCCCTGGCCATCAATCTTGCGCTGTACAAGGCCGCCACCAGCCACAGCAAGTATCAGGAGAAGATCGGGCGCATCGGCCACGACATTCCCGGCCACCCCGACGGCGTCACGCCCCAGCAGCGCTGCAAGCGCGCGGGCTACGGCGGCAGCGTGGGCGAGAACTGCCTCATGGGCTCCAGCACCGGGGCGGAGGCCGTGTGGCAGTGGTATCGTGCCGCCGAGCACCATCGCGCCATGATCGGGAACTGGGTGCACATCGGCGCGGGCCACAGCGGCGTCTACTGGACGCAGAATTTCGGCGGGGGAGCCGGCGGCCGGGGCAACTAGCCGCAGAGTTTACTGGGCCAGGGAGTCCGCAGGCCCCAAGGGCCGGCGGACGCATCACGGGGGCGACCCCAACTCGCGCAACGCCTGGCGTTGCGGCCGCGGTGCGCGGCAAGCAAGGGAGCGAAGCATGCACTCCAGATGGTTCAATGTCACGTTGCCGCTGCTGGCGGCCGGGTTGCTGCTGGTGGCCTCGGCCCGCCAGAGCGAGGCCCAGAGCGCCGACGAGATTCTGCGTCGTGCCGGCGAATACCTGGCCAGCCAGGACGCCGAAAAGCGCGCCAAGGGCGCTGAAGCCGCGGCCGAGGTCAACAACAAGAAGGCCCTGGACCTCATCGTCAAGGCCCTGCTGGTCGAAAAGGACACGGACACCGCCGTGCGCATGGGCGCATGCTTTGCCAAGTTCACGGACGCCGAGGCCCTTCAATCCGCCCGCGACACCGTCACCAAGTGGACGAAGCCCGAGCAGATCTTTCCGGCCTATTACCTTCTGACGGGGCTGGCCCGCGGACGCACCGAAAGCGGCGACGCCATCATCCGTGACTGCGTGCTGGCCTCCAAGCCCAAGGACTTCAACCTCAAGGCCGCCGGCCTCGAGGCCATCGGCGAGGGAGCGCGCAAGGAACTGGCGCCCGTTATCGCCGAGCTCTTCGCCACCTGGAACCCCGACTGGGACGAAAAGGGCGTGATCGTGGCCATGTGCGGCATCTTTGCCGCGCCCAAGCTCATCAACCGCGAGAGCGACAAGAAGGTTCGCGATGATGTCATGCGCGGCCTGATCAACATCCTGAAGAACACGAAGAACGACCGCCTGTCCTATTTCGCGGTCAAGGCGCTGTCGCAGATCACCGGCGAGAAGATGTACCAGGACCCCAAGTTCTGGGAGTGGTGGATCTCCGTGGGCGGCTACAAGGCCGCCAGCGACAACCCCGAGGGCGCTACAACCGCCGAGCGCCGCGTGCCCCAGTTCTTCGGCATGGCGACCGTCGGCAAACGCATCGTGTTCTGCATTGACGTCTCGGGCTCCATGCAGCATCCCGCGGCCATGCCTCCCCAGCCCAAGAAGGAAAACCCGCCGCCCAAGAAGGAAGGCCCCACGACGGGCGAGAAGGGCAAGAAGGACGGCGACTCCAAAAAGGACGAGAAGCCCGAACCCGACCCGCCGGATTACTCCAAGGTCAAGACCAAGCTTGACCTCGCCAAGGTCGAACTCATCTACACGCTGAAGCAGCTCGACCGCGAGTTCCTGTTCAACGTCGTCATCTACGACACCCAGCACGGCCTGCTGATCCAGGGCGTCAAGAACCTCGTGCCCGCCACCGACGAAAACAAGAACCGTTTCATCAAAGCCGTGGAGGCCCTCAACTGGCGCCAGCTCACCAACATCCACGGCGGGCTCATGGACTCGTTCAGCATCACCGAGCGCGGCTTCCACGACTGGAAGAAGATGGACCCGGCCTGGCACGACGAATGCATGCAACTGGGCGTTGAGACGGTTTACTTCCTGACGGACGGCTTCCCCACCGTCAGCGACGACAGCTCCGACATCAACGATGTGGGCAAGGTGGGCCCCAACGGCCCCATCGGGCCCGCCGTGGGCAACGGGAAGATGTGCAAGCCGGAGAACATCGTCAACGAGATCAAGCGGGTGAATACCTTCCGCAAGGCGGTGATTCACACCGTCGGCATCGGCCCCCACGACGGGGGGCTGCTGCGGGCCCTCTCCGACATGTCGGGCGGCACCTACGTGGACCGTACCGGCGTTGCGGCGCGGTAACTTCTCTGTGGGTAAAGCGGGGGCGCGCTGAGGCGCGCCCCCTTCCGTTTGATCGGGCGCGGTCTTTGCACCCCGTTGCCCGACGGCCGGCCAAGGCTTGCTAAACTGGGGTCGCCACGACTTGCGGAGAGCCATGCCATGAAACGCCTTTGTCTCAGCGCCACCTTGGCCCTGTGCCTGCTGTCTTTCACCCTGAGGCCCCAGGCTCAGGCGCAGGACCTCGGCATCACGCCCGACAAGAAGCTCGCCAAGGAGCTGACCGCACTGGCCGACCTCTGCTACGACATGGGCATCAAGGCCAAGGACCGCGGCATCTACAACTACGCCAAGTCTTTCTTCAACCACGCCCTGATGTACGACAGCGAGCACAAGGACACCCGCAAGATCCTCGGCTTCAAGAAGAAGAAGGGCGAATGGGTGGCCGACAAAGATGACTACGGCATGCCGCGCAGCAATACCGTCAGCCGCGAAAAGGAACCCGAAGCCTACCGCAAGGTGTGGGAAGACACGAGGGAGGCAAGGTCCAAGGCCGCGGACAAGCTTTACGAGTTTGTGGCGGACACAACTCTGGAGACGCGGCAGCGCATCCTCGCCCTGCACCACCTGATGCTGATCGACCCCTGGCACGAAAAGGGGCACCGGGCCGCGGGCCTGGAGGCCGCCAAGCCCGGCACCAGCGAAGACCTGTGGATTCACACGCTGGACAGCGACTATGCCCACCAGCGCAACGCCTGGGTCAGCGGGGTTCCTGACGCCGTCATGGTCAGCGAGAAGACCCCCTACGAAGAAGCCCTGGGCCTCAAATTCTCCAAGGCGCGTGGGGAGCGCTTCTTCTTTCACGTGTGCATGGACACCCAGGCTGAAAACATCGCCAGAAACCTCACCCCCTATGCCGACGCCACCCAGCGCAAGGCCGCCGAACTCCTGGGTCTGGACCTCGGCGAAGTCCCGAAGGAAGACGCCAAACGTCTTCACTACACCTTCTTCCAGCAGCGCCGCGACTATGCACAGTTCGTGGACAAGTGCGCGGGCATCGACGACCCCGCCCGCAAGAAGGAAGTGGCCGAGCAGGGCTGGGGCTACGCCACGCGCAAACCCACGGGAAACGTCTGGCTCTACTCCTACCCCGAGAATGACAGCGCCCTGCGCGACGGCATCGCCCACGAAATCGGCAGCTTCACCATCGCCGCAAAGTGCGGCTACCGGCTCTACTGGCTCAATCGCGGCATGGGCTTCACCTTGAGCAATCGCGCCATGGGGACCTGCAAGTCCACGTTTGTGGCCATCCGGGGCACCGCCATCATTGACAGCGGCGGCGTGGACGCCATGCCGGGCCTGGGCACGAACGCGGCGGCCTGGCGCTTCAAGGTCATTCTCGCCATTGCCGGGGGCAAATCGCTGAACCTGGGGGAGCTGACGAAGGCCACGGTTTCAGGATTCTCCGAGCTGCACGCGGCCTTTGGCTTTTGCTACACGGAGTATCTGCTTGCCAAGCACAAGGACAAGCTGGCCCCCTTCCTTGAAGACGCCTACAAGGACAGCTACGAGCGCTACCAGAAGAAGGAAAAACCCGAAACCAACGAGGAGACCCTGGCGCGGCTGCTCAAGCACCTCGGCACCAGCCAGGACTCATTGCAGACGGAGTTCGCGCTCTGGGCCACCCAGAACTACATGAAGTTGCCCAAAAAAGAGTAGGCCGCGCGCCCTTTGACGTCTTTCCGGCCACGACACAAAATGCAGCCTGAGTGACTCTCTGCGCCCTTGAACGGTAACTCACAGTGGGGAGCGGGTCCTATGAACAGCTTTGCGCGACGCCACACCTGCGCACTCTTTGTGCTCTTGACCCTGAGTGCGTGCCATCCTTCGAGCGGGGTTCCGATGAACGCGCAGAACAGCGCGCTGAAGGCCGCGCCCCGCGAGGTGACCCAGGAGCCGCCCGCGCCTCCGCCCCGTGAATTTGCCGCCGACAAGGAGACGCGGCACAAGCTTCTCGCGGCCGCGTTGCTGAACGCGGATGAGGCCGCGCGCCGATCCATGGATGGCTCCGTGATCGAGCTGGTGGGACGCATGACGCGCTGGGACAGGGGTGATGAAGCGACGGAGCGCGACGATGTTTACCATGTAGGCATATGGGGAAGCACAGACACAATTCCCTGCAGGGTCGAAGACCGCGACCGGGGCAATGGCAGCATCATGTTCGTCGTGATCGGCGGGTTGTGTCGCGTGAAGGGAAGGCTGAAGTTTGAAGGTGCAAGGGCCAGCGTGGAGGAGGCGGTATTGCTGAGCTCGAACACGACAGTGGCCGATTTTCCTGCCTCGGCCACCGTGCTGGCGGAGGAGTTCAAGGCCGCCGAATCGCTGGGAGACCCGCCCCCCTACGTCAACTCCGTGATCACCGTGAAGGGCACGGTGCAGGAGATCAGTGTGGCCGTAGGCGGGTTTTTGAACACCGGAGTCGTGATCCTCGAAGGTGGTCGCGGCGTGGCCTGCTTCATGCGCAAGACACAGGAAGAACTGAAAGAGAAATACGCCATCGGCAGCGAAGCAAGCATCACCGGTTATTGCACCGGTCCGGAGAGCACGTTTGCCGCAATTTCCTCAACGTCCAGCACGCTGCGCGGCTGCGTGGAGGATTGAACCGCTTGCGCAGGCCCTGCGCGGTGCTAGTCTCTGCGGCATGAACGCCAACGGCAGGAAGTGGAGCAAGAAGCGTCTCGCGTGACCCGCGGGTTGGCTTGCTGTTGGCCGCCGCGGGTGTCGCGGCGGTTTTGTTTTGAGCCCTTGGCATGGGCACCCTGGCCCCCGGGGCGCAGGGCACGGAGAATGTCATGAGAAGCGTGAATGTGGCCGTGGTGGGCGCGACGGGCGCCGTGGGCGACGAGTTCCTGCGTTTGTTTGAGCTGCGCAAGTATCCCATCAAGTCCCTGAAGTTGCTGGCCAGCGAACGCAGCGCGGGCAAGAAGCTGAAGTTCGCGGGCAAGGAATACACCGTCGAGAAACTCACGGCCGAAAGCTTCAAGGGCGTGGAGCACGCGTTCTTCAGCGCGGGCGGGAGCATCAGCAAGGAGTTCGCGCCCGCGGCCGCGAAGGCCGGGGCGATCATTATCGACAACACCAGCGCCTTCCGTTACGAGAAGGAAATCCCCCTGGTGGTGCCCGAAATCAACCCCGAGGACGCCTTCAGGTACGGCGAGCGCCGCATCATCGCCAATCCGAACTGCACGACCATCGTCGCGCTGATGCCGACATTTCCTCTGCACAGGAAGTTCGGACTCAAGCGCGCGGTCATGAGCAGCTATCAGGCCATTTCGGGCGCGGGCGCCCAGGCCATGGCTGAACTCGAGCAGCAGTTGCGCGATTGGGCGGCGGGGCGGCCCATGACCGTGAAGATCGCACCCAAGCAGATTGCCTTCAACGTGATTCCCCGCATCGACGTGGTCACGGACAACGGCTACACCAAGGAAGAGATGAAATTCCTCTGGGAAGGCCAGAAGATCATGCACCACGACAGCCTGCGCGCCACGGCCACCTGCGTGCGCGTGCCGGTCCTGCGCTCGCACAGTGTTTCGCTCAACCTCGAATTCGAGAAGCCGGTGACGCCGGAGCAGGCCCGCGAAGTGCTCAAGGCCGCGCCGGGCGTGGTGGTGCAGGACGACCCCAAGGCAGACGTCTACCCGATTCCGCTGGAGCGCACGATGAAGAACGAGGTGGGCGTGGGACGCATCCGCCAGGACATTTCCGTAGAGGGCAACAGGGGCCTTTGCCTCTGGGCCGTGGGCGACCAGTTGATGAAGGGTGCCGCGCTCAACGCCATCCAGATCGGCGAGCTTCTGCTCTCGAAGTAACGGCCGGCACAGGCAGGCGCAAAGTGCCACCCGGTCTTCCCTGATTGCGCAGGGCTCAGGGGGAGCCGTACAATGACGCGACTCTCGGCTGGAGTCCGCCATGGTTCGAGCTCAGACCCTCTGGATACTTTCGGCAATCCTGGCGACTTGTTGCCACGCGCAGATCGATGAGTCCAGTTTTGTTGTCATCAGCGGCGAGGCCGATCTTGCCAGGATCAACGAGAAGACGCTGTCCATCAGCACGTCGCTGCCCTTTGTGCTTGAGGACAAGCACGTTTCGAAGCTGCTGACCGCGACCAGCCTGAACAACTTCGAGGCCATGGGGTGCAAGCTGACTGCTGCCGGTCTGCGGCGGCTTGCGGAGTTCAAGACACTGCGCGGCCTCAGGCTCAAGACCGAGTTCAGGGAGAATGCCCAGCTTGAGGCGCTTTGTGCCTGCCCGTCGCTCACCAGCCTGCACCTGGAGGGCCTTGAAGGCGTTTCGCTCGACTTCGTCTCGACTCTGGGCGCGGCAGCCACGCTGGAACATCTGTCCCTCTCCGGCAGCAAACTGACCTGCGGCAGGTTCGGCGAGCATGTGGCCAAGTTGAAGGTGCTCAAGCGCCTTGAACTGCGCGGCGGCGGCAAGTTCCCGGAAACCGGCTGGGGGGGCCTCGGTGCCCACCCCACCCTCACCCAGCTCACGCTGCGGGGCTTCACGCCGCCCATGGGCCTGCTCAACGCACTGGCGGGCGCGCCGAACCTGGCGGAGCTTGAAATCAATGCCGACCCCTTTGACGCCGGCGACGGCGTATTCACCGACGAGGCCCTGGCAGCGCTGGCGGCCCTGGCCCCGCTTCAGAAACTGGCGCTGCTGCACGCTCAGATCACGGGCAAGAACTTCGCGCTGCTTGCGGGGTGCAAGGCACTGATGAGCCTGCGCATTGAAGCCTGCGCCAGGCTCAAGGATGAGGCCTTTGCGAGGATCTCTGAGTTTGCCAAGCTGAATTCGGTGGAACTCAACAACTGCCCGGCCATCACCGACGCCGGAATCAGCGATTTGGCCAACGCGCCCGCGCTGAAGACGCTGACGCTCTACAACATGCCCGGCGTGACCATGCGCTCCGTCGGCTACCTTGAAATGTGCACCGAAGCGCGGGTTCAGTACGACGCCGGCGTGGGCTCGCGCCACCCGCGCAAAGGCATGCAGCCCATCGTGAAGTGCAAGAAACTGGTCCATATCCATGTCGAGGCGCAGATGGCCAACTGCGACGTTGAGGCTGACGCCGTCGAACTGTGGTTTTCGCCCACGGTCGATGGTCTCAAGGCGCTGCTCAACGCGCGCAAAATCGTCTGGCTCAAGCTCACCAAGGCCACGGACGAGCACCTTGCGCTGCTCTCACGCTGCGCGGGGCTGCTCAGTGTGGTCGTGACCCAGTCGCCGAGCATTAGCGACGCCGGAATTTCCGCCATGGCCGCGAACAAGACGCTGCGCGAGCTTTACGTCGAGTGCGGCGCCTCGTTGTCCGATGCCGCGCTGACGGCTTTCAGGAAGCACAGCTCTCTGGCGGCGATCTCGCTGGTCACCGTCAAGGCGGACGGCACCCGGGAGAGCGCGTCGCAACTGACGGACGCCGGCCTGTCAGCTCTGGCGTCCAACGCCTCGCTGCGATGCCTGTGCCTGACCCTGAGCGACTCCGTGACCGATGCGGGCATTGCTTCCCTTGCCAAGCTCAAGAATCTCGAGTACGTGTGGCTGTATGGGGGCAGCAAGCTCACGGATCAGTCGGCGAAGTCACTAGCCGGCCTCAAAGGGCTGCTTCACTGCGTTTTCTATCGCGCGCCGGGTCTGACGGCCGCCGCCCTGGGCTACTTCAGCAATAACAAGCTGATCTGTGAGCTGGCGTTCTACTTCTGCGAGGGCGTGCCGCTCGCTGACCTCAAGGCCTTCTATGCCTCCCATCCCGGCATCATTCTGCGAGGCGGAAAGCCGCGCGACGCCTCCGGCCGCGAAGGCTAGGCCGCCGGCGCGCAGCGAATGTGAATTGACGGGCGACTCATGCTGATTGATGCTGTCCCCATACTCGGGGAGAGCCCATGCCGATCCACGCCAAAGGCGGCGCCTGTCGCCCGTTGTTCCGTCGACAACTTCTCTGGCTTGTGGTAGCCGCGCTGCACTGCGCCGCCGCGGGCCTGCGGGCCCAGGACACCCAT
Organism: Planctomycetota bacterium; assembly: GCA_003576915.1. Classification (GTDB taxonomy): domain Bacteria; phylum Planctomycetota; class UBA8742; order UBA2392; family UBA2392; genus UBA2392. The sequence continues at coordinate 2,621 of QEVF01000019.1, read as the reverse complement.
TACAACGTACACCAGTACGGGGGGCGATCGGCCCTGCTGGGCGGGGCCGTGATCGCCGGCTGCGACGACACCGGCGCGGGCTACTACAACCCCGGGCGCCTCGGCTTCATCAGCAACCCCCAGCTTTCGGCCACCGCCGACCTTTACCAGCTCGACTTCCTGAACGTCGAAAACGGCGCCGGCACCGGCACCAACATCGGCTCCACCCAGGTGCGCATTGTGCCGCTGCTGGCCTCGGGCATTTTTCTGTTTGAGGGTGCCCCGCGCCACGCCTTTGGCTTCAACATCATCTCCCGCCAATACTGGAGCGCGTCAGCCTCGGCGCGCCGCGAGGCCACGGAAAACGTCATTGACGACGCCCGCTCTCCCGGCGACGAGGACTACCGCGGCCAGCTGCGCATCCGCGTGGACCTGACCGAATACTGGGCCGGGCTCAGTTACGCCTGCCGCTTTCACCGCTACCTTTCCTTCGGCGCCACTCACTACGCCTGCATCCGCCTCGAAGACACGGGCTTCCAGGTCGCCACACGGGCCGTAGGCGCGCCCTTCACGCTGCACAGCGGCGAGAACAACGTCAACGTGGACTACTACAACGTGCGCTCACTGCTCAAGGCGGGGCTGGCCTTCGACATCGGCTTCTTCAAGGCGGGCGTGACCGTCACGACCCCCAGCCTGAGCCTGTTCGGCAGCGGCACCGTCTCGGGCCAATACACCGTCAACGACCTCGACACCGACGGCAACGGCACGGGCGAATCCCTGGCCATCGACGACCGTCAGGAGGGCCTCAGCGCCCAGTTCCGCAGTTCCTGGGTGTTCGGATTCGGCGTCGAATACACGGCTCCTACCTATACCCGTATCGCGCTGGCCGTGGACTGGTACCTGCCCGTGGGCGAGTACGCCGTCATGCGGCCTGCCTCCAAGAATCCCATCGTCGGCATCCCCGGCTTCTCAGACAGCCGCAAGGCCTTCCAGGTACTGGACCAGCGGCGCGGGGCGCTGAACGTGGCGGCTGCCATCCAGCAGAAATTCACGGACACCATCTCCGGCGCCTTCAGCTTCCGCACAGACTTCACAGTCAAGAAGGAGATCGACACCGAAGGCTTCAAGCTTGGCGCCACGGGCTGGAATCTCTACCACCTCGCCACCGGCCTCATCTTCAACACGGGCCGGAGCGAGTTCAGCGCGGGCATCCAGTTCTCCATCGGCGCCGGACAGTTCGAGCAGCCGGTCAATTTCACCAATGTGCGGGAGTCCAAGCTGCTTACCGGCGACACCGCCAAGGTCAGTCAGGGCTACTTCTCCATGGCCCTGATTGCAGGCTACACCTACTACTTCTGACCCGAGGCCATGTCCGGCGGCCGGGACTGGCGGAAGCGCTCATGCAGCGCCACGACCTGGCGCACCACTTCGTCGTCCATTTCGCGCCCCGCCAGCAGCTTCAGGTGCAGGGAGCAGACCTCGCTGTCGCAACTTGCGTACTTGAAACGGTTCTTGGCGATGTAGCGGTAAAGGGCGCGGCCGGCGTGCGAAAAGCCCGGCAGCCACGCCAGCATCCACAGCGGCCAGAAGATCCAGAACAGGGGCAGCACCGGCATCAAAGCGCGCAGGGCGTCAAAGCCTGCAAAGTGGCGGCTGTCGGGACGCAGGACATACATGGCCCGCAACTGGTCGGCATAAGTTACGCCCTTGAGCGCCGCTTCGCAGAGCGCGCGGTCATGGAGGTCTTCGAACTTGAGACGGCCCAGCCAGTCCAGCCGTTGCAGCGTGCGCTTGGCCCGGTTGCACACCGGACACATGGTGTCATAGAACACCCGCAGGAGGCGCCGCTCGCCGCTGCCAGCTTGGCCGCGCATGTCCATCAGCACACCCGCCGGAACGAACAGCCAGTAGAAGGCCAGGATGGTGAAGCTGAAATGGGTCACCTCCATCGTGGCGAAAATGCCCGCATGCACCAGCACCCCAAAGGCCAGGGCAGCGGGCCGCGTCCGCCGCCATAATACCAACGCGCCAAAGGCAAGTTCCCATGCCAGCGTTATCCAGGTCAGGGGCGCGCACAGCCACAGGGGCAGGCCTGAAAACCAGTCCACCCGCGCAATGGTCACAAAGCGCAGCGAGCGCCCCACGGCCTCGCCGCTGAGCCAGTCACCCCCAAGCCCCGGTCGGCACTTCTCGATGCCCGTAAACAGATACAGCAGGCAAAGCTGAATCTGCGCCAGCCGCACGGGCCAGGCCTTGAACGAACGCGCGGCACGCCAGCCCAACTTTGCGGCCAGCAGACGGTCCAGGCTCCAGGCGCGCCAGCTCGGCATGAGGGCGAGGTAAAACAGCCCGCTGCGAAGGAGAATGTCGCCCGCGTTCAGGATGTTGGGGTTGCGGTGATGAAAGGAAGTGAGCAGCACGAAGGCCGCCACGGCGCAAAGGCGCGTGCCCAAACCGAAGATCAGGCCATAGGCGGCCGCCATGAGGCCCGCAGCGGCCCAGCGCAGCGCCACGATGTCGGTGCGGGCGTCGAACAACGACCAGCGGCCGGGCTGGGCCAGCCACCAGTCCAGCTCACCCGCCTCATACAGTCCCTGGGGGCCAAACCACTGCTCCAGGTGCGGCAAGAACGTCACCCCCAC